>NZ_JBLZQV010000002.1:211348-854469 GCF_052048175.1 Herbiconiux dendrobii | reverse complement strand
GATCAAACTCTCCGTAAATGTATAAACGCACGCCAGCAAGCTGACGGCACATTAGATGCGGAACCAGACCGGAATAGGTCACAGCCTCGCGAGTTTGAAACTGACAGAACAAATCATTACTGACTTGCTTTGTTGTTTAAATGTATTCCAAAGGAATCCTGTAACCGGTCAAGACCGGTCGACAGGGTATTTGGCATTTGACATTGTGCACGCTGTTGAGTTCTCAAGGATCGGACGCACCGGCCCCACCCAGCAAAACCAGGCGGCCCTCCGGGCAACTTCTCAACCTTACCACTCGCGTTCCGCTTGTCAAATCGACACGCTGACCGCTTCGGAGTAGAAGGGTTTTCAACCATACGCTTCTCGTTGGCCGCACTCAAGTGTGCTTCTCAAAGAGAGGATGGAAGACGTCCCGCTTGAGGCCGGTAAGCTCTTCCGCTTTCCGCACCTGTGGGGTGACGAGGGATTACATTACGGCGATGTTTCGCACTCGCGCAAATCGCGCGTGCAACCCGGGCGTGTCGCCCCGGATCACGCCGAGGTGGTGAGACCCGCGAGGGTCTTCTTGCCGCGGCGCAGCACGGCGAAACCGCCGGCCAGCAGGGAGTCGCCGACCACGGCATCCGGGTTCTCGATCTTGGCGTTGTTCAGGTAGACGCCGCCCTGCGAGAGCGCGCGGCGCGCCTCGCTGGAACTGGTGACCAGCTTCGTGCCCACCAGGGCGTCGACGATCGAGGTCTCCGGGGTCACCTCCAAGCGCGGGAGTTCGGAGATCGCGGCGCCGAGAGTGGCGGCATCCAGAGCCGAGAGATCACCCTGCCCGAAGAGGGCGCCGGCCGCCGCTATCGCGGACTCGGTGGCCGGCACGCCGTGCACCAGCGCCGTGACCTCGAAGGCGAGCGTGCGCTGCGCCTCCCGCCGGAAGGGCTCGTCGGCCACCGCCTGCTCGAGTCGCTCGATCTCGGTGCGGTCGAGGAACGTGAAGATCTTCAGGCGCTGGACGACATCGGCGTCGTCGGTGTTGAGCCAGAACTGGTAGAAGGCGTAGGGACTCGTGAGGTTCGGGTCGAGCCAGACGGCGTTGCCCTCGCTCTTGCCGAACTTGGTGCCGTCGGAGTTCGTGATGAGGGGGGTGCCGATGGCGTGCACGCTCTTGCCCTCGGCGCGATGGATGAGATCGGTGCCGCTGGTGAGGTTGCCCCACTGGTCGCTGCCACCCGTCTGCAGCACGCATCCGTACGACCGGTACAGCTCGAGGAAGTCCATGCCCTGCAGGATCTGGTAGCTGAACTCGGTGTAGCTGATGCCGGCGTCCGAGTTCAGGCGGGCCGAGACGGCATCCTTCTTGAGCATCGTGCCGACCCGGAAGTACTTGCCGACCTCCCTCAGGAAGTCGATGGCCGAGAGCGGGGCCGTCCAGTCGAGGTTGTTCACCATCCGGGCGGCGTTGTCGCCCTCGAAACTCAGGAAGCGCTCGATCTGACCGCGGAGGTAACCCACCCACTCGGCCACCGTCTCGCGCGTGTTCAGGGTGCGTTCGGCCGTGGGCCGGGGATCGCCGATCAGGCCCGTCGATCCGCCCACCAGGCCGAGAGGCTTGTGGCCGGCGAGCTGGAGCCTGCGCATCACGAGGATCTGCACGAGGTTGCCCAGGTGCAGGCTCGGCGCCGTGGGATCGAAGCCGCAGTAGAAGGTGATCGGCTCACCGGAGAGCAGGGTCTTGAGCTCGGCCGCATCCGTCGAGACGTGCACCAGGCCGCGATAGGTCAGCTCGTCCCAGACGTCGTCGAACGAGGGATCGTTCTGCAAAGGACGAGGCGCGGCTGAAGTCTCTGACACGGTTCTCGAGCCTACCAGCGGGGCGCGGACGGGCATCGGGTGCGGGCCGACGTTCGCGCAGCCGAGGGATTTCCAGCAATCACCTATGAACCACCCCTAGCCTGGGAGGCACGAACGCGGCGGTCTGCCCGGGCCGCGACGCGCGATGCAACCCGAAAGTCTTCGCTGTGACCTCTGCTCCACCCCTCACCCGCCGGGAGATCCGACTGCGGGAAGCCGCCGCCCTGCGTGAGCGACGCCGTGTGCGCAAGCCCGGCGCCCCGCGACTGCGCACGGCCGCGGCCCTGTCGTTCGCGGCCCTGCTGGCCGCCGCGACCTCGCTCTCCGCCGTCGAGGCCGGCGACTCCTTCGCCTCGGGCAGCGCGACCGCGGCTCCCGTGCCCGAACCGCAGCGACTGCTCACGGCCGCGGTTCCCGGTTCGGTGGTGCTGCGCGACGAGTATCTGGCGACTACCCCCGAGGTTCTGGCGGCCGCCCGTTCGGCCGAGAAGGCCGCCGCCGCCACCGCGCAGGCCCTCGCCTCGGGCATCCGCACCGCCTCCACCTACTCCAACAACCTCGACAGCGCGGTGCAGTGGCCGTTCCCGGTGGGTGTTCCGATCAGCGACGGATTCGGGCCCCGCTCGTCTCCGGGCGGCATCGGCAGCACCAACCACAAGGGCGTGGACTTCACACCGGGGCAGGGCACGGCCATCGGTGCGATCGCCGACGGCGTGGTGAGCCTCGTGCAGCGCAGCGACAACGGCGGGCTCGGCGTCTACGTGGTGATCGACCACGTGATCGACGGGCAGCCGGTGAGCAGCTGGTACGGGCACATGCTGACCGGGTCTCCGCTCGTGAGCGAGGGTCAGGCCGTGCTGGTGGGGCAGCAGATCGGCTCGGTGGGCAACACGGGAACATCGACGGGGGCGCATCTGCATCTGGAGATCCACGAGGACGGGTCGGCCGTCGATCCGTTCGCCTGGCTGACGGCGCACAACTGAGGCGCTAGGTTTCTGCTACCGGATCGGGGCCGCTCGGGTTCGGGTGACGTCTGAGGAGGAACCCATGCGCAAGCTCACCGCCGGACTGTTCATGTCGCTGGACGGCGTGGTGGAGTCGCCGAACCTCTGGCAGTTCGACAGCTTCGACGACGAACTCGGCGCACTGATGGGCGCGATGATCGGGTCGGTCGACACCGCGATCCTGGGACGCGTCGGCTATGAGCAGTGGGCGGAGTACTGGCCGGCCGCGGGTGAGGACGATCCGTTCGGGGCGTTCGTGAATCCGCTCGAGAAGCACGTCGCCTCGCGAAGCCTGACGGGGGACTTGGCCTGGCAGAACTCGCACCTGATCGAGGGCGATCTGTTCGCGTTCGTGCGGGAGCTCAAGCAGACCGAGGGCGGCGAGATCTCGCTGCTGTCGAGCATCTCGCTGGTGCGCCAGCTGCTGTTCTCGGGCGACCTCGACGAGCTGACCGTGATGATCCACCCCGTCGTCGCCGGGGCGGGGCGGCGGCTGTTCGAGCCGGACGACCCGACCACGCGGCTCGAGCTCGTGCGGTCGACCGTCACGAGCAAGGGAAACGCCGTGCTGACCTACTCGCTGCGCGGCGAGTGACCGGGAGTCTCCAGCTCAGAGAGCGAGTACCAGGCGAAGGCCGCGGTCGACCTCCTCGAGGAGGTAGGGCGGCAGCTCACCGGCCTCCTCGATCAGATCACCGCGATCGATCGTCGACACCTGCGAGACGTTCACGACCGAATCGCGCCCGAGCCCTGACGACCCCGCCGGCACGAAGACGTTCCCCGGATGCTCTGCGAGCGCGGTGTTGGACGTCAGGGAGGCGATCACACAGGTCGCCAGCCTGCTGCGATTGACTGAGTCGGCCTGGACCACGAGAACCGGCCGCCTCTTCGCGGGCGCGCTGCCACGAGGCTCACCGAGGTCGACCCACCACACCGTTCCGCGCCGCATCACCACTCGTCGTCGGCGACGAGACGGGCGGCCGATCTCTGCGATCGTTCGGCGAACTCCAGCGCCTCGCGCTGGTCGGTTCCGGTTCGACCCACAGCCTCGTCGAAGCGGGCGGTGAGATCGTCGGCGTCGAGGTCACGAAGGTAGCGCTCGGCAGCGATCGAGTAGAACTCCGAACGGTTCACCCCCAGCACCGCAGCCTTCTCGTCGACTCGCGCGAAGAGGGTGTCGGGGACAGAGATCGCGGTCTTCATGGGCCGAGTATAACGCGGTATAACGTGAGGCATGCGGCAGCTTCTTTCCGATGAGGTGCTGCCGCGGCAGCTGATGTAGTCGAATGATACTCATCATTACCGATGGGCGCCAGCAGGCCGGAGTGTCACGTAGCCTGGGGGCGTGGAGATCAGTCAGCTGCGGCACTTTCTGGCGGTCGGCGACGAAGGGGACTTCTCGCGGGCCGCGAATGCCGAGCACGTGTCGCGGGCCACTATCGAGGCATCCGTCGCTGCCATCGAGGCCGAGCGCGGCGAGAAGTTGATCGTGGCCGACGAGAGCGGCGTGAGCCTGACCGAGGCGGGGATCGACTTCCGGCGGGCCGCGCGCGCTCGCGTGGCGAAAGCGCCGCCACCCGCCGCGAAGGCCGGCGGCAAGGCCAAGGCGTCCAAGGGCAAGGGGCGCGCGCCCGTGGTGAAGGGCGAGCCGAAGCCGTTCAAGAAGCGCCAGGGGCGGTAGCGGCGCGGGCAGTGCGGGCTGGGGCAGTGTGCGGCCTGGGGCAGTGTGCGGCCCGGGGCAGTGTGCGGCCCGGGGCAGTGTGCGGCCCGGGGCAGTGTGCGGCCCGGGGCAGTGTGCGGCCCGGGGCAGTGTGCGGCCCGGGGCAGTGTGCGGCCCGGGGCAGTGTGCGGCCCGGGGCAGTGTGCGGCCCGGGGCAGTGTGCGGCCCGGGGCAGTGTGCGGCCCGGGGCAGTGTGCGGCCCGGGGCAGTGTGCGGCCCGGGGCAGTGTGCGGCCCGGGGCAGTGTGCGGCCCGGGGCAGTGTGCGGCCCGGGGCAGTGTGCGGCCCGGGGCAGTGTGCGGCCCGGGGCAGTGTGCGGCCCGGGGCAGTGTGCGGCCCGGGGCAGTGTGCGGCCCGGGGCAGTGTGCGGCCCGGGGCAGTGTGCGGCCCGGGGCAGTGTGCGGCCCGGGGCAGTGTGCGGCCCGGGGCAGTGTGCGGCCCGGGGCAGTGTGCGGCCCGGGGCAGTGTGCGGCCCGGGGCAGTGTGCGGCCCGGGGCAGTGTGCGGCCCGGGGCAGTGTGCGGCCCGGGGCAGTGTGCGGCCCGGGGCAGTGTGCGGCCCGGGGCAGTGTGCGGCCCGGGGCAGTGTGCGGCCCGGGGCAGTGTGCGGCCCGGGGCAGTGTGCGGCCCGGGGCAGTGTGCGGCCCGGGGCAGTGTGCGGCCCGGGGCAGTGTGCGGCCCGGGGCAGTGTGCGGCCCGGGGCAGTGTGCGGCCCGGGGCAGTGTGCGGCCCGGGGCAGTGTGCGGCCCGGGGCAGTGTGCGGCCCGGGGCAGTGTGCGGCCCGGGGCAGTGTGCGGCCCGGGGCAGTGTGCGGCCCGGGGCAGTGTGCGGCCCGGGGCAGTGTGCGGGCTGACGCGGTGCGGCCCGGGGCAGTGTGCGGGCTGACGCGGTGCGGGCGGGCGCGGGTGGCGCACGCAGCATCCGGGGCCGGCCGATGGCGGATGCGCGGGCGAGGCTGGATGCGCGGTCAGGGTGGGCATCGGGCCGCTGGGTAGGCTCGGCGGGTGAAAAGCACACGCACGACCCGGATCCGGCCCGCTGCGATGGGGCTGGTCGCGCTGGCCGCGGTGGTGGTGATCGCCGTGATTGCCGGATGGGTGGCGGGTGCCGGCGGGGCCGGGAGCGCGCCGACTCCGGCTGAGACGACGGCCTCGGCGGAAGCGACCGCGACGGCGACGGCTGCGGTTCCCGAGATCGCGGGTGGGACGGCCGCCTCGCTGGAGTTCCCGGCCGTGGGGGCGGGGGCGGTCGGGATCGCGCACGACGACGGGACCGTCGAGGTGCTCGGGCAGGGCGGCGAGACCGGGACCGTGCCCATCGCGAGCATCACGAAAGTGATCACCTCGCTCGTGGTGCTCGACGCGCATCCGCTCGCCGACGCCGGCGACCAGGGGCCGACGATCACCCTCGGGCAGGCCGACCTCGACATCACCGCCGAGGTGGAGGCCGAAGACCAGTTCACCGAACCGATGTACGCCGGGCAGCAGGTGACCCTGCGCGATGCGCTCGCGATCACGCTGCTGACCAGCGCCAACAACTACGCCGAGTCGGTGGCGCTGTGGGCCTTCGGATCGCAGGAGGCGTACCTCGCGGCCGCCCGCGCCTGGCTGAGCGAGCACGGGCTCGGCGCCACGACGCTCGCCGACGCGAGCGGGCTGGATCCGGGCAGCGCGAGCTCCAGCGCCGACCTGCTGCGGGTCGCCGCGCTCGCGCACGCCGATCCGGCACTGCTGAGCATCGCGGGGACGGCGAGCCTGGAACAGGTCGACCTGGGGACGATCGCCAACCAGAACATCCTGCTCGGCGAGAACGGCGTGGACGGGCTGAAGACGGGATCGACGAGCTACGCCGGGTTCACGCTGCTGACCTCGGCGGTGGTGACGATCGGGGCGACGCCGGTGACGCTCGTGTCGGTGGTGCTCGGCACGGAGTCGCTGGACGCACGGTTCGGGGACACGCGCGCGCTGCTCGCGAGCGCGCAGGCGGGACTGCGGGAGGTGACACTGGCCCGCGCCGGGCAGACGTTCGGGAGCTTCTCCGGGGGAGCAGGCGGGGCGGACGGCGCCGCTGGCGGCGGCGTCGTCGCTTCGGCTGCGGCTGCGGTCGCCTCGGAGGACCTGAGCGCGGTGGTGTTCGGCGACACTCCGGTGGGGGCGGCCGCGGAGTTCGCGACGGTTCCGGCGGGGGCGCCGGCAGGGACCTCGGCGGGGGTGGTGCGCTTCACTGTGGGCGACGCTCGGTACGAGGCACCGCTGGTGCTGGAGTCCGCGGTTCCGGCATCCTGAGCCCGGCTTGGACGATCGCCCCGGTGCCGGTGCTGAGGTTTGGATCCGTCGCAAGGGCGGGGGTTCCTGGATCGGGGGGTGGATTCAGGAGCCGGAGGTGCAGCGGGAGGCGCTTCGGATCGTCGCGGTGAGCGCGGGGGTGGCTGCCGGTGAGGCGGCGTCGGTGGTGGGGGCGATCGTGAGCTCCACCGGGATGAGGTTCTTGCCGAGGAGATCGGTGCGCAGGCTGCCCTCGGTGCCGTAGGCCTCGGTGCGGACGGACCATTCGCGCTGCGTGTAGGCATCCGCGACCGCCTGCGTGAGGTCGGCGGGGCTCGCGGTGGGCGGAAGCGGGATGACGCGGGTGACGGTAACCTGCTCGCCCGGGCCGTCGTCGGGGCAGGGATCGAGGGTGGTGGAGTCGACGGGTGCGCCGAGCGCGGCCTCGTCGGCGGCATCCGCGGGTCGCAGGATGGCCGTGATGGCGTCGACCTCGGTCATCACCTCGGCCGTGACGCCCTCGAGCGTGGTGGGGGCGGTCGAGCGGGACACCGAAAGACCGACGACGACGGCCACCACCAGCACGACCGCGATGCCGAGGCTGACGAAGGTGGCGGGCCTGAGCAGTCCGCCCCACTTCTCGCCTTTGGGCGGCAGGGGCGGCGGTTTGCGCGGCGGGAAGAACCGCCAGGTCGTCGTCACAGGGGATCACCTCTCCCCTTCACCCTCTCACAGGGCGGTCGTCAGGGCGGTGGTCAGCCCTCTCACAGGGCGGTCAGGCGAAGGTGCGACGCATGAGCACGCGCGGGAAGCCGTTCAGCGCCGAGTCGGTGCCCGCGGCCTTGGTGAAGCCGGCGCGCTCGAACAGGGCACGGGTGCCGACGTAGGCCATGGTGAGGTCGACCTTCTCGCCCTTGTTGTCGACCGGATAGCCCTCGACCGCCGGGGCGCCGTTCTGCCTCGCGAACGCCACCGCTCCCTCGAGCAGCTCGTGGGCGATGCCCCGGCCGCGATGACCGGGGCGCACCCGCAGGCACCAGATCGACCAGACGTCGAGATCGTCGAGGTGCGGGATGCGCCGGTTGCGCGCGAAACTGGTGTCGGCCCGCGGATGCACCGCTGCCCAGCCGACCACGTCGCCCTCGGCGTCGTAGGCGAGCACTCCGGGTGGCGGATCGAGCGCGACCAGCTCTTTCACGCGATCGCCGCGGGCGGGACCGCTGAGCGAGGTGTTCTCCTTCGACCCGAGACGGTAGCTGAGGCACCAGCAGACGTTCGCATCGGGGCGCTTGGGACCCACCATCGTCGTCACGTCGGCGAACGACGTCGCGGGGCGCACCGTGATCGGCATGGCGCACAGTCTGGCACCGGCCTCCGACAGCGGCAATGTGCGGCCGTATCATCGGCCCATGGCACTCATCCACCAGGCGACCATCGTTCCCAGCAAGCTCGAACTGGCCGCCGCGTGGGCGCCGCACCGGCCCTGGTTCGCGGGGCGGGTGTCGCCGCCGCTGGCGGTCGGCTCGGCCTTCCGCTTCGACGACCCGGCGGGCGAGGTGGGCATCGAGACACTGCTGCTGCAGGATGCCGACGGCTCGACCGTGCAGGTGCCGCTGAGTTACCGGGGCGCGGAGCTGGCAGGCGCCGAGGGCTCGCTGGTCGGCACGATGGAGCACTCGGTGCTCGGGTCGCGCTGGGTGTACGACGCCGCGGGCGATCCGGTGGCCGTGGCTGCGCTGGTGTCCGCCATCCTGGAGCGGGGGCGCGAGGCCGAGCTCGAGGTGGAGACCGCCGAGGGGCGCGTGCGGCGCGAGGCGGACGCGAGCGTGCTGGGCAGTGGCGTGGACGCGGGTGGTGCGGGCGGTTCTGGGCGCTCGGCGCCTCTGCGGGCTCCGTCGCCCGCCGAGTTGGGACTGCCGGTGGTGCACGACGTCGAGGGCGCGACCGTGGTGGAGGCCGGGCCGGTGCGACTCGTTCTTCCGCGCATCCCGGGCGCCACGGCCGACGAGCTGCGGGCACTGCTGTCGACTCCGCCGGGCGGGACGGACGCCGGCGAGGTGGACATCGAGTCGGCCGGAGTGGTCACCGGGGTACTCACGGGCACCTGGACGGGGCAACCGGAGCCGCGCATCCTGGCCCTGCTGGAGCTGCGCCGGTAGCCGCGCGCCGGCATCGGCCGGCGGCGAGGCAGAGCCCGCGGGAGGGCGATCAGCGCCGCGAGAGGAGGGACGTCACCTTCAGGCGCTCGCTCTGGATCCAGACGTCGGAGTACTCGATCGGGCGGCCGTCGACGAGATAGGTCACCTGCTGCAGGTACTGCACCGGCGCACCCTCGGCGATGTTCAGCGCATCCGCCACCTCGGCCGAGGCCGCTTCGGCGCTGAAGGTGCGGCGGGCCGTGCCGATCTTCAGGGCGTAGTGCCCCTCCAGGATGCCGAACAGGCTCGCGCTGGAGAAGTCGAAGTCGTCGATGCCCGGCACCAGATCGCTGCGCACGAAGTTGCCGAGCAGGGTGACGGGCGCGCCGCCGGTGGAGCGGAGTCGGTCGAGCTGGAAGACACTGCCGGAGTGCGGCAGATCCAGCAGCGCGGCGACCGGCTGCGGCGGGGCGACGATGCCGTGGCCGAGCACCGTCGTGTCGAAGAGGATGCCCTGGTCGGAGAAGTCCTCGGAGAGGGTGCTGAGACGCTGGGCGATCGAGGGCTCGAAGGTCATCGAGGTGACGAAGGTGCCGCGGCCGCGCACCTGCCGCAGCAGCCCCTCCTCGATCAGCGTCGCGAGCGCGCGCCGGACCGTGCCACGGCTGACGCCCAGCTCGGCGGCCAGTTCGGGCTCGCTCTTCAGGCGGTAGTGGGCCGGCCAGTCGCCCCGGGCGATGCGGTTGCGGATGCGCTCGGAGATCTGCGCGTGGATCGCCACCGGCACCTGCCGGTTGATCCCGGCCTCGCCATCGCCCGGCTGTGTGGCGCTCATACGTGTCTCCCCTGCCCCTCGTGCGGTTCTATAGGGTTCCGGTCCCGAACGCAAACGCGCCCGGGCCGGAACCCATCATGCCTGGCGGATGTGGATCAGTAGCTGACGGTGGAGTCGTTGCCGCTGTCGGTGATCAGCGAGATGCCGGCGCTGGTGCCGAGCAGCACGGCACCGGCCTGCAGGAGGGAGACGGCCTGCGGGTAGGTCTTGATCGACCCCGAGGCCTTGACGAGCACGCCCGGGCGGGCCCGCTCGACGAGGAACCGCACGCTCTCGGGGTTGGCCGTCTCGACCTGGCCGCTGGAGGCGTTCTTGAGGTAGGCGGCGCCGGCGTCCATGGCCAGCTCGACCGCGGCATCCTTCTCGGCGTCGGTGAGCAGCGGCAGCTCGAGCATCACCTTGACGGGAATGCCGGAGGCACGCACGACGCCCGCGATGTCTTCGCGGAACTCGTCGAACATGCCGCTCTTCAGCCAGCCGACCTGCACGCCGATGTCGAGCTGGGTGGCTCCCAGACGCGCGATCTCGGCGGCCTCGGCGGCCTTGCCGGCACTGGTCATGACGCCCACGGTGGGGAAGTCGAGCGCGGAGGCGATGCCGATGCCGGTGCCGGCGAGCTCGGAGGCGACCAGGGGCACCCAGGAGGCCGGGACCATGGCCGCGTTGAAGCCGTACTCCACCGTCTCGCGGGCGTGGGCGATCATCTCGTCGCGGGTCGACCCGAGTTCGATCTTGGTGTGCTGGATGTAGGGCGCGAGCTGCGCCGGGCTGAGTTCCAGCAGGGTGGTCGTGTCGGTCACGATTCGGTCTTCTCTTTCTTTTGGGGACAGGTCTTGGGGGATGGAACGTGCGGGGTCAGAGCTTGGAGGCGTAGTAGTCGGGTGCGATCACGCCGTCGCCGCCGAACCACTTGGGCACGTCGACGCCGCAGAACAGGCCGATGTTGCCCCAGGGCTCGAAGGCCCCGGTGCGCACGACGACCTTCGCCTGACGGGCCAGCTCGCCGAGCACCTCGGCGTGCGTGCGGGTGGTGAACTCGGCATCGGCGAAACGCTCCTGCAGCCATTCGTCGAGCCGCGGGTTGTTGCTCGGCACGTCGTCGGCACGCACGACGCCCTCCACCACGAGCTCGTCGGCGATCAGGCCGATCACGGTGCGGAGATCCGGCAGGTTCTCGGCGATGGCCAGGTCGACGCGGTTCGCCTCGCGCGGGATCGGGAAGCCGGCATCCACCACCAGGACGAGGTCGGTGTGGCCGAGCGTGGCGAGGGCCCCGCTGAGCTGGGCGTTGAGGATTCCGTGTCGCTTCATGCGTGTGTTCCTTCGGTCTGGTGGGTGACCGCGCCGGTGGCGGCGGTCATGATCGACTCCTCGGTGGCGTGGGCCGTGTCGACGACGTCGACCACCCGGCCCTCGGCGAGCACGAGGATGCGATCGGTGATGGTGAGCAGCTCCGGCAGATCCGACGAGGAGCACAGGATGGCGACCCCGCGCTCGGCGAGGGCGAACAGCTGCTCGTAGATCTCGGCCTTGGCGCCCACGTCGACTCCGCGCGTGGGCTCGTCGAGGATGAGCACGGCCGGATCGATCGCGATCCAGCGCGCGAGCATCGCCTTCTGCTGATTGCCGCCCGAGAGGTTCGTGATGGGCTGGTCCATCGTGGCGGTCTTCACCCGGAAGCCCTGCGCGAGGCCCGCGGCCTTCTTCTCGAAGGCGCCGCGGCGCACCAGGCCGGCCCGGGTGAGCGCCTTGACCGTGAGCACGCCCACGTTCTCGGCGACGCTCATCGTGGTGAGCAGACCCTGCGCCCGCCGCTCCCCCGGCACGAAGCCGAGGCGGCGGTCGACGCTCGCGATCGGGCTCCGGTTCTCGTACGGCGCACCGAGCAGTTCGACCGTGCCGGCCGTGCCCTTGTCGCCGCCGAAGAGGTTGTGCAGCAGTTCGACCCGACCGCTGTCGGGCAGGCCCGCGACGCCCAAAATCTCGCCGGGGCGCACCTCGAGATCGACGCCGTGGTGACGCCGCCCGCTCAGACCATGCACCCGCAGCGCCGGCGCGGCATCCGGAGCAGCGGGCTCCGCCGCCGCGGACGCCACCAGCTCGGCGCGGCTGGTGAACTGGCTGAGCTCGCGCCCCACCATGGCCGCCACGGCCTGCTCGGGCGTGACCTCGCTGCGGCGCCAGGAGGCGACGTGCCTGCCGTCGCGCAGCACCTCGATGCGGTCGGCCAGCTGGAAGACCTCGGGCATGCGGTGCGAGACGTACACCATAGTGGTGCCGGCCTTCTTGAGGGTGGCCATCAGCGCGAAGAGGCGGTCGCTCTCGGCCGGGGTGAGCATGGCGGTGGGCTCGTCGAGGATGAGCACCCGGCACTGCCGGGCGATGGAACGGGCCACCACGACCAGCTGCTGGGTGGCCAGGTCGAGGGTGCGGACCGTGGCATCCGGATCGACCCGCAGATCGAGCTCGGCGAGGAGTTCCAGTGCCCGCGCCGCCATCGTGCGACGCGACGGGAACCAGCGGTTGCCCGGCTCGATGCCCGACAGGATGTTCTCGGCGACGCTGCGGTCGGGCAGCAGCGAGAGCTCCTGCGGCACGATCGCGATGCCGTACTCGGTGAGCATGGTGTTCGGGTCGTAGGACGAGACCTCGTGCCCGAAGGCGGTGACGCTCCCTCCGCTGGGCGGCTGGAGACCCGCGAGGATCTTCAGGAGCGTCGACTTGCCCGCGCCGTTCTCGCCGAGCAGGGCCGTGACCTCGCCCGTGGTCACGTCGAAGCTCACGTCTTCGAGCGCGCGCACGGGGCCGAAGTTGCGGCTCAGATGCTCGATGCGGATCGCCGGAGCGAGCTCGCGGGCGGTGTCGGGGCGCTCGGCCACCGGAGGGAGCGCCGTCATCAGCCCTCCACCGTCGCTTCGCTCAGGTTGGACGAGTCGATGATCTGCGCGCCGGTGTCGACGCCCTCGATCGGCGTGCCGTCTTTGAGGAAGTCGTAGAGCACCTTCACCGCCTGGTAGCCCTGCTCTTCGGGGTTCTGGCTGATGGTGAACGAGACCACGCCGTTCTTCACGAAGTCGGCGGTCTGCGGCAGTAGGTCGAAGCCGACCATGGTGATCTTGCCGGCGTTGCCGGACTGCTCGACCCACTTGGCCGCCGCGGTGGTGCTGCAGCAGTCCAGACCCGCGATGGCGACCACGTCACCGGCGCCGGCCATCGTGGACTCGACCGTGTTGTAGGCCGCGTTCGGCTCGTTGCCGACGTTGACGGGGCCCTGGACGGTGAGACCCGATCCGTCGATCCCGGCCTCGAAGCCGCTGAAGCGGTCGTTCGACCAGCCGGCCCCGGTGTCGAGCGAGAACACGACCACCTTGCCGGTGGCGCCGTCGCCCAGCAGCTTCACGAGTTCCTCGGCCTCGGACTGACCGGAGGCCTTGAGGTCTTGACCCACGAAGCCCATCTGCTTCGAGTCGGGGTTGTCGGTGTTGAACGAGATGATCGGGATGCCCGCGTCGTAGGCCTGAGCGATGACCGGCTTCAGGGCGTCGCTGGAGGCGGAGGAGACGGCGAGGGCATCGACCGACTGCTGCTGGATGAGCGTCTGCAGCTCGGAGACCTGCTTGGCCGCGTCGCCACCGGTCGGGCCGATCAGCTGCACGTCGGCGCCGAACTCGTCGCCGGCGCGCTCCATGCCGGTGGAAATCGGGGTCGCGAAGGCGAGCGAGGGGTCGTGGTAGCTGAGCTTGATGCGCAGCGGATCGCCCGAGTCGATCCGGTCTTGGATGTAGCCGGCCAGCTGGAAGCCGCCATCGGCTCCCGCGGCGGGCTCGCTGCCGGTGGTGATGGCGCCGCAGCCGCTGACGGCGAGGGCCGTCGAGGCCACGATCGCGCCGACCGCGAGCAGGCGGCGGGTGGTGGATCTGAGGGACATGGATACTCCTTTGTTGATGTCCTGTGATGAGGAGGTGCGGATGGGAGGGAAGAGTCAGGCCCGGGTCTTGCGCTTGCGCTGCCAGGTGTCGGCGGCCACCGCGGCGACGATCACGAGTCCCGTGACGACGGTCTGCCAGAACGAGGAGATGCCGTTGATGTTGAGGATGTTCTGCAGCAGCCCGATGAAGACGACGCCGATGATGGTGCCCCACATGGTGCCGGAGCCGCCGAACAGCGCGGCACCGCCGATGATGACCGCCGAGATGACGGTGAGTTCGAGGCCCGTGCCGGTGACGCCCTGCACGTAGGAGAGGAAGGAGAGGCCGAGCACGCCCGCGATGCCCGCCGTGACGCCCGAGAGCACGAAGGCCGAGAGCTTCACGCGCTTAACGTGGATGCCCACGAGGCGGGCCGACTCCTGGTTGCCGCCCACCGCGTAGGTGTTGAAGCCGAGCCGGGAGCGGGAGAGCAGCACGATGCCGATCGCGGCGATCGCGATGAAGATGATCAGCTGCATCGGCACCACGCCGAACAGGCGGCCCTGACCGAGCAGGGTGAACTCGGCGACACCGGGCTGGTCGCTGGAGAGCGAGATGGGGGCGCCGTCGGAGATCAGCAGGGCGATGCCGCGGAACACGCTCAGGCTGCCGAGCGTGACGATGAACGAGGGGACGCCGAGCAGCACCACGGCCAGACCGTTGAGCAGACCGGCGAGGGCGCCGACCACGACGCCGATCAGGATGGCGAGCGGCCAGGGGGTGCCGGCACTGATCGCCATACCCGTCGTGATGGCCGAGAGTGCGTAGATCGAGCCGACGGAGAGGTCGATCTCGCCGTTGATGATGACGAAGGTGGCACCGATGGCCATGATGCCGATCTGCGCGACCTGCTGGCCGACCGAGAGCAGGTTGCCCGGCTGCACGAAGCTCGGCGAGAGGATGACGCCCAGCACGAACAGCAGCACGAGGGCCGCGAAGACACCGGCCTCGCGGGCGCGGAGGAGCTTGCGCGGATCGAAGGAGGACGAACGCGTCATCGCGGTGGTCGCTGTCATCGGAGGGTTCCAATCGGGGTGGTCAGGGCTGCGGGGCGGGTGTTCGAGGCTGCGGGGCGGGTGGCCGGGGCGGTCAGGTCGGCCCGGGTGGGCAGGGCGGGGATGACGCCGGCGATGCCGACGGTGTGGGCTCCGGCCGCGGCGGCGAAGCGGGCGGCCTCGCCGAGCGAGCGCCCCTCGGTGAGCGCCACCGCGAGGGCGGCGGTGTAGGAGTCGCCGGCCCCGGTGGTGTCGACGACGTTCCGCACCCGGAGAGCGGGGATCTCGTCGATCTCGCCATCCGGCCCGCAGAGCAGCGAACCGCGGCCGCCGCGGGTGAGAACGGCGCTGCCGCCGGTGCGCTGCTGCAGCAGGCGCACGAGCTGCTCGTCGCTGTGGCCGTGAGCCTCGGGCAGGCCGAGCAGCACGGGAGCCTCGGTCTCGTTCGGGGTGATGATGTCGATGCTGTGCCACACCTCGTCGCTCAGGCGGCGAGCGGGCGCCGGGTTCAGCAGCGTGGTGGTGCCGAGTTCGCGACCGAGCCTCAGGGCCTCGGCGACAGCATCCGCGGGGATCTCCATCGAGACCACGAGGATGTCGGCCGAGGCGATCTGACCGGCGAACCCGCGCACGGCTTCGGCGCCGAGTTCGTCGAGCGCGCCCGAGGCGATGGCGATGCGGTTCTCACCGGAGGGTTCGACCAGGATGAAGCCGACCATCGTGGGACGGGTGCCGACGACGACCTGCGAGGCGTCGACGCCCTCCGCCGCCCAGAGCTCGTGGGCGGCACGGCCGAAGGCGTCGTCGCCGACCGCGGTGAGCAGGGAGACCTCGGCGCCGAGGCGGGCGGCGCCGATGGCCTGGTTCGAGCCCTTGCCGCCGGGACCCTCGTCGTACTGGCCGCCGGAGACGGTCTCGCCCGCACCGGGAGCCTGCGGGATGCGCATCGTGAGGCCGGCACCGTAGCTGCCGACAACTGCGATCTTCATTGAATCGCGCCACTTCCTTGTGTATGAACAACTGTGAACATGAAGACTGTATGTCCATAGATGTTCAGTGTCAAGAGTCGTGCGCTTTGTGCGCGCTAGGAGGCGGGCGGTGGTGCGGCCGGCAGAGTGGAGGGAGGTTCGGGCGGTGAGCGCGAGTGGATGGAGCCTGAGGCCCTGGAGAGGCGCGGACTCCATCCGTTGCGGCGGCGGGTGAGTGCGTGAGTGCGCGCGGGCGTGGTTGCGTGCGAGAGGCCGCAGGCGTACGCGAAAGGCGCGGGTGCTCACACGGACCGCGGTCGTGCGCGCGAGATGCCGCGAGTGTCAGCAGGTGGCCGCGGGGTGTGGCGGACGGTCAGCGGGGGCGCGGGGTGAAGCGGCGGAGGCGGAGGCTGTTCGTGACGACGAAGACCGAGGAGAAGGCCATCGCGGCGCCCGCCAGCACGGGGTTGAGGAGGCCGAGCATCGCCACCGGGATGGCGGCGACGTTGTAGGCGAAGGCCCAGAAGAGGTTGCCCTTGATGATGCCCAGGGTGCGGCGGGCCAGGCGCACGGCATCCGCCGCCGAGGCCAGGTCGTCGTGCATCACGGTGATGTCGGCGGCGGCGATCGCGGCATCCGTTCCGCTGCCCATCGCGATGCCGAGGTCGGCCGCGGCGAGCGCCGCCGCGTCGTTCACGCCGTCGCCGACCATGGCGACGACCCTGCCTTCCGACTGCAGGGCGCGGATGGCCGCGAGTTTGCCCTGCGGGGTCATGCCGGCGCGCACGTCTTCGGGGTCGATGCCGACCTCGGCGGCCACGGCGCGGGCGGCTCCCTCGTTGTCACCGGTGAGCAGAATGGGGCGGAGGCCGAGACGACGGAAGTCGGCGATCGCGGCCGCGCTCGTGGGCTTGATCGCGTCTGCGACGACGAGCACACCGCGCGCCACGCCGTCCCAGGCGACGACCACGGCGGTTGCTCCGTCGCGTTCGGCGGTGTCGAGCGCGACGCGCAGCTCGGCGGGGAGCGGGATGGCCCACTCGGTCGCGAGCCAGTCGGCACGGCCGGCCACGACCACGCGGCCGTCGATGCGGGCCTGCACGCCGTGACCGGCCTCCGCCACGAACGACTCGATGCTCGGCGGGGTTCCGCCGTCGGCGACCGGATGGGGAGCAGCCGCTCGGGTGGCGAGGAGTGACGGACTCGCACCCCGGGCGGTCGAGTCGGCGGATGCGACGTCGGCCGCCTGGGCCGAGGGGGCGGGGGTGGCGGGTGCGGGCACGGCTGCAGCCGCCACGATCGCTCGGGCGATGGGGTGTTCCGATCCGGACTCGACGGCGGCGGCCAGGCGCAGCACCTCGGCGGGGCGCTCGCCCTCGGCGGGCACGACGGTGCGGAGGGTCATCCGGCCGGTGGTGACGGTGCCCGTCTTGTCGAGCACGATGGTGTCGACGCGGCGGGTCTGTTCGAGCACCTGGGGGCCGCGGATGAGGATGCCGAGCTGGGAGCCGCGACCCGTGCCGACCAGGAGCGCGGTGGGGGTGGCGAGGCCGAGTGCACAGGGGCAGGCGATGATGAGGGTGGCCACGGCCGCCGTGAAGGCCTCCTGTGCCGATCCGCCGGTCAGCAGCCAGCCCGCGAAGGCGAGCGCCGACAGGCCGATCACGACCGGCACGAAGACGGCGGAGACGCGGTCGGCCAGACGCTGGACGGCGGCCTTGCCGGTCTGCGCATCCTCGACCAGACGGCCCAGCCGGGCCAACTCGGTGTCGGCGCCCACGCTCGTGATCTCGACGAGCAGGCGGCCGCTGGTGTTCAGGCTCGCGCCGACCACACGGTCGCCGACACCGACGTCGACCGGCACGGGCTCGCCGGTGAGCAGGCTGAGGTCGACGGCGGAGGCGCCGTCTCGCACGACGCCGTCGGAGGCGATCTTCTCGCCGGGGCGCACCACCACCACGTCACCGGGGACGAGGGATGCGACGGGGACGCGCACCTCCCCGGCGTCGGTTCGCAGGGAGGCGTCTTTCGCGCCGAGTTCGAGCAGTGCCCGCAGGGCGGCACCGGAATCGCGCTTGGCCCGCGCCTCGAGGTAGCGGCCGGCGAGGATGAACACGGTGACCGCCGCGGCCACCTCGAGGTAGAGCTCGTCGCCGTGACCGGATGCGATCAGCTGGAAGATCATCGTCATGCCGGGCTCGTCCGCGCTGCCGAAGAACAGCGCCCAGAGCGACCAGCCGAAGGCGGCGAGCACGCCGAGGCTGATCAGGGTGTCCATGGTGACGGCGCCGTGCCGGGCGTTCACGAAGGCGGCGCGGTGGAAGGGCCAGGCGCCCCAGACGGCGACGGGGGCGGCGAGGGTGAGGGCGAGCCACTGCCAGTTCGTGAACTGCAGGGCGGGGATCATCGAGAGCAGCACCACGGGGAGGGCCAGCGCCGCGGAGATCGCGAGGCGGCGGCGCAGGGCCGCGGTCTCGGCGGCGGCGGGGTCGGAGGAGGGTGCGGCGGTCGCGGCGGCGGGGTCGGAGGCGGGTGCGGCGGGCGCGACGGCGGGGCTCGAGCTGGCGGGGTCGGGTGCGGCGGCCACGTCGGCGGGGTCGGGTGCGGCGGCGGGGCCGGCCGCGGCGGCAGGTGTAGGCGCGGCCGTCGACGTGCGATGCGGGGCAGGCGCGGGGGCGGGGCGGAGCGCGGCGGTGGCCCGGTAGCCGGCGGACTCGACCACGGCGATCAGGGCGCCGGAGTCGGGGAGCGGCTCCGCGGCATCCGGAGCCGAGCGGATGCGCGCCTTCTCGGTGGCGTAGTTCACCGAGGCCTCGACGCCCGGCAGGCGGTTGAGCTTGCGCTCGATGCGGTTGGCGCAGGACGCGCAGGTCATGCCGCCGATGACGAGCTCGACCTCGAGCGCCGGCGATCGCTGCTCACCTGCCACGCCGGTCACTCCCCCGCCAGCGCGTACCCGGCCTCGTCGACCGCGGCGGCGACGGCGGCCCGGTCGGCAGCGGCGGCGCCTCGCACCGAGACGAGGGACTCGCCCCCGACGTTCAGGCGCACCTGCACCGTGTCGATGCCGTCGATCGCCGAGATCTCCTCGGTGACGCTCGCGACGCAGTGCGCGCAGGTCATGCCTGTGACGCGGTACTCGATGCCCGCGTCGGCAGCCACACCGTCGACCGCGGGGGCGGGGTGGGCCTCGGATGCCGCGGGGGCGGGGTGGGCCTCGGATGCCGCGGGGGCGGGGTGGGCCTCGGATGCCGCGGGGGCGGGGTGGGCCTCGGATGCCGCGGGGGCGGGGTGGGCCTCGGATGCCGCGGGGGTGGGGTGGGTGTCGGATGCTCCGGGCTCGGCGTGCGAGGCGCAGCCACAGGCGCTCCCGTCGCGGGCGGTGAGACCGAGGTCTGGGTGGGTGAGGTCGTTCATGGTGGTCCTGTTCGTCGAGTGCCGGGGCGCGGGGTCGGCGCGCGGGCGGAGGAGGTGGGGCGTGGGGCGGGCTCCGGCGCGCGGGCGGAGGGCGCGAGGCGCCGGACGGCGGGTGCGAGGTGCCGGGCGGGTGCGAGGTGCCGGGCGGGCGCCTGTGCTCAGGAGCGCACGAGCCGCGCGATCGCGGCCGAGGCCTCGCGGATCTTCTCCTCGGCCACCACACCGCCCTGCGCTCCCGCCTCGGCGACGCAGTGCGTGAGGTGGTCGTCGAGCAGCGCGAGCGCCACCGTCTCGAGCGCCTTCGTGGCCGCCGAGACCTGGGTGAGCACGTCGATGCAGTACGCGTCCTCCTCGATCATGCGGGCTATGCCGCGCACCTGACCCTCGGCCCGGCGCAGCCGCTTCAGCAGCGCATCCTTGTCGTCGACGTATCCGTGCACGAGCATCCTCCACCGATCGGGGCCGTTGTACCCCCTGTGGGTATAGATTATACCCCTACTGGGTATCGTGCAACGAGAGCCCCGACGTAGGCTGAGCCCGGTGGACGACGACGAGCGGATGCGACGGGCCGCGGCCCAGGAGGAGCGCGCGATGCAGGCGCTCGACTCCATCCTGCGCGGCGGCGACCTCGGCGAGGAGACCCTCCGCCTCTCGAACGAGTACACCGACGGGCAGTCCGCCCGATTCCGCGCCTGGCTGCGGCGACTCACCCGCCGCTCCTGACTCCGACGCCATCCGGCCGGGATCAGAACCCGTCGATCTGCGTGGCTCCGCAGGCCGCCCACAGGCGCACGCGGGCGCCGTCGACGTCGTGGGAGTCGACGAAGTCGGCGAGCGCCTGCGCATCGCCGAAACTGCTCGTGGCGGCGATGTCGTAGAACTGCACGACCGTGCCGAAGTCGCCGGCGAGCTCGGCCGGCGGAGCCGCCGTGATCGAGTGCAGGCCCGCCGCGAAGCCGGCCGCCCAGCTGAACGGGTCGGCCGCGCCGGGCAGCGCCGCCGCCGCGATCGCCGCCTGCTCGTCGAACTGGGTGCAGAAGTCACCGTCGTCGCCGTTGGGAGCGGGCTCGGGGTCGGGATCCGCACCCGGCGCCGGATCCGGTTCCTTGGGCTCGTGGTGGGTCACCCACACCATCCCGTCGCCCTTGAGGTTCAGGATGGCGGTCTCCCCCGCCACCTCCTCGAGCGAGCCGCGCACGCTCGCCACCACCGGGTCGATCGCGGCGTTCAGCACGATCGATGCCGCGTTCTGCAGGAACGACGGCACCTTCGCCAGGATGTCGTTCTTCACGCTCTCGACCTGCTTGGCGGCGAGATCGAGGAACTCCCCCACCTCCTTGCGCGGCACCGTCACACTCACCCGCGCGGCCTCGGTGATCTCGGGACCATTGGCGGTCTCGGCGTCTTCGTGCCCGGTGGTGAACTCCACCACGGCCGTCTTGTCGGCCAGGATCTTCGTCTCGGTGCGGTCGAGGGAGATCAGGGTGACGCCCGACTGGATGGTCCAGGTGGCGGGGTCACCCGGCCGGATCAGCGGCGGGATCGTGGCCCCGCTGACCTTGGCGCAGTCCACGAGCGCGGCCGGCCAGTCCTTCGTGAGCGAGAGCGTGCTGGCCGTGAAGGTGCCCTTGGTGCCCGGATCCGGATCGATCGAGAAGGCCGTGTGATCGGCCGGGCCCGGCTTCACCACCAAGCGCTCGTTCGTGAAGTAGCTGAGTACCAGCGAGGCGGTGCCGAGGCCCGAGAGGCCGATCCGCAGGGCGTTCAGGACGGGCGCGGTGACGACCGACACGAGGCCCTCGACCACGCCCTGAGCGAGGCCGATGGCGTGATCGATGAGCGCACCGAGCAGCACGCCGAAGATGCCGAGCTCGCTGATCTTCGAGATCTCGCCCGGGATGACGCGCAGCACGTCGAACAGACCCTGGATGGTCTTCGAGATGAAGCCCGTGACGGTGGTGCAGGGCGCGTCGACGATGCCCGCGGGCGCGGAGGGTGCATCCGGAGCGGTGCGGAACGCGGCGGGCTCGACCGGGGCGGCGGCCGCATCCGGAGCCGGGCCCACGCCGGCGCCCTCGTCGACCGGATCCTCGGCCACGAACGAGCCCTCGGCCTGCGCCGCGGTCATCAGGTCTTGCACGAACAGGGCCACCACGGCCATCGGGAACACGACCGACTCGGGGTGGGTCCAGTCGGTCGGCTCCGGCCTGTCGTCGCTGGTGGCGTAGAGCGTGCGGGCGAGGTCGGCCCCCGGATGCTCGCCCGGCAGGTCGTCGGCGCTGAGGTAGGCGGCGAGCAGGTAGCTCATCCGCGGGTAGCTCGGGTCGACGGGGGCGATGGCGTCGAGCTCGGCGCCGGTGCGGCCGACGCCGGCCGCCGCCTCGGCGATCATGCGGTCGGCCTGGATCTCGGTCATCGTCAGCGAGGTGGGCGCATCCGGAACCGCCGTCTCGTCGGCCACGATTGCGATGCCCGTCGACTGCAGCTGCTCGGGGGTGAGGTCCAGGCCCGCGGAGGCGACCGGCTTGCTCCAGGGGAAGGAGGTGCACCCGCTCACGCCGCTGACGAGCGCGACGATCACCAGGGCGGCGAGAAGAGATCGAGCACGGCGCATGATGGCCTTCCGGGAGCATGCCGGCGAGAGCTGTCGAGCACGCCCAGGCTAGACCCGGGGCATCCGCGTGTCGAGTGCTTTTGCGCCTCGTCGACCCGTCAGGCGATCCCGTTATTCCGGTGCCGAAGCGGTACGGAGTGACGGGTCGGCGGAGGTGGGGAGGGGGGTGGGTGCTGGGCCACGCGCGGGGGTGGTGTGACGCAGGCCCTCGAGCAGGAGGTCGACGCCGAAGGCGAAGGCCTCGGCGGTGTCGGCGCCCGTGCCGGCGACCGCGGGGTCGGGGGCCGTGACGACGCCCAGGCTGTCGTACTGCAGGCGCTGCTGCTCGTGCGAGACGTGGCCGAGCACGAAGTGCAGCAGCGCGGCGGCGGCGCGCGCACTGGTCGACGGGTCGAAGCCGCGCTCGAGGGCGGCGCGCAGCCGCGCCAGCGGCGTGGAGGCGCCGAGCCCCAGCGCGAAGGTGCTCGAGACCACCTCGGCGCCGTCGCGGTAGGCCAGCAGGGCGTCACGGAGGCCGAAGGCCTCGGCCCGGGCGAGCGCGGACCAGTCGGCATCCGGATCGGGCCGCGGGCGCGCGCGGTCGGCGATGCGGTCGGCGAGCTCGGCCAGCAGCGTCTGCTTGTTCGGGAAGTGCCAGTAGAGCGCGCTCGGCTGCACGTCGAGGGCCGCGGCCAGGCGGCGCATCGTGAGGTCGGGCAGGCCGTGGTCGTCGAGGATGCGCAGCGCGGCCTCGGCGACGTCGTCACGCGAGTGACGCCCGTTCCGTGCGCCGGGGTTGTGGGACGAGGCCATGTCCCCACTATAGTGAACACCGTTCAGGTGAACAGCGTTCAGGAGACGATGATGACAAGCGAACCCGCCGCGATCCCGGCCGAGACCACGCCGCTCCGATCGGCACGCCCGGTCTCCCGTCTGGCGATCGACGCCACCGACATCGCACGGATCGCCGTGTTCGCCGCCTTCATCGCGGTGCTCGGCCTGCCCGGAGGCTTCGCCGTGTTCGGCTCGGTGCCGATCACCGCGCAGACCCTCGGCGTGATGCTCGCGGGCGCCGTCCTCGGGGCGTGGCGCGGTGCGATCTCGCTCGTCGTCTTCCTTGCCCTGGTGGCGCTCGGGCTGCCGCTGCTCGCCGGAGGCCACGGCGGGGCCGGCGTGTTCGTCGGGCCGACCGCCGGGTACCTCTTCGGCTGGATCGCGGGAGCCTTCGTCGTCGGCGCGATCGTGCACGCGGGGCGGAAGCGCCTCACCTGGGCGCGCACCATCCTGGGCGTGCTGGTGGGCGGCATCCTCGTGATCTACGCCTTCGGGCTTCCGGTGCAGGCGCTCGTCACGCGCATCCCGCTGCCCGAGACGGCCCTGCAGAGCCTCGTGTTCGTGCCGGGCGACCTGGTGAAGGCCGTGATCGCGGTGGTCATCACGATGACGCTGCAGCGCGCGTATCCGCGGGCCTTCCGCACCGACCGGTTCGCGGGGGCCGGCGGAACGTCTGCGGTGCGATCGACCGCGGGCGCGGCATCCGGAACCGCTCCGGGCGTCTCCTCCGGCACCCCCGAGCGATGAGTCCTGCCCCGATCCTGCTCGACGGCGTCTCGGTGCGCCTCGGCGAGCGCCTCGCTCTCGACGAAGTGTCGGTGCGGCTCGACCAGCAGCGCATCGCGGTGATCGGGGCCAACGGATCGGGCAAGTCGACCTTCGCACGGCTGCTCGGCGGCCTGGTCGCGCCCACCACGGGGGCGGTCTCGGTGCTCGGGCTGGATCCCTCGCGGCAGGCGAAGGAGCTGCGGCGCGCGGTGGGGTTCGTGTTCAGCAATCCGGACGCGCAGATCATCATGCCGACCGTGGCGGAGGACGCCGCGTTCTCGCTGCGGGCGGACAAGCTGCCGAAAGCCGAGGCCGCCGCACGGGCATCCGCGGCCCTGGAGGAGTTCGGGCTGACCGAGCTCGCCGACCGGCCGGCGCACGACCTCTCCGGCGGGCAGAAGCAGCTGCTCGCGCTCTGCGGGGCGCTCATCCGCCGGCCCGAGCTCGTGATCGCCGACGAGCCGACCGCGTACCTGGATGCCCGGAACAGCCGGCTCATCGCCGACCACCTGCTGCGCGACCGCGGGGTCACGGCGCGCGCAACGGAGGCGGGCGGCGTGCGTGGGGAGGCGGCAGCGCCCGCCGATCCGCAGACCGTCGGCGGCGGAGAGGCGGCCCCGCCCGCCGATCCGCCGACCGCCGGCGGCAGCCCTGCCGGCGACCGGGGCCACCGCCTGGTGCTCGTGACGCACGACCTGGCGCTGGCGGCGCGGTGCGACGTGGCCGTGCTGTTCGACGACGGCCGGCTCACCGCGGTGGGTTCACCCGCCGAGGTCGTCGACCGCTACGAGGCGAGCCTCGCGTGCTGACGCTCTACCGTCCCGGGACCGGGTGGATGCACCGCGCCCCCGCGGGCCCGAAGGCGTTCGTGCTGCTGGTGCTGGTGCTGGCGGTGTCGCTGCTGCCCTCCACCTACCTGGCCGCCGGGATCGCCGGCGCGGTGACGGTCGGCGGGTATCTCGTGACCGGGCTCGGGCTGCGCGAGCTCGGCCGGCAGGTCGTGGGGGTGCGCTGGGTGATCGTGATCACGCTGGGGGCGCAGCTGCTCTTCCTGCAGACCGAGCCGGCCATCGCGAACACCTCGCGCGTGCTGGCCGCCATCCTGCTGGCGGCGATGCTCGTGCTCACCACACGGGTGGCGGATCTGCTCGACGCCTTCGAGCGCGGGCTGCAGCCGTTCACGCGGTTCGGGGTCGACCCGGCGCGGGTGGCGCTCGTGCTGGCGGTGGCGATCACGACGGTGCCGGTGCTGATCCGGCTCGCGGCGGGAGTGCGCGAGGCGCAGAAGGCGCGCGGGGCGGGTGGCGGGCTGCAGGCGTTCGTGATCCCGTTCCTGGTGGTGTCGCTCAAGCACGCCGACGACCTGGGCGAGGCGCTCACGGCGCGAGGGGTGGCGTAGCGGATGCTCGTGCGCGTTCCCGGCGACCGCTCGCGGCCCCCTGTGCTCGGCCCGGTCGTCGATGCCCAGACGCGGTGCGTGCACTACCGCACGCCGCTGGACGTGATCGCTCTGCGCTTCGCGTGCTGCGGGTCGCACTACCCGTGCCACCTCTGCCACGAGGCGGCGGCAGGGCACCCGTCGCGCACCTGGCCGGCCTCGGCGCGCGACGAGCTGGCGGTGCTGTGCGGCGTCTGCGGCACCGAGCTCACGATCGCCGAGTACCGCCGCGCCGACGCCTGCCCCGCCTGCGCGGCCCCCTTCAACCCCGGGTGCGCGCTGCACGAGCACCTCTACTTCGATGCGGACGAAGCCTAGCGTCCAGAGAAATCTGACACCTCAGAGATATCTGACACCTTAAAGGTGATTGCCCCGGCGCGCCGACGCATACACGTCTCGTCCGGGGCTTACGGAGGAGATTCTACAGCACTCTTTTATCTGAGACAATGTCACCTCTGCAGGAGGTGGTCATGAGCTCTACCGATCCGAAAACGCTTGAGAAACTCCCGACGATCATCGGCGCGGAACGTCTCACCCCTTATCTCGCCGCGTGCGATGCCGACCCCGCGTGCGATGCCGACCCCGCTTGCGCCGTCCGACTCTATTCCTGGAACATCGAGGCCAGTTGCGCCGTTCTCGGTGCGTTCGCCGCGCTCGAGGTCGGCATCCGCAACGCCATGCACGACGCGCTCGTCAAGCACTTCCAGCGCACCGACTGGTGGAACTCGGCACCGCTTTCACCCCTCGACCGGAGCGCCGTAGACGATGCGGCGCGCCACCTCAACCGCAAGAAGGGTGTCGGATCGTGGACGGCGGGCCATCTCGTAGCAGAACTCAGAACGTCGTTCTGGGAAGGACTTCTGGCCAACAGACACCACGCCGCACTGTGGGTGCCCGCTCTCGCCGGAGCGATCCCGAACCTCACCGGGCGTCGCAGCCACGTTCGGGATCGGCTGGAGCGGTTGCGGCTCCTGCGCAACCGCGCTGCGCACCACGAGCCCATTCACGCTCGCGACCTGACCGTCGATCATCGCTACATGTGCGAGCTCGCGGGATACGTCGCGGTCGACCTGGCGGCCTGGATCCGCAGCTACTCGCGTCTTCCGACCGTCATCGCCGCGAGAGCGAGCACGGTCGACGGAAGCAGGTCGGGCACGTTTTGATCACAGCGCCCGGGACCGGGACGACGGAGACGAAGTGGGACGATCGGTCCCAAGTTATGGGAGTGGGAGTCCCATTCATTTCTCGCTACTCTCGTGGCAACGCTGCGCTGTGCGGCCGGTCGTTTCGGGTTCGATCCACCGCACAGCGCAGCGTCGCATCCGCTGATCGGGGCCTGGGGGCCCGGTCCCGCTGCACTCTGACGGAGGCGCGGCGAAGCGACCCCGTCCGTTCACTTGCGCTTCGCTTGGGAGGGGTACGGTTCCGGCGTGACGATCCTCTCGGGCGGCCAGGCCGTCCCCCCGGCGCTGGACTCCCTGCTCGGCTACAGCGTGCGCGACGACGACGATGACGACCCCGTGCTGGTGCGCACCGACGGCAGCGCCGTCGACACCTGGCGCGAGGGCTACCCCTACGACCAGCGGATGGACCGCACCGAGTACGAGGGCACCAAGCGTCTGCTGCAGATCGAGCTGCTGAAGCTGCAGAACTGGATCAAGCGCGACGGGCGACGGCTCGTGGTGGTGTTCGAAGGGCGCGACGCCGCCGGCAAGGGCGGCACGATCAAGCGCTTCATGGAGCATCTGAATCCTCGGGGCGCTCGCGTGGTGGCGCTCGAGAAGCCCACCGAGCGCGAGGCCGGGCAGTGGTACTTCCAGCGCTACGTGAAGCACCTGCCGGCCGCCGGCGAGATGGTGTTCTTCGACCGCTCCTGGTACAACCGGGCGGGCGTCGAGCGCGTGATGGGCTTCTGCAGCGACGCGGAGTACGCCGAGTTCATCCGCGAGGTTCCGATGTTCGAGTCGATGCTGACGGGATCCGGGATCGACCTCGTGAAACTGTGGTTCTCGGTCTCGGCTGACGAACAGCGCACCCGCTTCGCCATCCGGATGGTCGACCCGGTGCGGCAGTGGAAGCTCTCGCCGATGGACCTCGAGTCGCTGGACAAGTGGCAGCGGTACACGGATGCCAAGGAGGCGATGTTCGCCGCGACCGACACGGCGACCGCGCCGTGGACGGTGGTCAAGTCCAACGACAAGAAGCGCGCCCGCATCGAGGCGATGCGGCACGTGCTGAGCCTGTTCGACTACGACGACAAGGATGCCGAGGTCGCCGGGGTGCCCGACGCCTCGATCGTGGGATCGGCCGTCGACGTCTACGAGCGCGGCGAGCACCGGCCTCTGCGATGACTCCCCGGGTGCACGTGCGGTGGACGCCGCTGCCGGCGGGCGTCGTCGCGCCCGACGCGGTGCAGGCACTGCTGCCGCTACTGAGCGCGGCGGAGCGCGAGCGGTTCGCGGGAACCGCGGACGAGTCCGCCGCAGGGAGGTTCGTGGTGGGGCGGGCCGCCATCCGGATGCTGGCGTCGGAGCTGCTCGACGGTGCGCTTCCGCCGGCCGAGATCGTGGTGAGCGCCCACTGCGCCGTGTGCGGCGGGCCGCACGGGCGTCCCGAGGCGGAACTGCGCTCGGCCAAGGGCCGGCGGATCAGCCTGAGCATCGCGCACTGCGCCGCGGGGGTCGCCGTGGCGGCCATGTGGCGCGGACCCGTGGGCATCGACGTCGAACCCGCGGATGCGACGACCGCCGGCCTGGCCGCGGTGAGTGCGCTCATCCCGTCCGCCGCGCGTCCTGCCGGGCGCAACTGGGAACCGGTGCAGCACTGGACCCGGATGGAGGCCGCGCTGAAGGCCGACGGCCGCGGGCTGACGCTCGACCCGGCGGAGGTGCGGATCGCCTCCGGCGAGGGGGCGATCACGGCGACGCTGCCGCCCGCGCCGGGAGTACCGGGCACCGCCCCGGCCGAGAACCCGAGGGAGGAACCCGCACCGCGCTTCGCGATCGCGGACCTGCGGCTGGATCCCGCCGTGCGCGCGAGCGTGGCCATCGGCCTCCGCGCGCCGAAGGAGGGCAAGAGCAGCAAGGACGGCAAGGCGCAGAAGCCCGATAAGCCGGTAGTCCCTGTCATCAATTGGAAGCGCCTCCCCCTGGACGACCTCACCGCCCACCGGGCGCATCCGTCCCCCGCCTGACCCGCACGCCTGCCGACGACTTGGCAGAAGTCGCCGTCTACGGGCGCCGACTTCGCAGAAGTCGCCGTCTGCGGGCGCCGACTTGGCAGAAGTCGCCGTATTCGGGGGCGACTTGCCACAAGTTATGGCAAGTCGCGGTGGGAGGGTGTGGGAGGGGAGGGGAGGGGGGGCCTCAGGGGGCGAGGGCGGGGAGGGACTCCGTGTGGAGCCAGGCGCCGAAGAAGTCCTGGAGGGGGAGGGAGGTTCGGGATTCGGCGAGCGCCACGAAGGCGGCCGTGTCGGCCGTCGCGTGGGCGTGCTCCGCCGTCCAGGCGGTGAGCAGCGCGAAGAACGGGGCGTCGCCGAGGCGCAGCCGCAGCGCGTGCAGCGTGAGGGCGCCGCGCTTGTAGACGCGGTCGTCGAACATCGAGGCGGCGCCCGGCTCGCCGATCACGAGATCCTGCGGGGCGGCGCGCAACCGGGCGTGGTGCTCGGTCGCCAGAGCGGCCGCCGAGGGCCCGCCGGCCTCCTCCGACCACAGCCACTCGGCGTAGCAGGCGAAGCCCTCGTTCAGCCAGATGTCCTTCCAGGCCGCCAGCCCCACGCTGTTGCCGAACCACTGGTGCGCCAGCTCGTGCGCGATCAGCCGCTCCGACCCGCCCTCGCCGTCGACGTGGTTGGCCCCGAAGATCGCCAGCGCCTGCGCCTCGAGCGGGATCTCCAGCTCGTCCTCGGTGACCACCACCGTGTACCGCGAGAACGGATACGGCCCGAAGGTCGCCGCGAAGAACCGCAGCATGTGCGCGAGGCCGTCGAAGTCGGCGCAGGCCCGGGCGTCGAGCGCGGCCGGATAGGCGTAGTCGACGGGCACGGGCGGCTTGCCGCGGGCGCGGCCCGGGGCATCCGTTCGCCGCTGGTACCGGCCGATCTGCACCGTGGCGAGGTACGCGGCGGTCGGAGCGGTCTGCTCGTAGAGCCAGGTGGTGCGGCCGCTGCGGGTGCTCTTCTCGAGCAGCTCGCCGCTGCAGACGACCGTGTACTCCTGCTCGGCGGAGAGGCGGATGCGGTACGCGGCCTTGTCGCCCGGCCGGTCGTTGCAGGGGAACCAGGTGGAGGATCCGGAGGGCTGCGAGGCCGTGAGCACGCCGTCGTCGAGCTCCTCCCAGCCGATGTGACCCCAAGTGCTGCGCCGCGGGCCGGGCCGCCCGCCGTACTCGATCCGCAGCTCGAACGCGGTTCCGGCCGCGATCGGGGCGTCGGGACGGATCGTGAGGGTGTGGGTGCTCTGGCTGAGCCGCGGCAGGCGCCGCCCGTCGAGCCACACCTTCGAGGCCTTGAGCTTGGAGAGGTCGAGCGTGATGCGGTCGAGTTCCACCACGGCCTCGGCCTGCAGCACGGCCACGCCATCGAGGCGGTTCGTCTCGACCCGGTAGTCGAGCGTCAGGTCGTAGGAGTGCACCCGGTACGACCAGGTGCCGACGCCCGGCGTGTAGGGATCTCCGGAGAACGCGACACCGCGCCCGATCACGCGGCACCCTGCGAGGCGGAGGCGGAGGCGGAGGCGGAGGCCACGGCCGCCGAGATCGCCTCGGGCGAGCGGTACTCCGAGGTGCGCACCTCGCGCCACGGCCCGATCGGGTTGCCGCTCCAGCGCGATCCGCGCGGCACCAGCTCACCGCGCATCACCAGCGACGCCGGCCCCACCGTACCCGAGGTCGCGATGCGCGCGGCCGGCAGGATGACGCTGTGCGGGCCGAGCGTCGCGCCCCGTTCGAGGATGACCGTGTCCAAGCTCATGACTCGATCATGGAACAGATGCGTCTGAACCACACATCCGCGGTTGACCGTCGTGGCGTCGGCGAGGGTGACGAGGTCGGCCTCGGGCAGCCAGTAGGTGTCGATCCAGACGCCCCGGCCGATCCGCGCACCGAGGCTGCGCAGCCACCACACCAGCGCGGGCGTGCCCGCAGCGGCCTGCGCGAACCAGGGCGCGGCCACCATCTCGGTGAAGGTGTCCGACACCTCGCTGCGCCACACGAACCCCGACCAGAGCGGATGCTCGCCCGCCCGGATGCGCCCGATCAGCACCCACTTCGCCACCGTGCTCACCAGCGCGGCCACCGCTCCGGCCGCCAGCAGCACCACGCCCGAGAGCAGCGCGGCCACGAGCACTCCGAAGGCCGACGTGAGCGCCGCGAGCGCGAACAGCACGCCCAGGCCGATGGCGCAGGTGACGAACACCGGCAGGATGCGGCACAGCTCCCACAGGATGCGGGCCACCCGCAGCCGGGCCGGCGGCGAGAAGGTGCGGCTCGGGTCGCCCTGGTTGACGGTGCGGCGCAGACGCACGGCCGGTGACCCCAGCCACGAGGACCCGGCCTTCGCCTTGCGCGGAGCGGAGGAGAGCACGGCCACGAGACCGTCGCGCGGCACGGTGTGACCGGCCGCGGCCATGCCCGAGTTGCCGAGGAAGGCCCGTTCGCCGATCTCGGCGCGCGCCACGCGCATCCGCCCGCCGCCGAGTTCGTAGGATCCCACCAGGGTGTCGTCGGCGAGGAAGGCGCCGTCGCGCACGGTGGTCATGGCTGGGATGAGCAGCACCGTCGAGGCCTCGACGTCGCGGCCGATCTCGGCCCCGAGCATCCGGAGCCAGACCGGCGTGAACAGCCCGGAATAGAGCGGGAAGAGGATGGTGCGCGAGAGGTCGAGCAGGCGCTCGGTCGACCAGAGCTGCCAGCCGATGCGGCCGCGCACGGCGTGGATGCCCTCGGTGACGCCGAGGCCGAGCAGGCGGGTGGTCAGCAGAACGAGGCCGGCGAGCACGACTCCGGCGGCCAGGGTGGCGGGCACCAGCGCGAGGGCGCTGCGGGCCGCTGCCTCGGCCAGGGACGCGGATCCCTCGATGGATGCGGCCACGATGACGCCGCCGACGGCGAAGGCGAGCAGGGGCAGCAGCGACATCGCCACCGAGGAGGCGCCGTAGGCCACGAGCCAACCCGTCTTGCGGGCGGGCCGCTCGGCCGGCCACCACTCGCGTGACTTGCCGACGCGGCGGGCGGGACTGCCGGCCCAGCGCTGGCCGGAGGGCACCCGCCCGAACACCGACGATCCCGGCTCGATCTCGGCGCGCTTGCCGATACGGGTGCCCGGCAGCAGCGTGCTGCGGGCGCCGACCGTGCTGCCGGCGCCGATGCGCACGGCACCGACACGCACGGTGTCGCCGTCGATCCAGTAGCCGGAGAGGTCGACCTCGGGCTCGATCGAGGCGCCACGGCCCACGGTGAGCAGGCCCGTGATGGGCGGGAGGGAGTGCAGGTCGACGTCGTCGGCGATGCGGGCGCCGAGCGCGCGGGCGTAGTAGTTGATCCACGGGGCACCGGCCAGGCTGACGGCGCCGACCTGGTGCGCGATCTGTTCGGCGAGCCAGAGCCGCAGGTGCCAGCGGCCGCCGCGCGGGTAGTCGCCGCCCTGCAGGCCCCGCAGCAGCAGCCGCGAGGCGAGAACCGAGATGCCCATGCGGCCGAAGGGCGTGGCGAAGAGGACGAGCCCGATCACGAGCGCCCACCAGGGCACGACGGGCAGGAAGGCGAAGTCGCCGAAGGGCTGGAGGATGGCCGAGGCCGTGAGCAGGTAGACCAGCCAGCGGAGGCCCGCGAGCACGAACAGCGGCACGCCGAGCACGGTCTGCAGCACCCGCATCCGGAGCGGGGTCTCGCTCACGGAGGGGCCGTCCGAGCCGGTGCCGGATGCGGAGCCCGCCTCGCCCTGCGGATCGGCGAACCCCGGCACGCGCAGCGCGATCTCGGCGGCCATCGCCCCGAGCCGCGGATGCGAGTAGACGTCCGCCACCGTGAACTCCGGGTCGATCTCGCGAAGGCCCGCCACCAGCTGGGCGGCGGCGAGCGATCCGCCGCCGAGATCGAAGAAGTTGGCGGCGGGGTCGGTGACGGGGGCACCGAGCACCGCCGTCCAGAGCGCGGCCACCTGCCGCAGGCCGGGGTCGAGCTCGTCGAGGCTCCCGGCGTCGCCGACCCCCTCCGTGCTGCCGGCCATGCCGGGAAGCGGCCACGGCAGGGCGGCCTTGTCGACCTTGCCCGAGGTGCGGGTGGGCAGGTCGTCGAGCACGGCGAGCAGCGGCACGAGGGCGGCGGGCAGTTCTTCGCGCAGGCGTCGCACGGCGTCGTCGCGGTCGAAGGTCTGCGGATCGGCGGCCACGAGGTAGCCCACCAGCATCTGGTTGCCGGCCGCGGTCGTGCGCACGGCGACGGCGGCACCCGAGACGCCCGGCAGCTGCTGCAGGGCGGACTCGATCTCGCCGAGCTCGATCCGCCGGCCGCCGACCTTCACCTGGTCGTCGGCGCGGCCCTGGAAGACGAGGCCCTCGCTGTCGAAGCGCACCAGGTCGCCCGAGCGGTAGGCGCGCTCCCATCCGAGGCTCGGCATGGGCGCGTACTTCTCGGCGTCCTTCGCGGGGTCGAGGTAGCGCGCGAGGCCCACGCCGCCGATGATCAGCTCACCGATCTCGCCCTCGCCCACGCGCGCTCCGGACGCATCGACGACCGCCAGGTTCCAGCCGTCCAGCGGCAGACCGATCCGCACCGGTCCGGGGCCGCCGAGCGGGGCGGCGCAGGCCACGACGGTCGCCTCGGTGGGGCCGTAGGTGTTCCACACCTCACGGCCGCCGCTCGAGAGCCGCTCCCCCAGCTCGGGCGGACAGGCCTCGCCGCCGAAGATCAGCAGGCGCACGTTCTCGAGCGATTCCGCCGGCCACAGGGCGGCGAGCGTCGGCACGGTCGAGACGATCGTGATGTCGCGGGTGATCAGCCAGGGGCCCAGATCCATGCCGCTGCGCACGAGCGAGCGCGGGGCCGGCACGAGGCAGGCGCCGTGCGCCCAGGCGAGCCACATCTCCTCGCAGGAGGCGTCGAAGGCCACCGAGAGACCGGCCAGCACGCGATCGCCCGGGCCGATCGGCTCGGCCTGCAGGAACAGGCGGGACTCGGCGTCGACGAAGGCGGCGGCCGAGCGGTGGCTCACGGCGACGCCCTTGGGCGTGCCGGTGGAGCCGGAGGTGAAGATGATCCAGGCGTCGTCCTCGGGCCGCGGCGGCGAGAGGATCGGCAGCGCCGCCGTGCTCGCGTGCGGCGGCTCGACCCGGGCGAACAGGCGCGTGCCGGCCTCGGCGGGCGTGAGGGCGGCGACGTCGGTCCCGGATGCGACGACCGCGGTGGCGACATCCGGAACCGGCTCGGGCTGCGCAGCACTCCGCGGGCTGTAGTGGCCCGTGCCCGTGATGATGCCGGCCACGGCGGCCTCGCCGAACACCAGGTCGGCGCGCTCCTGGGGGTCGTCGGCGTCGACGGGCACGTAGGCGGCCCCGGCGGCCAGCACCGCGAGGATGGAGATGTACAGCTCGCGACGCCCCGACTCCATCCGGATGCCGACGCGATCGCCGCGGCGCACCCCCGCCGCGTGCAGCTCCGCGGCGGTGGCGAGCACGCGCGCCATCAGCTCGCGATAGCTCAGCGCGCCGCGGGCGTCTTCGAGCGCCGAGACCTCGGGATGCTCGGCCACCGACCGGCGGAACACATCGAGCAGGGTGCGCGGCGGCGCGGCCTCCGCGCTCCGGTCGAGAACGGCCTGAGGGCGCCCGGGGGCCGCGGCGGGGCTCACGATCCGGAGTCGCTCGTCGCTGCCTCGTCAGAGCTCTCGGGCGCCGCGTCTTCGGCCGCGCCGTGCTTCGGAGCGCTCCCCTTCGCGCCATCCTTCGCGGCCGACTTGCGCGCCTTGATGGCGTCGCGCTCCGCCTTCAGCGACGCGACGGTCTCCTCGGCGAGCCGCGGGTCGGGGATGTCGAGGAACGGGCTCTCGGTCGCGGTGCGCGAGTAGACGGCCGAGGCGTAGGCGGCGGCCGCGCGGCGCACCTTCGCGTTCGCGCGGGCGACCTTGTCGGCACGCACCTTGTCGGCGGAGACGACCTCGGCATGGTGCTTCAGCGCTTCCGTCAGCTTGGAGAGCGCGGAATCGATTTTCTTGGACATGGGGGTCATTGTGCACGACGAAGGTTAACGATCGGATGCCCCGGCCGGAATCCGGCGACGGGGCATCCGACTCGTGCGCGAGGGCGGCTCAGTGCTTGAAGGCGTCCTTGACGTTCTCGCCGGCCTTCTTCGCGTCGGCGCCGACCTGGTCGCCCTTGCCCTCGGCGACCTTCTGGTCGTCTCCGGTGACCTTGCCGACGGCCTCCTTGGCCTTGCCGGCCAGGTCTTGGGCGGCGTTGCCGATCTTGTCGGATGCACTCATGATCCGTTCCTTTCTCGAGGGTGTTCTTCGGTGGTGTTCCCTGTACTACCCTCCCGAACCGACTGCCGGCTGAGAACCGGCAGTCGGTGGGGAGGGAGGTCGGGACTGCAGTGAGGCGGGGGACTCACTGCAGCCGTGTGGTGGAGCGGACGCGGGCACGGAACCCGCCGCTCAGCTGGACGAGGGCCGGCAGCTCCCGGCCGAGCAGCCGGTCGAGCGCGGTCAGGGTGTCGTCGACGATCCGGGAGGCGTCGGCGGGAGAGACTCCGCGACGGCAGGTGACCGAGATCTTCAGCACGGGCTCGTGCCGAACGGCGTAGGTGGAGACGTGCGAGGCGACGAACTCCGGGTGCGTGGCGAGCGCGTCTTCGAGGGTGTGTTCGGCCACCGAGGAGTCGACGAGGATGGTGCCGTCGTCGGCGCGCTCGGTGACGGCGGTGCGGGTGTGGCCGCCGCCCTGGCGCACCACGAAGACGATCAGCAACACGATCGCGAGCACCAGCAGCACGAGCGCGGCCGCGAGCGGCCAGCTCGCTCCGGTGTCGCCGAGCGGGTTGCCCTGCAGGAATCCCGTCACCTGCGAGGAGACGGTTCCGGATGCGCCGACCCAGGCGTCCCGGACGACCGGGACGAGCGCGAGGGCGGCAGCCCCGGCACCCACGATCGCGAGCAGCAGGCCGACGACGAAGACGAGCATCCGGTTCAGGGCCCGGTTGGTGGCGTTCATGCGCCCACCTTCGACTGCTCGGCGACCCGCACCCGTGCCCGCAGGCGGGGCCGCAGGTCGTAATCGGCGAGGCGCTCGTCGACCTCGGACTGCACGGCGGCCCGGTCGACGGGCCGGCCGGCGCTCGGCACCAGCCGCACCTCGGCGACACGGTGCGAGACCGAGACGGTCACGTTGTCGGGGTCGACGTCGGCAGCCAGCGAGGCGTGCCGGGCCAGTGCCGAGGCGATCACCTCGTTGTCGATCACCACGGCGCTCCGTTCGGAGGCCAGGGTGTGCCGGGCACGACGGCCGGGCGAGACGGCGGCGACGAGGAGCAGCACACCGATGACGGCCACGACGATGCCGGCGGCCGCGAGCAGGGCGGTCGGCAGCGCCGGGAGGTTCAGCGCCGAGGAGAACATGTCCGCCGGGGCCACGAGCAGCGCGCCGGAGCCGAGGAGCGACAGCACGATCTCGGTGCCGATCCAGGCGAGCACCACGATCAGCACGACGGCCAGCACGATCGCCAGCAGCGAGCGCGGCGAATGCGTCTCCCGGCGGCTGACGCGGCGGTGCACGCCGGTGTGGTCGGGACGGCCCGTCGGAGCGGCGTCGGCGGCTCGACCGGCCCCCGTGCGGGCGGCCGGAGCCCCGCTGTCGGCTCCGGATGCCGCGGCGGTGGCCGCATCCGGTGACTGGGTGATGCTCATCGCACTCTCTTCTCTGATCGGATGTCGACGCGCTTCTCTGATCGGATGTCGACGCGGGCGACCCGCACCGTCACCCGGCCCACGGTGGAGCCGGTCAGCGCGGGCACGCGATCCCGGATGCTGTCCTGGGCCGCGCCGGCCCGCTCGAGCACGGTGCCGCCGGAGCCGGCCGGCAGCGAGCCGGCGGCGCGGATGCCCTCGAGCGAGGGGACCCGGATGGGGCTGGTGACGGCCACCGCGAGGAGGCCCTTGTCGTCACCCAGCTCGACGCCGACGCCGAGGCCCTCGACGTCGAGGGCCTCGGCGGCGATGGCCGAGACGATGCGGTTCAGGGCCTTCGCCGTGATCCGGTTCCGGCCCCGGTCGCGGTCGGGCGCCTGCGCGGCCACGGCGGGGGCGGGCGGGATCGCGGCGGCGCTCACGAGGAGGAGCGCTTTCCGCGGAAGGCGCCGACCAGGGCCGAGACGTCGAGCTTGCCCTCGACGATGCGGCCGATGAGAGCGCCGACCGCCATCGCCACGGCGACGAAGAAGAAGGCCCAGAAGCCGAGCACGACCCAGGTGAGGGCGAGGACCGCCCCGACCAGGATTCCGGTGCGAGTGGCGGAGGCGGTCACTGGACTCGCGCCTCGGCAGCCTCGTCCTTGTCGTCGGAGGGCAGGTGCACGTCGTTGACGGTCACGTTGACCTCGGTGACCTCGAGACCGACGATGGTCTCGACGGCGCGGATGATGCCGGCACGCACGCCGTCGGCGACGTCCTGCAGCGGGGTGGGGTAGTCGGCGACGATGGTGACGTCGACGGCCACCTGGGTCTCGCCGACCTCGACGCTGATGCCCTGGGTCTGGTCCGTGCCGGCCACGGCCTCACGGATCGCACCGAACGCGCGGGCCGCTCCGCCGCCGAGGGCGTACACGCCGCGGGCCTCGCGAGCGGCGATGCCGGCGACCTTGGCCACGACGCCGTCGTTGATGACGGTCTTGCCGAGTGCGGTCTGGGTGGTGGTGGGCGTCGCGGATCCGACGGTGGCGGGAGTGGGGGTCGTCGTGTTGGCCATGATGGGCTCCTCGGTCAGGGGGACGGATCGCACGATGGTCGCTGCGGTACCGCGTCCCGGTAGGTCGTGGCCCCCGGACTGGAGGCTCTTACCCGTAGGACGAGACGAGGCGCCGATTCGTCACACACATCCCGAAAAATGTTTCGCGGACCTCGTGCGAGGTGTTGGATGAGGTCGTGCCCGTCTCCCGCCCCGCCCCCGGCCCCGCGCTGGAAGACGTCGACGACCGCACCCTCGCGGGCCGCGCCTCGGACGGCGACGTGCGCGCGTTCGAGGTGCTCGTGCGCCGCTACGGCCGGCTGATGCGGGTGTACGCCCGGCGCATCCTGGGCTCGAACGCCGATGTCGACGACGTGGTGCAGGAGGCCTTCCTGCAGGCCTGGCAGCATCTGCCCTCGCTCGAGGAGCTGGCCTCGGTGAAGAGCTGGCTGATGCGGATCGTGGCCAACCGCTCGGTCGACCGCATCCGGGCCCGCCGGGAGCACGCCGACATCGACCAGCACGAGTACGAGGCCCCTGCCTCGGACGCTCCGGAGGCCCGCGCGCAGGTGAACTCGCTCGACGAGGCGCTCTCGGCGGCGCTCTCCCGGCTGCCTGAGGATCAGCGGCGATGCTGGGTGCTGCGCGAGGTCGCGGGCTACAGTTACCTGGACATCGGCGGCGAACTCGATCTGCCGTCGTCGACCGTGAGAGGCCTGATCGCCCGCGCCCGCAAGAACCTGATCCGCGAGATGGAGGAATGGCGATGACCGACCCGCAGACCGCTCCGTCCTCCCCGGCCTCCGCCGCCGGCTCCGCCTTCGCGTCGTTCGAGCCGGACGACCTCGACGGCCACACCATCGACGAGCTGAGCGACTACCTCGACGCCGGCCGGAAGCCCGCCGACCTCTCGATCGACGGCTCCGCCGGCTGCCAGATCGCGCTCGCCGCCCTGGCGCGCCTGCGCGCGGTGTCGACGACGCTGCTCGAGTCGGAGGCCTCCAACGAGCCGGCTCCCGACGAGAACTGGATCAGCGGCATCCTGCAGAGCATCGGGCGCGAGGCCCGGGCCGGGCGGCGCATCCCGGTGTCGCATCCCGACCCGTCGGCCGACCTGGCGCTCACCGAGGGGTCGGTGCGCGGGCTCGTGCGGGCCGCGGGCGACGCCATCCCCGGGCTCGTGATCGGGCGCTGCAGCCTCGACGGCGACGTGACGCTGCCCGGTGAGCCGATCACGGTGCGGATCGAGGCGAGTGCGCTCTGGGGAACCTCCATTCCGGATGCCGCGGCGGCTCTGCGCGACGCCGTGATCGTCGCCCTGGACCGGCACACCGAGCTGGTGCTGGCGGGCGTCGACGTGATCGTGCACGACCTGCTGCCGGCACCCGCATCCGTCGTTCCCGACGACCCGAACGGAGACGAGCGCGCATGAGCCTGACGACACCCGCCCCCGAGCCTTCCGAGGCGCCCGCCACCACCGCCGCCCTGGCCGGAACGGATGCCGCCGCCGCAGAGCCGGCCGGGACGAACCCGGCCGAGAGGAACCTGGCGCGCGAGCTGGCCGCACTGGTGAGCGCGGTTCCCGGCGTGACCGCGCTCTACCCGGCCCGCAGCGCCCCGGCGTCGCTGGTCTCGGCGGTGCTCGCGGTGGCCGCACGTGGGCCGGCCACCGCGGCCGCGGCCATCGCCGAACCGGTCGCCGTGTCCGGTGAACCGGACGCACTGAGCATCTCGGTCACCATCGGGGTCGACGCCTCCGCCTCGGCGGCCGGGCTCTGCCGCACGGTGCACGACCGCCTGCGCGACCACCTGGCCGTGACCGGGCTCCCGCCCGCGGCGAGCATCCGCGTGCACGTCGGCGCCATCGGCTGAGCGCTCCTGCGCCGCGGGTTCCCCTTCCCGCCCGGCAACGACGGAGCCGCAGCCCACATTCGGGCCCCCGATCCGTCGTCGCCCCCGAACCGGATCAGGTTCCGTCGTTCCCCAGGGCTCGGGCGGCCTCGGCCCCTTCGGGGGTGAAGGTGTAGACGCGGCGGCGGTGCAGCTGGGTGGTGGTGTTCTCCTCCCAGGTGGAGGTGATCCAGCCCTGGCGTTCGAGACGTTCCAGGATGGGGTAGATCGTGCCGGAGGGGCGGCCCGAGCGCTTCATGATCTCGAGGCCGAAGATCGGATCGGCGCCGGCGGAGAGCAGGATGGCGAGCACGTCGAGGGTGGGCGCGGTCACCCGCTGCAACGGTTCCATGGGGCCAACGCTATACGGGATGCCCGTCACGGGGAGGGCACGGAGAGGGCGCGGAGCGGGCACGGCGGCGGTCGCGGGTGCACACTGGAGGGCATGGCGGATGCACGCGGCGGGCAGGCGGGATCGGCGGGGGCGCCCGGCCCCGGCGAGGCCCTCGACGAGATCGCGTTCCGGCTCGAGCGGGAGCTGGCGCCCTCGTTCAAGGTGAAGGCGTTCCGGCGCGCGGCGGCGGTTCTCGATCCGCTCTCCGCCGACGACATCGCCGCCCGGGTGGCCGACGGGCGGTTGCGGCGCACGAAGGGCATCGGCGACTCGACCTTCCTGGTGGTGCAGCAGGCCACCGAGGGTGTGGTGCCCGACTACCTGCAGAAGCTGCGCGACCGCGCCGACGCGGGGAGCGGCCCGGGTGACGCGGTCTCCGGTCTGGCGGCAGGACTGCGTGGCGACCTGCACACGCACAGCGACTGGTCCGACGGCACGGTGCCCGTCGAGCTCATGGTGGCCACCGCGCGCCGGCTGGGCCGCGAGTACCTGGCCGTCACCGACCACTCGCCGAGCCTCACCATCGCGCACGGCCTCACCGCGGAGCGCCTGCGCGAGCAGCTCGACCTCGTGGCCGAGCTCGACGGGCGGTACGACGACATCCGGGTGCTCTCGGGCATCGAGGTCGACATCCTGGAGTCGGGCGAGCTCGACCAGCAGCCCGAACTGCTCGACCGGCTCGACGTCGTGGTCGCGAGCGTGCACTCGAAGCTGCGCGCCGACGAGAAGACCATGACCCGGCGGATGCTGGCGGCCATCGAGCATCCGCGCACCACCGTGCTCGGCCACTGCACGGGCCGGCTCGTGAAGGGCTCGCGGGGAACCCGGCCGCCCTCCGACTTCGACGCCGAGCGCGTGTTCGCCGCCTGCGCCGCGAACGGGGTGGCGGTGGAGATCAACGCGCGGCCGGAGCGGCAGGATCCGCCCGACCCGCTGATCGCGCTCGCCCGGGACGCCGGATGCCTGTTCAGCATCGACAGCGACGCGCACGCCCCCGGCCACCTCGGCTTCCTGGGCCTCGGCGCCGCCCGGGCGGAAGCGGCGGACATCCCGCCCGAGCGCATCATCACCACCTGGCCCGTCGACGAGCTCCTCGCCTTCGCCCGCTCCTGATTCCCCGGAGCTCGCGCGGGGAGCGGGTCGGCGCGATTGCGCTTTCCCGCCGGTCATATATGATGTACGAGAGTCGTCGAAGGAGATCCGCATGACAGTGTCGTCGCCGCTGAAGCCGATCTCGGCGAGCTCCCGCACCGCCCACGTGCTCGAGGTGATCAAGGGCGCCATCCTGAACGGCGAGCTGGCCCCGGGCCAGTCGCTCGTGGAATCGGAGCTGGCCGGCCGCCTCGGCGTCTCGAAGACGCCGGTGCGCGAGGCGCTCAAGACGCTCGAGAGCACCGGGCTCGTGGTCATCCGCCCGTACACCGGCACGACCGTGCGCGCGTTCACCGACGACGACGCGGTCGCGATCTACGACATGCGCCTGCTGCTCGAACCCGAGGCCGTTCGCCGCAGCGTCGCCACCGGCGCGGGCCTGGACGAGGCGGCCGAGGCACTCGCCCGGGCGCAGGCCGCGACCGACGGCTCCGAGCGCAGCATCGCCAACCGCGCGTTCCACCGCGCCCTGTACCGGAACTGCGGCAACCCCCTGCTGCTCCAGGCACTCGACGGCCTGCGCGACCAGATCGCGCTCATCTCGGCCGGATCCTGGGCCCGCAGCGCCTCGTGGGAGCAGGAGGCCGGCGAGCACCTTCGCATCCTCGACGCCGCCCGATCCGGCGACTCCGAGGGGGCCGCCCGTCTCGTGCACGAGCACATCGGAGGGTTCGCCCGGAGACAGATCATCGGCCCCCAGGCCGACCGCCCCGATGCGCCGCCGAGCGCCGACACCGAAGAGGGAGGGCTCGACTAACAGGAAAGGAGACGGCTCGTTCACCGCCAAGTTCCCGAGCCGCCCCGTCGTTCACCGCTCCAACCGGAGCGACCACCATTGCTTACGAAGGAGCAACGATGCTTCACCATGATACAAAGCCCGCCCCCACACCCGCCTCGGCGATCCGCCGACGGCGATCGAACATGCGCTGGACGATCGTGGGCTTCTCGGCCCTCGGCCTGACCATCGCGTACCTCGACCGCGCCGCCCTCGCGGTGGCCCTGCCGTTCATGGCGGAGGAGTTCGAGATCGGCCCGGCCATCCAGGGCGTGCTGCTCTCGTCGTTCTTCTGGACCTACGCGCTGTTCCAGATCCCGTCGGGCTGGCTGCTGGACAAGTTCGGTCCGCGGGTGATCTACCCGATCGCCGTCGGCTGGTGGTCGATCTGGACCGCCCTGACCGCGCTCTCCACGGGCGTCGTCTCGACGATCGTGTTCCGCCTCGGTCTCGGCATCGGCGAGGCCCCGGTGCAGCCGGCGAACGTGAAGGTCGTCTCGCGCTGGTTCCCCCGCCGCGAGCGGGCCTTCGCCTCGAGCCTGTTCGACATGGGGCAGCAGATCGGTACGGCGCTGTCGATCCCGGTCGTCACCGCCCTCGCGGTGTTCGCCGGCTGGCGCTTCGCGTTCCTGCTGATCGGCGTGATCGGCGCGCTCTGGGTGGTGGGCTGGCTGGCCGTCTACCGGGCACCCGAGAAGCACAAGCGAGTGAACGCCGAAGAGCTGGAGTACATCAACTCCGACCAGGGCGAGATGGTGGCCGCGGCGGCGACCGGCGAGAAGAAGCCCTGGCGCGCGCTGCTGCGCAACAACCAGGTGTGGGCGCTGATGCTCGGCTACGTCTTCCGCTCGCTGGCCGGCGCCTTCTTCCTCACCTGGTACCCCAGCTACCTGCTGAACGACCGCGGGCTCTCGAAAGAGGAGTTCGGCCTCGTCGGTGCCATCCCGGCCGTCATCGCCATCGGCGCCACCGTGCTCGGCGGCATCGTCTCCGACCGCCTGCTCGCCTCCGGGAAGGTCTCCGCCGGGGCTGCGCGCAAGATCCCGATCATCGCCGGCCTCGTGCTCTCGGCATGCATCGGCTTCAGCCCCTTCATCGAGTCGAACGTGCTCGTGATGGTGGTGCTCACGGTCTCCAGCGCCGCGCACTCCTTCGCCGGCGCCGCCATCCTGAGCCTGCCCGCCGAGGTGGCCGAGTCGCGTGACACCGTGGGCTCGGTGGCCGGCTTCCAGAACTTCGGATCGCAGCTGGGCAACCTGATCAGCCCGATCGCGATCGGCCTGTTCCTTACCTTCAGCAACAACTCCTACATGGGCCCGCTGGTGTTCGCCGCGCTCAGCTGCCTGATCAGCGCCGCGATCTACGGCTTCTGGGTGCGCATCAAGCCGGTGGTGGCGCTCGACGACGTCGACGCCGGCGGCACTCCCCTCACCCCGTCTTCGCCCGCCACCGAAAGGACCCCCTCATGAACCGCGACGCCCTGATCGCGCGCCTGTCCACCGTCGTCGGCATCCCCGTCGTCCCGTACGACGAGTCGGGAGCCATCGATCATCCGCTGCTCGCCGAACTGATCCGGCGCCTGGTCGACCGTGGGGTCACCGCACTCACCCCCAACGGCAACACGGGCGAGTTCTACGCGCTCTCCCCCGAGGAACGGCGGGCGGTGCTGCAGACGGTGACGGATGCGGCGGCCGGCTCCGCGGTGATCATCGGCGGCGTGGGCCTGGACATCGCGACGGCGGCGGCGGATGCCCGCTTCGCCCGCGACGCCGGTGCCGACGCGATCATGATCCACCAGCCGGTGCTGCCCTACCTCTCGCCCGAGGGCTGGGTGGACTACAACCTCGCGATCGCCACCGCCGTGCCCGAGATCGGCGTGGTGCCCTACCTCAGCACGCCGATCGTGACCGGGCGGCAGATCGCCCGGCTGATCGATGCGGCGCCCAACGTCGTGGCCCTGAAGTACTCGGTGCCCGATCCGGTCGTCTTCGCCACGACCCGCTCCGAGGTGGCCGAGCACACCGCATCCGAGGTGCTCTGGATCGCCGGGCTCGCCGAGTCGTACGCGCCCGCCTACTGGCAGGGCGGTGCCCGCGCCTTCACCTCGGGCCTGGTGAACGTGGTGCCCGAGAAGTCGCTGGCGATGCTCGCCGCCCTGCAGCGCGGTGACGCGAGCGGGGCCGAGGAGCTCTGGCGCAGCATCCGGCAGTTCGAGTTCCTGCGGGCGCGCGACCGCTCGGCCGACAACGTGTCGGTGGTGAAGGAGGCCATGCAGCAGCTGGGGCTGTGCCGCCGCGAGGTGCGGCCGCCGAGCGCGCCGCTCACCGCCGCCGCGCGCGACGAGGTGCGCGAGTCGATCGCCGACTGGGCCGCCGCGGGCGTGGGCTCCCCCGTGGGGGCGGGCGCCTGATGCGGATCGAAAGACTCGACACCTACTTGCAACGGGTGGGCGACCGCCCGCGGGTGCTGGTGAAGATCACCACCGACGACGGCGTGGAGGGCTGGGCCGAGGTGTACAACCACGGGCCCGACCTCGCCTTCCCGCCGCTGCTGGAGTACCTGTTCGAGCAGATCAAGGGCATCGACGCGCGCCGCACCTCCTTCGTGGCGCAGCTGCTGCTGCAGTCCTCGCGGTTCCCGCCGGGCGCGCTCGGCCTCGCCGCGCTGGCCGCGATCGACCATGCGCTGTGGGACATCGCGGGCAAGGCCGCCGGCCTGCCGGTGTACCAGCTGCTCGGCGGGGCCGTGCGCGACCGGGTGCGGGTGTACGCCGGACTGTACTCGGCTCCGGATGTTCCCGAGCTGCTCGAGCGCACAACCGCGCTGAACGAGAGCCACGGCTTCACCGCGTTCAAGCTGAGCCCGTACCGCACCGAGCTGCACCGGCACCGTTTCGGCGTCGTCGCGGCGGAACTGGGGCGGTATTTCGGGCAGGTGCGGGAGGCGCATCCGCTCGACTGGGAGTTCGCGTTCGACGCGCACGCCTGCCTGTGGTCTCCCCAGCAGGCCGTGGCACTCGGGGCGGCGCTGGCTCCGCACGATCCGCTCTTCCTGGAGGAGCCGATCCGGCCCGAGTACCTGCCCGCCTGGGGCCGGATCCGCTCCGAGCTCTCGGCGCTGTCGGTGCCGCTGGCGACCGGGGAGTCGCTGTACTCGCCGAACGAGTTCCTCGGGCTGCTGTCGGTGCAGGGCGCCGACATCATCCAGCCCGACATCTGCGTGGTGGGCGGGCTGACCCAGATGGTCAAGATCGCGCACCTCGCCGAGGCGCACTACGTGCCGGTGGCGCCGCACAACCCGCTCGGCCCGCTGGCGACCGCAGCGAACGTGCACTTCGCGGCCGCCACCACGAACTTCTCGATCCTGGAGTACAAGCCCGACCCGGTGGCCTGGTGCCACGACCCCTACGAGCCGGTCGACGGCCATCTCGAGCTGCGGGCCGATCGGCCCGGCTGGGGAATCACCATCGACGAGCAGGCGCTGCAGCACGACGACTGGGTGCACTGGGAGCGACGCGTGCCGGTGAAGCCCGACGGCTCGACGGCCTGGATGTGAGAGACGAGACCATGACGCAGATCATCAGCACGAACCCCGCCACCGGGGCGGAGCATCCGCTCGACATCGAGGAGACGGATGCCGCGGGCCTCGCCGCCGCCGTCGAGTCCGCGGCGCGGGCCACCACCGCGCTCGGCGCCCTGGGGCGCCTCGGCCGGGCCGGGCTGCTCGAGTCGATCGCCGATGCCCTCGAAGCGCGGCGCGACGGCATCGTGGCCACCGCCGATTCGGAGACCGCCCTCGGGCCGGTGCGCCTGAACGGCGAGCTCACCCGCACGGCCTACCAGCTGCGCTTCTTCGCCGAGGTGCTGCGCGAGGGCTCGTACCTCGAAGCCGTCATCGACCACGCCGGCGACACCCCGATGGGTCCGCGCCCCGACCTCCGGCGCCTGCTCGTTCCGGTCGGGCCGGTGGCCGTGTACGCCGCCAGCAACTTCCCGCTCGCCTTCTCGGTGCCGGGCGGCGACACGGCGGCCGCGCTGGCGGCCGGCTCGGGGGTCGTGGTGAAGGCGCATCCGGCGCATCCCGCGACGAGTGCTCTGGTGGGGTCGATCATCGCCTCGGTGACGTCGCCGCTGGTGGGCACCGCCGTCTCGGTGGTCTACGGCTACCAGGCCGGCATCGACCTCGTGCAGGCGCCGGCCATCCGCGCCGCGAGCTTCACCGGCTCGCCCGCGGGCGGGCGGGCGCTGGCCGAGCTGGCCGACGCCCGGCCCGAGCCGATCCCGTTCTACGGGGAGCTCGGCAGCATCAATCCGGTGCTCGTGTCGCCCGAGGCCGCGGCGGCGCGCGCCGACTCGATCGGCATCGGTCTCGGCGGCTCGATCCTGCTGGGCGGCGGCCAGTTCTGCACCAAGCCGGGAGTGGCGCTCGTGCCGGTGGGCCCTGACGGGGACGCGCTCGTGGCGAGACTCGCAGCCACGATCGCCGACGCCTCCGCCAAGCCGGCCCTGACCGCGGGCATGGCGGCGGCCTACGCGAAGGGGCTCTCGGCTCTCGCGGCCGTTCCGGGCGCGCGGCTGGCGGCGGGTCCGTCCCGCGCCTCCGATGTCGAGGCCGACGCGGCGGCCGGCACCACGCCGCCGGCCCTGATCGAGTTCAGCGGCGACGACCTCGCGCCGCAGCTGGCCGAGGAGACCTTCGGCCCGGTGGCCGTCGTGGCACGCTACCGCGACGACGAGCACGCCGCCCGAATGCTCGCCTCGCTTCCCGGCGCCCTCACCGGCACGCTCTTCCTCGAACCCGGCGACACCGGCGTGCCCGCGGCGCGGGCGGCGATCTCGGCGCGGGTGGGGCGCATCCTCTACGACCAGTACCCCACCGGCGTCGCCGTGGCGTGGGCGCAGAACCATGGCGGCCCGTGGCCCTCGACCGACTCGGTGCACACCTCGGTGGGCGCCACCTCGATCCGCCGCTACCTGCGGCCGGTGGCCTGGCAGAACGCCCCGGCCGCGGAGCTGCCGCCGGAACTGCGCGACGGCGCCTCGGCGATCCCGCGCCGCGTCGACGGCGTGCTGGTGCTGCCCGAGGCCTGACGTGCGGTCGTGGCGGGGTCAGTCGCCTCCGCCACCTCCGCCGTCGCCCCCTCCACCGTCGCCCCCACCGCCGCCGGAGTCGCCACCGCCACCGGAGTCACCGCCGGAGTCGCCAGGCGTGCCCTTGTCATCACCCGGTCCGCCCCCGTCACCGTCGCCGCGCTGCCCGTGAGGCGTGCCGGCGCTCGAACTCCCGGTGTCGACGAAGACAGCTCCCCCGCCCGCATCCGACCGGTCCCGCGAGCCGGACGGGCGGCCGGGCCGCCGCGCGACCCAGGCGATGACCGCCACCACGATGCCCACGGCCATCCCGATGCCGATCCCGAACCCGGCACCGATCGAGGGCACCAGCATCCCGACGACCACGCCGACGAGCAGTCCGCCGACCACCCCGCCGACCACGTACCGGGCCATCCCTGCGTCTTCCGATTCCCCTGCGCTCATGCCCGCCACCCTAACGACGACGGCCGCGGCCCGCACCCGTCCGGGTTCCAGGTCGCGGCCGCCGTCAAGGGCAGGCGAGAACGTTACGCCTGGCCGATGCCCACCTGCTCAGGGGCGACGCCGGCGCCGGGGGCCGAGGGCTCCAGGGCGGCGGCGACGCGGGCCGAGAGGGTGGGATCGACGTTCGCCCAGTACTGCAGCACGCGCTCGCGCAGCGACGGGATGGTCACCTTCGAGACGTGGCCGGCGATGTTCGAGACCAGCCGGTCACGGGCGGCGTCGTCGAGCACCTCGCGCACGAGGGTGCCGGCCTGGCCGAAGTCGTCGTCCTCCGGATGCAGCGTGGCCGCCGTGCGCATCAGCTCGCCGTCCGACTCCCAGCCGGAGTCGTCGCCGTGCCGCTCGGGCGAGGCGTGCGGGCCGCCGAACGAGTTCGGCGCGTACACGGGCAGTGCGGCGTCCCGGAAGTCGGTGCGCATCGCGCCGTCCTTCGAGTACGAGTTCACCGTGGTCGCGTGCGGCGCGTTCACCGGCAGCTGCGCGTGGTTGGTGCCCACGCGGTAGCGGTGCGCATCCGCGTAGCTGAAGATGCGGGCGAGCAGCATCTTGTCGGGCGAGGCCGCGATGCCGGGCACGAAGTTCGAGGGCGCGAAGGTGGCCTGCTCGATCTGCGCGAAGTAGTTCTCCGGGTTGCGGTTGAGCTCCATGGTGCCGACCTCGATCAGCGGGTAGTCGGCGTGCGGCCACACCTTCGTGAGGTCGAAGGGGTTGAAGCGGTAGCTCGCGGCATCCGCGTAGGGCATGATCTGCACCGAGAGCGTCCACGACGGGAAGTCCTCCCGCGCGATCGCCTCGGAGAGGTCGCGGATGTGGAAGTCCGCATCCTCGCCGGCGATCTGGTCGGCGGCATCCTGCGACAGGATCTCGATGCCCTGGTTGGTCTTGAAGTGGTACTTCACCCAGAACTTCTCGCCCGCGGCGTTGATCCACTGGTAGGTGTGCGAGCCGAAGCCGTCCATGTGACGCCAGGAGGCGGGCAGGCCGCGGTCGCCCATCAGCCAGGTCACCTGGTGCGCGCTCTCGGGCGAGAGGGTCCAGAAGTCCCACTGCATGTTGTGATCGCGCAGGTGCGTGCCGGGCAGGCGCTTCTGCGAACGGATGAAGTCGGGGAACTTGATGCCGTCGCGGATGAAGAAGACGGGGGTGTTGTTGCCCACGAGGTCGTAGTTGCCCTCGTCGGTGTAGAACTTCAGGGCGAAGCCGCGCGGGTCACGCCAGGTGTCGGGCGAGCCCTGCTCGCCGGCGACGGTGGAGAAGCGGGCCAGCATCTCGACGGATGCTCCGGGCTGGAACAGCGAGGCGCGGGTGTAGGCGCTCACGTCGCCGGTGGTGGTGAAGGTGCCGAAGGCGCCGCCGCCCTTGGCGTGCACGACGCGCTCGGGAACGCGCTCGCGGTTGAACTGCGCGAGCTTCTCGACGAGGTAGTGATCGTGGAGGACGACGGGTCCGTCGGCGCCGACGCTCTGCGAGTGGTCGTCGCTGGCGACAGGGGCACCCGAATTCGTGGTGGTGTAGTTGTCGGTCATGGTCTCCTCATTCGTTTTCATGATCTGTACTCGCCTTTCCTGACCGGGCCTGGACGGTCCGGCCGGGCCTCGACCTTCATGATCCGGCCTGGAGCTCCTGGCAGGCCGGGCACAGGCCCCAGAAGGTCACCTCGGCCGTGGTCACCCGGAAGCCGCCGGTCGACGCGGGCGTGAGGCAGGGCGCGGCCCCGTGCACGCAGTCCACGTCTTCGACGGCGCCGCATCCGGTGCACACCACGTGGTGGTGGTTGTCGCCGATGCGCCGCTCGTAGCGCGCCGGCGAACCGGCGGGCTCGATGCGGCGGATGAGCCCCGCCTCCGTCAGCGCGTTGAGCACGACGTAGGTGGCCTGCAACGAGAACCCGGGCAGTTCGGCGGCAGCCCGGCGATGCACGGCGTCGGCGTCGGCGTGAGGCAGCTCTTCGAGCACCCGCAGCACCTCCAGGCGCTGCCCGGTGACGCGCAGCCCGGCCTCCCGGATGCGCGTCTCCAGCTCGATGGTCATGGAACGACCGTAGCCGCTAATTATGAACAATTCATAATTAGCGGCTACCGTCGGCGTGTCGCCCTGGTGACCTCTCGCAGGTCAGCGGCTGCAGACCGCCAGGTCGTCGACGCTCTTGGTCACCGAGGCCTCGCCGCCGATCACCGTCACCCGGGTGGCCCCGAGATCGGTGATCTGGTCACGCGTCTCCTTCGGCACGCAGCCGCCGGGGATCGTGAACAGCGGTGCGTCGATGCGGGGCGCGTAGGCCGAGGCCGAGAGCGCGTCCGTGAACGTCAGACCGGTCGTGAGCAGCACGCGGTCGGCGGTGTCGAAGAAGTACGCGTTGATGTTCCGCGATGCTTCGAACCGGTCCGCACCGCCGAGCCGCTCGGTCGGCGCGATCGTCTTCGCGTCGGCGAGGATGCCGGCCGAGACCGACGCCTCACCGCCCACGATGACGAGCTTGTCGACTCCCAGGTCGGTGAGCAGCGCCTTCGTGGCGGCATCCAGCGTGGGCCGGCTGCCGTTCACGAGGATGACCGGAGCCTCACCGGCCACCGCCGCACCCGCGGAGAGCGCGTCGGCGAACGACGTGCCCGTGGCGAGCACCGCGTACGGAGCGCCGTCGGGGAAGGCGGCCTTCGCCACGTTCCGCGACACCTCGAACCGGTCGGCCCCGCCGATGCGGGTAACGGTGCCGAGCGTCTTCAGCTCGGTCTCGACCGCGGTGGAGACCGTCGCCGGCCCGCCCACGATCACGATGTTCTTCGCACCGAGGCGCACGATCTCGTCGCGCACCGCCTGCGGCAGCACACCGTTCTGCGTGAGCAGGATCGGGCCGCTGTCGACCGTCGCGGCCGGGGCCGCGGCGAGCGCGTCGGGGAAGACCTCGCCCGAGGTGACGTAGACCGAGTCCGCGCCGTCGGGGAAGCCGTCCTTCGACAGGTTCGCCGAGACCTCGAAGCGGTCGGCTCCGGCGATGCGGTCGACCTCCGGCGGGTTCGGCAGACCGTTCGCGACGGTGACCGGGATGCGCACCACGGTGCCGCTCGGCGACGCGGTGAGCACCAGCTCGCTGTTCTTGTAGGCGTCGACCGGAACCTCGACGGAGACCGTCGCACTCCCGTTCGTGACCGTGATGGGAGCGAACGTCGCCGCCGATCCCGTCCAGGTCGCCGTGAGCGAGGTGTTCTGCGGGCTGCCGAGCGACGTCAGGTCCAGACCCGACACGGTCGCCGACACGTCGGCGCCCAGCTCCACGTCACCGGCGGTGACGCCGCTGACCTGCACGGCCTGGCGGGCGAAGTCGGGCGTGAGGCCCGGGTTCGACTGCAGGTACGAGATCCACGCGTCACGGTCGACCAGACCCGAGTCGCGCGTGTTCGTGCCGTTGGTGAACTCGCGGAAGTTGTCGCCTCCCTGGAGCAGGAAGTTGAACGACCCGATGCGGTACGAGGCCGCGGGGTCGATCGGCTCACCGTCGATCCAGATGCCGGTGATGTGCGATCCGCGGGCGGCCGTGGCGTCGAACGTGTAGGTCACGTTCTTCGACAGGCCGAGCTGCAGGTAGGGCCGCGACGGCACGGTGCCGTCGGGGTTGGTCTGCCACTGCTGCTCGAGGACGGTCTTGAACTGCGCGCCCGTGAGCGAGGTCGTCCAGAGGTTGTTCACGAACGGCAGCACCGCATTGGCCTCGGCGTAGGTCACCGTGCCGTCGGTGTTCGCGGGGTTCGACGTGGTGTCGCCCTTGAACAGCAGCTCGGCACGCAGACCACCGGGGTTCACGACCCCGATCTCCGCGCCGCCACGATCGGCGTCGCTGAGCGACGACACGAGCGAGTCGGCCACCAGGTCGCCGAGGGTCGACTCCGAGGCGCGGTCGTCGCGCGAGCCGCCCACGTAGACGCCGTCGACGTAGCTGCCGCCGGTGTTCGCGGAGGTGATGTCGGCGGTGACCGAGCCCTTGGGCTGGTTGCCGATCTCGGCCGCGTAGGCGAGCGCCGCATCCGTGATCGTCTTCACCTCGGCCACGGCCGGGTAGGTGCTGACGAGCTGGGCGTCGAGCGCGGCGCTGAGCGCTGCGGTCTCGGCCGCGTCCTTCCCGGTCGCCGAGGCGAGGCGCTTCACGTTGGTGGCCGTGTAGCTCACCAGCTCGTGCGTCTCAGGATCGATGCTGAGCTTCACCTGGCCGATGTTCTCGCCGTAGTTGCCGGTCTGCAGCACGGGGCGGGTCTTGTCGGTGCCCTTGACGGGACCGTCCCAGGCGTACTGCTTGTGGGTGTGGCCGGTGAAGATCGCGGCGACCTTCGCATCCGTGTCGTTCACGATCTTCGCGAACGCGCCGCCCTCGGCGAGCTCCTGCTCGAGGGTCGCACCCTCGACGAGGCCGGCTCCGGCACCCTCGTGGTAGCTGGCGATGAGCACGTCGGCTTCGCCGTTGGACTCGTCACCGTCGGTGAGCTGGGCTGCGACGCGGTTCACCGCGTCGACCGGGTCGCCGAAAACGAGGCCCGAGATGCCGCCGGGCGACACCAGCGAGGGCGTCTCCTGCGTGATCGCGCCGATGACTCCCACGCGGAGCCCACCGACCTGCTCGATCGCGTACTCGGGCAGCGCCGGGGTGGTGGTGCCCTTCTCGTAGACGTTCGCACCGAGGTAGGCCCACGTCGCGTTGCGCGCGTCGTCGGCACCGATGATGCGGTCGGTGAGGTCGGTGAAGCCCTGGTCGAACTCGTGGTTGCCCACGGCGCTCGTCTTCAGGCTCAGCGCGTTCAGCACGTCGATGGTCGGCTGGTCCTGCTGCACGCTCGAGGCGAACAGCGAGGCGCCCACGTTGTCACCCGAGGAGATGAACATCGAGTTCGGGCTCTGAGCCTTCAGCTGCTCGATCGTTCCGGCGAACTTGACCGTGTTGGCATCGATGCGACCGTGGAAGTCGTTGATGTCGATCAGGTTCAGGTCGACGGTCGCCGGAGCGGCCTCACCGAACGAGTAACCGACGATCACCGGGTCGTGGTCGCTGGAGCGGAACACGCTCTCGTCGTAGAAGTTCGTCGCGTTGTAGTTGAAGCGGCTGTACTCCTTGGCGATCGACTCGCCCGAGTTGATGTTCCAGATGTCGACGCCGTCGACCTTCGCATCCGCCGAGGGCGAGGCGAAGACGTGGTCGAGCGAACCGCTCTCGCCGCTGAACGAGTAGCTGAACTTGCCCGTCTTCGCGCCCTGGTCGACGTAGCCGGCATCCGTCAGCGCCACCGCCGGGTCTTCCTTCGAATAGGCGTTGAAGTCACCGATCAGAAAGACGTCGGTGATGCCGAGCTCGGCCTGCAGCGACGAGGAGAACGACAGCAGGGCTGCCGCCTGACGCGTGCGGTCTCCGTTGAAGGCGCCCTGGATACCGTTGGCGTTGTCACCCGTCGCGGGCGGCGTGCTGTCGCCCTTGGACTTGAAGTGGTTGACGATGGCGATGAACGCTTCATCGTCTCCGGATGCTCCGGCCGGCTTGAACTCCTGCGCCAGCGGCTGACGGGCGTTCGAGAAGGCCGGGTCGATCAGCACGCGCGACTCGCCCACGGGCTCGACGGCGGCCTTCTTGTAGATGAAGGCGGTGCGGATGACGTCCTGCTGAGCCAGCGGCGGCAGCGCGTCGGCGGCGGGCGAGGGCACGAAGGCCCATACGTTGCTGCCGGCGGCCGCGTTCAGCGCGGTGACCAGGGTCGACAGGGCCGAGTCGCGCTCGTCGCCGAACTTGGCCGAGTTCTCGATCTCCTCGAGCGAGACGACCTCGGCGCCGAGGCCGTTGATGGCCGCGACGATCTTGGCCTGCTGGCGGGCGAGGTCTTCGGGCTCGGCCGCACCGCGGGCATCGCAGCCCCGGTTGACAGTCACCGGGTCGCCCTCGCGGTCGGTGTAGAAGGTGCAGCCGGTGAGGGTGTCACCGGTGGTGGTGAAGTAGTTCAGCACGTTGAAGCCGGCGATCTGGATGTCGCCGCCGAGGGTGGCCGGAGCGTTCTCCCGCACGTCGCTGAAGGTCGCCGGCAGGGCGCCGTCGGCCGTGAGCTGCGTGGTGGGCTGGAACTTCCAGGTGCTGTTGCGGTAGTCGAAGATCACCGGGCTCGTGAACGAGACCGCGGAGCCGACCGTGATCGCCGCATCCTGCGTGAGGTAGGGCAGCGGGAGGTTCTTGTTCGCCGTGGCGCCAAGAAAGTTCAGGCTGGAGCCGTCGTCGAGCGTCACCGCGCGAGCGGCGTTGTCGGCCACGGCCGCGGTGTACTCCGGCGTGCCGGGGCGTGCGATCTCGGTGGGGGTGAGCAGCGGGGTGCTGCCGGAGGCCAGACCGATCTCGGCGTACTGGTTGGTGGAGTAGGTGTCGCTCACCGTGAACTCGCCCTGCGGCGCGAGCAGCATGCCCTCCAGCGACTCGCGCTGGGTGGCGTCGGCGGGCAGCGCCACCGTGGCGGGCACCGGAGCGGTGACCGTCGAGGCATCGAGCTTCACCAGGCCGTCGGCGTTGTCGACGCTGATCTGGCTCAGGTCGAAGTACTCGCTGACCGGGCCGGTGACCTGCACGTAGTCACCAATGGCGACGGATGCGGCGGTGCTCGGCGAGTAGACGAACAGGGCGTCCGAAGCCGTGTGCGTGGCGAAGTCGATCGCCCCGCCGGTGCCCTCGGTCTGCAGGTAGAAGCCCGCGAACCCGCCGGTGGCGTAGGCCGCCGTGACGACTCCCGTGGTGGTGACCGTCTGGCCGGCGAGCGGGGAGGCGGCGCCGGAACCCTGGATGTCGGCGATCGGGGTGATCGTCGGGTCAGCCGGCTCTGTGGGATCGGTCGGATCAGTGGGATCGGTCGGGTCCGTGGGATCCGTCGGGTCGCTGGGGTCGGTGGGGTCCGTGCCCTCCGCCGAGTTCTGCGGCGTCACCGTGGCGGTCGACACGAAGTCGGCCGCGTTGCTGTCGGTGTCGGCGAAGCCGGTGCGCGCGAGCGAGTTGGGGGTGCCGTTGGGGCCGTCGACGACCGCGACCGCGCCCTCGAAGGTGTTGGAGGTGCCGTAGCCGAGCAGGTCGACGATGTCGTCGGCGCCCGTCACCGATCCGGGGGCCGGAGCCAGCGCGGTGGTGGTGTCGGCGAGGATGAGCGTGCCGTTCGTGCCCGAGGGGTTGATGGTGCCGCCGAGGTCGAGATCGGGGGTGGGCAGCGCCGCGCCGTTGGCCGCGTTGCCGTCGATCTGCACGAGGAAGTAGCCGTCGGGAGCGATGCTGCCGGTGAGCGGCGCGACGCCGTTCGCGGCTCCCGTTCCGCTGGCCGAGCGGTACTGCAGCGACCAGCCGTCGAGCGACACCGCCGCCTCACCCGGGTTGTAGAGCTCGATGAACTTCTTGGCGAAGGGGGCCCCGGCGCTGCCGCCCTTGAGGTAGGCCTCGTTGATGACGACACCGGCCCCGTCGACACTGGCGGAGGCGGATGATGCGACGCCGACGAGGGGTGCTGCGAACAGCGCACCTCCCGCGATCGTCGCGAGAATCGCTTTCGCGGTTCTCCAGGCGGATGCAGACATGGAACTCCTAGCAGTCACGGCTCACACGGATTCGGCCATGCTAGGTGCCCCCGGTAACGAAAGGAAGACTGAACATTTCATCCAGGTAAATTAAGTGGAACTGAAGAAATGTCACCCCCTTGGGGGTCAAAAGGCTAGCGCAGGGGGCATCCGGATGCAAGGAATGCGCCCCCGGACGGGTTACATTCCGATTAACTTCTGTGGCCCGGGCAGTGCGCCGCGATCAGAGGCCTGCGCGGAGTGCCGCAAGCCCCTACCTCTGCGTGAGCACCGTGGGTAGTCTGTGGAGACCGCATCGCGGCGGGCGCTCGCACCGGCCCTCCTCCTCGCGGTACGCAAACATCACTGTCTGATCGTGGGGGTCGCTGTGACAGGTAGGGTGCACGGGGGCGACGGCCGGGGGTTGCGGGTCGTCGGGGCCGATCGCGAGGTCGACGAGGTGCTCCGGCGTCTGGCCGCCGGCGGGAGCGTGATCGTCACCGGGGCGCTCGGCTCGGGCAAGAGCTACTTCTGCCGGGCCGTCGCCGAGCGGTTGCGCCAGGCGGGGAACGAACCGGCGCTCGTGCGGGCGGCGACCCCGCTCAGCACCGTGCCGCTCGGAGCCCTGGTCACCTCGGGCGACCCGCGCCTGGTGCGCCTGGCGACGGACGCATCCGGTGTCCCCGGTGCGGCCGGTGCCGCCGGCGCTCCCGGTGCTGCCGGCCCTCCCGACGTTCCCGGCCCTCCCGACGTTCCGGGCGCCCCCGGCTCTCCCGCGCATCCGGCCCCGCTGGTGGTCGTGATCGACGACGCCCAGGCCCTGGACCCGCAATCGATCGAGGTGCTCGGCCGTGCGATCTACTCGCGGCGCGTGGCCGCCCTGCTCGCCCTGACCGCGCACCCGGCGGGCCGGCCGGGCGAGCGGGTGCCCGAGGCGCTGACCGCCCTCTGGCTCGAGGGCGGCGCCGCGCGGTACGACCTGCACCGGCTCGAGGCCGACGACGCCGGCGACCTGATCGCGCAGTTCGGCGGCGGCGAGCTGGACTCGGTCACCCAGACGGCGTTGTTCGCGCGCTCGGGAGGCTCGCGGATGCTGCTGCAGGAGCTCGTGCGCGACGCCCTCGACGCGAGCCAGGAGTCGTGGGACCCGCTCGACCCGGTGCGCGAACTGCCCGCCGGCTCCCGCCTCGCCGATGTGCTGGGCGCCGTGCTCGCCGAGTACAGCCCCGACGAGCGCCTCGCCCTGGCCGTGATCGGCCGGCTGAGGGGGATCGAGTTCGCCACGGCCTCCCGCTCCATCGAGCCCTCCGTGATCGAGACGCTGATCACCCGGCGTGCCGTGTTCACCGACCGCACCGCGGTGAAGGGCCTGTACGCCAACCACGCCCTGGCCAAGGCGGCCGAGAACCTGCTCGGCGTAGGCGACCTCGACGGCGCGCTCGACCACGCCGCCGTGCGGGCGCTGGCCGCAGCCGATCCGGCCTCCAGCGTGCCGATCTGCCGGCTGCTGGCCGCAAACTGGCACTCGATGCGCCCGGGGGTGCCCGGTCCGCACGCGGTGGAGCCGGAACTGCGCGGCCGCATCCTCGCCGCGGCCGCCCGCAGTGTGAACGGGCTGGGTCGGGCCGATCTCGCTGCGGCCTACGTGCAACTCGCGCGGCAGGGCGACGACGCGCCCGCCCTGCAGGTCGAGGCCTCCCGGGCGCACGCCCGCGAGGGCCGCTTCGCCGAGGCCGAGGCCGAGCTGCGGCGCCGCGAGCCCGCCGCGATGCCGGTCGCCGACCTGCGCCGGCTCGTGCGCTGGTGGTCGAGCCTCAGCGCGTGGACGCCGCTCGGCACGAGCCTGGACGACATCGCCGGATGGCTGGAGCGCGGCGGGATCGACGACCCCGGCATCTTCTGCGAGATCCAGGTGCAGCGGGCCGAGACGGCCTGCCTCGACCTGGACTGGCCCGCCGTCTCGGACCGCGCCGACGAGGTGCTCGCCGAGCCCTCGGCGGCGACCCTCGCGCGGGTGCGCGGCGCCCTGCTCTCGGCGCTGGCCGTGTCGGAGCTCGGGCGCGCCGAGGAGGGCGAGGCGACCTTCCACGCCGCCGCGCGCGCCAATCGCGATCCGGTGACCGATCAGCCGGTCTCGATCGTGGCCGAACTCACCGTGATCCTGCTGCAGGGCATCGCCGCGCTGTTCTCCGGTGTGGAGCCCGACGATCTGAGGCACCGCCTGCGGTTCGCCACCCTGCTCGCCGCGGAGCGCGACGACCGCACGGCGCTGGCGCTGGCCGGGATCGTGTCAGGCACGGTGCTCGGCGCTCTCGGGGGCGATCCCCTGCGCACCGAGATCGAGTTGCGCGCCGCCGTCGGCCGCTTCGAGCGGCTCGAGTTCGCCGTCTGGCGGCCCGTGGTGGCCCACATGCGGGCCGCGGCGCTCGCCCGGGCGGGCCGGCCCGCCGAGGCCGAGCGCGTGCTGGCCGAGGTGGACGAGCAGCTCACCCGGCCGCACCGGATGCACCGGTACACCCGCCTGGTGGCCGAGGCCGAGGTCGCGGCGGCGTGGGGCGATCTCGCCGACGCCCAGGCGATCGCCGAGCGTGCGGTGCAGGAACGGCACGCGCGGACGGCGGGTGCCGGCGCGGCCGGCAGGAGCGCCCCGTCACCGGAGTCGGCGGAAGACCGGGCACGACGCCGGCGCTTCGACCCGGCGGCATCCGGCGCCCCGGCCGGGCGCGGAACGCCGCCTCGGCCGGACTCGGGCTCCGGGCCGCGCACGGCCGGTTCCGTCACCCCGGGCCCGGGCTGGGCCGCCGGCCTCACCGCCGTGGCCGCCGCCGGATCCCTCCAGCCCGTGCCGCTTGCCGACGAGCTCACCGAGCGGGAGTACGAGGTCGCCCTGCTGGTGGCGCGACACCTCAGCAACAAGCAGATCGCGCAGGAGCTGTTCCTCTCGGTGCGCACGGTGGAGTCGCACGTCTACTCGGCCCGCGGCAAGCTCGGCGCCCGCACCCGCCGCGAGCTCGGGCGCCTGGTGGGCGGGGCCGACGGCCTGGGCACCGGCACCGGGCCGGCCGCGGGCCCCGGGCCGGGCGGGAGCTTCGGGACGGTAGACTGATGCGGTCTTCCCGTCCCCGTCCAAGCGCAGGAGCAGCCGTGCCGAAGATCGTCGTCGACGTCATGCCCAAAGCCGAACTTCTCGACCCGCAGGGCAAGGCGGTGGCCGGGGCCCTCGCCCGCCTGGGCGAAGCCGCCTTCACCGACGTCCGCGTCGGCAAGCGCTTCGAGCTCACCGTCGACGGCCCCGTCGACGAGGCGGTGCTCGGCAGCGTGCGCCGCATCGCCGACGACCTGCTCTCGAACTCGGTGATCGAAGACGTGGTGAACATCACCGTGGTCGACGGCGCCGGCTCGCACAGTGCCGATGCGGCATCCGGAGCCCTCGCATGACGCGTGTCGGCGTGATCACCTTCCCGGGTTCGCTGGACGACCGGGACGCCCAGCGCGCGGTCCGTTTCGCGGGTGCCGAGCCGGTGGCCCTCTGGCACGGCGACCACGATCTGCAGGGCGTCGACGCCGTGGTGCTGCCCGGCGGGTTCAGCTACGGCGACTACCTGCGCTGCGGCGCGATCGCCTCGCACTCGCCGATCATGCGCGAGGTCGTCGCGGCGGCCGAACGCGGCGTGCCGGTGCTCGGCATCTGCAACGGCTTCCAGATGCTCACCGAGGCGAAGCTGCTGCCGGGCGGCCTGATCCGCAACGACCACGGCAGCTTCATCTGCCGCGACCAGGTGCTGCGGGTGGAGAACACCTCCACCGCCTGGACCTCGGCGTACGAGCAGGGCCAGGAGATCACGATCCCGCTGAAGAACGGCGAGGGCGGCTACATCGCCTCGGCCGAGACCCTCGAGCGGCTCGAGGGCGAGGGCCAGGTGGCCTTCCGCTACGTGGGCGTGAACCCGAACGGCTCGCTCGACGACATCGCGGGCGTCACGAACGCGCGCGGCAACGTGGTGGGGCTGATGCCGCACCCCGAGCACGCCGTCGAGGCCGGCTTCGGGCCCGACACCGCGGCCGCCATGCGCTCGGGTGTCGACGGGCTGGCGATGTTCCGCTCGGCGGTCAGCGCGCTGCTCGCGGTCTGAATCAAGCCACGATCCGAGGTTTCTTCATTTAATCGGAGGTTTCCGGTACGATCTCCCCGGGAACGGGCGATCCGCCTACTGGAAGAAGCCTTCGATGCACCGAACTGCCCGCTCGCTGTCCCTCGCCGCCGCCGCCCTGCTCCCCCTGGCGGCGCTCACCACCGTCGCGCCCGCCGCCTTCGCGGTCACCGGGCCGATCCAGCCGCCCGTCTGCACCTATGCCGACGCGGATGACGGCGCCACCCAGACCGTCATCTCGGGCGTCACAGCCCACCTGCGCACCTTCTGCCACGGCACGACCGCACGGATGACTGCCACGGCCGCGCACGGGGACGTCAGTATCGCGAGCTCGGGTGCCCTGACCTACCGGTCCGACCCCACGTTCACCGGAGTCGACACGATCACCGTGACGGCGGTGATCACGCGCGTGAGCACCGGTCCCGCGAGCACCTTCGACGTCACCGTCGCCGGGATGGCCGAGACGGTCGACGACGAGTTCACGCTCGACAGCGCCGGTGCGGTGACCGATCGCAGCGTGCTCGAGAACGACGTGATCTCCGGCGGCCGCTGGAGCATCCAGGCCGGCGTCACGCCACCCGCGCACGGAACCCTCACGCTCGACCCGGTCACCGGCGACCTCGAGTACCACCCCGACGCCGGCTACGTCGGCGACGACGGCTTCCTCTACCGTCTGAACGGCCCCGACGGCGCCACGTCGAACGTCTCTCGGGTGACCTTCCACGTGCAGTAGCCGCGGCGTAGGGTCGGGCCCATGACCCACTCGCTGAGCGCTCGGCAGGCCGACATCACCACGGTGGAGGCCGACGCGATCGTCAACGCCGCCAACAGCTCGCTGCTCGGCGGCGGCGGGGTCGACGGGGCCGTGCACCGCCGGGGCGGGCCGTCGATCCTGGCCGAGTGCCGGGAGCTGCGGCGTACACGGTTCCCCGAGGGGATGCCCGCGGGCGAGGCCGTGGCCACGACGGCCGGTGACCTGCCTGCGCGCTGGGTCATCCACACGGTCGGGCCGGTGTACTCCGCGCGCGAAGACCGCTCGGCCGTGCTGGCGTCGGCGTACCGCCGCTCGCTCGAGGTGGCGACCGAGCTCGGTGCGGCATCCGTCGCCTTCCCCGCCGTGAGCGCCGGGGTCTACGGCTGGCCCGCGGCGAGCGCCGCCCGCATCGCGGTCGACACCGTTCGCGCCAGTCCTTACCCGGGAGAGGTGGGCTTCGTGCTGTTCAGCGCCGAGATGCTCGCGGAGTTCGAGCGCGCCCTGGCCGCATCCTGACCCGTCCGTGCTCCGCCCAGCGCCGTCCGCCGCCTGTCGACCACCGGTTCACCACCCGGTCAGGTGGATGAGCCGAGCAGTCGCGCGGGGTTGGCCACGAGCATGGTGTCGCACTGCTCGTCGGTCACTCCGCGTTCGCGCAACAGCGGCAGGAACGACTCGATGAGGTAGTTGTAGCCCTGCCGGCCGTGCGTGCGGGGATTCATCCAGACCTCCGCACCCGTGAGGTCGGAGGCGAGGAACACCGAGTCGACGCGCCCGTCGGCCACGAGCGCCGCGACCATGTCGGCCCGCTTCGCATCGGCGCGGTGGAAGGCGTTCTTCACGAACGCGCCGTCGGCGGGATCGTGCTCGGGCGGGCCGACGAAGAACTCCCAGGTCTCCTTGCCGATCGTGTCGATCGCCACGGCGACGCCCCGGTCGGCCACCGAGCGCACGAAGTCGATGCTCAGCTGCGTGTCCATGTGCCCGATCACCACGCCGCCGAGCTCGGCACCCTCGGCTTCGAGGATGTCGATCTGTTCGTGCGCCATGGTGCCGTGGGTGGTGTGCGTCATGATGCCGAGACCGGTCTCGCGCGAGGCGCGGGCGCTCGCCCGCAGGCACTTCTCCTCGTGCGGCGTGATCTCGCCGAGGCTGGTGGCCTGCTCGCCGAGCACCCCGGCCCGCACCCCGGATGCTCCGATCCCGGTCGTCGCATCCGCCACGAAGCGCGCGGTGAGCTCGTCGAGGGTCGCCTCGAGGGCCCAGCGCGGCGAGTAGGCCTCGAGGTAGACGGCGGTGCCCGAGACGACGTGCAGACCCGTGCGCCGGGCGATCTCGCGCAGCAGCACCGCGTTCGATCCGTCGTCGTCCCGGCCGACCACGCCGTAGGGGCTGATGTCGACGACCGTGCCCACACCCACACCGGCCAGCGACGACAGGGCCCGCACCGCGAGGTCGACCCGATCGTCGACCGCTCCCCCGCTCAGCCACGGACCCGGCACGAGCGACAGCAGGTGCTCGTGCACCATCACCCGGCCGAGCGACCCGGCCGGCACGGGGCCGAGCACGGTCTGGACGGTCGCGGCGGACTGATCGGACATGCGCGTCACCCTAGTGCGTTCTCGTGACCTTGTTGAGGCCGGCGGGCTGATCCGGGTTCAGCCCGCGCTCGAGGGCGAGCGCGAGGGCCAGCTGCTGCAGCGGGAGGATCTCGATCAGCGGGATGAGCTCGTCGGGCATCCGGGCGGAGGCGGGGTCGCCCGCGTCGAGACCGGCCAGCGCTATGTGCGAGCGCACGGGCGTCGAGGCGTCGAGGCCGTTCCCGCCGACCAGGATGAGCTCGCCTCCCAGAGCGGCGGCGGCGGCGCTGAAGGTGGCGACGGATGCCCGCCCGCCCGGGCTCGCGGCGAGCACCACGACGGGGGTGCCGGGAACCACCTGCCCGAGGGGGCCGTGCGTCGCATCCGCCACGCTCCAGCCCGAGGCGGCGATGGCGTTGGTCTCCATGAGCTTGAGGGCGCCCTCCTTGGCCGACGACATCGAGTAGCCGCGGCCGACCACGAGGATGCGCTGCTCGTCGCGGAGTGCGGCCGCGAGTGCCGGCGACGAGACCTCGCCGGCCTCGATGGTGCGTTCTGCCGCGGTGGCCGCCGCGTCGACCGCGCGCTCGAGCGAGGCCCAGTCGGCGCCGTGCACGCGCGAGAGCACGAGGTAGAGCGCGAGCAGTTCGGCCGTGTAGGTCTTCGTGGCGGCGACCGAGAGCTCGGGGCCCGCGGCGAGCGGCACGTGCACCTCGCTCAGGCCCGCGAGAGTGCTCGACTCGTCGTTGGTGAACGCGATCACGGCCACCCCGGCGGCCTGGGCGGAGCGCACGGTCTCGAGCAGGTCAGGCGACTCGCCCGACTGCGACACGGCGAGCATCACCGAGCTCGGGTAGCTCAGCGTCACCCCGAACGCGCTCGCGGTGGCCGGGGTGGCGAGCATCGCCGGGATGAGCAGCAGGTTGTGAGCCAGGTACTGGCCGTACTGGGCGGCGTGGTCACTCGAGCCCCGCGCCGCGAAGACGATCAGCTCGGGGTCGGTGCTCCGGATGAGCTCGGCCGCGGCATCGACGGCGTCCCGCTGGAACGCGAGCAGGTCGCGCCAGCGTGCGGGCTGCTCGGCGATCTCGGCGCGCAGATGCTCGCCCGGGGGGAAGGCGGTGGCGGTGGGCGTGGCGGTGGTGCGGGTGGGGTTCATGAGGAGAGTCCTGTGATCATGGCGACGAGTTCGTTGTGGGTCGTGTCGGCGAGCACGCGGGTGCCCACCTGCGTGCCGCGGCGCAGCACGGAGACGCGGTCGGCGATGCGGAACACCTGGTCCATGTTGTGGCTGACGATCAGGATGGCCGCGCCGCGCGCCTTGAGCTTGAGGATGAGCTCCTCCACCTTCGCGGTCTCGGCCACGCCGAGCGCCGCGGTCGGCTCGTCGAGCAGCACGAGACTCGAGGCCCAGTGGGTGGCCCGGCAGATGGCGACGCCCTGGCGCTGCCCGCCCGAGAGGTCGCTCAGGGTGGCCTTGGCGGAGGGGATGCGCACGTCGAGCGCGTCGACGAGCTGCTGGGTCTCGGTCGCCATCCTCTTGCGATCGAGGATCTTGAACGGACCCGTCGTGAGCTCACGCCCCAGGAACATGTTCATGTACACGGGCTGGTCGACCACGAGCGCGAGGTCTTGGTAGACGACCTCGACCCCCTTCGCCCGGGCATCCGAGGCGTCGCGGAAGTCCGCCGGCTGCCCGTCGAGCCAGATCTCGCCCTCCGTCGGCTGGTAGAGGCCGGAGATGATCTTGATCAGGGTCGACTTGCCGGCGCCGTTGTCGCCCACGAGCGCCACGATCTCACCGGCCTGCACGTCGAGGTCGAACCGTTTGATGGCGACGACGCCGCCGAAGTTCTTGTGGATGCCCACGAGGCGCAGCGGCGTCTCGGCGGGCGACCCGGATGCCAACGGCTCGGGGAGTGCTGTTTCGCTCGGCATGGTGGATTCCAATCTGAGAGAGCGGGTCAGGAGTTCGGGAGGGTGAGGGGCGCCGAGCCGTCGGCGGCCCAGATCCCCTCCACCCGGTGGGTGCCGGTGCCGATGCCGGACACGGCGGCGGTGCTCGCGCGGGTCACGAACACCTGGGGGCGGAAGCCGAAGATCACGGTGTCGCCGACCGTCACGTCGGTGCGGCCGTGCAACGGGATGGTGGCGTAGTAGTCGATCGCCTCGGGCGCCGGCATCTCCACGGGAAGCGCGTCGAGATCGGCCACCCGCGGAGCGGATCCGTCGGCCGGCACGACGATCGCCGAGGTCGCGACCTCGCCCAGCACGGGATCGACGTACAGACCGCCGCCGAACACGTAGGCGCGATCGTTCCAGAGGTGCGACACCTCGGAGACGTAGGCGATCGCGGGCTCCTCCACGAGGTCGGAGACCGCGTGGGCCGGGGTGGTGCCGGTGAGGCCGTGGCCCGGTTCCACCTGGGTGGCGCCGGCCTCGGCGAGCGCCTCCAGCACCGAGATCGAGGTGGTGCCGGGCGCGTTCACCTCGATGCCGGTGCGGCCGGCGGCCTCCAGCAGGCGCACCGCCTCGGAGAGGGTCGACCGGTTCGGCGTCGCTCCCGCGGTGCCGCTCGCGGCGTCGAAGAGCGTGGCCGGGAAGGTGGTGATGCCGGCGAAGCGCACCCCGGGGATGCCGTCGACGAGGTCGGCCGCCGCCACGATCTGCTCGAGCGGGAAGCCGCCCTCGTGCCCCGTGTAGAACCGGTCGCCCTCCTGCACCACGCGCAGCAGCACATCCTGCACCCGGCCCCGGCGGAGCGCGGCGGCACCGGCCTCGCGGGCCTTGGTCTCGTTGAACACGGTCCAGTAGAGCGGTTCGAGTGCGGCGGCCGTGTCGGCCTCGTGCCGCGGGATCTGCACCAGGTGGCCGAGGTGGCCGATCCGCAGTCCGCCCGAGGCCGCCGCGATGGCGCACTGTAGGTCGACGCCGACGGCGTGGGTGATCCCGGATGCGGCTAGCACGCGCGACACGTCGGGGTTGCGGCCGAGCTGCTTCGTCATCGCGAACGGCTGCAGCCCGAGCCGGGAGGTCTCCTCCACGAACGCGGAGGCGTTGCGGCCCACCGCGTCGAGGTCGATCGCGTAGGTGTTGGCCGGCAGCGCCCCCTCCCGGTGCAGGGCCGCGATGGCGTCGAGGAAGGCGGGATTGCGCCGGCGGAGGAGGTCGAGGAACATCGCGGGCCCTTCTAGCTGTTCTTCTTGCCGCGGAGCGAGAACGACACCGCGATGAGGATGATGGCGCCGCGCACGATCATCTGCTGCGACACGTTGAGTCCGGAGAGGATGAGCCCGTTGTTGATCATGCTCATCAGCAGGCTGCCGATCAGCGCGCCGATCACGGTGCCCTTGCCACCGAACAGGCTCGTGCCGCCCACGATGGCGGCCGCGATGACCGTCATCAGGTCGGTCTCGCCGAGCGTGTACCGCGCGCCCTGGAGGCGGCCGGCGTAGAGCAGACCGGCGAGGGCCGCCGTCATGGCGCTGCCCACGAACACCATGAGACGCACCCGGTTGACCTTGATGCCGCTCACCCGGGAGGCCGCCGCGCTGTTGCCCACGGCGAGCACGTGCGCGCCGTAGCGGCGCTGGCGCAGCAGGTGCCAGCCGACGAGCACGGCGGCGGCGGTCCACCACACCATGATCGGCAGGCCGAGCAGGTTGCCGCCGCCGAAGAGCCAGACGAAGGCCTTGTCGGTGACGGGAACGGACTGCAGATCGGTGATCTGGCGGGCGAGGCCGGCGACGAGGCCCATCGTGGCGAGCGTCACCAGGAAGGAGGGCAGCCGCACCCAGGTGATGAAGATGGCGTTCACGAGGCCCACGGCGGCGCCGATCGCGAGACCGGCGAGGGCGGCGATCCACCACTGGCCCGTCCCCTGCAGCACGACCCCCGCCGTGAGCGCCGACAGCGCCACGGTGGAGCCGATCGACAGGTCGATCTCGCCCGTGCTGAGCACGAAGACCATGCCGATGGCCATGATCGTGATCGGCGCGGCCTGGATGACGATGTTGGTGAGGTTGGTGGCGTTCAGGAAGTACTGCGTCTGGGTGACGGCGAAGAACACGAACACCAGCACGAAGCCGATGTAGACGACGTAGTTGCTCCACTTCACCGTGGCGAACCGGCCGAGCAGGCCCGGCTCGGTCTGGGTGGGAGTGCTCATCGGGAGAGACCTTTCTGCGCCGCGGCGGCGGCGTCGATGGCGATGGCGGCGGCGCCGATCACGGGGGCGAGGGGGCCGAGCAAGCTGATGCGGACGGGGAGGCCGGGCTGCCCGTAGCGGGCCAGCCAGGCGGTGATGCGCGGCACGAGATCCGGCCGGGAGCCGATCCCCCCGCCGAGGATCACCAGTTCGGGGTCGAGGACGGCCGTGACGGCCGCGATGCCGGCGGCCAGCCAGCGCGCCTCCTCGTCGACGGCGAGGAGGGCGTGCTCGTCGCCGTCGGCGGCCAGGGCGAAGACCTCCTCGGGCGAGAGCGCCGAACCCGCACCGAGCAGGAACCGGCCGGAGACGGCGTCGCCGGCGGTCACCTCCTCGAGCGGGCCGCGCACGTGGTTCGCCGGGTCGAGCGGATCGGCCCCCAGGGGGAGGAAGCCGATCTCGCCCGCGGCGCCCTTGGCGCCCCGCAGCAGCACCCCGTTGGCGACGATGCCCATCCCGATGCCGGTGCCGACCGAGACGAACACGAAGTCCGAGTGCCCCCGCCCGAGGCCGGCGACGAGCTCGCCCACCGCCGAGACGTTGACGTCGTTCTCGATCACGACCGGGTGGCCGAGGAGTTCCCCGAGCCGGCCGGCGAACGGGGTGCCGCCGAGCGCCGTGAGGTTGGGGGCGAGGTCGAACGACGCACCCGTCGCATCCGGAACACCGGCGCCGCCGACCCCGGTGGCCGCGATCCTGTCGATCGCGACCCCGGCGGTGGCGCAGAGCTCGAGCACGAGGGCGTGGATCTGCTCCATCGCCTCGGAGCCGTCGCTGCTGGTGCGGATGCGCTTCTCGGCGAGCAGCTCGCCCGCGATCGTGGCGATCCCGGCGCGGATCTTCGTTCCGCCGAGGTCGACCCCGATCACGTGGTCGCGCGACGGGGTGTCGCCCGCCCGCCCGTCGTCGCGGAGCCCGGTGCGCTGTGTCGTGCTCGTCACCTGACTACTCGGCGCTGACGGGCGCCGCGGTGCCGTAGTCGAGCATCCAGCCCTCGTCGAGGTTGTCCTTCGTGACGGCGATCGGCTCGGAGGCGACGAGCTCGGGCGCCGGCTTGTCGAGGACGCCGTAGGCCGCGGCGATCGCGAGGCCCTTTCCGATGCCGATCGCGCCGTTGCCCACCATGCCGACCACGGGGCCGTCGGCCGCCATGTCGGCGGCGAGGGTGGCGTCGAGGTCGTTCGTGACGACCTTGACGTCGCTGCGCCCCGCATCGCGCAGCGCCGCGAGCACGCCCTGGGCCGCGGTGGCCCACGGCACGTAGATGCCGGTGATGTCGGGGTTGCGGGCGATCAGGGCCGCGGCGATCTCCTGGGTCTTCGCCTCGTCGGCGAAGCCCTCCTCCGCGGCGATCTCGATGTCGGGGTAGAGGAACGACATCCAGGCCTTGAACGACTCGTCGCGCTGGTTCGTGAACCAGAAGTCGGCGTCGTGGTACATGTACGCGATCTTGCCGCTGCCGCCCAGGGCGTCGCCGAGCAGTTCGGCGTTGATCTTGCCCGCCGCGGCGAGGTCTTCGGTGACGATCGACACGTACTGGTCGCCCGCCTTGTAGTCGGCCGGCGGGGTGGTCATGATCACGAGCTTGACGCCCGCATCCACCGCGGGCTGGAAGGTGGCGGCGGCCGAGACGGCGTCGACGGCCGTCGTGACGATGATGTCGGGGTTCAGAGCCAGCACGGTCTGCAGGTTGTTCGCCTGGGTGGCCGAGTCGAAGTTGGCCTGCGTGCTCGCCACGACCTCGATGCCCAGCTCGTCGAACTCGGCCCTCGCGCCGTCTTCCACGGCCGAGACGAACTCGGAGGACGTGTGCCAGACGAAGGCGGCCGTGAACTTGCCGTCCTTGACCGTGGTGGTCTCCTCGTCGGTCAGCGACAGCTCGCTGAGCGCACCGGGGGTCTCCCCGCCGGGGCCGACGAATTCGAGGCTGGGCTCGGCCGCCGGGGTCGAGGGGGCGTCGTCGCCACCGGCGGAACCGGAGCCGGCCGAGCAGCCGGTGAGAACCAGAGCGGCGGCGGCAGCGACGACCAGGAGTCGGGAGCCGGGTGAGATCGTGCGTTTCATTGGGGGTGTCCTATCCACGTGAGCGTGCGGTCCTGCCGATGGGCCCGTGGAGCTGTGGGGCGCCGTCGTCGTCGACCTCGTGGACTCATTTTGATTTCATCGCGCAATCAAAGTCAAGGCGCAGTTGTTACGATTGTGTTTCGCCCCGGAATGACGGCTCCCGAATTCGTGTCGTCGGGATGCGATAGAACTCACCGTGAACTGAAATACTGTCGAGGCGAGTATCGAAGGGGCGGTATGGTCCAGGACATCCGGGAGCTGAACCGCTCCGCCGTGCTCACGGCGCTGATGATCCAGCGCCCCGCCACCCGCAAGCAGATCGCGGAGTCGACGGGGATCTCCGCCGCGACGGTGACGCGGGCGATCGATCAGCTGATCGTCGACGGCATCGTCTCGGAGGTCTCCGAGGTGGTGGTGGAGAAGCGCGGCCGGCGCGCCATCCTGCTCGATCTCGTCGCGGCGAGAGCCCTCGTCATCGGTGTCGACCTCGGCGCGTCGAGCACGCGCATCATCGCCAGCGACCTGCTGGCCACCCCCCTGGTGGCGATCGAGATCCCCACCCCCGCCGACCTCGGGGCGGCGGAACTCGCCCTGTGGCTGGCCGAGCAGGCGAAGGCGGCGATGGGCGACCGCTGGGACGCGGTCGCCGGAGTGAGCCTCGGCCTCCCGGGCGCGGTGAACCAGGGCGAGCGCTCGGTATCGAACGCCCCGAACCTCCGCCAGGTGGAGGATCCGGCGTTCTTGACGGTGTGCGAACTGGCCCTCGGCCTCCCCCTGCACGCCGACAACGACGCCAACCTCGCGCTGCTCGGCGAACTGCGCTTCGGCGCCGCTCGGCACACCCCCTACGCCGCGATGCTGAGTCTGGGCGCCGGCCTCGGAGTCGGCATCGCCATCGACGGGGCCATCCTGCGCGGCCGGCACGGCCTCGTCGGCGAGTTCGGCCAGATCCCGGTCGGTGCTCACGGCGAGCGCCTCGAGAGCTTCACCACCGGGCCGGCGCTGATGGCCCGGGCGGCGACGGCGGGGGTGCGCCTGGAGTCGCCCGCCACACTGTTCGCCGAACCGGCGGCGGGAACGGATGCCGCGACCGGGCGCGCGACGGCCGAGCTGCGGGCCGACTTCGATCGGGCCCTGGTGACCGCGCTCACCGCCATCGCGGTGTCGAGCGAACCCGAGACGATCGTGCTCGGCGGGGGCATCGCGAAGTCGCTGACCGCCGATCTCGGCGCCTATCAGAAGCGTCTCGAACAGACCATCCGCATCGCCCCCACGCTCACGAGGGCGGAGCTGGGCGACTTCTCGGGAGCCGCCGGCGGCCTCGTGGTCGCCCTGCACGCGATCTATCTCTCCCTGGGCGTCGACCCCGCCGCGTTGGCGACCCTCCCCCAGTCCACCGCCCTGACCCCCGAGAGGATCGTCCAGATCGCCGCGATCTGAGGCTTGCACAGCCCCCCGGCCCGTCCGTTACTCTTCTGCAATGACCGAGCCGGACTTCGCCGCGACCGACCTCCCCACGACCATCCGCGCCACGGTGACCCGCCGCACGGTCGTCGGTGCCGCGTGGGCCGCCCCGGTCGTCGCCCTCGCGGTGACCGCCCCCGGTGCCGCCGCCAGCGACCTGCGGCCGCTCCTCTCCGGTCGCGCGGACGGGCCGACCGAGTATCCCGAGTCGGGGTCCTCCGTCTTCGGCGTGTATGTCACGAACACCGGTCCGGATCCCATTCCGGCGGGCGCGCTGGCGGCGATCCTGAACGACAGCGACCCCCGATACAGCTTCTCGGGGGTCTCGGGGCTGCAGTGGGATTACTCCGACTCCTTCCCCGATGGGAAGATCTCGTTCTCGTACCTCTACGAACTCGCCCCGGGAGAGGAGTCGGGCATCCTGCTCCTGCTCATCGACAGCAACGATCGTTCGCAGGTTCCCACGCCCGTGGCCGACCTGATCCTGACCGCACCGGGATTCCGGGCGGGAACCGTGGCCCTGTCGATCGTCTACTGACGGTTCAGCGCGGCCGTCGAGCCGCCCGAGACCCTACTCGCCCTTCTCCACGGCGCTGAGCGCCTGCGTGTCGAGCGCGGCGGGGCCGCCGTAGCCGCGCGCGCGCCGGTGCAGGAACGTGATGGCCCAGAGCACGAGGCCGAGCACGAGCAGGATGCCCGCGATCGTGTACTGCGCGGCCGGGCGACCCGAGGTCCACGGCAGCACCAGCGCCACGCAGACGACCGCGCCGACGATCGGCAGCGCGGTGGGCGTGCGGAAGTGCTTGTGGTCGACCGTCTTGCGCCGCAGCACCAGCACGCACACGTTCACCACGGCGAACACCGCGAGCAGCAGCAGCGAGGTGGTGCCCCCGAGCAGCACCGCGATCGGGTTGGCCGGGTCGATCGACACGTAAGCGGTGAGTCCCAGGGCGATCACGGTGGTGAACAGGATGGCGGCCCACGGCGTGCGCCGCTTCGGCAGCACCTTCGACAGGAACGGGGGCAGCACGCCCTGCTTGCTCATGCCGTAGAGCAGACGGCTGGCCATCATCATGTTGATCAGCGCCGAGTTGGCCACGGCGAAGAGCGAGATGAACGGGATGAGCGCCGAGATCGGGAAGTCGGGGGCCGCCGTCTGCACCACGGTCACCAGCGGGGTGTCGTTGCCGGCCAGCTCGCCGACGGGCACGATCGCCACCGAGACGATCGAGATGATCACGTACACCACGGCCGTGATGCCCAGCCCGGTGAGCATCGTGCGCGGGAAGATCTTCGTGGCGTCCTTGGTCTCCTCGGCCATGTTCACCGAGTCCTCGAAGCCCACCATCGCGAAGAAGGCGAGCGAGGTGGCGGTGGAGATGGCCAGGAACACGTTCTTGTCGTCGGGCGTCGCGAACGCGACCACCCGCGAGAAGTCGGCCTGCCCGCCGAAGATGGCGAAGAAGCTGATGAAGATCACCAGCAGCAGACCGGAGAGCTCCACCAGCGTGAGCACCACGTTCAGGCCCACGCTCTCGGCCACGCCGCGCAGGTTCACCACGGCGATCAGAAGCATGAAGGCCAGCGCGATCACGAGGGCGAGGCCGGGGCCCTTGCCGAGCCCGAAGCCGATCGCGAAGTTGCTGGCGAAGGCACCGGCCGCCGCCGAGGCCGAGGTGATGCCCGAGGACATCACGGTGAAGCAGATCAGGAAGGTGACGATGTGGATGCCGAACGCCTTGTGCGCGTACAACGCGGCGCCGGCGGCCTGCGGATACTTCGTCACCAGCTCGAGGTACGAGCAGGCCGTGATGGTGGCCACAACGAAGGCCACCAAGAACGGCAACCAGGCCGCCCCGCCCACCTCGGCCGCGACCTGGCCGGTGAGGGCGTAGATCCCGGTGCCCAGGATGTCGCCGATGATGAACAGCAGCAGGAGCTTGGGGCCCATCACCTTCTTGAGTTCTGGCTGCGTCTCCGAGGTACCGGTCGACGTCGACGTCGTGGTCATGAGCCCAGCATGGCCCCGGATGCGGCTACTCGCCCGTCGCCCCGTCGAGCAGTTCGCGCAGCACGTCGATGTGGCCGAGGTGCCGGGCGGTCTCCTCGGTGAGGTGCAGCAGGATCCAGCGCAGCGAGTACCGGCCGTCCTCGGCCACCGAGCGGTCGTCCAGATCGAACTGCGCGGCCACCTCGCGCGACTCGGCGCAGGCGGCCTCGTAGTCGGCGACGATCTCCGCCAGGCTGTCGCGCTCGATCACCCGGAACTCGCCGTCGGGGTCCTCCGCGCTCCACCGCGAGCGCAGCAGGGTCTCACCGGCCATGTCCTCGCGCATCCACGACCGCTCCACGTCGGCCAGGTGGCGGATGAGGCCCGACACCGTGGTGAGGCTCGGCAGCAACCGGCGCGCCGCATCCGCATCGCTGAGCCCCGTGGCCTTGTAGACGATGGAGGCCCGCTGCCAGTCGAGGAAGCCCTCGATGCTCGCGCGTTCGCCGCCGCGCTCGGGCGCCTGTGGTCGTTCGTCGGGCCCAAGCGCCCCGCTGCTGCTCATGCCCCGACGCTACTCCCACCCCGTCCCTCCGTCGAGAAGCCCCGAATCGCCGCCCTCACCGACCCGGAGCGGCCATCTGGGACGCCTCGACGACGGCAGGGGCGGCGGGAGGGATCGGGGCAGAGCCGGGGTGCGGGGCCGCGGAGCGCGCGCGGCTGAAGACGAGACGGCGCTGCAGGAGGAAGCCGGCCAGGTAGAGCAGGGTGTCGGTTACGAGCTTGGCCGCGAGCAGGGGCACCCCGATACCCGTGGCGAGGTCGAGCAGACCGTAGCTCGCGCTCAGCAGCACCACGGCGAGAGCGGCGTACCGCAGCGCGTCGCGGGCGACCGGGCGTCGCCGGCGGGCGCGGAACACCAGCTGCCGATTCACTACGAAGTTCACCGAGGCGCTCGCGAGCCGCGCCCCGATCACCGAGAGCAGCAGCGACCCGGTGGCCGCGAACAGCACCGCCAGCATCGTCAGGTCGATCGCGAAGGCCGCCAGCGACGAGGCCGCGTAGCGCAGGAACGGCCGCATCACCCGCAGCGAGTCCCGCACGGGGCGGAAGTGGGACGACGCGTTGTGATCGAGGTACACCGTCTCGATCGGCAGCTCCCGGATGCCGTAGCCGGCGGCGCCGGCTCCGAGCAGCGCGTTCAGCTCGTACTCGAAGCGCTCGCCCTTCACCTCCCTCAGCCAGGGCAGCATCCCGGCCGGGTAGCCACGGAGGCCCGTCTGCGTGTCGCCGACCTCGAGACCCGTGGCGAGTCGGAAGGTGCCGCGCGCCACGGTGTTGCCCAGGCGGCTGCGCAGCGGCACCCGCCCGGTGAAGCGCCGCCCGCCGATCACCATCGTCGAGCCGGAGGCGGAGCCGGAGCCGGAGCCCGCCACCGATCCGCTTGCGCTCGCGTCCGGCGCCTCGCCCGCCCCCGGCACCACCCCGGGCACCACCCCGGGCACCGCGTCGGCGAGCTCGGCCGCCACGCGCAGGATGTCGGCGACACGGTGCTGCCCGTCACTGTCGGCGCACACCACCGCCTCGTGCGGATGCTGCGCCTGCACCCACGCGAACCCCGCCTTGAGCGCGTACCCCTTCCCGTGGTTCACGGGGTAGCCGATCAGCTCGGCGCCGGCGTCCCGCGCCTGCCCGAAGACCCGCGCGAACGTGGGGCCGCTTCCGTCGTCCACCACGAGCACCGAGACTCCCGGAGCGGCGGCGCGCAGCTCGCGCACCACCTCGACGAGTCGCGCATCCGGTTCGTAGGCGGGGATGAGCACGATCACGAGCCCGCGGCCGATCCGCTGGAAGTGGCGTCCGTGGCATCCGTCGCCGCCGACTCGTCTTCGATGTACAGGATGTCGGAGGTGCCGCGCTCGGTGCCCGTGCCGAGCGGATCGTTCACGAGCGAGCCGTCGAAGTACATGGTGGAGGAGCCGCCGCCGTCGAGGTTGTAGGCGGTGGTGGCGCCGAGCGACTGCATGATCTCGGCCAGGCCGGTCATCGTGACGCCCGCGCTGTAGCCGGGGCTGCGGCCGTCGACCACCACGAACACGAGGTGGTTCGTGTCGATCACGCCCACGGCGGTGCGCGGCTGCTCGCCCTGGATGGAGTGGTTGCCGAGGTTGGTGTCGACCTCGACGTCTTCGATCCCGTCGACGACCGCCCCGTCCTCGACGATCGCCGGGCCGAAGCTCAGCGTGTTCCAGACGCCGTCGGCGACCAGCTGATCGGCCGTGGTGGCGGTCTCGTCGTACACCTCGACGGTGCCGTCGCGGTAGAAGGCGAGGCCCTCGCGGGCCCCCTCGTCGCGGTAGACGACGCCGTTGCGGATGACGATGCCGGTGTCGCGAAAACCGTAGTAGTCGCCGTTGATCGCGAAGATCGCGTCGTTGTCCTCCGCCGTGTCGGAGGTGGTCTCGGTGATGTTCTCGCCGAAGGAGTTCTGGGCGAAGGCCGAGCGCAGCACGGTCGCATCCGTCAGCGTCACGTCGGCCACGTAGTAGGTGACGGTGTCGTCGCCGGTGCCCGTGGTGACCGTGGAGATCTGGATGGCGGCGTCGTCGGAGCTGTAGCTCGTGCCGCCGCTGACCACGCCGGTTCCGGATGCCGACGAGTCGGTGCCGGAGTCGGTGCCGGTTCCGGATGCCGAGTCCTCGGCGAGCGCCGACTGCTCGGCCTCGTAGGCGTCGACGTCGGAGATCGCCACGTGCGCGATCACGTAGCGTTCGAGCGCCCACGTCGTACCCACGCCGAGGGTGAGCGCGACGCCGAGCGCCGACGCGATGATGACGTTACGGCGGCGGAACCACCGCCTCTTCCTGGTGTCTGTCTGTCGCATCCTCCCTTGCTACGCGCGCATCACAGGCGTGAGGCTGGCGGGAGGTCTCAGCACCCTATGAGCCCCTATGGACTCGCCATGAGCGCTACTCGGTGGGGCTGTCGGGCGTGCCGCCGCCGTTCACCATCCAGTTGATGCCGAACTTGTCGGTGAGCTGCCCGAAGTAGTCGCCCCACGGCGCCTTCTCCATCGGCACGAAGACGGTGGCGCCCTCGGAGAGCCTGTCGAAGTAGCCGCGCAGCTCGTCGATGTCGTCACCGCTCAGCGAGACGGTGATGTTGTTGCCGGGAGTCAGCTCCATGTGGGCCGGCACGTCGGAGATCATCAGCACCAGGCCGCCGTCGGTCACCAGCTGGGAGTGCATCACGAGCCCCTCCTCGCCGGGCGCGACGGGCATCCCGAAGTCGGCGAAGGTGCTGCGGGTGATCGAGCCGCCGAGCACCGACCGGTAGAAGTCGCCCGCCTCGGCGGCCTGGCCGCGGAAGTTGATGTACGGGTTGAGGTTCGTGGTCATGGCGGGCTCCTCCGGTCGATGATGAGCCCACGGTAACAGAGGATGTGGACGCTGTACACATGCGATCGGTGAACGGTGTTCACGCTGGCCCGGAGGCGGGTCAGCCCGCGCAGGCTCCGGATGCCACGGGGGTGGTGGAGCCGGCCGCGGCGAGCACCGGCGCGATCTCGTCGAGGGTCATCGCGTAGCCGGTCTCGGCGTCGATCGTCGAGCGGGCGAAGACCACGCCCACCACCTGGCCGTCCGCGTCGAACAGCGGGCCGCCCGAGTTGCCGGGGCGCACGGTCGAGCGCAGGGAGTAGATCTCGCGCGTCACCGCATCCTGCTCGTAGATGTCCCGGCCCACGGCGTCCACCACCTCACGCACCCGCGACGACACGACCGTGTACGCCCCGTTCTCGGGGAAGCCGGCGACGACCGCCGGGTCGCCCGAGGCGAGCTCGGTGCCGAGCGGCAGCGGGTCGAGTCCGAGGCCCGGAACGTCGAGCACCGCCAGGTCGCGCTCCGGGTCGAAGACCACGAGCGTGGCCTCGAGCAGTTCGCCCACGCCGCTTCGCTGCACGTAGAGCTGCTCGGATCCGGCCACGACGTGCGCATTGGTGACGATCCGGTCGCCGGCCACGACCCAGCCGCTGCCCTCGGCATCCGATCCGCAGCCCGGGGCGGAGGAGAGGATGCGCACGACCCCGTCGGCGGCCGCGTTCACGGCGGCGGGCACGTTCGGATCGGGCTCGGCCGCGCCCTGGATGGTCTCGGAGCCGAAGGCGAACACCTCGGGGAAGCCGGAGTCGTCGAGCGTGTCGCCGATGGCGGCCAGAGCCGTGGAGGAGGGGATGGGCGAGATGCTGTTCAGGGTCGACACCACGCGGGAGGATGCCACGAGCTGCGTCACCGGCATCAACCCGGTGGTCTGCAGGAAGCCGGCCAGCAGCCACACCACGACACCCCAGGTGACGAGTCCGAGCGCGGCTCCGCCGAGCGAGTCGATCCCCCGCCCGATGCGCACCACCCCGATCACGCGCCGCAGCAGCCGGGCCACGACGCCCAGCAGCGCGATGGCGAGCGACATGCACAGCAGCAGCACGACTCCGGCGGCGATCGCGCGCTGGATCGGGTCGGCCCAGCCGAGCTCCGCCAGCCAGCTCACGATCGGCGGCGCGACGGCCGTGGCCAGCCACGCCCCCGCGACGATGCCCACGAGCGACGCCGCCGTCACCAGAGCCCCGCGCCGCCAGCCGCCCAGCACGGCCAGCAGGGCGATCACGAGCAGCACGATGTCGACGACGATCTCCATAGACCGCCCAGGCTAGCCGCCGCGCAGTTCGCCCGGCTGGGAAAGGCCGGGGACGCCCGGGGACGGCCGCCGGCCGCCGCCTCAGAAGCGGGGTGCGACCGGCCGGCCGACCCTCGTGCGGACGGCTGCGGCTCGCGCGGCGATGCGCCGGAGGCCGCTCGCGACCGCCCAGCCGAGGCAGGCGCCCACGGTGTTCGTGATGACGTCGTTGATGTCGGCGGTGCGGCCGAGGTCGGTGAGGTACTGCGTGATCTCGATGAAGAGGGTGAGCGCGAGGGCCAGTGCGAACACGCTGCGCAACCGCGTGCCGGTGAGCGCCAGCAGCAGTCCGAGGGGCACGAAGACGGCGACGTTCAGCACGGCGTCGACGGCGGATGCCGGCCCGTCGACAATCAGCGGAACCAGGTTCAGCCGCACCCCCAGCCCCGTGCCCGGCCGCAGCGTCATGAACAGCACCGACACCGCCCACAGCACCACCAGCGGCACGACCGCCCGCGCCCGGGCGGGCCGGGCATCGGATGCGGCGCGCACCACGCCCACCACGGCCAGCGTGCCGAGCACCCCCGCGAACAGGAGGTTGAGCAGCAGCGTGAGCGAGACCATGATCGCCCCAGCCTGGCAGCCCCGCCCGCGCGCACCCTGAACGTCAGCAGTGCCCTACCTATGAGGTGAGGGCGCTCACCCAGCGAGGACCCGAACCCGACTCGAGCCCGCCCGGAGCGAGGCCACGGGACGGCAGGCCGCAGGCCGTACCCGCCGACCCAAGGTGAGCGTGTGGCCGAGGGATGCGACCGCAGGCCGCGTCCCTCGACCGCGCGCTCACATGTCGCGTCGCGCCGGGCAGGGACCGGCGCGACCCGGTGACGCCGAGCGAAGCCCGGCGCCACCGGCAGAACATGCCAGCCCGGCGCCACCGGCAGAATACATCTATGGATCTGCACCTCGACTCGAAGGTCGCCCTCGTGGTGGGCGGCACCGGACTCATCGGCTCGCACGTGGCGGAAGCGCTCGCCCAGGAGGGGGCCACCGTGGTCGTCGCCGCGCGCGACCCCGAGCGGCTCGGCGCGCTCGCCGAGCGCCTCGGCGCGCGGGTGCACGCGCATCCGGTCGACACGAGTGACGACGAGTCGGTCGCCCGCCTCGTCGCCGACGTGCTGGCCGAGCACGGCCGCATCGACTCCCTCGTCATCACCTCCGCCCCCTCGGCCACCACGCTGGACCGCTCGCGCGATCGCGACCCGGCTCAGATCATCGCCGCCGTCGACACCAAGGCGCTCGGGTTCCTCCGTGTGGCCGAAGCGGTCGCGCCGCACATGGTGGCCGCCGGCGGGGGCCGCATCGTCGGCCTCAGCGGCCAGAACGCCCGAAGCTCGGCCTCGATCACCGGTTCGGTGCGCAACATCGTGCTGATCACCATCGCCAAGGGCCTCGCCGACGCCTATGCGGGCACCGGCGTCGGGGTGAACGTCGTGAATCCCGGGGTCGTGCGCGAGGACGCGTCGACGGATGCGCCGGCGGTCGGCGCGGCCGCGGAGTCGACCCCGCACCAGGTGGCGTCGCTCGTGGTGTACCTCGCCTCCCCAGCCGCCGCCGCGGTGTCGGGCGAGTCGATCGCCGTGGGCCACAAGCTGCGGGGTATCGCCGGCGCGTAGTCGGATGCGGGGACCGCACGCTCAGTTCTGCTGAACGGCGCCGATCTTCAGCAGCTCGGTGCCCGTGTTCGTGCAGGCCGTGTAGTCGGTGGTGGGCACGAAGACGGCGCCGGAGTCGTTCGGCGGGAACACGCGGAAGCCATTGGCCGCGGCGGTGTCGCAGTCGGGGAAGTTCTCGGCCACCTCGATGGTCAGCGCGGCCTGCACCGAGTCCCCGGTGGCCAGGTCGAACGAGGCCACGGCGCTCGTGCTGTCGGGCACCGCGGCGGCGCCCAGCTGGGTGCCGTTGTCGTCGCCCACGAACGCCACCTGCGGGAAGCCCTGCATGGTGCACTCGGCACCGGTGTTGGTGAAGATCAGCGGCACCTGCGTCGAACCGGCGGCTCCCCCGGCCTCGCCGAGGGTCACGGTCACCTGCCCGGCCGGGCACGCGGCGAGAGGCACGGCGGTCGGTGTGGGTGCCTCGGTGGGGGTGGTCGTCTCGGTGACGGTGACGGTCGGCTGGGGCGTGTTCGCGGCATCCGGACCCTGTGCGCCGACCGCACTGACGATGCCCCACACGACGGCTCCGATCACCGCGAGCCCCACGATGACGGCCAGCACGATGAACCCGGTGCGCCACGCGTTCGCCGGCCGCTGCCCTCCGGAGCCTCCGGAACCACCGAGGCCGCCCGCACCGCCCACGCTGCCGGGTGCCGCATGCGCCGGCACGTGCGCGCCGGGGCGCCGTTCGCCGTCCGGCCCCGCCGGACCGGTGCTGTAGTGCGCCATCGCCAACCCCTGACCTCGCCGGAGCCGTCACGAACGCATCCGGATGCTGCCAGTAAAGCAGGAGATCGCCAGGATGGCAGGCGATCGCGGGCGTAGAGTTCTGGCGTGCCGCCACCCGGAGCGCGGCGAGAAGGACGTGATCGTGACCGCGACCCCCACCCCCACACTCGACCGGATCCCGCTCACCACGATCGACGGCGGCACCACCACGCTGGCCGACTACGGTCCGGTGAAGCTAATCGTGAATGTCGCCTCGCGCTGCGGGCTGGCCCCGCAGTACGAGAAGCTCGAGCAGCTGCAGAAGACGTACGGCGACCGCGGCCTCACGGTGCTCGGCTTCCCGAGCAACCAGTTCCTGCAGGAGCTCGGCGACACCGACAAGATCAAGGAGTACTGCTCCCTCACCTGGGGCGTCACCTTCCCGATGTTCGACCGCGTCAAGGTGAACGGGCGCTCGGCGCATCCGCTCTACCAGGAGCTCACCAAGACTCCGGATGCCGCGGGCAAGGCCGGGCGCGTCAAGTGGAACTTCGAGAAGTTCGTGGTGACCCCGGATGGCGCGGTGCACCGGTTCCGGCCGACCGTGCAGCCCGACGATCCCGAGATCGTGGCGCTGATCGAGGCCTCGCTACCCGAGTGACCTCAGCCGACAGCGCGAGGGGCGGAACGGCGGCCGACGGTTCCGCGGCCGCAGGCGGAGCCGCAGCCGTGGACGGATCCGCCGTGGTGGCGCGGTTGCGCGCCGCGGGCTGCGTGTTCGCCGAAGACGAGGCCGCCCTGCTGATCGAGGCGGCCGGCGACGACCCCGCCGCCCTCGAACGGATGCTCGCACGCCGGGTCGCGGGCGATCCGCTCGAGCACATCCTGGGCTGGGCGGAGTTCCGGGGGCTGCGGATCGCCGTCGGCCCCGGGGTCTTCGTCCCCCGGCAGCGCACGGGCTTCCTCGTGGAGAACGCCCTCCTCGGCCTGCCGACACCGGCCGTGGTGCTCGACCTGTGCTGCGGATCCGGAGCGGTCGGCGCCGCGATCTCCGCGGCCGCACCCACCTGCACCGTCTACGCCGCCGAGCTCGACCCGGCGGCCGTCGCGAGCGCCCGCCTGAACCTGCCGCCGGAGCGCGTGTTCGAGGGCGACCTCTACGGGGCGCTCCCCCGCTCCCTGCGCGGCCGCCTCGACGCCCTCGTGGTGAACGCGCCCTACGTTCCGACGGAGGCGATCGCGACGATGCCGCCCGAGGCACGGCTGCACGAGGCGCGGATGGCGCTCGATGGCGGCGACGACGGCCTCGACGTGCAGCGGCGCGTGGTGGACGGGGCGGCGGAATGGCTCGCGCCCGGCGGCCGCCTCCTGATCGAGACCAGCGAGCGCCAGGCCCCGCTCACCGCGGCGCTCTTCGAGGCCGCGGGCCTGCATCCGCAGATCGCCCGCTCGGACGACCTCGACGCCACGGTGGTCACCGGCACGCGTTAGGCCGAACGATCCCCCGGGAGGCGGGGGTACTAGCCCTTGTAGGGCGCTTTGATCATGGCGACGACGGCCATGACGCCGAGAACGCCGACGACCAGCGAAAACAGTCCGACGGCACCGATCAGCACTTCTGCCATGAGATCTCCCCACAATTTCGAGTCGTTCCATCCTACCAAGTCGCCCGGGGCGCCTCGGGTGAGACAGGATGGCGGCATGACCCTGGAGACTTTCCGAGACATCGCCCTCGTCGGGACGGTCTTCCAGCCGATCGTCGAGATCGCCACCGGGCGCGTGGTCGCGCACGAGGCACTGTCGCGATTCGCCGACGCCTCCGGCGCGGTCAGCCCCGACCTCGCCCTGGCGAAGGCCTACGACGCGGGCTCCATCGAAGACGTCGACGCCGCGTGCATCGCCCAGGCCGTCGCCGCGGCCGGGGTGATGGAGGGGCACCGGGCTCACCATCTTTTCGTCAACGTCGAGCCCCCCACGCTCTGGCGCGAGACGCTGCCCGCCGGGCTGAGAACCGGATCGCCCCTCACCGTGGAGATCACCGAACGGGCGCTCGGGCGCGACACCGGGCGGTTGCTCGCCGCCATCCGGCGCCTGCGTGATCTCGGCCACGCCATCGCCGTGGACGATCTGGGGGCGGAGCCGGCGACCCTGGCGTTGCTGCCGCTGATCGCACCCGACATCATCAAGCTCGACATGGGCCTGATCCGGCAGCAGCCCGACCAGAACGTGGCCAGGATCATGACCGCGGTCGCCGACTACGCGGCCCACTCCGACACCTTCGTGCTCGCCGAGGGCATCGAGAACGAGCGTCACGAAGTCATGGCGCAGGCGCTCGGCGCGACGCTCGGGCAGGGCTGGCACTACGGCCGGCCGGCCTCCGCCCACGAGGCGGCCGCCGCCGAGAACACCGCCGAGGCCCGCGCGGAGTTCCGGGCACGCGTCGCCCGCTCGGCCTCCGCGGCCAGACCCTCCGCCGGCACGCCGTTCGAGATCGTGAGCGCCGCCCTGGAGCCCCGGCGAGGCGGCCGGGCCCTGCTGGTGCAGGTGAGCAAGTTCCTCGAGGAGCGCGCCCGGGTCGGCGGGGACACCGCGGTCGTGCTCGCGACCTTCCAGCACGACTCGAACGTCACACCGGCCACGGCCCGGCGCTATCAGCGGCTGGCCGACAGCGGCTGCCTCCTCACCGTCTACACCGTGGGTGCCCCGTCCGCGCTTCCGGCCGAGAGCCACAGCCGGGTCGTCGCCGTGGACGACCCGCTCGCCGCGGAGTGGGACGTGATCGTCTTCACCGCGGACTACGCGGCCGCCCTGACCGCTCGCGAGATCGACCCGTCCCGCCACGCCGAGGGGTTCTACGACTTCGTGCTCACGACCGACCGCACCCTGGTCACCCAGGCGGCGCGGGCGCTCCTGGCCCACTGACCAGGCTCCGGTACTCCGACGCCGTCGTCACTCCCCGCGCCGCCGCGGCCCTGGCGCTGATCGCCGTGCACGAGATTGCGCGCCTGTTTCGGATGCCTGTCGATGTTCCCGGGAATCTGGGCGCGCGCGGGGCGGGCACCGTAGGGTGTGGCCATGGCTGCGGAGTTGACGCTTGGCGCGGAAGAAGAGCTCCACCTGATCGATCTCGAGAGCGGGAAGCTGTCGGCGCGCGCGCCGCAGATCCTGTCGAGGCTGCCCGGCGAGAACTACTCGGCCGAGATCCAGCGCACGACCGTCGAGACCAACACCGACGTGGTGACGAGCCTCGACGGCCTGCGGCAGGAGATCCTGCGGCTGCGCAAGGGCGTGATCGACGCCGCCGCACCCGACGGCATCGGCATCGCCTGCGTCGGCACCGCCCCGCGCAGCGAGTTCGCCGACTTCGAGCTCACCACCAGCGGGCGCTACGGCCGGATGCAGGAGCAGTACCGCCTGCTCGTCGACGAACAGCTCATCTGCGGCACCCAGATCCACGTGGGCGTCGCCGATCGGGACGTCGCCGTGGACATCGCCCAGCGCATCTCCCGCGACCTCCCGGCGCTGCTCGCCATCTCGGCCAGCTCGCCCTACTGGAACGGGCACGACACCGGCTACTCCAGCATCCGCTCGATCATCTGGCAGCGCTGGCCGAGCGCCGGCGCCACCGGGCAGATCGGATCGGCGGCCGAGTACGACGAGCTGCTCACCGACCTCATCGCCACCGGCGTGATCGCCGACTCCAAGATGGCCTATTTCGAGGTGCGGCCCTCCTCGCACGCGCCCACCCTGGAGCTGCGGGTGTGCGACGCCTGCCCGATCGTCGACGACGCCGTGCTGATCGCGGGCCTGTTCCGCGCCACCGTGCGGGCGGCCGAGCTCGACATCGAGGCCGGCCGGCCGTACCACCCGCAGGCCGCCCCCATCCACCGCGCCGCCATGTGGCAGGCCGCGCGCTCGGGGCTCACCGGCGACCTGCTCGACGACACCGTGCATCCGCGGCCCACCGCCGCCGCTCACGCGGTGCGGCACCTCATCCGCCGCCTGCGCCCGCAGCTGGAGGAGCTCGGCGACTACGAGGAGGTCGTCGACCTGGCCGACACCCTGCTCGCCCGGGGCAACTCGGCCGACCGGCAGCGCGCCACCTTCGCCGAGCGCGGCGAGATCGACGCCGTGGTGAAGCTCGTCGTGGCCGAGACGCACGGGCCCGCCGGCGGGCTCGCCCCGGCCGCCCCCGCCCTGCGCAGCTACCGCACCCGGGCCGGCGACGAGGCCGTGGGCCCGGGGTCGCGCCCACGCCCCGCCTACGAGCAGATCGTGCGGCACGTCGAAGAGCTCAGCCCCGCGCAGGTGGGCGAGCGGATGCGCGCCAGTCGCGCCTGGGCGAGCGAGCACGAGCTGACGTTCGGCGTCGACGGCGAGGTGAGGCCCTTCGACGTCGACCTCGTGCCCCGCATCATCACGGCCCACGAGTGGAGCGACATCGCGGCGGGCCTCACCCAGCGGGCCCGCGCCCTCGAGGCCTTCCTGCAAGACGTGTACGGCCGGCAGCGCATCCTGAGCGACGGCGTCATCGCGCGCAGCGTGGTCGAAGGCGCACCCGGCTGGCAGGACGACGCCCGCCGGCTGCCCGAGGGCACGGTGCGCTCGGCGGTCTTCGGCTTCGACCTGGTGCGCAACGAGTTCGGCGGCTGGCGCGTGCTCGAGGACAACGTGCGCAATCCCAGCGGCGCCGCCTACGCCGTGGCCATCCGTCAGCTGATGGATGCCGTGGCCACCGACGTGCCGCGGCCGGCGGGCATCCTCGACCCGGCCGGCGCCTTCGCCGCGCTGCGCCGCGCGCTGCTGGCGGGGGCCCGCCGCGCCGGTGCGCCGACCGACGACTCGTCCCACGCCCCCGTGCTGGCCCTGCTGAGCAGCGGGCCGGACAGCACGGCCTGGTTCGAGCACCGGCTCCTCGCCGAGGGCGCCGGCCTGCTGCTGCTCACGCTCGACGAGGTCGAGGTGCACGACGGCCGGGTGGTGACCCGCGAGGGCCGCACCCCGATCCACGCCCTCTACCTGCGGCTGGACACCGAGCTCCCGGATGCCGTGGCCGGCTCGGGCGCTCCGATCGGCCGCGAGATCATGACGGTGGCCGCGGCCGGGCAGGTGTTCCTCGGCAACGCGCCGGGCAACGGCATCGCCGACGACAAGGCCATGTACTGCAACGTGCCGAGCCTCATCACCTACTACCTCGACGAGCGGCCCCTGCTGGAGCAGGTGCCCACGTATCGCACCAGCGACGAGACCGAGCGCCGCGGCGTGCTCGAACGCGTGGGCGAGCTCGTCACGAAGCCGGTCGACGGGCACGGCGGAGAGGGCGTGCTGATCGGTCCGGCCTCGGGCGCGGCGGCCGTGGCCGAGCGGCGGGCCGAGATCGCGGCCGATCCGGAGAACTGGGTGGCGCAGGAGGTGGTGGCGCTGTCGTCGCATCCGACATTCGTGGCGCCGGCCGAGGCCGAGGCCGGTGCCGCCGACGGCGCCGGGGACGAGGGATCGCCCGTGCTGGAACCCCGGCACGTCGACCTGCGGGTGTTCGTCTACGCCACGGGCGACGGGCAGCACGGTCTGAGCGTCGCCGACCTCGCTCTCACGCGGGTCGCACCGCCCGGGAGTATGGTGGTCAATTCTTCGCGCGGCGGGGGTTCGAAAGACACCTGGATCCTTTCCGCCCCGCGATAGGCCGAATCGAGAGGGCGGACGCGATGTGCGGAATAGCGGGCGAGATCCGGTTCGACCAGCGGGTGGCCGACGGCGATGCGGTGCAGCGGATGACCGCCTGCCAGAGCCATCGCGGACCTGACGGATCGGGCTTCTGGGCCCACGAACGGGTCGCGCTGGGCCACCGCCGCCTGGCGATCATCGATCTCTCGGATGCCGGCGCCCAGCCGATGGTCGACTCCGGCCTCGGCCTGTCGATCGTCTTCAACGGCTGCATCTACAACCACCACCAGCTCCGGGCCGAGCTGCAGGCCCTCGGCCACCGCTTCTTCTCCACCTCCGACACCGAGGTGATCGGCAAGGCGTATGCCGAATGGGGAATGGACTGCGTCGACCACCTCCTCGGCATGTTCGCGTTCGTGATCGTGGAGCACGCCTCCGGCCGGGTGATGCTGGCGCGCGACCGTCTCGGCATCAAACCGCTGTACCTCGACGAGCGGCCCGACCGCCTGCGCTTCGCCTCCACGCTTCCGGCGCTGCTCGCCGCGGGCGACGTGGACACCTCGATCGACCGGACCGCGCTGGAGTACTACCTCACCTTCCATTCCGTGGTGCCCGCACCCCGAACCATCCTGAACGGCGTGCGCAAGCTGCCGCCGGCGACGGTGCGGATGATCGAACCCGACGGCCGCTTCACCGAGCACGTGTACTGGACGCCGGCCTTCGAGCGCGACGCCTCGCGCGCCGACTGGGACGACGCCGACTGGCAGGAGGCCCTGATCGGCAGCCTCCGCACCGCCGTCGAACGCCGCATGGTGGCCGACGTGCCCGTGGGCGTGCTGCTCTCCGGCGGGATCGACTCGAGCCTCGTGGTGGCGCTGCTGGCCGAGGCCGGGCAGAGCGACCTGGCCACCTTCAGCATCGGCTTCGACTCCGCGGGCGGTGAGTCCGGAGACGAATTCGAGTACTCCACCCTGGTGGCCGAGCACTTCGGCACCGACCACCACCGCATCGCCATCGACAGCGAGCGGCTGCTCCCCGGCATCGATGGCACGGTCGCCGCGATGAGCGAGCCGATGGTGAGCCACGACTGCGTCGCGTTCTACCTGCTCTCCGAAGACGTCTCGCAGAGCGTGAAGGTGGTGCAGTCGGGCCAGGGCGCCGACGAGGTGCTGGGCGGCTACGACTGGTACCCACCGCTCGCCTCGGTGCCCCGCGACGAGGCCGTCGAGGCCTACTCCTCGGTGTTCTTCGACCGGCGGCGGCCCGCGCTCGAGAAGCTGCTCAACCGCGCCTGGCTGGACGAGACGGATGCGCCCACCGCGTTCATCCGCGAGCGCTTCGGCGAGCCCGGTGCCGAGACGGCGGTCGACGCCGCCCTCCGCAACGACACCACCGTGATGCTCGTCGACGACCCGGTGAAGCGCGTCGACAACATGACCATGGCCTGGGGGCTGGAGGCGCGGGTGCCCTTCCTCGACCACGAGTTCGTGGAGCTGGTGGCGGCGATCCCGCCGTCGCTCAAACTGTCCGACGGCGGCAAGGGCGTGCTGAAGCGCGCCAGCCGCGGCCTGGTTCCGGATGCCGTGATCGACCGCACCAAGGGCTACTTTCCCGTGCCGGCCATCCGCCAGCTCGAGGGCCCGTACTTCGAGCGCGTGCGCGCGGCGCTCACCGATCCGGCCGCGCGCCGGCGCGACCTGTTCGACGCCGGCACGGTGGAGCGGATGCTCGCCGCGCCGAACGAGACCCGCACCACGCTGGGCTCGAACGCGCTCTGGCAGCTCGCCCTGCTCGAGATGTGGCTGCAGGAGAACGGGATCCGATGAGCGGCGCGGTGAACAGCGCGGTGGCTGGCTTCGCCGGCACTGCGGGGACGCCCGGCGCTCCCGGGGCGGACGGCGGCGTCCTGGCCGAGCAGCTCGTGGGCGCCTGGGGCAGCTGGGGTCCGTCGATGACCCCGGATGCGCGCCGCGTGGCCTTCGTGAGCGACCGCGGCGGCTCGCCCGAGGTCTGGGTGCAGGACGTGCCCGAGCCCGGTGCGACCGACATCCCCGAGGCGCAGCGCGTGCGGGTCTCCGACGACCCGGTGATCGCCGTCAGCTGGTCGGCCGACAGCGCCTGGCTCGCCTGCGCCGTCGCGACCGACGGCGGCGTGCGCACGCAGGTCTGGGTGGTGCGGCCCGACGGCCGCGACGCCCGGCGCATCTCGGGCGACCCCGAGCGGCACGCCGAGCTCGGGCCGTGGACCCGCAGCGGGCACCGCGTCATCCTCACCGTGCCCGCGACGGCGCCCGGCGAGCCCACCCGCGCGTTCCTGGCCGATCCGCTCACCGGCGCGCTCGAACCGCTGGCCGAGGGGGCGCTGATCCACGTGCTCGACCTCTCGGCGGGCGAGCGGATGCTCGTGATGCGCGACGGCCCGCGTGGCCACGAGTTCTGCGTCGTGGTCGACCGCGAGACCGACCGCGACCACCCCGTGATGCCGCATCCGGCCACCGGGGGCACCGATGTGGCGTTCATCCGGCCCGCGCCTCCCGGGGAGAGCGCTCCCGCGGTCGTGTACGCCGCCACCGAGGTGGGCCTGCCGCGCCGGCAGCTGGTGGCCATCCCCGTCGATCCCGCCGACTGGGGGCGGGCGCCGCGAGTGCTCGCCGACCGGGCCGATGCCGAGCTCGAGGCGCTCGACGCCGACGATGCGGGGCGCCTGCTGCTGCTCGTGTGGAACGTGGCGGGACGCAGCGAACTCGAGCTCTACGACACCGCGACGGGGCGCTTCGAGCCGGCTCCCGGCCTGCCGGGCGCCGTGGCCACGAGCCCGGTGCTCAGCCGCGACGGGTCGAGCGTGCTGCTCGCGGTGGAGGGCCCGCAGCGGCCTCGCGAGATCTGGCGGCTGGACACGGCCGGCTTCGCCTGGACACGCGTGACCGCCGTCCCGGTGCTCCCCGCCGTGCGGCTCGTGGTGCCGACCCTGGAGACCTACCGCTCGCTCGACGGACTCGAGATCACCGGCTGGCTGTACCGGGCGGCGACGACGGATGCCACGGACTCCGGCACGGACCCGGGCTCGGGCGGGGGCGCCGGGACCACTTCCGCCCGTGCGGGGGCATCCCGCACCGGACCGTGGCTGCTCCCCGCGCCGGCGGAGCCCGTTCCCGGCCCCGCGATGCTGCACCTGCACGGCGGCCCCGAGTCGCAGGAACGGCCGACGTTCAGCCCGCAGCACCAGGTGCTCGCAGCATCCGGGATCGCCGTGTTCGCGCCGAACGTGCGCGGCTCGTCGGGGTTCGGGCGGGAGTTCGGGCACGCCGACGACGTGCGGGGCCGGCAGGGCGCCTTCGACGACGTGACGGCGGCCGCCCAGTTCCTGGTGGCCGCGGGCATCGCCGATCCGGGGCGGATCGCCGTGACGGGCCGCTCGTACGGCGGGTACCTCACGCTCGCGGCGCTGGCCTTCACGCCCGGGGTCTTCGCGGCGGGCGTCGACGTCTGCGGCATGTCCGACCTGCACCACTTCTACGCCGAGACGGAGCCGTGGATCGCGGATGCCGCCGTCACCAAGTACGGGCATCCGGTCGACGACGCCGAGTTCCTGGCGACGATCTCGCCGCTGGGGAGCGCCGCGCGCATCCGGGCCCCGCTGCTCGTGGTGCACGGCGAGCTCGACACCAACGTGCCCATCGGCGAGGCGCACCGCATCGTCGCCGCCCTGCGCGCCCTCGACCGCCCGGTGGAGTACCTCGAGCTCTCCGGCGAGGGCCACGAGTACCGCCGTGCCGACTCGCGCCTGCGTCTCATCGCGGCGATGCGCGACTTCCTCGCCCGCGAGCTCTGAGCTCAGGACTCCGGGTCGGGTGCCCGGGCCCGGAGACTACTCCCCGCCCCTGGCACCCCGCGACTTGCCACAACTTCTGGCAAGTCAGCGCGGAATGCGGCGACTTCTGAGAAGTGGCAGGTCTGCGGTCACCCGCTCAGCCGGCGGCCACCACCTGGGCGCCGAGCACCACGAGCAGGGCGAGCTTATCGGCGCTGGGGCTGCCGGGTGTGGCCGTGAAGACGAGCAGCGACTGCGCCTGGTCGGGGTCGTACACCACCTGGCAGTAGAGCGAGAGCTCGCCGACCTCCGGATGCGCGAAGCGCTTCTCCTCGGTGTACCTCAGGCCGACCTCGCTCTCGGCCCAGAGCGCCGCGAAGTCGGAGCTCGTGGCCAGCAGGTGCCGCACCATCTCGGCGGCCTCGGAGTCCGCCCCGCGCTGGGCGGCGGCCCGCCGCAGCTGGGCCACCTGCACGCGGGCGTGCCGCGGCTGGTCCTCCGGCGGATAGATGTCCCGCGAGGCGGGGTCGGCGAACCAGCGGTAGGCCGAGCTGCGCATCCGCCCGGTGTGCCGCGTCTGGTCGCCGAGCAGCGCGACCGCGGGCGGGGTCTGCACGATCGTCTCGCCGAGCGACCCCATGATCTGCGCGGGGGTGTCGGCCAGGCGGTCCAGGATGCGCATGAGCCCGGGGCTGACGTGCTCGCTCGAGGCGCTGCGGCCGGGCGGGCGGAGGCCGGCGAGCAGGAACAGGTGGTCACGCTCGTCGATGGTGAGGCGGAGACCCCGGGCGATCGCCGCCACCATCTGCTCGGAGGGCTGCGGGCCGTCACCGCGCTCGAGCCGGGCCAGGTAGTCGGCCGACATGTCGGAGAGTTCGGCCACCTCCTCGCGCCGGAGTCCGCTCGTGCGCCGGCGGCTGCCGCGGCGAAGGCCCACGTCTTCGGGCTGCAGCGCCTCGCGGCGGGTGCGGAGGAACTCTCCGAAAGCCGTGCGATCCATCTGCGCTCCTCGCCTCTTGCGCCGCCTCCGGCGGCTGCCGCGGCGCATCCGGCCGCCCCCTCCACTCTGACGGGTCGCCGCGCGCTTATCCACTGCCTGGCATTCAGCGGATGAGCGTGTCCTGGCGCCCCCTCGCGGCCCGGAGTGGACTATCGGCATGGACATCACCGGAAACACCCTCTTCATCCCCGGCGCGACCTCGGGCATCGGCCTCGGTCTCGCGCTCCGCTTCCAGGCCGCCGGCAACACGGTCATCGTGGGCGGCCGCCGCCGCGAGCTGCTCGAGCAGATCGCGACCGAACACCCCGGCATCGACACCGTCGAGATCGACACCACCGACCCGGAGTCGATCCTGGCCGCCCGCGACGAGGTGCTCGCCGCGCATCCCCAGCTCGACGCCGTGATCGCGATGGCCGGCATCATGCTGCCCGAAGACCTCACCGACCCCGCCTCGCTCGAGATCGCCGAGCGCACCGTCACCACGAACTTGCTCGGGCCGATCCGTCTGGCCTCCGCGTTCCTGCCCCAGCTGATCGCCCGGGCGGCGGCCGGCGCGCATCCCGCGTTCGTGACCGTCTCCTCGGGCCTGGCCTACGTTCCGCTGCCGGCCACGCCCACCTACAGCGCCACGAAGGCCGCCATCCACTCCTTCACGGATGCGATGCGCGTGCAACTGCAGGCCACCGGCGTGCAGGTGGTCGAGCTGGTTCCGCCCGCGGTCGGCACCACCCTGATGGGACTGGACCAGACCGACTACGCGATGCCGCTCGAGCAGTTCCTCGACGAGGTCATGGCGCTGTTCGCGGCCGATCCCGCCGCCGAGCAGATCGTCGTCGACCGCGTGCGCTGGCAGCGGTTCGCTACCGCCGAGGGTCGCTACGCCGAGGTGCTCGAGGCCCAGTCCGCCCTCCACTAGCCCCGCCCCTCACCGCCATCGACCCGTCACTTCGTCCCGTTATCCAGTGCTCAAAGCGGGACGAACTGACGGGTCGGCGAAGGTGCGAGCAGCGGGCGCCGGATGCTACGGGGACGGGGACGGGGTGGCGACCGGCGCGGGGCGCGTGCGGCCGGGCATCCGGAGGGCGAACAGCGAGGCCGCCGCCATGAGCACGAAGGCCGAGGCGAACGCGGCCTCGTAGGAGAAGGCGTCCACGAGGAGACCGGCGACCAGCGGACCGGCGATGGCACCGGCATCCGCCACCGCCTGGAAGACCGCCACCGGCTGGCCGCCGCGGCCCCCGGCGGCGTCGCCAACCGAGGCCGCGGGGGCCGTACCCATGAACGCGGCGGCCACCCCGTAGACGCACAGCAGCAGGATCAGCAGCCAGAGCGAGGTGACCAGCGGGATGGCGAGCATCACCACGGCGCCGATCGCGAAGGCGCCGACGATGGCGGGCTTGCGCCCCACCGAGTCGACGAAGCGGCCGGCCGGCAGCAGCGCGAGGGTCTGGGCGACGGCGGCGACCGCGAAGGCGATGCCCGTCCAGGCCGGTTCGCCGTGCAGCACCTCCACCACGAGCACCGGGATGAGGGCGCTGCGCACCCCGAGCGCCGACCAGCCCTGGGCGAGGTTCGCCAGCAGCGCCGACTGGTAGCGGCGGTCGCGCAGCACCTCCCGGAACGGCTTCGGCGGCTCGGGAGGGGGCGCCGCCGGATCGTGCGTGCGCCGCTCGAGCAGCACCAGCCCGACGGTGCCGGCGATCACCAGGGTGCCCGCGTAGAAGAAGAACGGGGCGTGCAGCGAGATGCCCGCGAGCAGTCCGCCCACCGCCGGGCCCGCCATGCCGCCGATCAGGAAGCCGCCCTGGTAGAAGCCGACGGCCCGGCCGCGGATCGCGGGGTCGACCGAGCCGAGCAGCAGGCTCATCGCCGAGACCGAGAACATGGCCGATCCCACTCCGCCCGCCCCGCGCAGCAGCAGCACCTGCGGGTAGGTCTCGGCGAGGCCCACGAGCGCGCTCGAGAGCGCGACGATGCCGATCCCCACGGCGAGGATCACCCGTTCGCCGCCGACGTCGATCAGTTTGCCCACGAAGGGGTTGGCGACCAGCCGCATCACGGCGAACGCCGACACGACGGCGCCCACCTCGAGGTAGCCCACGCCGAAGCTGCGCACGTAGACGGGCAGCACGGGCACGACCACGCCGAAGCCCAGCATCACGAAGAACGCCACCACGCCCAGCACGAGCACGTCGCGCGGGAGCCCGGCGCCGCGCCCCCACAGCGTACGGCGGAGGGTTTCGGATGCGCGGCTCACCGCACAAGCGTAGTTCGCCCGCGAGCCGCTCGGGCCCGCCGGGGCGCACAGCGCCGAGCCGGGGAGAGGTGTGATGCGCGCAGCGAGCTCGGGGGCGCTCAAAAGCTGCGCGCATCACACGGACGGCGTCCGGGTAGACGCCGTGGCCTCCGTCAGGGTGGGTGATCCGCGCGCTCTTGGGGTACCGCAGCGGCCCGTTCGGGGGCGTTTGAAACATTACCGCCGCAGCGCGCCGGCGCAAGCGGGCCAGCCGCGCCCAGGCCGAGCGGATGCGACGCCGAATCACTACAGCCGACCAGGGCTTTCTCTGTCGCGGGAGCACCTCGGCCGCATCCGTTTCCTGAGCAAGAACTGAGGCAACGCTGCGCTTGCCGGCCGACGATCCGCCTCGCGGCCACCCCTACGATGGTGCAACGACGGCCCTGTGATCGGAGGACCATGACGAACGACGGACCCGGGCGGAGCACCCTGCTGAGCGGCGGCCCGTTCCGAGTGGCCTTCGTGGCCACGCTCGGTGTGCTTCTGGCGCTGCTGCTCGGCGCCGCGGTGGCCTCGCTGAGCACCGCGCTCACGCTGATCTTCGTGGCCTTCTTCGTGTGCCTCGGCCTCTACCCGACGGTGCGCTGGCTGGAGGCCCGCCGCTTCTCCCGCACCGGTGCGGTGCTCACCGTGATCGCCGCCTTCATCGTGGTGGTGGGCCTGCTGGCCTGGCTCGTGGTGCCGATCGTGGTCGACCAGCTGACGCAGCTCTTCGGCTATCTGCCGAAGGGTTTCGGCCACATCGAAGACCAGCAGTGGTTCATCGACGTGAACGCCTCCTTCGGTGGCGCACTGACGCCCGCGCTGGACGGGCTGCGCAGCGCGGTGACGGATCCCGGCACCTGGGCGGCCGTGGGCGGCGGCGCACTCAAGGTGGGGGCGGGCATCCTGAACGGGGTCTTCGGGGTGATCTTCGTGATCGCGCTGACGATCTACTTCGTGGCGGGCCTTGAGACCATCAAGACGAGCCTCTACTCGCTCGTGCCGGCCTCACGCCGGGCCGGTGTGATGGAGCTCGGCGAGACCATCATGGAGTCGGTCGGCAAGTACCTCGGCGGCATGGTGGTCCTGGCGGCCATCAACGCGGTGTTCACGTTCGTCCTGCTGACGATCGCGGGCGTGCCGTTCGCCCCGGTGCTGGCCGCGCTGGCCTTCCCGATCACGCTCATCCCGCTGGTGGGCAGCGTGATCAACCTCGTCATCGTGACCGTGGTGTCGCTGTTCGCCGGGCCGGAGACCGCGCTCACGGTGGGCATCGTGATGCTCGTCTACGTGCAGTTCGAGGCGTACTTCCTCACCCCGCGGATCGTGGGCAAGGCGATCAGCATCCCGGGGTCGCTGGTGCTGATCGGCGCCATGGTGGGCGGCACCCTGCTCGGGCTGCTGGGCGCGCTGATCGCCTGCCCGGTGACCGCCTCGGTGCTGCTGATCGTCAAGAAGGTGGTCGTTCCGCGGCAAGCGCGGCTATGAGGCGGTCGCTCGCGCGGGTGAGGTGGCCGTGCAGGCAGGTGACGGCGGCCTCGGCGTCGCCCGCCGCGATGTGGTCGAGGATCTGCTGGTGCTCGTCGGCGATCTGCCGCACGTCGAGCAGGCGGCGGCCCTGCACCTGCGCCATGCACAGGCGCACCTCGTCGACCAGGGAGAGGTACATGCGCTCCAGGCGCGGGCTCTCGAGGGCGACGACGAGCGCCGCGTGGAAACGCATGTCGGGCTCGACCGAGTCGATGGATGCCGCCGCACCGGTCGCCCGCACCCGTGCGTTGGCCTCGGTGGCGGCGGCCGGAACCGAGCGCGCCGCCGCCAGCTCGCGGATCGCCCCGCTCTCCAGGCGCATCCGGGTGCGGTAGACGTCGCGCACGTCGTCGGCGTCGAGCACGGGCACCCGGGCCGGCTTGTGGGCGTCGCGCTGCAGCAGACCCTCGGCGGTGAGCTTCTCGATCGCGGCCTTCGCGGTGGATCGGGACACCCCGTACTCCTCGGCGACGACGGTCTCGGTGAGGGAGGTGCCGCCCACGAGCTCTCCGGCGAACAGCCGGCCGCGGATGTCGTCGCCGACCGCCTCGACCACCGAGACCGCTTCGATTCGCCGGACCATTTGCCACCCTCCCGCATCCGACCACCGGATGACCCCATCTTACTGGCGTCGACTCGTCATCTATGTAAACTTGTCGGACAACGGCGAGAGGAACGTCCATGGCGCAACGAGGCGCATCCGCACCCCCTGCAGCGAGGCCGAACGCAGCGAACCCGCCGGCGAACCCGCACGGCACGACCGTGGCCGAGCTGTTCCGCGAGGGCGTGGCCGACCCCGCCCGGGTGAGCACCCGCGCCATCGACCTGCACGCCAACGCGCACGACGCCTCGCATTTCCTGCTCGTGCCCGAGGCGCTGGTGATCGCGAACGACGCCGCCGAAGTGGGCCGGCTGCTGCGCACCGGCACGCGCACGGGTACCCCCGTGACCCTGCGCTCGGGCGGCACGAGCCTCAGCGGTCAGGCCGTCACCGACGGCGTGCTCGTCGACGTGCGCCGCAACTTCCGCCGCATCACGATCCTCGACGAAGGCCTGCGCGTGCGCGTGCAGCCCGGCGCCACCGTGCGCCAGGTGAACGCGCGCCTGGCCCGCTTCGGCCGCAAGCTCGGGCCCGACCCGGCGAGCGAGTCGGCCTGCACCATCGGCGGCGTGGTCGCCAACAACTCCAGCGGCATGGCCTGCGGCACCACCGGCAACACCTACCAGACCCTCGAGTCGATGACGATCGTGCTGCCGAGCGGCACCGTCGTCGACACGGGCACTGCGGACGCGGATGCCCGGCTCCGGCACGACGAACCGGCCCTGTTCGACGGCCTGCTCCGCCTGCGCGACCGCGTGCGCGGCAACCCGGAGTCGGTGCGCATCCTGCGCCACCAGTTCTCGATGAAGAACACCATGGGCTACGGGCTGAACGCCCTGCTCGACCACGACGACCCGGCGCAGCTGCTCGCCCACCTCGTGATCGGCAGCGAGGGCACGCTCGGCTTCGTGGCCGAGACGGTGTTCCGCACGCTGCCGCTGCACGCCCACGCCGCCACGGGCCTCGTGCTCTTCGACGACCTGCTGGCCGCCAACGAGGCGCTGCCGGGGATCGTCGCCACCGGCGCGTCGGCCGTCGAGCTGATGGATGCGACCTCCCTGCGCGTGGGCAAGCAGGAGGCCGACGCGCATCCGCTCATCCGCGACCTCGTGGTGGACCGGCAGGCCGCGCTGCTCGTGGAGTACCAGGCGGCGACGGCCGAGGAACTCGCCGGGCTGCAGGCCGGCGGCGAGCGCGAGCTCGGCGGGCTGCGACTGCAGGCGCCGGCCGTGCTCTCCAGCGACGCGGCGACCCGCGCCTCGCTCTGGCACCTGCGGAAGGGCCTGTACGCGACCGTCGCCGGCGCGCGCCCCTCGGGCACGACCGCGCTGCTGGAAGACGTGGTGGTGCCGGTACCGAACCTGGCGCGCACCTGCGAAGAGCTGATCCGCCTGTTCGAGGCCTACGAGTACGAGAACAGCGTGATCTTCGGGCACGCGAAGGACGGCAACATCCACTTCATGCTCACCGACCTCTTCGAGGGGGCGGGCCTGTCGCGCTATTCGGCCTTCACCGAGGACATGGTCGACCTCGTGCTCGGCGAGGGCGGTTCGCTGAAGGCCGAGCACGGCACCGGCCGCGTGATGGCGCCCTACGTGCGGCGGCAGTACGGCGACGAGCTGTACGCGGTGATGCGCGAGGTGAAGGCACTCTGCGACCCGGGCGGGATGCTCAACCCCGGCGTGATCATCACCGACGACCCGCAGGTGCACCTGAAGGACATCAAGCGCACGCCGACCATCGAGGTGGAGGCCGACCGCTGCGTGGAGTGCGGCTACTGCGAGCCGGTGTGCCCGAGCCGCGACCTCACCCTGACGCCCCGGCAGCGGATCGTGGTGAAGCGCGCGATCGCCACCGCGACCGCCGACGGCGACACCGCCCTGGCTGCGGAGCTGGAGAAGGACTACACCTACGACGGCGTGCAGACCTGCGCCGTCGACGGCATGTGCCAGACGGCCTGCCCCGTGCTGATCAACACCGGCGACCTGGTGCGGCGGCTGCGCAAGACCGAGCACTCCGGCGCGGAGAAGACCGTGTGGAAGACGGCGGCGAAGCACTGGGATGCGACCACTCGTCTAGCGGGTGCGGCTTTGACCGTGACCTCGACGCTGCCGGACGCGGCCGCCCCGCTGCTCACCGGGCCGAACCGGCTGGCGCGCGCGGTGGTGGGCGACGACGTGCTGCCGTTGTGGTCGCCGGAGCTGCCGGGCGGGGGCGGCAAGCGCTCGCGCTCGGGCTCGCTCGGGCGAACAGATGCTGCGCCCGAGGCGGTCTACGTGCCCGCCTGCGTCAACACCATGTTCGGGCCGGCCGGCGGCGGCCCCGGCGTGCAGCAGAGCTTCGAGGAGCTCTGCGAGCGCGCGGGCGTGGCCATCACCGTCCCCACCGACATCGACTCCCTCTGCTGCGGCACTCCGTGGTCGTCGAAGGGCCTCCCCGAGGGAGCCGCGATCATGCGCGACCGTGTGCTGGGGTCGCTGCGCCGGGCCACCCGCGACGGCGAGCTGCCGATCGTCAGCGACGCCTCCTCGTGCACCGAGGGCTTCCTGCACATCGTCGAGACCGACACCGCCCTGCCCCGGCTGCGCGTGATCGACGCCGTGGCCTTCGTGGCCGAGCGCATCCTGCCCGCCCTGCCCGAGCACGAGAAGCTCGAGTCGCTCGCGGTGCATCCCACCTGCTCGTCGACCCGTCTCGGCCTGAACGCCTCGCTGACCGCGGTCGCGGGGGCGGTGGCCTCGACCGTGGTGATCCCGGAGGACTGGGGATGCTGCGCCTTCGCCGGCGACCGCGGCATGCTGCATCCGGAACTCACCGCCTCGGCCACCCGCGTGCAGGCCGCGGAGGTGCGCGCCGCGAACGCCTCGGCCCACGCCAGCTGCAACCGCACCTGCGAACTCGGCATGACCCGCGCCACCGGCGAGCAGTACCAGCACGTGCTCGAGCTGCTCGCCGCCGCGACCCGCGGCTAGCGGACGGCGGGTTCAGGCTGCCGAGGAGTGCACCAGCAACCAGAAGAAGGCGGCGAACGACACCACCCCGAGCGCGGCGCCCACGATCGAGAGCACCAGACTGAATCGCGCCCACGGGGCGCCGGGCTCCCGGCTCATCCGGATGCCCTGGGCCGCGAACAGCAGGGGCACGAAGCAGGCCAGCACCGAGAACGTCCACTGCCCGCCGTCGCGGGCCGTCGAGCTCACGAGGTAGAGCGAGAAGGCGGCGATCAGCACGCTCAGGATGGCGCAGGCCCGGGCGGAGATGGGCTGGTTCTTCGCAGTCACCTCTGCAGGCTAGAGGGTCTGCGGCCGCCGCGGCGGCGGCACCGCCGGGCCGGTCGCGATCGGGGTGGAGCCCGATCGGAACGCAGCGTCATCTGCGGAGCGGAGGTCGGCGGATCGGCATAGGCTCGCGAACGAACGGCCCCCGGTGGGCCGCTGTCCGATCGAACGGCCCGTCATCCGGCCGTCATCCGAAGGGGAAAACGCATGAGCAACCGCACCTACCGCATCACCGAGATCGTCGGAACCTCGCCCGAGGGAACCGATGCCGCCATCCGCAACGGTCTCGCGCGCGCCACCAAGACGCTGCGCAACGTCGACTGGTTCGAGGTCGTCTCCACCCGCGGCGAGCTCGAAGACGACACGATCTCCTACTTCCAGGTGACCCTGAAGGTCGGCTTCCGTCTCGACGACGAAGACTGACACCCGCACACGCGCGCCGGCGGCCGCAGCGGACTTAGGCTGAGCGGGTGAGCGAACTCCCTGCGAACCGGCCGCTGCGGCGCCTCGGCTTTCTGACCATCGGGGTGTTCGACCCCGCCGATCCGGTCGCCGGCCACGAGAGCACGCTGGAGACCATCGCCCTCGGCGAGCGCCTCGGCTTCGACAGCGCCTGGCTGCGCTCCCGGCACCTGCAGTACGGCATCTCCTCTCCCGCCACCGTGATGGCCGCCGCCTCGCAGCGCACCTCGCGCATCGAGCTCGGCACGGCCGTGGTGCCGATCGGGCTGGAGAACCCGTTCCGCCTGGCCGAAGACCTCGGCACCGTCGACCTGCTCTCGCACGGCCGCATCAACCCCGGCTTCTCGGCGGGCCGGCCGATGAACGTCGACCGCTTCAAAGACGCCATCTACCCGCACACCTTCGAGCAGGAGGACTTCGACTACGCGCGCCTGCTGCGCTTCCGCGACTTCGTGCGCGGCGACGTCGTGTCCGACTTCAAGGGCACCGAGGGCATCGAGGTCTTCGCCGACACCGTGCAGCCGCATTCGCCGGGACTGGTGGATCGCCTCTGGTACGGGGCGGGCAGCATCCGCTCGGCCGAGTGGGCGGGCGAGAACGGATTCCACCTGCTCACCTCCAGCGTGGTGCAGGGCGAGCACGGCGACGACTTCGCCGAGAACCAGTACCGGACGGTGCAGGCCTACCGGGCCGCGCATCCGGCGGGCGAGGCGGCCCGTGTGTCGCAAGGGCTCGTGGTGGTGCCGACGGATTCGGCGAGCGCCGCCCAGCGCGAGAAGTACGAGGCGTACGCCGCGAGCCGGTCAGGTCGGGTCGGGGTGCCGCACGGCCCCAAGCGGATGCTGTTCGCCGCCGACCTGGTGGGCACCTCGGAGCAGATCGCCGAGCGGCTGCGGGCCGATCCGGCCTTCCGGAGCGTGGAGGAGGTGGCGTTCGCGCTGCCGTTCTCGTTCGAGCCCGAGGACTACGTGCAGATCCTGCACGACATCGCCGAGCGGCTCGCGCCGTTGCTCGGCTGGACTCCGGCGACGGCCTCCGCCGCCGGCTCGACCCCGGGCGAGGACGCCCAGGAGGGACGACCATGACCGAGCAGTTCCCGCCGCCCACGCCGCCGTCTGGGCAGCCGGGGTCGCCGCAACCGCCCCAGTACCCGGCCGCCGGCGCGCCCCAGAGCCCGCCGCCGTACCCGCCCACCGGTGCACCGCAGGGGCCGCCCCCGCCCACCGGCACGCCCCCGCGCGCACCCGGACGCCCGCCGCTGCAGTCGCCGCCGCCCGGCGCCGACTTCCCCGGCCGCACCCTCGGCATCGTCGGGCTCATCCTGGCCTTCGTGGCCAACATCGTGGGCATCATCGTCTCGGCGATCGCGCTCAGCCAGTCCCGCGCGGTCGGCCTCCGCAACACCCCCGCCCTGATCGGCGTGATCGTCGGATCGGCGTTTCTGGCCATCGGCCTCGTCATCGGCCTGATCGCCGCCGCCGTCGGCATCACCGGCGGCATCGCGGCCGGCATCGCGGCCGGCTCCGGAGCGGGCACGTCCCAAGGCCCCGTCGACCCGGAACCCGATCCCGGGCCCGACGGATCGGTGCCCGGCGGCACCAGCACCGACGTCTTCGACCTGCGCATCGGCGACTGCTTCCAAGAGGTCGACGGCGGCGGCGATCCGCTCTTCGAGGTCGACGTGGTCGACTGCGCCGAGCCGCACTACTACGAGGTCTACGACGAGACCACGCTGCCCGACACCGCCGACAGCGCCTACCCGGGCGACGACAAGATGCAGGTCGCGGCCGATGCCGCCTGCTACGACGGTTTCGCCGACTTCGTGGGGATCGAGTACGAGGAGTCGTTCCTGGACTACTGGTACCTCTCGCCCACCGAGAGCTCGTGGGAGTCGGGCGACCGCTCCGTGCTGTGCTCGGTGTTCGACCCCGAACACGTCACGACGGGCACGCTGGAGGGCTCGGCCGAGTAGCGCCGGCGCGGGCGCCGATCTCCGCGGCTCGTCCGTGCTCCCTCAGGACAGGATGTCCTTGGTCGAGAACCGCGCGTACGCCAGCGCCCCGAACACGGCCACGTAGGCCAGCTGCAGCAGCGCGTTCTCCCCGAACGACGACCACTCGATCGGCTGCCGCAGCAGGTCGGCGAAGTCGAGCCAGTGGTAGCTGAACAGCCACGGATGCAGCCACTCGGTCTGCGAGAGCTGCCCGAGCACCTGCGCCACGATCGAGAGCACCACGGTGGCGGCCATCGCCCCCACCGGCGCATCCGTCAGCGTCGAGATGAACAGCCCGATCGCGCTCAGACCGAGCAGCCCCACCGTCACGTAGGCGGCGATCAGCAGTGCACGGCCGAGCGACTCGGCCACGCTCACGGTGTCGCCCGAGAGCAGAGTCACCGGCCCCACCGGGAACAGCGCGATGCCGATCAGGATGCCGGCCAGCGAGACCGTCACGGTGGCGGCCAGGCAGAACACGGCTGCGGCGGCGAACTTCACCACCAGCAGACGGATGCGCCCGACCGGCGCCACCAAGAGGTAGCGCAGCGTGCCCGCATTCGCCTCGCCCGCGATCGAGTCGCCGGCCACCACGCCGACCGTGAGCGGCAGGAACAGCGGGATCGACACCACGAGGGCCGTCATCCCCACGAACAACCCGTTCTGCGTGATGCGGTCCAGGAACGCGGGTCCGCGCCCGTCGCCCCCGTCGGTGAGGCGGATGGCGACGGCGATCAGGATGGGCACCGCCGCCAGCGCACCCAGCATCGCCCAGGTGCGGCGCCTGCGGAACAGCAGCCCGAGCTCGGAGAGGAAGAACCCGAACCCCACGGCACGGCGCGGGCGCCGCAGCTCGAGGTCGTTCCGGGCCTGCGGTGCGGTCTCACTGGGCGACATCGAAACCCTCCCCCGTCAGCGACACGAACAGGTCTTCGAGCGAGGGCTGCTCCACCGCGAAGCCGCGCACGGGAACCCCCGCCGCCACGAGCGCCTGCACCACGTGCTCAGGAGCGACCCCCTGCGCGAGCTCGGCCTCGAGCTGTGCGTCCCCCTCAAGGCCTGCGCCGCCGTTCGGTCGCAGAATTGTGTCTTCGGTTGAAGGTTTAAACACATTTTTGCGACCGAACGAGGGCGCACCGCTGCGGGAACCAGCTCCAGGGGCGGGGGCGGGGGGATCGGGGCGGAGGCCGAGCGTGCGCAGCACCTCGGCCGCCGGCACGAGCGCGGCGGCGGTGGTTCGCAGGGTCAGACGGGGCGGGCCGGATGCGGCGCGCAGCTCGTCGAGGCGCCCTTGGGCCACGAGACGGCCGGCGCTCATCACGGCGGCGTGCGTACACATCTGTTCGATCTCGGCGAGCAGGTGGCTGCTCACGAACACCGTGGCGCCGTCGGCCGCGAGCGAGCGGATGAGACTGCGCACCTCCCGCGTGCCCTGCGGGTCGAGCCCGTTCGTCGGCTCGTCGAGCACGATCAGCTCGCGCGGGGCCAGCAGCGCGTTCGCGATGCCGAGGCGCTGCTTCATGCCGAGCGAGTAGGCGCGCACGGGTTTGCCCGCGGCGTGGCTGAGGCCGACGCGGGCGAGGGCCCGCTCGACGCGCGCCCGCCGGGTGGCGGCCGGCGCGAAGCCGTCGGCGGCATCCAGCCGGCGCAGGTTGGCGGTGCCGGAGAGAAAGGGGTGGAACCCCGGGCCCTCGATCAGGGCGCCGACGCGCGGCAGCACCGATCCGAGCGCGCGCGGCATCGACTCGCCGAGCACCGCGATCTCGCCGCCGGTGGCGCTCGCGAGGCCGAGGAGCATCCGGATCGTGGTGGTCTTGCCCGATCCGTTGGGCCCGAGGAAGCCGAACACCGCCCCGCGCGGCACGGCCAGGTCGATGCCGTCGACCACGGTCTGCCGCCCGAAGCGCTTGGTCAGCCCGCGGGTGCGGATGGCGAAGTCGCCGGTGGCGAGCGGATCGCCGTCCGGCTCGCCGGCCGGCCGGGTACCCGCACCGCCCACCGCGTCACTCCGCTCGATGCCGGCGCCCGCGATGCCGGAGGCCGGGCCGGTCACTGCCCGGCTGCCGCCGACTGCAGTGCCTCGGCCGGCACGGCGCCGGCCAGCACACGGCCGTCGTCGGTGAGCAGCACCGACACGAGGGCGGTCTGCAGCACCTGACCGCCGTCGACCGGGGTCAGAAGCTGCGAGACGAGCGGCGACGAGGTGAGATCGGCGGTGTCGGCGCCCACCGGGAGGGCGACGATCGTGTTCCAGCCTTCACCGGTGACCACGGGCTCCGGATGCGCACCGGCGCCCTCGGGGGCCGCGGAGTGGTCGCCCGAGCCGTCGCCGGCATCCGTCGGCAGGGACTTCTCGGTCACCTCGGCGCCCTCGGGCGGGGTGAAGGCGAACAGCTCGTCCGACGGCGCGTCGAGCGAGAGCGAGCTGAAGGCCACCGAGAACGCGGGAGACGACGCGCCCCGGGCCAGCACCTCGACGCTCAGCGGCATCCCGGTCTCGGAATCCACGGCGATCGAGACCGAGCCGACGAGGGTCTCGGATCCGCGCGGGGTCAGCACGAGGTCGTAGGCGCTGCGGCCCGCGACCTCGGTGTCGGCGCCGAGCGAGACGTCGGTGGAGGGGTCGACGGCGTCGAGGAAGCCCTGCGCCAGTTCGGCCGGGGTCTGCACCGTGCCGGATGCCTCGGGCGAGGTCTGCGCGGAGCCGTCTGCTCCCTCGCCGACCGGGATGCTCGAGTGCAGCACGGTGTTGTCGTCGGAGTCGTACAGCCACAGGTCGGAACCGTTGCGGATGGCGTCGCGCTCGGCCAGCTGGTCGAGCACCTGCACGCGGGCCTTCGTGGGCCCGTCGGCGTAGACACGGGCGGAGTGGCTGCCGGTGAGCAGCTCGAGAGCGGTGGAGACGGTGGAATCGACGCTCGAGTCGCCCGATCCGGAGCCTGCCGACGACCCGCCCGACCCCGAGCCGCCCGGAACGGACGACAGGTCGGGCAGCCCGAGGTCGGACGTCTGCTCGACGGTTCCCGAGAAGGTCTGCACGTCGGCCTGCGCCGCCAGCTCGAGCACCTGCTGCGCGGTCTTCTCGGGGAGGTCTGCGGATGCTCCGGCCGCGAACGCACCGCCCGCCACGACCACGCCCACCACGGCAGGCACCGCCACTGCCGGAACCCAACGCTGCCACTTCGCCGTCGTCGCCATGCCGATCACATCTCCTGCTCGTGCGGGCCCGGAACGGCTCGCGTGCTGTGGCGGCGACGATACGCCGCGAATCCGGGAGTCAGCTTCGGATGCGCAGGATGACGCGCGGCTTCTGACCGCGGGCGACCAGGCGCTCGATGAAGAGGAAGATGCGGTACTCGGCCCGGTACTTGCGGGCGAACAGCTCGCCGCCCGCGGCCACCTCGGCCGGGTCGTCGTGGATCGTGGCGACGCCGTCGACCGGCGGCACCGACTCGTCGACCTTGCCCGAGCGGCTGCAGGGGCGCAATCGCACGCGCCCGCTGTTGCGCAGGCGCTTGACCTTGCCGCTGCCGGAGGGCGTGGTGACGAGCAGTTCATCGCCTTCGCGCGCGATCCAGACCGGCGTCGAGACGGCCTCGCCCGAGCGACGGAAGGTGCTGAGCGACACGAAGCGCTCGCCGCCCAGGGCGAGCAGCGCGTCGGAGGAGGGGGCGGCGGATGCGGTCATGGGCGCGAGCCTACGCCCCGATGCCTCCGCAGATTCTCTCCACAATCGCGGCTCTCTCCACAGGTCGCCGTCGCGGGCCGCCGCCGGGCGCCGGGCCGGTAGAATCGAGGCGCATCCCTCCCCTGCACAACACCCCGCAACTCAAGGAGTCCTGGCCGCGTGAGCAATGCCGATACCGTCTCGAACGCCCTCGCGACCCCCGAGCGGGAGCAGCCCTACGAGGCGCTGGGCCTGAAGGCCGACGAGTACGCGAAGATCCGCGAGATCCTGGGCCGCCGCCCCACCAGCGGCGAGCTGGCCATGTACTCCGTCATGTGGAGCGAGCACTGCTCCTACAAGTCCTCGAAGATCTACCTGCGCCAGTTCGGCCAGAAGGTCACCGAGGGCATGAAGAAGAACCTCATGGTGGGCATGGGCGAGAACGCCGGCGTGGTCGACGTGGGCGAGGGCTGGGCCGTCACCTTCAAGGTCGAGTCGCACAACCACCCCTCCTACATCGAGCCGTTCCAGGGCGCCGCGACCGGCGTCGGCGGAATCGTGCGCGACATCATCTCGATGGGCGCCCGCCCGGTGGCCGTGATGGACCAGTTGCGCTTCGGCGCCATCGACAACCCCGACACCGCGCGCGTGGTGCACGGTGTCACGAGCGGCATCTCGTTCTACGGCAACTGCCTGGGCCTGCCGAACATCGGCGGTGAGACCTACTTCGACTCCGTCTACCAGGGCAACCCGCTGGTCAACGCGCTCTCGGTGGGCGTGCTCCGCCACGAAGACCTGCACCTGGCCAACGCGCGGGGCGTGGGCAACAAGGTCGTGCTGTTCGGGGCCCGCACGGGTGGCGACGGCATCGGCGGAGCATCCATCCTCGCCTCCGACACCTTCTCGGCCGGCGGCCCCACCAAGCGCCCGGCGGTGCAGGTGGGCGACCCCTTCGCCGAGAAGGTGCTGATCGAGTGCTGCCTCGAGCTCTTCCGGGGCGAACTGGTCGAGGGCATCCAAGACCTCGGCGCCGCGGGCATCTCCTGCGCCACCTCGGAGCTCGCCTCCAACGGCGACGGCGGCATGTTCATCGAGCTCGAGAAGGTGCTGCTGCGCGATCCCTCGCTCACCGCCGAAGAGATCCTGATGAGCGAGAGCCAGGAGCGGATGATGGCGGTCGTCACGCCCGAGAAGCTCGAGGGCTTCCTCGCGGTCACCGCGAAGTGGGACGTCGAGACCAGTGTGCTCGGCGAGGTCACCGACACCGGTCGCCTCGTCATCAACTGGCACGGCGAGGAGATCGTCAACGTCGAGCCGCGCACGGTCGCGGTCGACGGCCCGGTCTACGAGCGCCCGGTGGCCTACCCTGGCTGGATCGACGCACTGCAGGCCGACTCCGCCTCGCGCCTGCCGCGCGCGACGTCGGGCGAGGAGCTGCGTGAGCAGTTCCTGCGCCTGCTCGGCTCGCCGAACATGGCGTCGAAGGAGTGGATCACCAACCAGTACGACCGCTACGTGCTCGGCAACACGGCGCTCTCCTTCCCCGACGACGGTGGAATGATCCGCGTCGACGAGGAGTCGGGCCTCGGCTTCGCCCTGGCCTCCGACGCCAACGGCCGCTACTGCCAGCTCGACCCGTACCGCGGCGCGCAGCTCGCGCTGGCCGAGGCGTACCGCAACGTCGCCGTCACGGGGGCGACGCCCGTCGCCGTCTCCGACTGCCTCAACTTCGGCTCGCCCGAGAACCCCGAGGTGATGTGGCAGTTCTCGCAGGCCGTCGAAGGCCTGGCCGACGGATGCCTCGAACTCGAGATCCCCGTCACCGGCGGCAACGTCTCCTTCTACAACCAGACCGGCTCGCAGCCGATCCACCCCACGCCGGTGGTCGCCGTGCTCGGCGTGATCGACGACGTGGCCCGTCGGGTCCCCTCCGGCTGGCAAGACGAGGGCGACAACCTCTACCTGCTCGGCACCACCCGCTCCGAGCTCGACGGCTCGGCCTGGGCCGGCGTCATCCACGATCACCTCGGTGGCCGCCCGCCTCAGGTGTCGTTCGCCGATGAGGAGAACCTGGCGGGCCTGCTGCGCGCCGGCGCCGTCGAGGCGCTGATCGACTCGGCGCACGACCTCTCCGATGGCGGGCTCGGCCAGGCACTGGCCGAGTCGGTGCTGCGGTTCGGGATCGGGGCCCGGGTGTGGCTCGACGAGATCGTCGAGCGCGACGGGGTGTCGGCATCCGATGCCCTGTTCAGCGAGTCGACCGCCCGGGTGCTGGTGGCCGTGCCGCGCGAAGACGACGTGAAGTTCAAGGGCCTGTGTGCCGGCCGCGGCTACCCGGTGCTGCGCATCGGCGTCACCGACGCCGAGAGCGACACCCTCGAGGTGCAGGGCCTGTTCTCCGTCTCGCTCGCCGAGCTCGGCGGCGCCCACCGCAGCGCCCTCCCCGCGGCCTTCGGCCCCGTCGTCGGCGGCTGACCCGCCCCCTCACCTCCACCGGTCCCCTCCCCCGCCACTTGGCAGAAGTCGTCGCTTCTCGCCGCCACTTGCCACAACTTCTGCCAAGTGGCGCCCCAGACGGGCGACTTCTGCCAAGTGACGGAGGGGCGCGTGGCGGAGGGGCGCGTGGTGGCCGAGGGGTCAGGAGGGGTCGGCGGCGGCGATCTTCTCGTGGTGGTGGATGACCTCGGCCACGATGAAGTTGAGGAACTTCTCGGCGAAGGCCGGGTCGAGGTGCGACTCCTCGGCGAGGCCGCGCAGGCGCTTGATCTGGCGGGCCTCGCGCTCGAGGTCGGCGGGCGGCAGCCCGAACTCGGCCTTCAGGCGGCCCACGCCCTGCGTGAACTTGAACCGCTCGGCGAGCAGGTGGATGAGGGCGGCGTCGATGTTGTCGATCGACTGCCGGATGCTCTCCAGCCGCGCGTAGACATCCGCGTCGCCGTCGAAGCCGCCGTTCGGGTGCACCTGTGAATCCATAGGAGAACTCTAGCCAGCTTCGCCCGAGCCCTCACGCGAGGGAGCGCTCGCCGCTGCGGGTGCTGCGGCTGCGGATGCGGCCTCAGCCCCGGCGCCCGCCCGGCGCCGCGACGGCAGGTGCAGTCGCCCCTGCGCGAGCAGGATGCCGAGGAACACCAGCAGCGCCCCGACCGGCGCGTTCCAGGTGAGCGACTCCCCGAGCAGCACGATGCCGAGGAACACGCCCACGACCGGCGTGACGTAGGTGACCGTGGACGTGGCCGTCGGCCCCCAGGCGTTCAGGATGTTCATGTACCAGAGATAGGCGACCCCGGTGCCGAGCACCCCGAGCAGCACCAGGCTGATGGTGATCGGCACGTTCAGCGTGATCGGTCCCAGCGCCACGAACGGCGTCAGCAGCAGCAACAGCGCCGCCCCCATGCCCACCTGCAGGAACGCGGCCGTGAGCCCCGACACCGGGTGCCGCGTGGAGATGAACCGCCGGATGTAGCCGAAGGTGAAGCCGTAACAGAGGGCGGAGCCCAGGCACGCGAGCTGACCGGCCAACTCGAGCGCGAGGTCGCCGTGCGCGGCCTGGTTCACCGCGAACGACCACGGCCCGATGATGACGATCACCCCGACGATGCCGGCGATCACGCCGAGCACGCGGGAGCGGTTGAGCTTCTCGACCCGGAACACCAGCGTGACCATGAGTGCCGTGGTGATGGGCGTGACCGCGTTGTAGATGCTCGCGAGCCCGGACGTGACGTACTGCTCGGCCCAGGCGAACAGCAGGTACGGGATGGCGCAGCCGAAGGCGCCGATCACCACGAAGTGCGCGTAGACCACGGGCTGCTTCGGCAGTCGCGTGCGTGTGACCGCGATCAGCACCGCGAGGGTGAGGGCGCCGAGCACGAGACGCGTCCAGGCGACCTGGCCGAACGAGATGCCCTCCAGCGCCACCTTCATGAACAGGAAGCTGGCGCCCCAGAGCAGCCCGAGCGCGGCGAACTGGAGCGAGACGGAGAGGCGGTTCGGTGTCACTCAGCGAGGCTACCGCGTGGGGACGACACCGCACCCACGCGGTAGGCCGCGCATCCGGAATTGGCTCTCAGGGATGCCAGTTCGGCAGTTTGTCGACGGCAGGCGTCAGAGCCCACCGCCGCCGTCACTCGACGACGTTGACCGTGACCTCGATGTTGCCGCGGGTGGCGTTGGAGTACGGGCAGATGGTGTGCGCCTTGTCGGCGACGGCCTTGGCCTCGTCGGGGCTCACGTTCGGCACGTAGACGTCGAGCTCCACGGCCAGGCCGAAGCCGCCCTCGCCGTTGCTGCCGATCGAGACGCTGGCCGAGACGGCCGCGTCTTTCGTGTCGAGCTTCAGCTCGCGGCCGGCGGCGTGCACGGCTCCGAGGAAGCAGGCCGAGTATCCGGCGGCGAAGAGCTGCTCGGGGTTGGTGCCCTCGCCCGAGCCGCCCATCTCCTGGGGAGGGCGGGTGTCGAAGTCGAGGCGGTCGTCTTCGCTGCGCACGTGGCCGTCGCGGCCTCCACCGGAGGCGTGGGCGATTGCGGTGTAGATAGCTTCCATAGTGCTAGTTGACCACCACGGCGGCCCGCCGCCAAACGCGCATCGGGCGTGCCGCGCATCCGTTCAGCAGTTGTTCAGCGCTCGCTCAGAACGACGGGCCGCCCGCCGCCCTGCACCCGCACCCGCTCGACCAGGCCTTCGCGCACGGTCGGCCAGTCGTCGACGATCACCGAGAACACGGCCGAGTCGCGCCACGATCCGTCGGCTCGCAGCACGTCGCGGCGCACGATGCCCTCGAAGGTGGCGCCGAGCTTGGCGATGGCCGCCCGCGAGCGCTCGTTGAGCACGTCGGCCTGGATCTTCACCCGCCCGATCCCGTGCTCGAAGGCCAGGCCCAGGATGAGCAGCTTCGCCTCGGGGTTCACCACGGTTCCCCACACCCGCGGGTCGTACGCCGTCCAGCCCAGGTGTGCGGCCTCGCGGGCGAGCTCGAAGTCGCCGAGCGTGGAGGTGCCGACGAGCGTGCCGTCGTCGGGACCGCCCTTCAGCCGGATGGCATAGGGGTTGCCGGTCTCCCAGGCGTAGTAGCGCTCGGCCCAGTCGGCGAAGCCGGCCTCGCTGTCGCGGTACCCCTTCGGACCGCCGCCGTACCCGCCGGCGAAGACCTCCGGATGCCCGATCGCCCGGTAGAGCTCGGGCAGGTGCGCCCGGGTGAGCGGCTCGAGGCGGATGGATCCGCCCTCCAGGACGGCGGGAGCGGGGCGCTGGGCGGTCATGCCACGATTCTGCCATCCGCCCCCGTCACCGGCGAGGCGGTCCGGCCCGCCCGCGTTCCGGCCGCATCCGTCACCCCCGTGGACGCCTACGACCTCCGGGCTGTGCCACGATGAACCCATGAGCAGCGCAGCCATGTTCTTCCACTCCGCCTCGGCCTTCCACGACCTCGTGACGCGGATCCCCGCCGAGAGCTGGGACGAGCCGGCCCTCGGCGAATGGACCCTCCGCTCGCTCGTGGGCCACACCACCCGGGCCATCCTCACCGTCGAGAGCTACCTGGCACTGGACGACCCCGGCCTCCCCAACGTGGCGAACGCGGAGGCCTACTACGCGCGGGTCTACCGCGACCTGACCGACCCGGCGTCGGTCGCCGCCCGCGGGGTCGAGGCGGGCATCTGGCTGGGTGCGGATCCGGCCCAGGCCGTGGCCGACGCGATCGCCCGCGCGATGGCGCTGGTGGACACCGCGGGGCCCGAGCGCATCGTCTCGATCGGCGGGCTCGGCATCGAGCTCGGCGAGTACCTGCGCACGCGCGTCTTCGAACTCGTGATGCACTCGATCGACATCGCCGACGCCACCGGCGTGCCGCACGGACAGCCCGCCGACTCGGTGACGGCCACCCTGCACCTGGCCGCCGGCGTCGCTGCGGCACGGGGCGACGGCGAAGCACTGCTGCGCAGCCTCACCGGCCGCGCGACCATGCCCGAGGGCTACTCCGTGGTCTGAGCGCCGTCGATGCTGGCCAGCACGGCGCGCAGGGAGGGCACCACGTGAGCGCGGGCCCCGGCGGGCACTCCGGCCAGGAGGGCGTTCTCGAGGTCGAGCAGGCGGGGGAAGACGCGGTCGATGAGCTCCTCGCCCGCGGGCGTGAGGGCGATCAGGGCGCCGCGGCCGTCGGCCGGGTTCGGGGATCGCTCGAGGAGCCGGCGCTCCTCGAGCCCGCGGAGGCGCTTCGTGACGGCGGGGCCCGAGGCCAGCGACACCGTGCGCAGCGTGCCCGGCGACTGCGGAGCATCCGCTCGCCGGAGGGCGGAGAGGATGTCGAACTCGCCTCGCGCGAGCCCGAATCCGGCCAGGAACTCGTCGCCCCGGCGGGTCAGCAGGGCGGCGGCACGCAGGATGCGGCCGACCGTGTCGATCACCTCGGTGTCGAGCTGCGGTGCCAGTCGCCGCCAGTCCGCGCGGATGGCGTCGACGTCGTCGACCGGCGCGCGACCCTCGGATGCTGTTCCCATGAACCCAGAGTACGATAGTTCACGAGTAAACTAGTTTCGTTCTCCGGTCGATGACGCCCGCACCCCGACCGCTGAAAGATGTCATGACCACCGCCTCCATCCCGCTCGCCTCCACCGCCTCCATCCCCTCCCCCGCCGACCCGGCGGCCGCGGCCGGGCTGCGCGGCGCGCTGCCGCATCCGCGTCGCCTGATCGAGTTCGGGCCGCACGAGGGGGCGCACCGGGTCGCCCTGCGGGCCGGTGTCGCGATGGCCGTACCGCTCGGGCTGCTGCTCGCCGCGGGCCGGCTCGACCTCTCGCTCTACGCGGTGTTCGGCGCCTTCACCGTGCTCTACGGGCGCACGCACAGCCACGTGCCACGCCTGCGGATGCAGGCCACCGCCGCCGTGGCGCTGGTCGCCGCGGTGGTGGCCGGCACCGCGATCGGCACGCTGCCCGGCCGCGAGTGGATCGTCGTCCCGGCCGTGGCCGTGGTGGCCGTCGGCACGACCTTCCTCTCGGATGCGCTCGCCTGGCATCCGCCCGGCTCGCTGTTCTTCGTGTTCGCCCTCGCCGCCTGCGCCTCGGTGCCGGCGACGGCCGCCGCCATCCCGCTCGCCCTCGTGCTGGCCGCGGCGAGCGCCGCCTTCGGCATGCTGGTGTCGGTGGTGGGTCTCGCTCGCCCCGCGGCACGCCGGGCCGCGGCCACCTCGTGGCGGGTCTCGTTCGCAGCGGCCACCGCACGCCTCGGCTCCGGCCTGGGACGACGGATGCTCCTGGTGGGCATCGCGGTGCTGGTCGCCGGGTTCGTGCCCACCGTCTCGGGCCTCGGCCATCCGTACTGGGCGATGGTGGCCGCGGTCGCCGCGCTCGGCGCCGCCGACACCGCAGGTCACCTGCTGCGGGCGGGCCACCGGGTGCTCGGTACGGTGCTCGGGGTCGCGCTGGCCGCTCTGCTGCTGGCCGTCGCGGGCGGCGCTCCGGTGCTGCTGGTGGCGCTGGTCGTGCTGCTGCAGATGGCCGCGGAGCTGTTCGTGCTGCGCAACTACGGGCTCACGGTGGTGTTCGTCACGCCGCTCGCGCTGATCATGGCGCAGCTCGCGCATCCGGTCGACGAGTGGGGCATGCTGCGCGACCGCACCCTCGAGACGCTGCTCGGTGCCGCCATAGCGGTCGCCGTGAGCCTCGCCGCCAGCGCGCTCCTCGCCCGCCGCCGCCGGCACCTCGCCGCAGCCGCCAAGGCGTCCACCCCATAGCCGATCCCCCGAAGCCGCGTCCTGAACCGCGTCGAGCAACGGATCCCGCGTTGCCCTACAGAAACGCGTTGCCCAACCGAAACGCGTTGCCCAACCAGAACCGCGTTGCCGAATAGCTGGAGTCCTCGGTGCTGGAGCCGACCGGATGGATTCACGGCCCGCTTCTAGCGGATCACTCCATCCGTCCGGCGGCAGCAGAAGCTTCAGCGAGGTGGCTGACTCGGCAGGAGTGGCTGCTGCGAGGCGGCTTCGCGCGGCGCGGCAGCTGGACGCCGCTCCGCGAGGCGCGCTACTGCAGCAGGTCGTGGCGGGTGACGATGGCGTCGCGGCCGGGGCCGACGCCGATGGCGGAGATGCGCGAGCCGCTCATCTCTTCGAGGGCCAGCACGTAGCGCTGGGCCGCGGGAGGCAGCTCGTCGAAGGTGCGCACGCCCGTGATGTCTTCGCTCCAGCCCTCGAACTCCTCGTAGATGGGCACGGCGTGGTGGAAGTCGGTCTGCGACACGGGCACCTCGTCGACCCGCGTGCCGTCGACGTCGTAGGCGACGCAGACCGGGATGCGCTCGAGACCGGTGAGCACGTCGAGCTTGGTGAGCACGAAGTCGGTGACGCCGTTGATGCGCGCGGTGTAGCGGGCGATCGGCGCGTCGTACCAGCCGGTGCGGCGCGGGCGGCCCGTGGTGGTGCCGAACTCGAAGCCCTTCGAGCGCAGGAACTCGCCCGACTCGTCGTGCAGCTCGGTGGGGAAGGGGCCGGCGCCGACGCGCGTCGTGTAGGCCTTCACGACGGCGATCACGCGGTCGATGCGGTTGGGTGCGACGCCTGACCCGGTGGCCGCCCCGCCCGAGGTGGCGTTCGAGGAGGTGACGAAGGGGTAGGTGCCGTGGTCGACGTCGAGCATCGTGGCCTGGCCGCCCTCGAACAGCACGGTCTTGCCGTCGCGGAGCGCGCGGTCGAGCACCAGAGAGGTGTCGGCCACCATCGGGCGCAGGCGCTCGGTGTACGACAGCAGGTCGTCGACGACCTCGTCGACCGCGATGGCCCGGCGGTTGTACACCTTCACCAGGATGTGGTTCTTGAGGTCGAGCGCGCCCTCGACCTTCTGGCGCAGGATGCCCTCGTCGAACAGGTCTTGCACCCGGATGCCGACCCGGTTGATCTTGTCGGCGTAGGCCGGGCCGATGCCCCGCCCGGTGGTGCCGATCTGGCGCTTGCCGAGGAAGCGCTCAGTCACCTTGTCCATCGTGCGGTGGTAGGCCGTGATGACGTGCGCGTTGGCCGAGACGAGCAGTCGCGAGACGTCGACTCCCCGCGAACCCAGCGCCTCGAGCTCGTGGAAGAGCACCTCGACGTCGACGACGACGCCGTTCGCGATCACCGGCGTGACCCCGGGCGTGAGGATGCCCGAGGGCAGCAGGTGCAGGGCGTACTTCTTGTCGCCCACCACCACGGTGTGGCCGGCGTTGTTGCCGCCGTTGAACTTGACGACGTAGTCGACACGGCTGCCGAGCAGGTCGGTGGCCTTGCCCTTGCCCTCGTCGCCCCATTGGGCTCCGATCAAGACGATCGCTGGCATGTGGATTCCCTCCGGGTTCGGAAACAGACTGTTCCGAAGTCGCAGTCGATGTCAGTGCCCGACGAACGGTGCCGGTCGACAGTCGATTCTATCGTGGGGCGGCTCCGAGCATCCGGGGGACCGCCGGGGCTGTGGAATCTTCCGACCGAGAGCGGGGTTGTGGAGAACATGCCCGAACTCACCGTCACCCTGTGGAGCTCGAGCTTCTGCGGCGCCTGCTCGAGCACCCGGCAGACCCTCGACGCGATCGCCCCGCTGCTCGGCGAGCGCGTCGCCTGGCGTGAGATCAACGTGGCGGATGCCCCCGACGAGGCCGAGCGCCTGGAGATCGCGGCGACTCCCACCGTGCTCGTGACGGACGCCTCCGGCGCCGAACGCTTCCGCGCCGCCGGAGTCCCCACCACGGCCCAGGTGCTCACCGCCCTCGCGGCCGCACTCCCCTGACGTCCTCTCCCGAGACGTCAGCGAAGGGCGAGGAACGAGGGTCAGCGCGGTGTGATGGCGGCCAGGGCGCCGGACTCCATCGCCACCCAGACCGTGCCGTCGGGGGCGACCGCGAGTCCGTGCGGTTCGGAGTGCTCGTCGGAGAGGTCGAGCACCTCGATCGAGCCCGACGGCGTGATGTGGCCGAGCTGGTTCGCGCCCCAGAGCGTGAACCAGAAGCCGCCGGCCTCGCGTGGGTCGGGCACGATGGCGTGCGGCTTGCCCTCCGACCAGGGCAGCGGATGCTCGGTGAACCGCCCGTTGCGGTCGACGCGGCCGACCTTCCCGGCCAGGATCTCGACGAACCACGCCGATCCGTCAGGCGCCGTGGTGATGCCCACCGGGCCGGCGTGCGGGGTGGGGATCTCGAACAGCACCGGGGCGGAGTCGCCGCCGCGCACGTAGCCGATCGCGTTCGCCTGGTTGGCCGTGAACCAGAGGCTGTCGCCGGCTGAGGCGATCATCGACACGAAGCCCTCGTCGGTGCCCGAGCCGAACTCCGTCACGGCGCCGAGGATGTCGATGCGGCCGAGGGCGTCCTGGCCGAGCTCAGTGAACCAGACCGTGCCGTCGTGCTGCACGGTGATGCCGTAGGGCTCGGCGCCGGCGGTGGGGGCGGCGACCTCGAGCTTCACGGATGCCTCGCCCGCGGCATCCGGGCCCAGCAGAAGCACCCGACCTCCCGTGGTGTCGGTGACCCACACCGAGGTCTCGTCGGCGACCGCGAGCTGCGAGGGCTGCGCACGGGAGTGGTGGGCGTGCTGGGGCGAGCCGGCGTCGACCGCCCCGAGCTCGAGCCGCTGCAGCGCGCCGCTCGCCGGCGGCAGCCGCAGCACGGCGCCGGCGTGCACGAGCGTGCACCACACCGCGCCGTCGGGGGTGACGGCCACGGCGTACGGCCCCTCGGCGGCCTCGGCGACGGGATGCACGGCCACGGTTCCGAGGGGGATGCTCATGTGCCGAGCCTACCCACGGCCCGCTCGACGGCCTCCCCCGCGGAAACCCCGGAATCTGCTGAGTGCCGGAATCCGCGAACCGGAACCGGGGTTCGCTTGATGTGGCGAAGCACGCGCCACCCGAACCACCGCACCGCACCACCCGAACGACCAGACAGGACCTCCGTGAAGCTCTTCACCCCCCTCGCCGCCGGCGCCCTCGACCTCCCCAACCGCCTCGTGATGGCTCCGATGACCCGGCTGCGCGCCGACGAGCAGGGCGTTCCCGGCGCGCTGATCGCCGAGCACTACGCCCAGCGGGCGAGCCTCGGCCTGATCGTGAGCGAGGGCGTGTTCCCGAGCGCCGAGTCGAAGGCCTACGCCGGCCAGCCCGGCATCGCCACCGACGAGCAGGCGGCGGGCTGGCGCGCGGTGGCCGACGCGGTGCACGCCGCCGGCGGCCGCATCGTGATGCAGCTGATGAACGGCGGCCGGGTCACCCACACCGCCATCACCGGAACCGAGCGGATCGTCGCCCCCAGCGCGATCGCCATCGACGGCGAGACCCGCCTGCCGAACGGCGAGAAGGCCCCGTACGGCCTGCCGCACGCGCTCACCACCGAGGAGCTTCCCGTCATCCGCGACGAGTTCGTGGCCGCCGCCCGCCGTGCCGTCGACGCCGGCTTCGACGGGGTCGAGTTGCACTCGGCCAACGGCTACCTGCTGCACGAGTTCCTCTCGCCCGCGTCGAACCAGCGGACGGATGCCTACGGCGGCTCCCCCGAGGCCCGCGCGGCGTTCGGCATCGAGGTCGCGCGCGCCGTGGCCGCCGAGGTCGGAGCCGACCGGGTGGGCATCCGCATCTCGCCGAGCCACAACATCCAGGACGTGCTCGAGACGGATGCCGACGACGTGCGCGCCACCTACGACGCCCTGCTCGACGGGATCGCGCCGCTCGGACTCGCGTACCTCAGCATCCTGCACGCCGACCCGGCCGGCGAGCTCGTGCAGGAACTGCGCAGCCGCTTCGGCGGTGTCGTGGTGCTGAACTCGGGCTTCGGCGAGGTGACCACACGCGAGCAGGCGCTCGCGCTGGTGGAGGACGACGTGGCGGATGCCGTGGCCGTGGGTCGCCCCGCGATCGCGAACCCCGACCTGGCCGAGCGCTGGCGCGGCGGCCACGACGAGAACACCCCCGACCAGGCCACCATCTACGCGAGCGGCGCCGAGGGCTACACCGACTACCCGCGCCTGAGCGCGTAGGCGGCGCGAGCGGCGACTCGGCCCCGGCGGCTCAGGCGGCGGGGCCGAGGAGCACCGCGAACAGCGACACCGCGCCGCCGACGATGAACAGCAGCGTGCCCAGCTGCATGGTGCGGCTCTTGTTGCGGCTCGCCGTGGGCACGTCGACCTCGAGGATCGGGCAGCCCGACCAGCCGATCAGCCCCACGCTGAGCGCGACGAGGAAGGCGCCGATCCACCACAGCGGCTGGAGGTCGCCCGGCAGCTGAGCAGGTCGCCAACCCGAGGAGAGCAGCATGCCCGTCGTGAGCGCGGCGGAACCGGCGGCCACCGCGAACCACGCGGTGCCCGTCCACATGATGCGCTGCACGTTCTTCTCGGGCGTCATGAGGTCGTGCAGGACAATCGGCGTCGTTTCTCGAGTCACTCCTCTATTGTGGACCCTCTCTTGTGGACCCGTGTCAACTACCCGGTTTCCCGGGTGCGCTTGGCCCGCGCCAGCTCCACGAGTTGCCGGTCGCGCCAGGCTCGTTTCGCATCGAGCTCGGCGCGCGGCCAGGTCTGTTCCCGCTGCGCCAGCAGCCCGCCGTCGAGAACGGCCTGCCAGTCGACGGTCTCGGTCTGGGCCGCACCGAGCCGCTGATAGAGCTCTTCGTACCGCTCGACGTATTGCGCGATGCCCTCGGGCGCGTTCAGATCGATGGTGCCGAAGACGCCCAGAACCGACCAGCGCGGAGCCAGCGCGCCGATCACGGCGTTGTCGACGTCTTGCGCGCTCACCGCGCCCGACGCGACCAGCCGGAACGCCTCGTGCAGCACGGCCGCCTGCAGCCGGTTCACCACGAAGCCGTCGAGCTCCTCGCGCAGCTCGATCGGCTCCATCCCGGCGCTCTCCAGGATGGCCCTGGCCCGCGCCATCGCCGCCGGCGAGGTCCACGGAGCCGGCACGAGCTCCACGGCCGTGTGCAGATGCGGCGGGTTGAACGGATGCGCCACCAGCGTGCGCTCGCGGCCCGGCACCTCGGCCGTGAACAGGGAGGGCATCAGCGCCGAGGTGGAGGAGGCCAGGATCGCGTCGGCCGGCGCGTGCTCGGCGATGCGCGCGAACACCTCGGCCTTGATCGAGGCCACCTCGGGCACGCACTCCTGCACGTAATCGGCCTCGCGCACGGCCGCGGCGAGGTCGCCCGAGGTGCGCACGCGCACGATCGCGTCGACCGCGTCCAGATCGCCGAGGAGGGTACGAACCACGCCGTCGACCCGGCCGAGGGCGGCCTCGTCGAGGTCGAACAGCACCACGTCGTGCCCGGCCCGGGCGAACAGCGCGGCCCAGGCGCAGCCGATCAGCCCGGCGCCGATCACGGTGACCTGCACGTGCAGCGCCGCGCCCGAAGGCGTTCCGGACCCCTCGCCCACCGCGCTACCCGCACCCGCGCCCGAAGGCGATCCGGAGCCTCCGCCCAGGCCTGCCCCCGCGCCCGCGGGCACCTCGACGCTCACAGGTACTCCACGTTCCCGCAGAGGCTGATCGCCTGGCCGGAGATGTTGCGCCCCGCCGAGGAGGCGAGGTACGCCACCAGCAGCGCGACCTCCTCCTCGCTCACCATCGTGTGCAGCGAGGTCTTGTCCAGCAGCTTGTCGAGCGCCTCCTCGGGGCTGATGCCCAGAGCGGATGCCCGCGCGGCGGTGGTGCGGCTGAAGCGGTCACTGTCCACGAAACCGGGCAGCACCGCGTTCACCCGGATGCCGTCGGGTCCGAGTTCGCGGGCGAGGGACTGGGTGAGCCCGTCCATCCCGAACTTCGAGGCGTTGTAGGGCGCGCGCAGGGCGTACCCGAGGCGGCCCGCCACCGAGGAGATGTTCACGATCGAGCCGCGCGAGGCGGTCAGCGCCGGCACGGCGGCCTGCGCGCAGAGGAACGCGCCGGTGAGGTTGATCGCGAGGGTGGACTCCCATTCGGCGACGTCGATGTCGACGAGCTTCGCCGTGGGCCCGGCGATGCCGGCGTTGTTGACGAGCAGGTCGAGCCCGCCGAGCGCCTCCTCGACGTCGGTGAGCAGCGCGGCCACCTGGGCGGGGTCGCTCACGTCGCAGAGCGAGCCGGTGCGCCCGGGCACCGCGGCCAGGTGCGCGTCGAGCCGTTCGGCGTTCGTGCCACAGACGTGCACGCGGGCGCCGAAGCCCTCGAGCGCCGTGACGATCGCGAGGCCGATTCCGGAGGTGCCGCCAGTGACGAGCACCCGCAGCCCCGGCTCGGGCGTGAGGGAGAGCGCGCCGGTCATCGGGCACCACCCCCGCAGGAGATGGGGAAGGACATCGGAGAACTGCTTTCTGTCGAGGGCGAAGACGAAGACGACCGGGACGGCGAAGGAAACGGTGTCCGGCCGCTCGGCCCTAGGGTGGAGGGGATCCGGCAGCTCATCGAGGAGGACGAGGCATGGCACTCAGGATCGGTTCGAGGATCGGGCTGCGACCCGAGAAGCGCGAGGAGTACCTGGCGCTGCACCGGGAGGTCTGGCCGGAGGTTCTCGCGAAGCTCACCGAGGTGGGCATCCGCAACTACACGATCTTCCTGCAGGGCGACGAGCTGTTCAGCTACTACGAGTTCGTCGGCGACGACCACGCCGCCGCGCAGGCGGCGCTGGCGGCCGACCCGCGCACCCAGGACTGGTGGCGGCTCACCGACCCGTGCCAGCAGCGCGTGCCGGGCACCCCGGAGGGCGCCCAGTGGCAGGAGCTGACCGAGGTCTTCCATCTGGAGTGACCCGGCTCAGACGGCCGGGCTCGCGGATGCCGCGGCGGCAGCCTCGGCGACGCCCGCCCAGTAGCTGCCGAACGGGTACGCGAACTCCTCCAGCGTCGACGCGGTCATCTCGGCGCTGTACCCCGGCGCGGTGGGCAGCACGTAGGCACCGTCCTCCACGATGCAGGGCTCCACGAAGTGCTCGTGCAGGTGGTCGACGTACTCGGTCACCCGGTTCTCCAGCGTGCCCGAGACGGCCACGTAGTCGAACACCGAGAGGTGCTGCACGAGCTCGCACAGCCCCACACCGCCCGCGTGCGGGCATACGGGGATGCCGAACTTCTTCGCCATCAGGTACACGGTGAGGATCTCGTTGATGCTCGCCAGCCGGGCCGAGTCGAGCTGGCAGAAGTCGATCGCCTCGGCCTGGAAGAACTGCTTGAACAGCACCCGGTTCATCCCGTGCTCGCCGGTCGCCACGCCGATCGGCACCACGGCCTTGCGGATGGCGGCGTGCCCGAGCACGTCGTCGGGGCTGGTCGGCTCCTCGATCCAGAGCGGCTTGAACTCGGCCAGGGCCGCCACCCAGTCGATGGCCACCGGAACGTCCCACACCTGGTTCGCGTCGATCATCAGGTTGGCGTCCCAGCCGATCACCTCGCGGGCGATCCGCAGGCGACGGATGTCGTCGTCGAGGTTCGCGCCGACCTTCAGTTTGACGTGGTCGTATCCCTCGTCCACCGCTTCCTTCAGCAGGCGGCGCAGCTTCTCGTCGGAGTAGCCGAGCCAGCCGGCGCTCGTGGTGTAGCACGGGTAGCCGGATGCGCTCATCTCGGCCACGCGGTCCGCCCGGGTCGGTGCGAGCTCGGCCAGCAGGCCGATCGCCTCCTCGCGGGTGAGCGCATCCGAGACGTAGGTGAGGTCGGCCACGTCGACCAGCTGCTCGGGCGTCATGTCGGTCAGCAGCTGCCAGAGCGGCTTTCCGGCCACCCGGGCGGCGAGATCCCAGACCGCGTTCATCACGGCGGCCATGGCGAGGTGCTCGACGCCCTTCTCCGGCCCGAGCCAGCGCAGCTGCGAGTCGCTCTTGAGCTCCCGGTAGGTGCCGCCGAGGTCGCCCACGACCTCCTCCACCGAGCGGCCGACCAGGGGGCGCGCCCGCAGCTCGGCGGCCAGCACGCACACCTCGTTGCCGCGACCGATCGTGAAGGTGAAGCCGTAACCGCCGAGGCCGGGGCGGTCGGTGTGCAGGATGACGTAGGCGGCCGAGTAGTCGCCGTCCTTGTTCATGGCGTCCGATCCGTCGGCCGTGAGCGAGGTCGGGAATCTCACGTCGACGACGTCGACCGAGGTGATGGTGGTCATGCGTGCTCCTTGTCGCGACCGGCGGCGCCGGTGGTCGTACCGGCGGTGGCGCCGGTGTGGATGAGGCGGATGATCGACTGGCTCATCGAGTCGTAGTCGTGGGTATTGTCGAGGGTGCCGGTGAGGGTGAACTGGTCCATCACCGCGATACGGTCGGCCAGCGTCACCATCTCGGCGAGGTCGCTGGAGATCAGCAGGATGGCCAGACCCTCGTCGGCCAACCGCCAGATCAGGTCGTAGAACGAGCGCTTGGTGCGCACGTCGATGCCCACCGTCGGCTCGTCGATGATCAGGATCTCGGTCTTCGCCGCCAGCCACTTGGCCAGCGACACCTTCTGCTGGTTGCCGCCGGAGAGCTGCCCGACGTTCTGGTACTGCCCCGCGATGCGGATGTCGAGGTCGCTCACGTACTGGCCGGCGAGCGTCTGCTCCTTCTTGCCGCTGACGTAACCGAAGGCCTTCGCGAGCTTCGACCACACCGTCACCGTGATGTTGCGAGTGACCGACTGCTCGAGGAAGACGCCCTCTTCCTTGCGGTTCTCGGTGACGTAGCCGATCCGGTACCGCTCGAGGGCCTGGCGCACCGAGCGGATGCTCGCCGGTTCGCCGCGCACCAGCATCTCGCCCTGGGTGATGCGGCCGAGACCGAGCATCGCGCGGGCGAGCTCGGTGCGGCCGGCGCCGACCAGGCCGTACAGGCCGAGGATCTCGCCCGGGCGCACCTGCAGCGACACGTCGCGGTGGCCGAGCGAGGTGCCTGCCCCGCGCAGTTCGAGCACGGGCGGCACGCTGCGGTCGATGACCCGGTCGGGCACCTGCAGCGCGGCCAGCGAGCGGCCCACCATCACGTCGACGATCTCGTCCCGGGTGTGGTCGGCCAGGCGCTCCGACTCCATCACCGAGCGGCCGTCTCGCAGCACGGTCACGGCATCGCAGTGGTCGAAGACCTCCTCGAGCTTGTGGCTGACGAAGACCACGGCCTTGCCCTGGTCGCGCAGGCGGTCGACCACGCGGAACAGGCGGTTCGCCTCGTTCGCGGTGATCGAGGCGGTCGGCTCGTCCAGCAGCAGCACGTTCGTCTCGGTGTAGAGGCCGCGGGCGATCTCGACGAGCTGGATCTGCGCGGCGGAGAGCCGCTCCATCGGGGTGTCGGGGTCGAGGTCGAGGTCGAGCTGGCCGAGGCAGCGCTTCGCCTCGCGGCGCACGGCCGCCCAGTCGATCCGGCCGCCCTTCTTCGGCATCCGGCTCATCACGATGTTCTCGCCCACCGAGAAGCGGCGGATGACGTTGCGCTCCTGGTGCACCACGCCGATACCGGCCGCCATCGCCTCGGTGGGCGAGGAAATGGTCATCGGCACGCCGTTCACCGCGATGGTGCCTTCGTCGAGCCGGTGCACCCCGGTGAGGATCTTGATCAGCGTCGACTTGCCGGCGCCGTTCTCGCCCATCAGGGCGTGCACCTCGCCGGGAGCGAGGGCGAGGTCGACGCCGTCGAGCGCCTTGACGCCGGGGAAGGACTTGGTGAGGCCGCGGGCCTCCAGGGCGTACGTGGTCATCAGCGGTCTCCTCCGGGCCGGGAATCGACGAGGGGGCGCGATCCGTCGGGCGGATCGGTGGCCAGGGGCGTGTCGACGGATGCCCCACTGGGCGGCGGGGCCGTCGCGGCCCGGGCGGCGCGCACCTCGCGCACCCGGCCGAGCGCCACCGTGCCGAGCACCACGGCGCCCACCACGAAGTTCACCCAGCTGGGCGCGAGCTGGAACTCGGCCCGCGCGCTGTCGACCAGGCGCACGATGGTGGCGGCCAGCACGGTGCCGAGCACGGCGACGGATCCGCCCACCAGCGAGACGCCGCCGATGATCGGAGCGGCGAAGCTCGAGAGCAGCCAGTCGCCGCCGATCGACTGGTTGACGCCCGAGAGCGAGGCCAGCGTCACGAAGGCCGCGATGCCGCAGAGCAGGCCCGAGGCGGTGTGCGCCACGATCACGCTGCGGTCGTTCGAGATGCCCGCGAGACCGGCCGCCGTCGGGTTGCCGCCGCTGGCCAGCAGGCGCCGGCCGGTGACGGTCTGGCTGAAGCAGAACGAGAGCACGATGGCGATCAGGATGGCGATCCAGAAGATCACCGGAACGCCGAGGATCGAGGCCTTGCCGAGGTCGGCGAGCTCGGGCCACTCGGTGTTCGAGATGGTGCGCGTACCCACCAGGCCGTACTGCATGCCGAGCAGGATCGTCATGGTCGCGAGCGTCACGATGAAGCCGTTGATGCGCGTGACGGTGACGATCAGGCCGTTCGCGAGGCCTGCCAGCGCGCCGACCAGGATGGCGGCGAGGCCGCCGATCCAGGCCGGGACGCCCCAATCGGCGATGATCACGCCGGCGAAGCAGGAGGCGAAGCCGCCGATCGAGCCGACGGCCAGGTTCAGCTGCCCCACCGAGAGGGTGATCATCTGCGCCAGGCCGATCAGGATCGGCACCGCGAGGAAGAGGAAGAACGTGGTGACCGAGATCGGGTTGAAGAACCCGCCGCCCGAGCTCACGCCGAGCAGGGCCGTGCCGACCACCACGATGATGGCGAGCACCAGGTTCTGCGAGTGCACGAAGGAGTTCAGCGAGCGCTTCATGCCGACACCTCCTGCGTCTTCTGGGCGCCCTGGGCGGACGTCGGGGCGGTGGGCGGCGAGGCGCCCGGGTCGTCCGGTTCCGGTGAGCGACGACGTCGCCGACGGCCGCCCAACGAGCGGAAGCGGTCGGCCGAGAGGGCGATCAGCAGGATGAGTCCGAGCAGGATGTTGAGCGTCTCGATGCCCACGCCGAACAGGTCGAGCCCCTTGCGGATGAGCAGCGTGAGCGTGATGCCGAGCAGCGTGCCGGTGATCGACACGTAGCCGCCGGCCAGCAGGGTGCCGCCGAGGATCGGGCCCACGAACGACTGCAGCATGAACTCGCCGCCGATGCCCGGCGTGAACGAGCCGGTGCTCGCCGCGAGCAGGAACCCGGCGAGCGCGGCGAGCAGCCCCGAGAGGGTGTGCACGAGTACGATCCGGCGCCCGGTCGGGATGCCGGAGAGCTCGGCGGCCTCCACGTTGCTGCCGGTCATCAAGAGCTCGCGGCCGATCCGGGTGCGGGTGAAGAGGTAGCCGAGCAGCACCATGGTGATGATGGTCGGCACGATGATCAGCGGAACCGCGTTGGTGCCGCACACGCCGCCGAGGCAGAGCACCGAGAAGGCGCTGCGGCCGATCAGGTCGAAACCCTCCGGCTTCACGGTGAACGCCGATCCGGTGCTCAGCCAGGAGTACATCGTGGGCACCAGTCCGATCAGCGCGAAGCTCATGGCGAGCGTGACGATGAAGGAGTTGACGCCGGTGCGGGCGATCAGCCAGCCGGAGAGGGCGCCCACCAGCGACCCGGCCACGAGGCCGACGAGCAGGCCGGCCCAGAGCGGGAGGTTCCAGAGCTCGTAGCTCATGCCTATGAACATGGCGCCGAAGGCGGCCATCGGGCCGATCGCGAGGTTCATGTGGCCGACCGACATCACGACGAGCTGGGAGAGCCCGACGACGGTGAAGATGGCGATGCTCGTGATCAGCGGGGCGATCACGAAGGGCCCGTTGTAGAAGGAGGGGCGGAGGGCGCCGAGCACGACCACGAGCACCACGATCAGCACGATCAGGAAGAAGCGCGGAGTCGCCAGGAAGCGGCGGAAGGCGTGCGGCCGGCGGGCGGCGGTGCGCGACCCGGCGGCGGGGACGGATGCGGGGGTCTCAGAGGTCATGCGACGGTCCTGTCTGCGATGGCGTCGGCGTTCCAGGCGAGGCCGAGGCCGGGCGTTTCGGGGGCGATGGCGTGGCCGTCGCGCACGGCCATCTCGCCGTGGGTGATGCTGCGCAGTTGCGGGATGTGCTCCACGTAGCGCCCGTTCGGCACGGCGGCCACGAGGCTGACGTGCAGCTCCATCAGGAAGTGCGGGCAGACCGCCACGTTGAAGGCCTCGGCCAGGTGCGCCACCTTGAGCCACGGCGTGATGCCGCCGACCCGGGCCACGTCGACCTGCACGATGCCGGCGGCGCCGCGCTCGAGGTAGTCGCGGAACTGGCCGACCGAGTAGAGCGACTCGCCGACGGCGACCGGGATGCTCGTCGAGCGCGCGAGGCGCACATGTCCTTCCACGTCGTCGGCCGGGAGCGGCTCCTCGAACCAGAACAGGTCGACCTCCTCGAAGGCCTTGGCCCGGCGGATGGCCTCGGCCGCGGTCATCGACTGATTGGCGTCGACCATGATGTCCATCCGGTCGCCGACGGCGTCGCGCACGGCCAGCAGGCGCTCGCGGTCTTCGCGCACGCTCGGCTTGCCGACCTTGAGCTTCAGGCCGCCCCAGCCGGCCTCGCGGGAGGCCAGGGCGCCGCGCACGAGCTCCTCGGTCTCGAGGTGCAGCCATCCGCCCTCGGTGTCGTAGAGCGGCACGGCCGGGCGGAACCCGCCGGCCACCTGCCAGAGCGGGGCATCGGCGCGCAGGCACTTGAGGTCCCACAGCGCCGTGTCCACCGCGGCGAGCGCGAGCGAGGTGATCGCGCCCACCGTGGTGGCCCGGGTCGAAGCGAACAGGGTGTACCAGATCTGCTCGATGTTCCGGGAGTCGAGCCCCGGGAGGAGCGGCACGAGATGGTCGCGCAGCATCGACAGCACGGCGCGACCCCCCGTTCCGATCGTGTAGGAGTACCCCGTGCCCTTCAGGCCGTCGCTCGTGTCGATCTCGACGAAGACGGTCTCCTGTTTCAGGAAGCTCTGCACGGCATCCGTGCGGACGGTCTCGACCTCGAGATCGACCAGATAGGCCCGAGCGGCGGTGATGGTAGGCATGGGGGTGTCCCGGTTCTCAGTGGTACGACGACGGTGGCGAGCAGATCGGAGGGCGAGCGATGCCTGCTACTTGCAGGTCATCAGCTCGTCGGCGAACTGCTTCTGCAGCTCCTTCGTCTTGGCCTGGCGCTCGGTGTCGTAGGTGGTGACGTTGTCCTTGGTCACCAGGAACGAGCCGGAGTCCACGATCACGCCGGGCTCCTTCATCGTGCAGTTGCCCGCGGCGAGCTCGCCGAGCGCGTAGCTGCCCACGTAGGCCTGGCCCACCGGGTTCTGGGTGACGGTGGCGTAGACGGCGCCGTCGGTGATGTCCTGCAGGATGGTGGGGTCGTCGTCGATCGCGACCAGCTTGATCGGCAGGCCGGATGCCGAGACGGCCTCCGCTGCAGCGACCGCCGGGTTGTAGGCGGTGGAGACGATGCCGTTGATCTGGCTGCCCTGGGCGGCCAGCAGGTCGGCGACGGCCTTCTGAGCGGTGGTGAGGTCTTTGTCGATGTCGGTGACGTCGGGCAGCTCGGTGACGGCGCCGTTGGTCTCGGCCACGGCCTTCTTCACGCCCTCGATGCGGCGCTGCGTGTTGGAGTCGACGTTGTTGCCGGTGAGGTGCACGAGCACGCCCTTGCCGCCCATCGCCTCGATGGTGGCCTTGGCGGCGGTGTAGGCCGCGACGCCGGTGTCGGTGGAGAGGCAGAAGTCGGCCTCGTTGGTGTCGCCGGCCGGGCAGGAGGCGAGGGAGGCGGTGGCGATGCCGCTGGACTTCAGGGTGGCGAAGGTGGTGTTGATGTCGGTGGGCGAGACACCGAAGATGCCGATCGCGTTGGTGCCGTTGGCCACCAGGGAGTTGATGACGTCGTTCTGCTTGGACTGGTCCCATCCGCTGGTCTCGTTGAACTCGACGTTGCCGAGGCCGAAATCGGCCTTCGCCTCGTCGCCGCCGGTGATCCAGGGCTGGAAGTAGGGGTGCGGACCGCCGGGCACGAGGGCCACGTTCACGCTGGCGAGATCGGCGGTCGTTCCGTCGCCGGAATCGCCTCCGCCGGTGGGAGCGGTACAGGCCGACATCCCGATCGCCAGCAGGGCCGTGGCGGCGACGGCCGCAGTTCGTACGACAACATTTCGTCTCATCATTGAGCCTCTCAGAATGCGAATATTCAAGATCCTATAGAATCTACGCTCTAGAGTGCGCGAGCTCGAGGCCCGTGTCAAGTCCGCTTTCCGGCATGCGCTCTTCCGCCTGGAACTCGATTCCTATAGGATGTTGGAATGGCACTGATCCTCAAGACGCCCCGCCGTCAGATCCTGGGCGACGACGTCTACGAGCAGCTCAAAGCGCTCATCATGGACAGCTCGATCGAGCCCGGTGCCCGCCTCAACATCGAAGATCTGGCTCGCCGGCTCGAGGTCTCGCCCACGCCGGTGCGCGAATCGCTCGCCCGGCTGGAGTCCGAAGGGCTCACCGTCAAGCTGCCGCTGAAGGGCTACCGCACGACGGATCTGCTCGAGCCGCACGGGCTCGTCGAGCTCTACGACCTGCGACTGCTGCTGGAAGGCCCCTCGGCCCGCCGCGCCGCCGAGCGGATCACCGACGAGCAGGCCGAGGCGCTGAGCGCCGAGATGCACACGGTCGGCGAGATCCCCGAAGAGCACCGCTACGAGGACTACCTGCCGCTCACCGCGCACGACGTGCGGCTGCACGAGCTGATCCTCTCCGGCGCCGGCAACGAGACCGTGCGCCAGGCGTTCATCCGCACCCACTGCCACCTGCACATCTTCCGCCTCACCTACGGGAGGCCCTCGGGCGTGCACACGATCACCGAGCACTCGGCCGTGGTCGAGGCGATCATCGCGGGCGACGGTGCGGCGGCCGAGGACGCCATGCGATCGCACCTGATCCAGTCCCGCGACCGCGTGCTGGCCGGGATCGCCTGACCGGACGGCACCGACCCGACAGCGCCGACCCGGACAGCACTGACCCGAGCAGCTCTCACCGGAGCAGCTCCGCACGACCTCTGCACGACCTCCGCACCGACGCGGACAGCTCCCCCGAAAGGATTCGATGATGAAACTTCTGCGCCTGGGACCGATCGGCGAGGAACGCCCCGCCGCCCTCGCCGACGACGGCACCGTGTACGACCTGTCCGGTGTCACGGCCGACTTCGACGGGGCGTTCTTCGAGCGCGGCGGCATCGACGAGGCGGCTGCGGCCGTCGCATCCGGAACCCTGCCGGTGATCGACGACAAGGCCGACGGATCGGGGCTGCGGATCGGCGCACCCATCGCGCGCCCCCAGGCCGTGGTGTGCATCGGCATGAACTACGCCGCGCACGCCCGGGAATCCGGATCGGAACCGCCCGCGCATCCGGTGATCTTCTTCAAGCACCCCAACACCGTCGTGGGCCCGTTCGACGAGGTGCTGCTGCCGCCGGACTCGGAGAAGGCCGACTGGGAGGTCGAGCTCGCCGTGGTGATCGGCCGCCGGGCACGCTACCTGGCCTCCGCCGAGGAGGCGCTGGAGCACATCGCGGGGTTCACCGTGTCGAACGACGTCTCCGAGCGGGCCTACCAGCTGGAGGTCTCCGGCGGGCAGTGGAGCAAGGGCAAGTGCGCCGAGACGTTCAACCCGCTCGGCCCGTGGCTGGTTCCGGCCTCGGAGATCGGCGACGGATCGGGGCTCGGACTGCGCTCGTTCGTGAACGGCGAACCGCGCCAGGACTCGACCACGAGCGACCTCATCTTCAGCGTGGGCGAGGTCATCCGCCAGCTCAGCCAGTACATGGTGCTGGAGCCCGGCGACCTGATCAACACCGGCACCCCCGAGGGCGTGGCGCTGTCGGGACGCTTCCCGTACCTCGTGCCGGGTGACGTGATGGAGATCGAGATCGACGGACTCGGGCGGCAGCGGCAAGAGGTCGTGCGCGCCTCGGTGCCCGCGGCCGCTGCCGCATCGGAGGTGCGCGCATGAGCGTTCAGGATGCCTACAAAGGCCTCGTCGCGGCCGTCACCGGTGGCGCCTCCGGGCTCGGTGCGGCCATCGCGCTCGAGCTGCAGTCGCGCGGGGCCGAGGTGTACGCGCTCGACCTGAACGAGGCCGCGGTCGAAGCTCCCCTGCACGGCGTGCACTGCGACGTGGGAGACGACGCGAGTGTGGCCGCCGCCATCGCCTCGGTGGTCGAGTCGGCGGGGCGCCTGGACATCGTGGTGGCCAACGCCGGCATCGGCGCCCAGGGCGACATCCTGGCCAACGACGACGAGGAGTGGCTGCGGGTTCTGAACATCAACGTGGTGGGATCGGCCCGCACCGTGCGGCACGCGATGCCGCACCTGCGCGAGTCGCCGCACGGCGCTGTGGTGTTCACCACCTCGATCGCCGCCTGGGCCGGAATCCCCCAGCGCGTGCTGTACTCGGCCTCGAAGGGCGCGATCCAGTCGATGACGCTGGCCATCGCGGCCGACAGCCTGGAGTTCGGCGTGCGCGTGAACGCGGTCGCCCCCGGCACCGCCGACACCCCGTGGGTGGGGCGGCTGCTCGACTCGGCCACGGATCCGGATGCCGAGCGTGCCGCACTGGAAGGCCGCCAGCCCTCGGGGCGGCTGGTGCAGCCCTCCGAGGTGGCCGAGGCGGTGGCGTACCTGGCCTCGCCGAGCTCGGGCAGCACCAACGGCGTGGTGCTGGCCGTCGACGGCGGCATGTACTCGCTGCGGCCCCGGCCGCGCGGCTGATGTCCGGCGCGATGACGGCGGGGGCGGCATCGCCGGCACCCGCCGCTCCCTGGATGATCGACGCGCACCAGCACTTCTGGGATCCCCGGGTGCGCGCGTATCCGTGGATGGACGAGTCGGTCGCGGCGATCGACCGGCCGATCGGGCCCGCCGACCTCCGGGAGGCCATCGCCGGCACTCCCGTCGCCGGCTCCGTGGTGGTGCAGGCGCTGCACGATCTGGACGAGTCGTTCGAGCTGCCCGAGATCACCGCGCGCGAAGACGTCGTGCTCGGCGCCGTGGTGTGGGTCGACCTGGCCGCTCCGGATGTCGCCGACCGCCTCGCCGAGCTGCGCGAGCACCCGGGGCACCTGGCCGGCATCCGGCACCAGGTGCACGACGAAGAGGATGCGGACTGGCTGCGGCGGCCGGAGGTCATCCGGGGCCTGAAGGCGGTTCAGGATGCCGGACTCGCCTTCGACCTGCTCATCCGGCGCCGCGAGAGCGCGGCCGCCCTCGCCCTGGCGGAGCAGCTGCCCGAGCTCACCCTCGTGCTCGACCACGCCGGCAAGCCCGCCATCGCCTCGGGCGAGTGGGACGACTGGCGGGAGTGGTTCGGCCGGCTGGCCGCGCTGCCGAACGTGAACTGCAAGCTCTCGGGGCTGGTGACCGAGGCGTCCTGGACCGGTTGGCGCGACCAGGGCCTCGAGCGCTACGGCCGGGAGGTGCTCGACGCTTTCGGCGCCGAGCGCACCCTGTTCGGCTCGGACTGGCCGGTGAGCCTGCTGGCCGCCCGCTACGAAGAGGTCGTCGACCTCGCCTGGCGGAGTGCTTCGTCGCTGTCCGACGCCGAACGCACCGCCGTGTTCGCCGGGAACGCCCGCCGTATCTACGCCCTGGAGGAGACCTCGTGACCGATCAGACTGCTGCCGCCGCATCCGGTGCCGCCTCGACCGCGGCACCCCTCGCCGCCCGCCGGCCGTTCGGGCGCGGGGGCCTCACCGTCGGGCCGCTCGGCTTCGGCGCGGCGCCCATCGCGAACCTCGGCCGCACCGTCAGCGACGAGGATGCCCAGGCGGCCGTCGAGACCGCGTGGGAGGCGGGCGTGCGCTACTACGACACCGCCCCGCACTACGGGGTGGGCCTTGCCGAAGAGCGCCTCGGCCGGGTGCTCGCCGGGAAGCCGCGCGACGAGTTCGTGCTCTCCACCAAGGTGGGGCGCGTGCTCGAGGTGAACCCCGGCGGGCCGCGGCAGGACGACGAGGGCTTCGACGTGCTCTCGCCGCTCGTGCGCCGTCTCGACTACAGCCGCGACGGGGTGCTGCGCTCGATCGAGGACAGTCTCACCCGCCTCGGCCTCGACCGCATCGACGTGGTGTTCGTGCACGACCCGGACGATTTCGCCGAGGAGGCGCTGGAGGGCGCGTTCCCGGCGCTGGAGGAACTGCGGTCGCAAGGCGTCATCACCTCGTACGGCGCCGGCATGAACCAGTCGGAGATGCTGGCGCGCTTCGTGCGGGAGACCGACCTGGACATCGTGATGTGCGCCGGGCGGTACTCGCTGCTCGAGCAGGGTGCGCTCGCCGACCTGCTGCCCGAGGCCGAGCGCCGCGGGGTCTCGGTGGTGGCGGCCGCGGTGTTCAACTCGGGGCTGCTGGCCCGCGCGCGCCCCGCGGCCACCGCGACCTACAACTACGCGCCCGCGCCGGCCGCGCTGCTCGGGCGCGCCAACCGCATCGCCGACGTGTGCGAGTCGTTCGGCGTCACCCTGCCGGCGGCCGCCCTGCAGTACCCGCTGCGGCATCCGGCGGTCCCGACCGTCTGCGTCGGCGCGCGCGACGCGGCGCAGATGGCGCGCAACGCCGCCCTCTTCGACACCCCCGTGCCCGAGGCCCTGTGGGCCGCGCTCCGCGAGGCCGGCCTCCTCGCCGAATGAGGTCATTCGGTTAGCGGATGCAGAAATTTCGAGGAGTGACGCCCTATAAGGCCTCACTCTGCGTTATTTCTGCATCCGCTAACCGAATCGGCCCTCAGCGACCCCGAGGAGGCCCCGGACCGAGCACCGCCTGCGCCGGGTAGAATGGAATTCCTGCCCTCTCCCCGACATGAGGAGTCCGCGTGATCCTGGTCCTGCTGCTGTTCGCAGGGCTTGCAGCGCTCACGCCCGCTCTCACGCGGGTGCTCTCCACGAGGGTCTTCTACGTCATCGCGGCCCTTCCGGCGGCCGCCTTCGCCTACACGCTCACGCAGACGAGCGCCGTGCTGGCCGGCGAGACGGTCACCGAGTACGTGCCCTGGATCCCGCAGCTCGGCATCGCCTTCTCGTTCCGGGTCGACACGCTCAGCTGGCTGCTCGCCCTCGTCGTCACCGGCGTCGGCGCCCTCGTGCTGATCTACTGCGCTCGCTACTTCAGCCCGAGCGAACCCCAGCTCGGCCGCTTCGCCGCCCTGCTGCTCGCCTTCGCCGGCACGATGTACGGCCTCGTCACCGTCGACGACATCTACATCATGTTCATGTTCTGGGAGATCACGAGCGTGCTCTCCTACCTCCTCATCGGCCACTACACCGAGCGCAAGGAGAGCCGCGGCGCCGCCCTGCAGGCGCTGCTCGTGACCACCTTCGGCGGGCTGGCGATGCTCGTCGGCATCATCCTGCTCACAGCGGATGCCGGCACCACGAGCATCGCCCAGCTGGTGTCCGACCCGCCCCCGGGCAGCGGCCTGGTCACCACGGCGGTCATGCTCATCCTGGTCGGCGCGCTGTCGAAATCGGCGCTCGTGCCCTTCCACTTCTGGCTGCCGGCCGCGATGGCCGCCCCCACCCCGGTGAGCGCCTACCTGCACGCCGCCGCCATGGTGAAGGCGGGCATCTACCTCATCGCCCGCCTCGCACCGGGCTTCGCCGACACCCCGGGCTGGACCCCGGTGCTCGTCACGCTCGGCGTCTGGACCATGCTCGTCGGCGCCTGGCGCTCGCTCCGCCAGAACGACCTCAAGCTGCTGCTGGCCTACGGCACGGTCAGCCAGCTCGGCTTCCTCACCGTCGTCGTGGGCTTCGGAACGAGGGATGCGGCCCTCGCGGGAGCGGCCCTGCTGCTCGCGCACGCCCTGTTCAAGGCCACACTCTTCCTGGTCGTCGGCATCGTCGACCACGACGAGGGCACCCGCGATCTGCGCGAGATCTCCGGCCTCGGCCGCCGCCGGCCCGTGCTCGCGGCGGTCGCCCTGGTCGCCGTGGCGAGCATGGCCGGCATCCCGCCGCTGCTCGGCTTCGTGTCGAAGGAGGCGGTGCTGAGCGCCTTCCTCTCGGCCGGCACCGGCGCAGACGGGGCCGAGCTGCAGCTCTGGGGCTGGGTCGCCCTGATCGGCGTGGCCCTCGGATCGCTGCTCACCGTCGCCTACAGCGCCCGCTTCTTCTGGGGCGCGTTCCTCACCAAGAAGGGCGAGGCGCGCGCCGCGGATGCCGCCCGCCGCGCCGCCGCCGAAGCCGACGGCCACGCGCACGCGCCGTCCCGCGGCATCCTGGTCGCCCCGATCGTGCTGACGCTGGCCACCATCGCCGGCGGCCTGCTCGCCTCGCAGCTCAGCCCGGCGCTGGAGACCTACGCCGACACCGTCCCGCACGACTTCGCCTTCGTGGCGGGGACATCCGGTGCCGAGGGCGGCCACGGCACCTACCACCTCGCGCTCTGGCACGGCCTGGAGCCCGCCCTCGGCATCTCGGCCCTGGTCATCGCCGGCGGCCTCGCCCTGTTCGCCCTGCGCAAGCCCTTCGCCCGCCTGCAGAAGAAGGTGCCGCCGCTGGTCGACTCCGCCCGCAGCTACTGGTCGATCGTGCACGCCGTCGACCACGCGGCCGCCCGCGTGACGCTGTTCGCCCAGAAGGGCGGGCTGCCGCAGTACCTCGGCACGATCCTGATCGTGTTCGTGATCTGCCTGGGCCTGGCCACCGCCTTCAACCGCAGCTGGCCGAGCGAGATCGTGCTCTTCGACTACCCCGTGCAGCCGTTCGTGGCCGCCGCCATGGCCGTGGCCGCCATCATGGCCGCGCGCGCCACGCACCGGCTCGCCGCCGTGCTGCTGGTGGGCGTCACCGGCTTCGGGATGGTCGTGCTGTTCGCCTTCCACGGCGCGCCCGACCTCGCCCTCACCCAGGCGCTGGTCGAGACCGTCACGATCGTGGTGTTCGTGCTGGTGCTGCGCCGGCTGCCGCCCAAGATCGCGCAGCACAACAGGCCGGTGCGCCGCGGCCGGCGCATCCTGATCGGCACGGCCGTGGGCGTGACCATGGGGCTCGTGGGCTTCATCGCCCTCGGCGCCCGGCAGGCCGGCAGCCTCGGCGACGAGCTCGCCCGGCTCTCGGTGGAGGAGGGCCACGGCCAGAACATCGTGAACGTGATGCTGGTCGACATCCGCGCCTGGGACACCATGAACGAGCTCAGCGTGCTGATCGTGGTGGCCACCGGCGTCGCGAGCCTGATCTTCATCACGGGGCGCAACTTCACCATCCCGCGCCTGCGCGAATCGCGCGGGCGCCGCCAGGGCTCGCAGCGCGCGGAGCTGGTCGACGATCCGCACACCACCGACGAGGCTCCGGATGACCGGCAGCACTCGTGGCTGCTGGGCGGCCGCACGCTGGCGCCCGAGAACCGCTCCCTCGTGCTCGAGGTGTTGGTGCGGTTGATCTTCCACCCCGCGATCGTGGTGTCGATCTTCCTGCTCTTCGCGGGGCACAACCTGCCGGGCGGTGGCTTCGCGGCCGGCATCCTGGCGGGGCTCGCCCTGATCGCGCGCTACCTGGCCGGCGGCCGCTACGAACTCGGCGAGACGCTGCCGATCGGGCCCGGCGTGCTGCTCGGCGCCGGCATGCTGCTGGCCACCGGCACCGCAGTGGGCTCGCTCTTCCTGGGAGCGGATGTGCTGACCAGCGCGTACTTCTCCGCCGAGGTGCCCCTGCTCGGGTACATCTCCTTCGGCACCTCCACCGTCTTCGACATCGGCGTGTACCTCGTGGTGATCGGCGTGGTGCTCGACATCCTGCGCGCGCTCGGCGGCGAGGTCGACCGGCAGCAGGCCGAGGACGACGTGGACGCCTCGCCCGACGACCACTCGGTCACCGCCGACGAGGCCGACACCCGGGGCCGGGTCGCCGGCCGCGACACCAACGGCGCCGAACGCGGCACCCGCGGTGCCCGCGCCGCCGAGGCCCGCACGCCGACCGCTTCCCGCACCCCCTCCGACACGGAGCCCGACCCGATCGGAGGCACCGCATGAGCGCCTCCCTCACCCTCGTCGTGCTGATGGCCGTGATGTACGGCACCGGCGTGTACGTGATGCTCGAGAAGAGCCTCACGCGCATCCTGATCGGCTTCCTGCTGGTGGGCAACGCCACCAACCTGCTGATCTTCATGATGTCGGGGCGCTCCGGCAGCTCGCCGCTGGTGGGTGCCGACGGCGTGGCCGCGGAGGACATGGTCGATCCGCTGCCCCAGGTGCTGATGCTCACCGCGATCGTGATCAACTTCGGCATCACGGCCTTCATCCTGGCGTTGATCTACCGCTCCTGGTGGCTGTCGAACCTCGGCGACGAGGGCGACGACGTGCTGGCCGACGAGGACGACCAGGATGCGCTCGAGCAGGACGAGGCCGAGATCTTCCATGCCTCGCTCGACGACGACGACCTCGCGGTGCGGCACGTGCTCGAGGAGGGCGCGGAGTCGGACGACGATGACGACGACGATCCGGATCGGCCGCCCACCACCGAAGAACCCAGCGAGCAGGAGAGGGACGTGATGCGATGACGAACGCGCTCGTTCCCCTGCTCGTGATCGTGCCACTGGTCGGTGCCGCCATCACGCTCATCCTCGGCCGCTACCCGCGGCTGCAGATCGCCATCTCGGTCAGCGCGCTGACCCTGGTGACCGCCCTCGCCGCCGTGCTGCTGGCCGTGGTCGACCGCACCAGCGAGCCGATCGTGGTGAAGGTCGGAGGCTGGGAGCCGCCGTTCGGCATCGTGCTGGTGGTCGACCGGCTCTCGGCGATCATGGTGGTGGTCTCCGCGCTGATGCTGCTCGGGGTGCTCATCTTCGCGGTGGGCCAGGGCATCGCCGACCGCGACCGCGACACCCCGGTCTCGATCTTCCATCCGACCTACCTGATCCTCGCCGCGGGCCTCTTCGACGCCTTCATCGCGGGTGACCTGTTCAACATGTACGTGGGCTTCGAGATGCTGCTCGCGGCCAGCTACGTGCTGCTGACGCTCGGCGGCACCGGCTCGCGCATCCGGGCGGGCACCACCTACGTGGTCGTCAGCCTGGTGTCGTCGCTGCTGTTCCTCGGGGCGATCGCGCTGATCTACGGCGCGACCGGCACGGTGACCATGGCGCTGCTCAGCGACCGCATCCGGGAACTCCCCCTCGACGTGCAGGTCATCCTGTGCGCCGCACTGCTGATCGGGTTCGCGGTGAAGGCGGCCGTGTTCCCGCTGTCGTTCTGGCTGCCGGACTCGTATCCCACCGCGCCCGCCCCGGTCACGGCCGTGTTCGCGGGGTTGCTCACGAAGGTGGGCGTCTACGCCATCATCCGCACCGACAAGCTGCTGTTCTTCGATGTGCCGCTGCTGATTCCGCTGCTCATCGTCGGCGGGTTGACGATGGTGATCGGCATCCTGGGCGCCCTCGCCCAAGCGGATGTGAAGCGGCTGCTCTCGTTCACGCTGGTGAGCCACATCGGCTACATGATCTTCGGGGTGGCGATCGGCACCGAGCTCGCCACCGGCGCGACGATCTACTACATCGTGCACCACATCATGGTGCAGACGGCGCTGTTTTTGGTGGTGGGGCTGATCGAGCGGGTGGGACACTCGACCTCGATCACGAAGCTCGGCGGGCTGCTGAAGGCCTCGCCGTTCGTGGCGATCCTGTTCTTCATCGGGGCCCTGAACCTCGGCGGCATCCCGCCGTTCTCGGGCTTCCTCGGCAAGATCGGCCTGTTCGAGGCCGGGGCCGCGGCACCCGGACCGCTGGTGTACGTGATGATCGGCGCCGGAGCCGTCACCTCGCTGCTCACGCTGTATGCGCTCATGCGGGTGTGGAACATGGCGTTCTGGCGGCCGGCGAAAGACGTCGAGGGCTACGAGTCGCCGATGCTGAAGTCGTTGCAGGAGAGCCCGGATGCCGTGGTCGGCACCGCGACCGGCGTGCGCGCCGCGAAGGGTACGGTCCTCGGGTCGTCGAAGCTGATGGTGGCGGCCACCACCGGACTGGTGGCGCTCACGCTCTGCCTCACGGTGTTCGCGGGGCCGCTGTTCGATCTGGCGCAGCGGGCGGCCGGCAACGTGGCGACGCCGGAGAACTACGTCGACTCCGTGTTCCCCGACGGGGTACCGGGGTCGTCGTCCTCGTCCACGCCCGGGGGCACCCCGTGAAGGCGCGGATCGTGAGCGGTCTCGTGCCCTTCCTCGGCCTGGTGCTGCTCTGGATGCTGCTCTGGGGCCAGTTCACCTGGCTGTCGCTGGTGACCGGGGTGCTGCTGGCGATGCTCGTCTCGGCGGTCTTCTACCTGCCCGCCGTGCGCCTGAGCGGGCGGCTCAATCCCGGGTGGGCGCTGCTGTTCTTCCTGCGGCTGCTCTGGGACATCGTGCGGGCCTCGCTGCAGATCGCCTGGCTCGCCGTTGCGCCGGGATACCGGCCGTCGAACGCGATCATCGCGGTGCCGCTGCGCACCCGCTCCGACCTCGTGATGACGTTCACCGCCGAGGCCGTCTCGTTGGTGCCGGGGTCGATCGTGCTCGACATCGACCGCGAGTCGGCGACGCTCTATCTTCACGCGCTGAACGTGCACTCGGTGTCGGAGGTCCCGGCGCTCAAGCGGGAGGTGCTGGCCACCGAGCGGCGGCTGATCCTGGCCGCGGGCTCGGCAGACGATCTCGCGCGGCTGCGCGAGGCCGAGGCGGAAGGGGGCGCCTCGTGATCGTCGTCGTCATCATCGCCGGGCTGCTGATGGCCGTCGGCGCCATCGGAGCCATCTGGCGCATCATCCGCGGGCCGTCCGCGCTCGACCGCATCATCGCCTCGGACGTGCTGGTCGCCACCGCGATGATCGCGATCGGCGCCGAGATGGCCATCAACGGCCACACCGACAACCTGCCCGTGATGCTGGGGCTCGCCCTGTTCGGCATCGTCGGCTCGGTCAGTGTCGCCCGCTTCATCTCCTCGAGGGACGACACATGACCCCCGCCGATCTCTTCTCCTTCGACCTGGACGGCGTGCCGGGCATCGGCCTCCGGGACGTCGTGACGGCCGTGCTCGTGCTGCTCGCCGCGCTGATGTGCTTCGCGGCCGGCATCGGCCTGCTGCGCTTTCCCGACGTGCTCTCGCGACTGCACGCGGCCACGAAGCCGCAGATCCTCGGCCTGATCGCGATCGTGGCCGATGTGGCGGTGACGAACCCCTCGCTGGGCACCATCACCCTGGCGGTCGCGATCGTGTTCTTCCAGTCGCTCACCGCGCCCGCGTCAGCCCATATGGCCGGCCGGGCCGCCTACCGCACCGACCACTTCCGCCGCGACCTCCTCGTGACCGACGAGTTCACCCCCCGCGACGGGCACTCCGAGGTGTAACACAAACCGTACATCTTGAATATGTCGCAATTGCGTTACATTCGGATGAAGTACGATCTCCGTCACACCCTTCCGAGATACGATCGGCGGGTCGCTAAGGAGGCCGGATGCGCGCCAGGACAGCCGACGACGTCGGGCGCCTCGCCCGGCAGCGCCGCCAAGACCAAGGACGATCGCAGGCCGAGGTCGCCGAGGCAGCCGGCGTCACCCGCCAGTGGCTGGTGCGCTTCGAGCAGGGCCGGAGCGACGTGTCCCTCCGGAATGTGATGGCCGTGCTGACGGCGTTGAAGCTCGAGCTGGCACTCGAAGCGCAGGCACCGCATCCTCGGACCCACGCCGATCGCGCCGAGGTCCCGATGATCGAGTGGGAGGATTCCGGCACGTCCGAGGCGCTGGGCCGTGGCCGGGCCCTGCTCGAACAGGTCCTCCGCGACAGGCTGTCGTGAGCGCCGAGCTCGAGGTCGAGCTCTACGGCACCCATGCAGCCGTGCTCACCCGGCTGCGTGCCGACGAGTACCTCCTGGAATACCAGCCGGACTGGGCCGCTCGGCCGGACGCCGTTCCGCTCTCGCTCTCGCTTCCGCTCAGCAGCCGGCGCCACCGTGGCGAAGCGGTGTGGAACTACCTCGACAACCTCCTGCCCGACAACCCGGAGGTCCGTGAGCGCTGGGCCCGCGCGGCCGGCCTGGAGAGGACCGACCCGTTCGCCCTGGCAACCCACTACGGGCAAGACGTCGCCGGCGCCGTGTCATTCCGCGCTCGTGGCAGCGCAACCGGGGGGAGCAGGGTGCCTCTGAGCGACGCCGACGTGGCCGAGCGGATCCGGATCGCCCGCCTCGACGCGACGGCCTGGCACGACGATTCCCGCCCACCGGACGGCCAGTTCTCACTCGGCGGCACACAGGCGAAGTTCTCCCTGGCTCTGCAGGATGGGCGCTGGTACGAGACGGCGGGAGACCATCCGTCGACTCACGTCTTCAAGCCGCAGGTCACCGGTCTGGTCGACGGCGAGATCGTGGAATACGTGATCATGCGCGCCGCGGCGGAACTCGGCATCCCCGCCGCGCGCGTCGAGATGGCGTCATTCGAGGGCGAGCACTCCCTCGTCGTCGAGCGCTTCGATCGCGCTCCGGGAACGGAGTTCCCCCGACGGCACCAGGAGGACCTCGCCCAATCGCTGGGCCGGCCGCGGCTGCGCAAGTACGAACGTGACCGAGGTCCATCCTCCGAGGAGATCGCCCGGCACCTGCGGGCGCATGGTGGGCCGTACGCCGAGCAATCCGGATCACGATTCGTGCGGATGCTGGCGTTCTCCTGGATCGTGCTCAGCACCGACGCGCACACCAAGAACTACTCGGTGTTCCTCGATCCGTCTGGCGCATTGCTCACGCCGCTGTACGACGCGTCATCGATCATCCCGTATCTCGGCGAGAACGGGCTCGACGCCGAGTCCGTGCGGAATCGGGCCGCGGATCGCACCCTGGCGATGCGCTACGGCGCCTCCTACCGCGCGGGCGATGCCGGTGGATTCGAGCTCAGCGCCATCGCGCGCAGCTGCGGGATGCCGTCGACCGAGCTGCTCGAACTGGCCGCCAGCTACTGTCTGGCGCTGCCCGACGTGGTGGAGCAGATCGCGGCCGCTCTGCCGGCGCCGTTCCGCACGGATGCCGTGCAGCGCCTGGTCGCCTGGCTGCCCCTGCGCACTCGGCAGGCGTTGGATGCCCTTTTGCCCTTCCTCTAACCGGCCTTCCTCTGAACCGGCCTTCCTCCACCGTGCCGAGAAGGGCGCTGCGTTCGGAGGGGCTTGGGTTCGACCGGGCGGAGGTCATGAGCCGAGCCTGGGCCGCCCGACGGCCTCAGCGGCGAGTGACGACGATCAGGTGGTCGGAGCGGGTGCCGAGCTCGCCGTCGGGGCCCTCCATCTGCTGGGCGGCGTACTCGATCGTGGCCATCCAGGTGCCGTCCTCGGGGAGGGCGAGCGCCTCGAGGGTCTGCGCGGCCGTGGGGAGCACGACGTCGGAGGGCGGGCCGGCGAAGGCCGGGAAGGTGGCGTGCGAGAGCAGCACGAGACGCCCGCCGGGGGCGACGGCGGCCCAGGCACGGCGGAGGATCTGCTCCCGGTCGAGCCGCACCATCGAGTGCAGGAACGACGCCGTGACCAGCTCGTAGGTTCCGCTCGGGAAGTCGTCGTTCAGGTCGTGCTGCTCGAAACGAACGGATGCCCCGGCCGGCAGCTCCTCCGAGCGGAACGCCTCCTCGGCGAGCGCCCGCGAACCGTCGACCGCCACCTGCGAGACGTCGACCCCGGTGGCGTCCCAGCCGCGGTGCGCGAGCCAGAGCGCGTCGGCGCCCAGTCCGCAGCCGAGGTCGAGCGCGCGGGCACCGGGCGACGGCGCGTCGGGCAGCGCGTACGCGAGCAGGGCGTTCACCTTGCCGCTCCAGCGCGGGCCGGCCCGGTAGAAGTCGTCCCAGGTCTCCGCGACGTCGGCATCCGGATCCACCGGCGGTCGCCCGCCGGCCCCGTGCTGGTGCCCCTCCTCGTGGTGGGCGTGCGCGGGTTCGTGCGCGGGGCTGTTCTCGCGGTCGGGGCGGGGGGTCTCGGCGTCGTGTTCGGTCACAGCCCCACTGTGCCGCACCGTGCCCTCCTCAGCACAATCCCGTGCCGAATCAGCACGCCGGCTCCTCGCGGATCGTCGGGTGGGAGGGGCGGCGGGCTAGCCTGGGGAGATGCTCACCGCCGGAGTCGACCTTGCCGCCGAGAGCAAGGGAACCGCCCTCGCCGTGCTCGACTGGACCACCGAGGGCGCCGTGCTCACCGAGCTGCACCTCGGGGTCCACGACGAGCAGATCGTCGAGACGGCCGCATCCGTCGCCAAACTCGGCATCGACTGCGCCCTGGGCTGGCCCGACGGCTTCGTCGACTTCGTCGTGGCGCACTCCGACCCCGCATCAGGGGCCCGATTCGACGGCGGCCTCGACTGGCGTCGCACCCTCGCCTACCGCGAGACCGACCGGCGCGTGCGCGAGGTGACGGGGCGTTGGCCGCTCAGCGTTTCGACCGACCGCCTCGGGCTCACCGCCATGCGCTGCGCCGGGCTGCTCGGCCGGCTGCGCGATCGAGGGCTGGATGCCGACCGCGCGGGCGCAGGGCTCGTCGCCGAGGTCTACCCCGGCGCCACCCTGCGGCTCTGGGGCTTCGACACGACCGGATACCGCACGAGCGCCGAGAGCCGGGCCGTGCTGCTGGACGCGATCGCGTCGAGCGCTCCGTGGCTCCGGCTGAACGGCCACGAGCCGCTCATGATCGCCTCCGGCGACGCCTTCGACGCCGTGGTCGCCGCGCTCGGCACCCGGGCCGCCGCCCTCGGGCACGCGGATGCTCCGGGCCCCGATGATCTGGAGCGCGCCCGCCGCGAGGGCTGGGTCGCCCTCCCCACGGTGTCCCTGACGGCACTCGACCCGCGGCCCTGAGCCGCCCGGCGGCGCCCGGCGGCGCCGGGGCGAGCGCACCCGCCACGGCGCGACACGGCATGTCGCGAGGGGGCTCGGCGCGCTAGGAGAGCAGCCCGGGAAGGCGGGTCGCCGCGTCGATCGCATCGGCACGGCTGCTCACGCCGAGCTTGCGGAAGAGGGCGCTGGCCTGCGACTTCACGGTGTTCTTGGTGACGTGCTCGAGCGAGGCGATCTCGTCGTTGGTGCGGCCGTCGACGATGTGCCGCAGCACCACCTTCTCCCGCCCGGTGAGGCGGGGGCGGGCCCGGGAAGGCATCGATGTCACCGGCGCGTGCACCAGATCGAATCCCGGGTGCCCGAGCGGCACGCCGGCGAGCGCGGACAGGCGCATCCGTTCGTCCGGGGTGGCCCGCAGGAACGGCGCCACGTGCCCGTCGGGCTCGGCGAGCGTGTAGGCCGAGCGGAACAGCTCGCCGGCGATGTCGTCGTTGCCGAGGTCGAGGTTGGCGATGGCCGCCACCAGCGCCATGTTGATGGTGGTGCCGATGAGCCCCCGGCCGCCGTCGATGTAGGAGGCGGCGAGCGAGGTGGCCCGGTGCGGATCGCCGTCGCGCAGCCGCGTCCAGGCCAGAGCCGAGGCGATCAGTTCGCCCCCTAGCTCGTCGGTGGAGCCGTGCGCCGTCTCGAAGACGGTTCGCGCTCCGTCGACGTCCCCCACGGCCAGGTGCAGGTAGGCGCTGACCGCACAGGTCAGCCAGGCGTTCATGCCACTGCTCAGCGTGCGCGGGAAGTGCGCCCGCACCGAGGAGTTCAACCGGGCGAGGCCGGCCTGCGGCGAACCCTTCGCCACGGCCTGCAGACCCTCGACGTAGCTGTGGATCGCCCAGGAGGGAGCCGCCTCGAGGAACACGCCGTCGGCGAGGGCGGCATCGACCGCCGCCTCGTCGGCCCGGGCGAGACCGACCAGCGCCTGCGCCAGCCGGGTCGACTCCGGGAGCTCGCTCTCGCCGGCGATCCGGAGGCTCTCGGCGATCCATTCGCCGGCGTTCCGCAGATCGCCGCCGAACGCGTGCACGATGCCGGCCGATCCGGCGGCCGAGGCCGCGATGTCGCGCTGCCCGTAGAGCACCGCCTCCGCGTGCGTGCGCTCGTAGCCGCGCAGCGATTCCACCGAGCGCCCGGCCACGGCGAGCGTGAGCGCCCACTCCAGGCGGAGCGGCACGAGGCTCGGGCGCAGCGGCTCGAGTGCCGCATCCGGAACGTCGTGCAGCAGCTCGTGGCACTCCCTCACGTCGGAGAGCGCCTCCGCGTATCGCCCGGCCGAGCGGGAGAGCACCGATTCCGCCGTGAGTCGTTCCAGGGCAGCACCCAGCCCGGGAATCGCGTCGGCCATATCGGTCACACCTCGACGCTACCGGCAAGGGGCGTCGCCCGCTCATCCCTCACAGCATCCATCCGGCGGCCCCGCAGCGAAAGCCCGAACACCGTCGAGTGGTCGTACAGTCGTCGTGCGCCGCGCACCGGGTCGGCGGCCCGACGTGCCGGTGCCCGCCCGGGCTCAGGATGCGAGCACGAGCGCACCGTCGATGCGGCGCGGGATCGAGGTGGTCGCGTCGCGGAGCTCTTCCGGCAGCGCCGACTGAGGGGCGTTCTGCCAGGCGAGCGGGCGCAGGAAGCGGCGCACCGCCGTGACGCCCACCGAGGTGTGCTGCGAGTTGGTGGAAGGCCACGGGCCGCCGTGCTGCTGGGCCCAGGTGACGCGCACGCCCGTGGGGTAGCCGTTGAACACGATGCGGCCGGCACTCGCCTCCAGCGACGGCGCGAGCTCGGCGATCACGTCGGACTCCTCGTCTTCGACGTGCAGCGTCGCCGTGAGCGAGCGCGGGATGCGGCCGAAGGCCTCCGCCACCTGCTCGAGCGACTCGTAGCGGGCGACGACGATCAGCGGCCCGAAGCACTCCTCGGCCAGCTCGGCGCCGAGGCCGGCGGCGGTGGTCTCGAGCAGGGTCGGCGCGACCGAGAAGCCGGCGGCCGGGCCCTCGCTGTCGGAGGTTCCGGATGCCGCGCCCGCAGCCGCAGCGGTGCCGTGCGCCACCTCCACCGCGCCCGCCGCCTTCAGCCGGCCCTCGATGTCGCCGAACGAGCTCTGGATGCGGTCGTTCAGCAGAACCTGCGGAGCGGCGTCGGTGGTGAGTGCGGCGAGCGCGTCGACGATGGCCTGACCGGATGCCCCGGCCGGCACGAACGCGATGCCCGGCTTCGTGCAGAGCTGGCCCGCCGAGCCGGTGTACGAGGTGAACAGGCCCTCCGCGATGGCGCCGCCCCGGGCATCCGCCGCCCCGGGAGACACGACGAGCGGGTTGATGCTGGAGAGTTCGCCGAAGAACGGGATGGGCTCCTCGCGGGTGTCGATCGCCTTCTGCAGGGCCTCGGCGGCCCCGAGCGAGCCGGTGAACCCGGCCGCCTTGATGGCGGGGTGCTTCACCAGCTCGACACCGGCGGCCTGGCCGTAGACGATGCCGAAGGTGCCGCGGGGCGCACCCACGGCCTCGGCCGCCGACTGCAGCACCTCGAACGAGCGCTTGGAGGTGAGCAGGTGCGATCCGTGCGCCTTCACGATGACGGGCGAGCCCGCCGCGATGGCCGAGGCCACGTCGCCACCGAGCACCGAGAAGGCGAAGGGGAAGTTGCTCGAGCCGAACACGGCGACCGGGCCGATCGACACCAGCATGCGCCGCACGTCCGGACCGGGGCCGAGCGGGGTGTCGCCCGCGTGGTCGATCGCGGCCTCGACGAAGCTGCCCTCGCGCACCGCCTCGGCGAAGAGGCGGAACTGGAAGGCGCTGCGGCCCGATTCGCCGGTGAGGCGGGCGACGCCGAGGCCCGTCTCGGCGTCGGCGGTGGCCACGAGCTCGTCGCGGGCGGCCTCGACGGCGTCGGCCATGGCCTCCAGCAGCTGGGCGCGGAACTCGCGGCCGCGGCTCTGCAGCTCGTGCGCCGCGGTGGCGGCGCGGCCGGCGAGGGCGTCGACCCCTGCGGGTGTGGTGGGCTCGATCGTGGTGGCAGCGCTAACACCGGTGCGCGGATCGGTGGTCTTCAACATTGTGCGTCCTTTGGGAGTGGGGGCTTCGAGGGGGTGAGGGAAGAAGGAAGGTCAGGCGCTCTCGCGCGCCACGACCGAGAAGCCGAGATCCACCTCGGCGGTCTCGGCGGAGGTGTGGTTCATCCGGGCCAGCAGCAGCTCGCCGGCGACGGTGCCGATCTGGCGGTTGGGCACCGCCACGGTGGTAAGCGTCGGAACGAGGTGCCGGCCGATCTCGAAGTCACCGAACCCGGTGATCGCCAGATCGTCGGGCACCCGGATGCCACGGCGCGTGCACTCGAGCAGCGCACCGGCCGCGAACACGTCGCTGGCGAACATCAGCACGTCGGTCTCGGGGTGCAGCTTCAGCGTCTCGTCGAGCAGGCGGCGGCCGGTCTCGTAGTCGACGGTGGAGGTGCCGGAGTCGACCACGCGTACCGCCTCACCGGGGAACAGCTCGGGTACGGCCTCCTCGAAGCTCGCCCGGCGGGCGGCGGCACGGAAGTCGCCGCGCTGCAGCGATCCGGCGAACGTCGGATGCCGGTAGCCGCGCTCCTGGGCGAACTCCACGATCGCGCGGATGGCGTGGCGGTTCGAGAAGCCGACCAGGCTGTCGATCGGGTCGTCGGTGAGATCCCAGGCCTCGATCACGGGCACCTTCGACTCGCGCAGCAGGTGCGTGGTGTTGGCCGAGTGTTCGGTGCCGACGATGAAGATGCCGTCGGGGCGCCGGCCGAGGAAGGCCCGCACCAGCTCCTCCTCGTGCGCCGGGCGGTAACTGGTGGAGCCGATGAACAGCTGGTAGCCCGCGGGGGCGAGGATCTCTTCGAGGCCGTGCAGAGCATCCGCGAACACCGAGGCCGAGATGGCCGGGATGATGGCGGCTACCGTCATGCTGCGGTTGGAGGCGAGGTTCGAGGCGGCGAGGTTCGGCACGTAGCCGGTCTCGGCGATCGAGGCGCGCACGCGCTCGAGCGTGAACTCGGAGACCAGCTCGGGGGTGCGGATGCTGCGGGAGACGGTCTGCGGCGAGACCTGCGCGTGCCGGGCGACGTCGTCGAGGGTGACCGTGTTGGTGGAGCGGCGCGACGGGCGCGCGCCCGGGGTCTCGGTGATGGGCGCCGTCGTCGACTCCGCCATCACCACATCCGCCGGTCCGACCAGGGACTCGGCGACCGCCACCCCGTCGCTGCTCACAAGAGTTGCCGCCTGGCGAGGTTCGCCATCAGCGCGCCGATCCCGAACTGCCACGGTTCGCACCTCTCGCTCTGCTCGACCTGATTGACCAGACTACCCAGTCGGGCCGAGGAGATCCGCACGATGTCGCCGGTCTTGTGCGTGAAGCCGCGTTCGGGCTCGTCGCGGTCGACGATCGGGGCGAACATCGTGCCGAGCATCAGCACCGCGCCGTCCGGGTACTGGTGCTGCGGGCCGAGCAGCTGCCCGACGAGCTCGAGCGGATCGCGGCTGATCTGCGCCATCTCCGAGCTGCCGTCGAGCCGGAATCCGTCGTCGCCCGTGATCTCGAGCGTCACGGTCATCGAGCGCACCGCGTCGAGGTCGAAGCTCTCGTCGAAGAGCCGGATGAGCGGACCGAGCGCGCAGGAGGCGTTGTTGTCCTTCGCCTTGGGCAGCAGCAGCGCCGAGCGGCCCTCGACGTCGCGCAGGTTCACGTCGTTGCCGAGGGTGGCGCCCACGATCCGGCCAGCGGAGTCGACGATGAGCGCGACCTCGGGCTCGGGGTTGTTCCACTGCGAGGTACTGAGCACGCCCACCTGAACCGCCGTGCCCATGGCCGAGAGGGTCGGACCTTTGGTGAAGATCTCGGCGTCGGGGCCGATGCCCACCTCGAGGTACTGGCTCCACAGGCCCTCGCCCACGAGGTACTTCTTGAGGGCGATGGCGGCCTCGGATCCGGGGCGCACCTCGCGCAGGTCGGTGCCGATCTCGGCCAGGATGCTCTCCCGCATCCGGGCGGCCGCCTCGGCGTCGCCGCGCACCCGCTCCTCGATCACGCGCTCGATCATCGAGACCGCGAAGGTGACACCGGCGGCCTTCAGCACCTGCAGGTCGACCGGGGCGAGCAGCCACGGCTGAGCCTGGTCCCGGGTGGCCGCCGTGGTGTTGGCGTAGATCTCGTCGAAGCCGCCGAGCCGCGCGCCGTCGCGGGCGGCCTCGCGGGCGGCGGCGGCGGGCTGCTCCTGCTCGGTGAGCGCGCTCACGGTGGCGAAGCGGTGGCTGAGGTCGAACACGCCCTCCGCGGTCACGAGCACGGGCGAGGGCCCGTCCGCCTCGGGCAGCCACACCCGCCCCACCAGTGCGCCCGCGTAGCCGTCGCCCGGCAGAGCCTCGGCGGCGGTTCCCGCCCAGGGAGTGGTGGGGGTGGTGCTGGTCATCGGAACTCCTACGTTCGGTGAGGGTGCGGGCGGAAGTGGGGGTGGGGGTGCGGGTGCGGGTGCGGACGGAAGTGGGGGTGCGGGTGGGGGGTGCGGGCGGAAGTGGGGGTGCGGGAGGGTTTGGAAAGCGGCCGGGTGCGGTTCGGGTGTCTACCGCGAGGTGCGGGTTGGGGTGCGAGGTGTGGGTTTGGGGTGCGGGAGGTGGGCCGCGGATTGGATCCGGCCGGTGGCGCTAGCGGCGGTGGAAGACGCCCGCGCGCTTCTCGGCGAAGGCGGCTCGGCCCTCGGCGGCGTCGTCGGTGGCGAACGTGACCGTCTGCAGGTCGCGCTCGTAGGCGATCGCCGCATCCTGAGGCAGGTTGAACGCGGCACGGAGGTTCGCCTTGGCCGTCTCGGCCGCGATCGGCGGACGCGCGGCGATGGTGCGGCCGAGCTCCTGCGCCCGCGCCACGAGGCCCTCGGGTTCGACGAGCTCGGAGACGAGGCTCCAGCCGAGCGCGGTCTGTGCGCTGATCGGATCGCCGGTCATGATCATCAGCGCCGCGTTGCTCGCGCCGATCGAGTGGGCGAGGAACGTGCTCATGCCGCCCCCGCCGATCCAGCCGAGCTTGATCTCGGGCGCCGCGAAGCTCGCGGTGGTCGAGGCGAGGCGGATGTCGCAGATCATCGCGGTCTCGAGCCCGCCGCCGAAGGCGTAGCCGTTGACGGCGGCGATCAGGGGCTTGCGCAGCTCCCGCAGGGCGTCGCAGTAGTCGACGCGGTTGCGGAAGTCCCACGGCGTCGCGTACTTGTCGAGCGAGCGGATGTCGGAGCCCGCGCAGAACGCCCGCTCGCCCGCGCCGGTCAGCACCACGGCGCGCACGTCGTCGCTGTCGTTGGCCCACTCGGCGGCCTCGACCAGCGCATCCGACATCTCCTGCGTGACGGAGTTGAGCTTCTGCGGCCGGTTGAGCGTGATGGTGAGCACGCGCTCGTCGAGCTCGAGCAGGATGTCGCCGGTGGCGAGCACGGGCAGGGCGGCTTCTTCGCTGGTCATCTCAGACCCTTTCGGCGGTGCTGCGGGTGGGGACGGAGGCATCGGCGGCGGCGTGGCCGTCGGTGGGTGCGGCGGCGAAGGCCTCGTTGAGGCGGCGGATGCCCGGCTCGATGCCGAGCTCGCCGGCGACGATCTCGCGCACGATTGCGGAGGCAGCGGTCTGGAACGGGATGTACCCGCCGAAGCGCGGGCGCACCCAGGAGTCGTCGAGGGTGGCGAGGGTCGAGCGGTAGAAGTCCGCGCTCTCGCGGTTCACCTCGTCGTCGAGCCAGGCCGCGCGGTTCGAGGGCTGCCCGGCGTGCCGCGGGATGAAGCCGCGCTGGGTCTCGGGATCCATCAGGTGACGGATGTGCGCCACGAGCTCGGGCGTCACCTCGGTGCGCGCGCTCACCGCGAGCCCGGTGCCTCCGATGGTCGATCCGTGCCGGCCGGCGGGCACCGCCACCGGGGCATCCGCGAACCGTATGCTCTTCGAGGAATACGTGACGTACCCGTAGACGAGGGGGCAGTACGCGATGTCACCGACGGTGCTCATGCGCTCGAGCAGCCCGATCGGGTTGAGCTCGGCGGTACCTTCGGGCACCCGCTCTCCGATCCCTCGCATCAGCTCGAGCACCCGCCCGGCGGTCTCGTCCGAGACCAGCGCCCCCTCCTCGCGATCCAGCGATTTTGGCCCTTCGGACGAGGTTCTAGGGCCGAAATCGACGGGTCGCGAGGAGGACGAGGGGTGCTGGGCCGGGGGTTCACCGAGGGCGACACAGAGGGAGGCGAAGGTGAGGAAGGCGTGGGGGCCGGCCAGGGAGAGGGCAACCGGGGCGGAGCCGGCGAGGTCGGCGACCTCGGCCCACGTGGCGGGCGGGGTCGCGAGCAGGCGGGCGTCGTGCACGGCCACCTGGGCGGCGGCGTCGAGCGGCACCGCCCACTGGTAGCCGTCGACGGAGTAGGAGTCGAACGAGGGGCCGACCGCCTGGTGCGACCAGCGCTCGATGTCGGCGGCGCCGACCACGGCGTCGAGTGGTTGCAGCGAACCGTGCTCGAGCGCCTCGCCGAGGTGCGGGTGGTCGAGCACGATCAGCTCGTAGTTCTGCGCCAGGTCGTCGATGGGGTGCGACTCGAAGCCCTCGAGCGGATGCGCGCTCCACTCGAGGTCGAGAGCGCCGGCCTCCCGGGCCTCGGTGGCCGCCGCCTCGAGCGCGTCGCGGCCCCGCGGGTGGTCCCAGGTGATGCCGCGCAGCGTCATGCGGGTTCTCGCACCGAGGCGGACTCGGCCGACCCACCTGCAGCGGGCCCACCCGCAGCAGGCCCACCCGCAGCAGGCCCGGCGGAGGCGGTGGCGGCCGGCCCGGCAGACGAGCCCGTAGCAGGCGTAGCGGACTCCGCCGACTCCGACGCCAGCACGCCCGCGGCCAGCAGGGAGTCGATGCGCGCCGCATCCAGCCCCAGCTCGGCCACGATCTCGCGGGTGTGCTCGCCGGTCAGCGGCGCCCCCCGATCGATGCGCGCGGGCGTCTCCGACAGCTTGTACGGGAACCCGGGGGTCTTCACGAGCCCCTCGGTGGGGTGCTCGTACTCGATGAAGGTGCCGTTGTGCGCGATCTGTTCGTCGTCGACGAGGTCTTGGTAGTCGTACACCGGCCCGGCCCAGATGCCCGCAGCCGAGAAGGCGGCGAGCCAGTGCTCCGACGACTCGGTGGCGAGCCGGGCGGCGGTGCGCGAGAAGATCTCGTCGCGGTGCGTCCAGCTGTCGGTCTCGGTGTCGAGCCCGGCGAAGAACGGATCGCCGATCACCTCGCCGAGCGCGTGCAGCTCGGGCATCGCGAGGGCGATGTACCCGTCCGCCGTCGCGAAAGCGCCGTACGGCGCGCGGATGTAGACGTGCGCGTGCGGTTCGGCACTGCGCTTCTGCGCCACGCCCCCCACGGTGAACACCGAAAGCTCCTGCATCTGCAGGGTGGTGATGGCATCGAGCATGTTCACCGACACGAGCTGCCCCTGCCCGGTGCGCTCCCGATGGAAGAGCGCGGCGAGCACGCCCTCGAAGGCGGTGGAAGCCGTGATGGCGTCGACCAGGTACTGCCCGGCCGGGGTGGGCGGATGCCCCGCACTGCCGGCTGAGAGCATCGCGCCGCTCATCGCCTGCAGCAGCAGGTCTTGCCCCGGACGGTTGCGGTAGGGGCCGTCTTCGCCGTAGCCCGAGATCGACACGTAGACGATCGACGGGTTGATCGCCTTCAGCGTCTCGTAGTCGACGCCGAGCCGGGCGGCGACGCCGGGCCGGTAGTTCTGCAGGAAGACGTCGGCCGTCTTCACCAGCTCGTACAGGATCTCCTTGCCGTCGGGCGACTTGAGGTCGACCCCGATGGAGCGCTTGTTGCGGTTGAGCGAGAGGAACGAGACGTTGATGCGGTTGCCCGTGGCCCCGCCCGCCGCCGCGTGCCGCTGCCACTCGCCGGTGGTCGGCTCGACCTTGATCACGTCGGCCCCCAGGTCGCCGAGACGCTGCGCGGCGAAGGGGCCGGCCATGGCGATCGAGCAGTCGAGCACCCGGATGCCCGACAGCACTTCGGGAGCGGAGCCTGCGGCGGTGGATTCAGTCATGGTGGGTTCCTCGCGCTTCATCGGCCGCGCATCCGCTTGCAGTGGTCGCAAGTGATGGCAGCGCTAACATCATGGTATCAGGGCCGGCTTGGATCGTCATGGCGACGCCCCTATTCGGGCTGGCCGGCGATCGAGCGGATGGCGTCGCGAGCCGCGTCGACCTCCGCAGGGCCCTCGAGGATGCGGATGACCGTCGAGTACTCACGGCTCTCCCCGTGCTCGAGGAAGGTCATCGACCCGTCGTCGCGCGCCGCACCGTCGCCGCCCACGTGGTGGGTCGAGGGCTCGAGGCCCACGGCGTACTGGCCGGCGCGCAGGTTCTGCCATTCGAAGAAGTGCGGCATGCCCGCCGCGGTCCAGCTCACCTCGACGCCCCGGGCGCCGTCGGCCGCCAGCAGCGCCACGTGGTGACGGCCGTCGGCATCGGGCACCAGTTCGTGCTCGAACACCTGCTCGACGAAGCCCGTGATCGGCGCCGGCAGAGTGCGGTAGGACACCCCTTGCGAGGCCGCCGAGTCGGAGGCCCAGAGCGTCTTCGCGATCGGTGCCACGAATTCGGTGCCCTCGTCGACGAAGGGCCAGCCGATGTTGAGGTGGTAGAGGAACATGTGCGGCGTCGGCTCGAAACCGAGGTTGTCGACCACGTCGTGCAGGCGGATCTCGCGCCCGTCGAAGTCGAGCTCGATCGTGCGGGTGAGCCGCAGGTGCTCGCCGAAGGAGGTGGCCTGGATCACCTCGCCGACGACCCGCAGCACCGGAGTGCCCGACGGGTCGGCGGCCGGCACCTCGCGCGCCTCGAGCAGCTTCGCGGGGATAGCGGTCAGCCGGCCGTGCAGGCCGTGCGTCACCGACTGCTTGGGCGGGTAGCCGTAGCGCGTGGCGTCGACCTCGCCACCGAAGAGCGTGTGGTCGAGACCGCCGCTGACCAGCAGCCCGTCGAGGGCGCGTAGCCAGGAGAGGCCGCCCTCGTCGCTGTGCTCGTGCAGGCCCGGGTGGCGGAAGCCGTTGCCCGAGCGCCAGCCGAACGGCACGCCCTTGATGGAGGCCGAGCCGAGGTCGAAGGCCCGATCGACCAGCACCTCGAGCTCGAGGCCGGCGGCCGTGCGCAGCTGCAGGGCGCGAACGCCCCGCTCCACCCCGTCGTCGAGCACGACCGAGCGGATGCCCGCCACGGCCGACAGGTCGCCGGTGCGCCGTTCGAGGTCGAGCCGCGAGAGCTCGGTGCCGAAGATGTTCACAGGGTCGTCCCTCTCGTGTGCGGGTGCGGGTTCGCCATCGGGTGCGTGCGCGTCATTTCATCACCCATCCGCCGTCGACGTTGATGGTCTGACCCGTCACGAACGACGAGTCGGGGCCCACCAGGAAGGAAACCACGGCGGCGAGCTCGGCATCCGTTCCCCGGCGCTTGATGGCCTGGTGCTCGATGACGTGCGCCGAGTACTCGGCGGCGTCGCCCTGGATCTCCTCGGCCTTCGTGGGGAAGGCGCCGGGGGCCACCGCGTTGACGCGCACCCCGAATTCGCCGAGCTCGCGGGCGAGAGCGCGGGTGAGCGCCACCGCGGCGCCTTTGGTGGAGACGTAGCTGGCCAGGTTCGACCAGCCGCCGTTCCAGGTGATGGAGCCGACGTTGACGATCGCCCCGGAGCGCCGAGCGACCATGCCGCGCGCCGCCACCTGGGCCGCGTAGAAGTAGCCCCGCTGGTTCACGGTGACGACGTCGTCGTACTCCGAGAGGGGGATCTCGAGGAACGGCGTGCTGGGATAGATCGCGGCGTTGTTCACCAGCGCCTCGACCGGGCCGAACTCCGCTTCCGTGGTGCTGATCGCCGCCTCGATGGCCGAGGCGTCGCGCAGGTCGACCTCGAGCATCCGGACTCCCGCTCCGGCGGCCTCCACCAGCGACACCGTCTCGGCGAGCTCGTCGCTCCGCCGCCCCAGCGCCCCGATGGCGAACCCGTCGGCCGCCAGCCGCAGGGCGGTCGCCCGCCCGAGCGCCCCGCCGGCCCCCGTGATCACCGCTACTTTGTCGTGCACCACTGAAATCTCCGTTCGATCCTTGCCTGGAATGCCGTTCCCCGATGCCTCAGATCGTGTACTTCTTGAGGATATCCGTGACGAACTGCTTGGCCCGCGGGATGTCGCTCTCGTCGAGGTGCTCGATGATCAGCGGGGCGTTCGGGCTCTGCTCGGAGAGGCGCTGCAGGTACAGCTCGTAGTCGAGCGAGCCGAGGCCGGCGGCCGGCAGCTCGATCTCGCCGACACCGCGGAAGGTGTGCGAGGCCAGCGCGTCGTCGTCGCCGATGTCGGCGTGCTTCTCGCTCTTGTCGTCGCCGGCGCGCTTGACGTCTTTGGCGTGGGCCACGCGCACGCGGTCGCCGAGGGTGTCGAAGACCTCGTTCAGCACGAGCGCCTGGTCGTCGATGTTGGTGGCGTCGAAGTAGTTCGTCGGGTCCATCAGCAGCTCGAGGCCGGGGGTGCGGATGTCATTGAACACGCGCACGGTCTCGCGCACCGAGCCGATGACGTTGTTCACGTAGGTCTCCAGCAGGAAGGTGGCGCCGTGGTCGTAGGCCTCCTGAGCCAGCTCGGCGAGCACCGTGCGCACCTGGTCGTAGGCGTCTTCGGAGCGGTTGTGCGGGTCGTGGTCCCACTCGCTCTCGGGGTTGAAGGTGCCCGACTCGGAGATGACGTACTTGCTGCCGAAGTTGCGGGCGTTGCGGATGATCTCCTTGAGGTACGCCACGTTGGCGGCGCGGTGCTCGGGGTCGGGGTGCACGATGTTGGTGTAGCCCGAGATGGCCGAGATCGGCAGGTCGTGGTCGCGGAAGGTGTCGCTGACCAGCTTCGCCTTCTCCTTGGTGATCTGGCCGGCGGAGAGGTCGAGGTCTTTGAAGTGCAGGTCGAGCTGCACCGTGTTGAAGCCCTGCGCGCGGATCTTCTCGGCGGTGGTCTTGAGGTCGTAGGGGTAGTAGGCGGTGAAGATGCCCAGCTGGATCATGGCGTCGTTGCTCCTTGGTGTGATTCCGGTTGTGGGTGGTCGTGCGAAGTGGAAGTGGGCTCTAGAGGGTGAACTCGTCGAGCCGAACCGGGCGCTTCTCGGCGATCGAGCGGTAGCCGGCCTCGATCAGCGCCATCGTCTTGACGTTGTCGGCGACCGAGAGCTCGGGCGCGGTGGCGGTGTCGACCGCGTACTGCACCTGCTCCATCACGCCGATGAACGCGTGCGGGAACCAGTGCGTGTCCCAGCTCGGCTGCACCCACTGGCCACCCGTGGTGAGCGTCGAGGCGTAGCGGATGGTGGAGGGTTCGCCCGTGGGCCAGCCGATGGTGCCGTTGGCCACGCCCGCGGTGCCCTCGACCCGCCACTTGATGAAGAAGTCGTCGTCGTAGCCCTCCTCGCGGGGGCCGCCCCAGACATCCTCGACGCTGAGCGCCAAGACGTTCCCGGGGAAGCGCAGCGTGGAGACGACGATGCCGTCTTCGTGCTCGAAGGTGGTGCGCGGGTCTTCGCGCACCACCGTGGTGATCTCGCTCGGGTCACCGAAGAGGTACCGCAGCGCATCCAGGTGGTGCACGCTCATGTTCGCGAGCGTCAGCCGGTCGTAGCCCTCGAGGAAGCCCTGCCAGTGCGGCACGGCGTGCATGTCGATCTGCGCGAACACGGGGTCGCCCAGGGCGCCGGCGTCGAGCAGCTGCTTGAGCACCCGGATCGACTGGTCGAAGCGCATGTTCTGGTTGACCGACAGGATCTTCCCCGCCGCCGCCGCCTCGTCGCGCAGCGCGATCGCCTCGTCGAGGTCGAGCGCGAGCGGCTTCTGGGCCAGCACCGCCTTGATGTGCGGCTGAGCGAGCGCGGCACGGATGAGCGCCGGCTGCAGGTCGGGCGGATACGCGATGTCGAGGATCTCGATCGACGGATCGGCGATCAGCTGCTCGGGCGTCTCGTGCACGGTCGCGATGCCGTAGCGGTCGGCCACCGCCTGGGCGTTGGCCTTGGTGCGGGAGGCGATGGCCACGACCGGGAACCCGGCGAGCTGGTACGCGGCGAGGTGCTGATCGGCCATGATGGCCCCGGCTCCGATGCAGCCGATGCGGTGGCTGCGGCTGCGGATCTGCACATCCGGGGCGAAAGCGTCGGGTGCGAGGGCATCGGGTGCGATGGTCACGGCGTCTCCTTATCGCGTCGTTGCGACGGTTCGATCACACTAGCGAAGTGCGACTGATAGCGCTACTGGCAGCGCTGCCATTGCCACGGTAGTGTCGCTCCTGCGTTTCGTCAACAGTCTGTTTCACGGGAGAAATCATGCGATCACCTCACCGCCGCCACATCCGCACGGCCCTCGCCCTCACGGCCGGGGCCACGCTCCTGGCCTCCCTGGCCGCCTGCAGCGCGGGTGGAGCAGAGAGCACCGATGCCGCGGGCGGCTCGGCCGGCGGCGACTGCAACGTGGGCATCTCGATGCCCACCCGCTCGCTCGAGCGCTGGATCAACGACGGCGAGGGCCTGCAGAAGCTGCTGCAGGATCAGGGCTGCACCACCGACCTGCAGTACGCCGACAACAAGACCGACCAGCAGATCTCGCAGCTGCAGAACCAGATCGCGGGCGGCGCGAAGATCCTGGTGATCACCGCGATCGACGGCGAGACGCTCGGCCCGGTCTTGGCCGAGGCCGAGAAGCAGGACGTGACGGTGATCGCCTACGACCGCCTGATCAACAACAGCGACGCCGTCGACTACCACACCGGCTTCGACAACGAGAAGGTCGGCGAGCTGCAGGCGGACTACATCGTCGACAGCCTGGGGCTGGAAGAGGGCAAGGGGCCGTTCACCTTCGAACCCTTCGCCGGCAGCCCCGACGACAACAACGCCCGCTACTTCTTCTCGGGCGCCTGGGACGTCCTGCTGCCCTACGTCGAGAACGGCCAGCTGGTCGTGCCCTCGGGCAAGGCGCCGGCGAGCAACGACGACTGGGCCTCGATCGGCATCCTGGGCTGGGGCTCGGATGACGCGCAGGCCGAGATGGAGAACCGGCTGTCGTCGTTCTACACCGGCGGCGAGAAGGTCGACGTGGTGCTCTCGCCCAACGACAGCCTCGCGCTCGGCATCGAGGCGGCCCTCAAGGGCGCCGGGTACTCGGCGGGTGAGGGCTGGCCGATCGTGACAGGCCAGGATGCCGACAAGGCGAACGTGAAGGCCATCCTGAGCGGCGAGCAGGCGATGACGGTCTGGAAGGACACCCGGGTGCTGCGCGAGCGCACCGCCGAGATGATCGCCTCGATCGTGGCCGGCACCGAGGTGGAGACCACCACCGAGTTCGACAACGGCGCCACCACGGTGAAGTCGTACCAGCTCGACCCCGAGGTGGTGGTGAAGGACGACGTGCAGACCAAGCTCGTCGACTCCGGCTTCGTCAGCGCCGCCGACGTCGGCCTCTGATCGCGAGAGACATCGGAGGCGCACCGGATACCGGAACCGGTCAGCCGGTGAACCGGGCGATGAGGTCTTGGATGGCGGGGAGCAGGCCGCGTGCCTGGTCGGTGCCGGCGATCGCGGTGATGACGAGCGGCCAGACCGACACCGACAGCGTCGAGATGACCGCGGCGACACCGATAACCCAGGCTGCTGCGCCGTTGCGGAGGCGCAGACAGATCGCGAGGAGCACCAGCGCGAGCAGGTAGCCGATCAGGATGGCGAGGGCGATCTGACCGACGGGCACATCCAGGGCGCCCGCAGTACTGCCATCCGCCGTGCCGATCAGTCCGAGGATCGGGAGGAGCACCCCCAGAAGGATCAGCAGACAGATCACCGTCGAGGTGATGAAGGCGGCCCAGACCGAGCGTGGGCGGGGCTTGCGGTACCTCATGGCGGTTCCGGTCCTTTCGGGTCGGGGACGTGGTCGGATGCGGACGCGAGTCGGCGAGGGCACACCGATAGGACGTGCCGGCGGGGGGAAATGTCACGAATCGGGCAGGTACGTCGTAAATCTGGCAGCGCTACTGGTAGCGCTGCCATTTTTGCGCTAGTGTCCCGAATCACACCCGTTGCGCACTACCTGTCCCTTGCACCGTTGCACGACCGGACACGCAGGCGCCGACATCGTGACCCACCGATTTCAAGGGAGAAATCATGCAAGGAACACAGCACACCCGTCGCATCGTCAAGGCATCGGCCGTTCTGGCCGGGGCCTCGGCCCTCGCCCTGCTCGCCGGCTGCACCAGCGCCCCGGCGGAGGGTGGCGGGGCCGGCTCCACCGACGCCGGCGGCGACGGCAAGTTCGTGATCGGCTTCGAGCAGCCCCTCGGCGGCCAGGCCTGGCGCGAGATGGGCCTGGCCTCGCTGCAGGCCCTGGCCAACAGCCCGGAGTACAAGGACAAGGTCGAGCTCAAGATTGTCCGCACCAACGACAACGACGCCGCCCAGCAGAACGCGGCCATGCAGAACCTCATCGCCGACGGCGTCGACCTCATCCTGTTCGACCCGGCCTCCTCCTCCGGTGCCGACGCGGCCATCACCCAGGCCGCGGCCCAGGGCATCCCGGTCATCGCCAATGGCGGCCCCTACGACAACCCCGACGTCTACGTCGTCTCCACCGACTGGGGCAGCGCCGGCACCATCGGCGCCGACTGGCTGCTGAAGAACCTCGGTACCGACAAGAACATCGCCGTGCTCGAGGGCCTCGCGGGCGTGCCGCTGAACGAGGGCACGATGCCCGGCGTGATCGAGACGCTCGAAGGCGGCGGAGCATCCGTCGTCGCGCAAGACACCAACGGCTGGAACGAGGCCACCGCCCAGGAGGCGATGAGCACCATCCTGCGCTCGAACCCGGATGTCGGCGGCGTCTACTCCTTCCTCACCGGCGGTCAGGGCATCCCCGAGGCCTTCAAGGCCGCCGGGCTCCCCTTCGTTCCGGTGGTCGGCGGATCCGGTTACAACGGTGAGGCCTGCACGCTCGAGAAGTACGCCCCCGAGGGCCTGACCGGCGACATGGTGTTCGGCCAGCCCGCCATCTACGCCAAGGGCCTCGAGCAGGCCGTCGCACTCTTGGAGGGCGACGACATCGAGAAGGAGCAGTACTTCCCGCCGCTGGAGATCACCGAGGAGAACGCGGGCGACTACTGCCTCGACGACAAGCCGGCCAACTTCCAGCTCGGCTACGACTTCCCGGGGCTCGACCTGACCCTCGACCAGGTCATGGAGTACTACTCGGGCTCGTAGTCCCGCCCCCGGCACGGGTGCTGCGGATCGCCTCGCGGCCGCAGCACCCGTGCCATCCCTTCCGCTTTCTCGTCCTCCCCTCGAACGGAGCATTCGTGTCCGACCCCACCGCGCCCGGCACCGCCCCTGCCACCGCCGCGGCGCCCCTGCTGGCCGCCACCGACCTGGTGAAGAGCTACGGCCCCGTCAAGGCCGTGCAGGGCGTCACCTTCCACTGCAACCCGGGCGAAGTGCTCGCCCTGGTGGGCGAGAACGGCGCCGGCAAGAGCACCGTCGCCAAGATGCTGGCGGGAGCCGTGACCCCCACCTCCGGCAGCATCACCGTGGCGGGCGAACCGCTCGCCTCGGGCAGCGTCAAGCAGTCGCGCCTCTCCGGCGTGCGCTGCGCCTTCCAGGAGCTGGCTCTCGTGCCCGACTGGACCGTGGCCGAGAACCTCTCCCTCCCCGACGGCGCGCCGCTGCGCGGCTTCTCGCAGAAGAAGTCGGTGGCCAAGGCGAAGCAGCTGCTCGAGACGCTTCACCTGCCGCAGATCGACCCGCGCGCGGCCGTCGACACCCTCTCCCTCGCCGACCGCCAGCTGGTCGAGATCGCCCGCGCCCTGGCCGGCGACCCGAAGCTGCTCATCCTCGACGAGGCCTCCTCCGCCCTCACCCCACCCGGCGTCGCCTGGCTGTTCGCCCGTATCCGCGAGCTCACCGCCCGCGGCGGCAGCGTGATCTACGTCTCGCACCGCCTCGGCGAGATCGCCGAGATCGCCGACCGCGGCACCGTGCTGCGCGACGGCAAGGTCGCCGGCGAGTTCGTGCGCGGCGGCTGGACCGACGACGAACTGATCTCGATGATGGCCGGCCGCGAGGCCGAGCGCTTCTTCCCCTCGCCCCCGGCCAGGACGACGGATGCTGTGGCGCTATCGGTCGAGAACCTGCGGGCCGAGGGCCTGCACGGCATCGACCTCTCGCTCGGTGCCGGTGAGATCCTCGGCATCGGCGGCCTGCAGGGCCACGGTCAGGCCGAGCTGCTGCGCGCCCTGTTCGGAGCGAGCCCGGCGCAGGCCGACTCGTGGACCGTGGGCGGGCGCCGCATCCGCCGCACCACCCCCGTGCGCGCGGTCGCCAACGGCCTCGGCTACGTTCCCGAAGACCGCAAGCGAGAGGGCCTCGCCCTCGAGATGAGCGTCGGCGAGAACCTGCTGGCGCCCTGGTACCGGGCCTACCAGCTCGGCGGGCGACCCCGTCTCTCCCGTGAACGCGGCTGGATCGACGGCATCCTGAACGCCCTCTCGGTGCGCACCCGCGGGCCGAACGAGCTGGCCGGGTCGCTCTCCGGCGGCAACCAGCAGAAGCTCGTGTTCGGACGCTGGATGAACCGCGATCGCACGGTCATCCTGCTGCACGACCCCACCCGCGGCATCGACGTGCGGGCCAAGCAGGAGCTCTACGGCGCGATCGTCGACCTCGCGAAGCAGGGCGTCGGCATCCTGTGGTTCTCGACCGAGGTCGAAGAGCTCGTGCACGTGTGCCACCGCGTGGTGGTGCTCTACCAGGGGCAGGTGGCCGACGAGCTGATCGACCACCGGCTCACCGCCGACAACGTGGTGGGCGCCGCGGTGGGTGCCACCGGCAGCCTCGCCGCGCAGACCGCGGCCGCGGCATCCGGAGCCCCCATCTCCTCACCCCCGAACTCGAACGTCGCACAGGAAGGGCTCGTCCGATGAGCGCCATCTCCCCCTCCCCCTCGTTCGCCACCCGGTGGTGGAACGGCACCGGCGTGGTGCGGTTGCGCCGCGAGGGTGCGGTGGCCCCGATCGGTGCCTTCGTGGTGTTCTTCGTGGTGTACGTGATCATCAACCCGGCGCTGCTCACGCGGTTCCAGCTGCAGACCGCGGCGAACCTCGTGGTGCCGCTGGCGCTGGTGGCGCTCGGGCAGCTGATCATCGTGCTGGTGGGCGGCATCGACATCTCCATCGGCGCCATCATGAGCCTGTGCAACGTGGTGTTCGCGGTGCAGCTGGAGACCATGCCGGTGCCGGTCGCCATCCTGCTCTCGATGGGGGTGGGCCTGGCCTGTGGCCTGTTCAACGGTCTGCTCGTGGCCTACGGCGGCTTGCCGGCCATCGCGGTCACCCTGGCCAGCGCCTTCATTTTCGGCTCGCTCGCCCGTGAGGTGCTTGACCGGCCGGGCGGCGGTGTGACCAAGGAGATCTACCTGGCGACCAGCGGCGAACTGCTGCCGTACGTGCCGGTCGCGTTGGTGTGGCTCGCGGTCGTCGCCGTGCTGCTCTGGCTGTTGCTGCAGCGCACGGCGCTCGGCCGGCACATCTACGGCGTCGGCTCGAACATGGAGAGCGTGCGGGCCGCCGGCCTGAACGCGCGCCTCACCAAGCTGCTGGCGTTCGGGCTGGCCGGGGTCATCACCTCGTTCGGTGCGATGATGCTCGCCTCCTCGACCGTGACCGGCGACCCCCGATCGGGCGACCCGTACCTACTGTCCTCGATCGCGGCCGTGGCTCTCGCCGGCGCCGCCTTCACCGGCGGGCGCGGCTCGATCATCGGCACCATCCTGGCCGCCTGCACCCTGGGCCTGATCGGCAACCTGCTGTTCTTCGCCGGGGTCAACTCCTATTGGCAGTACGTCATCAGCGCACTCATCATCGTCGCGGTCGTGGGCATCCCGGTCGTCTGGAGACGGGTCGCGTTCTTCGCGAAAGGGGCACGCTCGTGACCACGCCCGGAACCTCCTCCGTCACCGGAACTCCCGAGACGGTGGGCACGCCCGCGTCGACCGGTCCGCTCGGCACCGCGCCCGGGCTCGACACCGGCGGGCCGGCTGACGGATCGGCTTCGCCCTCGCCCGACTCCTCGTCGCCGTCGGACTCGCCGCGCGGCTCCCACGCGTCGTTCCTGTCACGGGTGCCGCGCGCCGTCTGGCCGCTCGTGGCCTTCGTGGTGCTGTTCGCGGTGGGCGGCCTGATCCGGCCGAACCTCGTGACGGTCGACTCGCTGATCGGCACGGCGACCTTCGCGATCATCCTCTCGATCGCCTCCTACGGGCAGACGATCGCGGTGATCCAGGCGGGCATCGACCTCTCGGTGCCGAACACGATCGGCTTCTCGGCGCTGGCGTTTCTGACGCTCGTGGGGCCGCTCGGTCCGGTGGGCGCCTTCGTGGCGGCCCTGGCGGCCGGCGCGCTGATCGGCTTCTTCAACGGGGCCGTGATCGCGAAGCTGGGGCTGACGCCCATCGTGACGACGATCGCCATGAACGGGCTGCTGTTCGGCGTCATCCTGCTCGCGTTCAACTTCTCGGAGCTGACGGTGACGCCCGACTTCGTGATCGCGATCACCTCGGCGAAGATCTCGCTGCTCGGCATCACGATGCCCGCGGTGCTGCCGCTGGGGCTCGCGCTGATGCTCGTGCTGCAGCTGGTGCTCTCGTTCACCGGCTGGGGACGCTCGCTGTTCGTGGTGGGCGCAGCGGCCGAGACCGCGCGCCTGGCAGGGCTGCCGGTCGACCGCATCCGCATCACCGGCTACATGCTCAGCGGTGTGCTGGCGGCCTTCGCCGGCATCGTGATCGTGGGCTATTACCAGCAGGCCTCTGCCACCATGGGCGCGAGCTACCTGCTCGCCTCGGTGGCGGCGGTCGTGGTGGGTGGCGCGTCGATCTTCGGCGGCCGCGGCTCCGTCGTCGGCACCGTCGGCGGCGCGCTCGTGCTCGGCCAGGTCTCGACGCTCGTCACCGTGCTCAACCTCGGTGCGAACATCCAGCAGCTCATCTACGGCGCAATCATCCTGATCGTCATCTCCCTCTACGGCCGCCGCCGCGCGGCCTGACCTCGAGGTCGCGGCATACCCACGAGAAGGGCTCTCCCGGCTGGCGGGGAGAGCCCTCGACGTCGACGCCTCGCGGGCTCACGTCTTGATCGAACGCAGGGTCTGGCGGTTGAGGCCGTAGTAGACGAGCCAGGCGAGACATCCGAGTACGGGGAACACGATCATGGCCAGGCACCACAGTGCTCGGCCGAGGACAGACATGCCTCCCGCGCGCAGGAGGGTCAACACAGCGATCGCGAGCAGCGCGACCCAAAGCACGAAGATGCCGTAGCCGAGAATCGTCGGGAAGAACGGAACTACTGGTGAGACCGTCTCATTCATGTGTCTTCTCTTCTCACGAGTTGGATTGCCAGGCGGAGTCATCGCCGACGTTGAGTTGAATCCAGACGTTCCACGAGCCCCAGGGCGCCGAGACGTCGGCCTGCCAGCGGCCGTGAGCCGCGGTGCTGCCTTCGATGTCCTGACTCATGACGAGGCTCGGCGATGAACAGCTGGTCGGGATGAGGCATTGCTGATAGCCGTAGCCATAGTCGGTCATGCGGTCGAGACCACCATCCACCAGGGTGTAGCCGACGCCGATTGCACCGACGACGATGGTTCCCCACACGCCATCGATCTGACATCCGGTGACGCTCTGGTGGCCTGACCCGGTCGTGTAGGTGCACTGCGTGATTGCCGGGTCGGATTCAGCCGAAGACGGTGCTGTTCCGCGTGATTCGATTGGAGTCTCCACACCGACAGCGGAGAACGAGCCGTCAGGGAACCGCCTGATCTGGTACTCCACGCCGTCTATCGAGGCGCGTTCGACAAGGGAAGGGACCGCGCCTTCGCGATAGACATCCCACGGAGCGCCCGAGGCGGCTACCTCCAGCAGCGCCATCTGCTGGTGCGGTGGCACTCCGAACTTGGTCAGTAGGTCGATCGTCGCCTGGTCGCTCGATGCGGCTACGTCTGACTGGTGCGCTTGCGCCATCACCGGTTGCAGGGTCGCGGCACCGACCATCAGGAGTGCTGCAACTGCAGCGAGGATTCTCATCTTCTGCATGATCATTCCCTTCGACTGCCCCCCCATACGGGGGTAGCAGAAAGGTACGCTCGAACATGATGAAATGTCAAGATCCACGACAGTGTGCCGTAGCGCCCCCGCCATCACCGGTTACGTGCTCAGCGGTGTGCTGGCGGCCTTCGCCGGCATCGTGATCGTGGGCTACTACCAACTGGCCCCCGCCACCATGCGCGAGCTACCTGCATATTGTGAGGCTTCAGGAGCACAGGTGGCACCACCGGCCGCGACGACGGCGTGATGCTGCGAAGACTCGGCGATGAGAGTCGACTCGACTACAGCAAAAGGCTGGCCGAGTTGCCCCACTACGCCAGCATGGCGATGTGACCTGTCAGCCGACGGTGCGACCGCGCACGGCCTCGTAGGTCTTCCGTAGCGCGCCGATCGACTCGTCGTACGACGCCTGGGCGACCCCGGTGAACAGGCAGTCGATCACCATCAGCTGCGCGATACGGCTGCCCAGCGCCCCAGACCGGAAGCGCGTCTCGCGGGCGGCGGTGGTGAGCACCACGTCGGCCCGGGCAGCGAGCGGCGACGAGTCGAAGTTCGTCACGGCGATGGTCTTCGCTCCGGATGCCGCCGCGAGCGCCAGGAAGTCGATGGTGTCGACGGTGCTGCCCGAGTGGGAGATCGCGATCGCGGTCGCGTCCTCGCCGAGCACCGTGGCGGCGGTCCAGGCGGCGTGGGCGTCGGGCCAGGTGAGGGCGGTGCGGCCGATGCGGGAGAGCTTCTGCTGCAGGTCGAGGCCGACGACCGAACTGGCGCCCACCCCGAAGATGTCGATGCGGCGGGCGCCGAGCACGGCCTGCACGGCCTCGCCGAGAGCGGTGATGTCGAGTGTCTTCACGGTGTCGCTTATCGACAGCGTCTCGTTGAGGGCCACCTTCGACACGATGTCCTCGAGCGTGTCGGCCCGGTCGATGTCGCCGGAGACCGCGGAGAACGAGGAGTTCTCCAAGGTCTCCCGTGTGATCTCTCGGGTCAGATCCATCCTCAGGTCTTTGAATCGCGTGTAGCCGATTCGACGGTAGAACCGCACCACTGACGTCGTGGACACCGCACAGGCGTCCGCGAGTTCGGCGATGGAGAGGGCGGATGCTGCGGTCGGATCGTCGAGGAACACCTCGGCGACGCGGCGCTCAGACGGCGGTAGGGAGGGAATCGCGGCACGCATGGCCACCAGGACGGTGCGCGACTCCGGCCGCGACGTGGCCTCTGTGGTCATTCCCCAACTCCTCCGAGGTCGATGTCGGCCACACTACTTCACCGCTTCTCCCCGACGAAACAATTTTACGGAATTAAGTTACGCATCGGAAATATTCTGTGTAAGTATGTGCCGTACGGTTGATCTCGAAGTCGACATCCCGTGATCCTGCTCGGGTCGCCGTCGGCTCTCGCACCCAGCGCACCACCAGACATCCGATCAGGAATCCACAAGGGAGTAGTCATGTCACACGGTTCCCGGCCCGCGGGCTGGATCGCGGCGGCCAGTGCCGCGGCCGCGATCACGCTCATGATCAGCGGCTGCACCGCCAGCAGCCCCACCAGCACCTCGTCGTCGTCGACGAGCACCGACGGCGCACTCGTGGTCGGCGTGACCAGCGACCCCGACACGCTCTTCCCCTGGAAGGCCACCCAGTTCCAGTCGGTGAACGTGCTGCAGAACATCTACGGCACGCTCACCGAGTTCGACCAGGACCTCAACGTGGTTCCGGGTCTCGCCGAGTCGTGGACGGTGTCCGACGACGGCCTGACCGTCACGTTCACCCTCCGTGACGGGGTCACCTTCGACGACGGCAGCGCGTTCGACTCCGCCGACGTGAAGTCGTCGCTCGACAAGATCAAGGACGAGGCCACCGCCGCGGTCGCCGCTGCGACCCTGGCGTCGGTGACCTCGGTCGACGCTCCGGATGCGGGCACCGTGGTGCTCCACCTCGCCACGCCCGATGCGGGCCTGCTCGCGGGGCTCGCCAGCGTGAACATGGCCATCCTCTCCTCCGATGACACCGAGCAGACGCTCAACACCACGCCCAACGGCACCGGCCCGTTCAAGTTCGACGACCGCACGGCCAGCCAGTCGCTCACGCTCTCGCGCTTCGACGACTACTGGGGCGACGCGGCCACCCTCGCCTCGGTGGAGTTCCGCGTCATCCCCGACGAGACCTCGATCGTCTCGGCGTTGCAGTCGGGCAACGTGCAGTTCGCGGTGTTCGACGACCCGCTGGTGGCTCAGACGGCCGAGACCGGCACGGTCGGCATCACGAAGACGCCGCAGCTGAGCTACCACGCGCTGCAGCTCAACGCGAGCCGCGACGTGCTCTCCGACGTCAACGTGCGGCTGGCCATCCAGTGCGCGGTCGACCGCGACGAGGTGCTGCAGACCGCCGCGCTCGGCGAGGGCGAGGTGACCGGGCCGATCACGTCGCCCGCCTACAAGTCCGACCCGGATGCGCGCCCGTGCCCCACGCGCGACCTCGACAAGGCGAAGGACTACCTTGCCAAGGCCGGCAAGTCGGGTGGCGTCACAATCGACACGATCGTCTCGCAGGGCGAGTACGCCACGAGCGTGAACGAGGCCCAGAACCTGCAGTCGCAGCTCGCCGACGCCGGCATCACGCTGAACCTCGAGGTGCTCGAGTCGGGCGCCTACGTCGACCGCTGGGTCGCCGGCGACTTCGACGCCGCGGTCGCCCTGAACGGCGGACGGCCCGACCCCGACGGGATGTACGGCCGCTACTTCACCAGCACCGGGAACCTGAACAAGGTCGCGGGCTACAGCTCGCCCGAGCTCGACCAGCTGTTCGCCGAGGGCAAGGCCACCTCCGACCCCGATGCGCGGAAGGCGATCTACGACGAGATCTCGGCCGACCTCGAGGACAACGCCGCCTGGATCTGGATGTTCACCAGCTACTCGTACACCGCGACCAACTCCACGGTGCAGGGCTTCGTGCCGATGGCCAACGGATCGCTGCAGTACCTGCGGACCACCACCGTCGGTTGACACCGGCCTGATCTGATCCGGTGGGGATGCGGCCGAGCCGTCGTATCCCCACCCACGGATGGACCAACACATGCTCCTACAGAAAGTCACCCGCAACGGCGTCGTGCGCCGCGTGGTGCAGGCCCTGCTCACCCTCCTCGGAGTGGCGATCTTCGTCTTCATCATGCTCCGCGCCATCCCGGGCAACCAGATCACGGCGGGCCTCGGTACCGAGGCCGCCGCGCTCACCCCTTCCCAGCAGGCCGCGCTCGAGTCGTACTACGGGCTCGACAAGCCGCTCGTCGTGCAGTTCTTCAGCTGGCTCGGCAACATCTTCACGGGCAACCTCGGGTTCTCGTCGCGGGCGCAGCAGAGCGTCGGCGACCTGATCGCCCAGGCGCTCCCCGTCACCATCGAGCTCGCGATCATCTCGATCGTGCTCGCCCTGGTCATCGGCATCCCGCTCGGGATGCTCTCCGCCTCCAAGCCCGACTCGTTCCGCGACGGGGTGGGCCAGGTGGTGGGCCTCGCCGGGCTCTCCGTGCCCGCCTTCCTGCTGGGCACCACGCTCCTGAGCGTGCTGGCCTCGACCCTCATGTTCAACCCGAACGGGCAGGGGTACGCCACGCTGCTGCAGAACCCGCTGCTCAACCTCCAGCAGATGCTGCTTCCCGCGCTCGTGCTGGGCTTCGGGATCGCGGCCCCGATCATGCGCACCGCCCGAACGGCCCTTCTCGAGGTGCGCTCGCTCGACTTCGTGCGCACGGCGAAGGCCAAAGGGGTGCCGCCCCGGCGGCTCGCGGTCTCGCACGTGCTCGGCAACGCGATGGTGCCGATCGTCACCATGACGGGCCTGCAGTTCGGCTATCTGCTCGGCGGCGCGGTGGTGGTGGAGCAGATCTTCTCGCTCCCCGGCATCGGCCGCCTCGTGCTGATCGGCATCCAACAGAAGGAGTATGCCCTCGTGCAGAGCACCGTGCTCGTCATCGCTCTCGTCTTCGTGCTCGTGAACCTGCTCACCGACCTGCTCTACCGGGTCATCGATCCTCGGGTGCGTGCCGCATGAGCGGCGTCGTGCAGACCGCGGGCATCCCCGCGGCGACCGGACTCCGATCGAATCGTGTGCGCGCGATCCTCCGCAGTCCCAGTGCGATGATCGGTGTCGTCGTCACGACGCTGCTCGTGATCGTGGCCCTGCTCGCACTGTTCGGGCTCACGCCCTACGATCCGGCCGCTCAGGATCCGGCCGCGCGGCTGATGCCGCCGAGTGCCGCCCACTGGTTCGGCACCGACCAGTTCGGTCGCGACATGTTCTCGCGGGTGGCCGCCGGAGTGGCCAACTCCACCGTGATCGCGGTGGTGGCGGTCGCCATCTCGGCGCTGGTCGGAACCGCCGCCGGGCTCGTGGCGGGGTTCTACCGCGGAGTCTCCGACACCGTGATCGGCGGGGTGACCAACGTGCTCTTCGCGTTCCCTCCGCTGCTGCTCGCCCTGTCGCTCGCGTCGGTGTTCGAGCGCAACTGGCTCACCGTCGCCATCGCCATCGCCATCGTCTACGTGCCGATCTTTGTGCGGGTCACCCGCGGTCCCGTGCTGTCGTTGCGGGAGATCGAGTTCGTGCGGGCGGCCACGAGCACCGGGATGCGCCGCTCCCGCATCATGGTCACCCACGTGCTGCCCAACATCACGTCGATCATCATCGTGCAGGTCACGCTCTCGCTGTCCTGGGCCGTACTCACCGAGGCGTCGCTGAGCTTCCTCGGACTCGGCACCCCGCCGCCCGCACCGTCCCTGGGCTCGATGATCTACGACGCCCGCACCCTGCTCTACGTCGCCCCCTGGACGATGATCGCCCCGGGCACCGTGCTCGTGCTGCTCATCGTCGGACTGAACCTCCTCGGAGACGGACTGCGCGACACGCTCGACCCACGGAACAGAGGTACACGATGAACCCCACCGGACTCGACGGCGACCCCACGGGCCGCCTGACGACCGAGGCCGTCGACGAGCGCTACTCGGAGATCGACCGCCTGCCGATCGCCGACCTCGCGCGCCTGATGAACGAGGCCGACTCGACCGTGCCGGCCGCCATCGCCGCAGAACTCCCCCGCATCGTGCCCGCGCTCGAAGCGGTGGCCGAGCGGATGTCGACCACGGGCGGCCGGCTGATCTATGTCGGAGCGGGTACCCCGGGCCGCATCGGGGTGCTGGACGCCTCGGAGAGCCCGCCCACCTTCGGCACGCCGCCCGAGCAGGTCTTCGGCATCATCGCCGGCGGCCCGGAGGCCATCGTGTCGCCGATCGAGGGAGCCGAGGACGACCCCGTGGCCGGCCGGCAGGCGATCGCGGACGCGGCCGTCGGCCCGAACGACAGCGTGATCGGCATCGCCTCGAGCGGCCGCACCCCCTTCGTCGTCGCGGCGGTCGAGGAGGCCCGGCGGCGCGGCGCCGTGACGGTCGGGCTGTCGTGCAACGTCGACACCGAGCTCAGTACGGCTGCGGAGTTCGGCCTCGAGGTCGTGGTGGGCCCCGAGTTCATCAGCGGCTCGACCCGGTTGAAGGCCGGCACCGCGCAGAAGCTGGTGCTCAACATGTTCTCCACGATCGTGATGATCCGCCTCGGCAAGACGTACGGGAACCTGATGGTCGACGTGCGGGCCACGAACGCGAAGCTCCGGGCGCGGGCGGTGCGGATCGTGGCCACGATCGCCGAGGTTTCCGCCGACCAGGCCGCCGCGATGCTCGAGGACTCGGGCTTCGACCTCAAGGCCGCCGTCGTGCGCCTGCGCAGCGGGCTCGCTCTCGACGAGGCCCGCCGCGTGCTGGAGGCCGCCGACGGGCGGCTGCGCGAGGCCCTGGATGGCGCATCCGCGGCCCGTTCCGTCGGCCGATCGGCCGGGGAGGCCGGCGCATGAGGACTCTCGGCATGATCTCGGGCACCTCCCACGACGGCATCGACGTCGCCGTGGTCGATTTCGAGTTCCTCGACGGGGGCGCCCTCGCAGGAGTATTGGTGCACTCGACCAGCGTTCCGTACCGTCCGGAGCTGCGCGCGCGCATCCTCGCCGCCCTCCCCCCGGCCTCGACGACGCTCGCCGAGATGGCGGAACTCGACACCCTCATCGGCCAGGCCTTCGCCGAGGCGGCCGCGACGGTCTGCGCCGGGCTCGACGCGCCCGTCGACGTGATCACCTCGCACGGGCAGACGGTGTTCCACTGGGTGCAGGGCGGCCGCGCGCTCGGCACGCTGCAGATCGGTCAGCCGGCCTGGATCGCCGAGGCCACCGGGGTTCCGGTCGTCTCCGACGTGCGCATCCGTGACATCGCGGCGGGCGGTCAGGGCGCGCCGCTGGTGTCCTTCCTCGACGAGCTGCTGCTCCGGGCGGCGCCCGGTCGCACCGCGGCACTGAACCTCGGCGGCATCTCGAACATGACCGTCGTCGAGGGTCCCGACGACGCCGCGGGCGGATCGATCGCCTACGACATCGGGCCGGCCAACTCGCTCATCGACGCCGTCGTCGTGACGCGCGGCGCGCATCCGTCGGGCTTCGACGTCGACGGCCGCATCGCCGCCGCCGGAACCGTGGACGCCGAGCTGCTCGAGCTGCTCCTCGCGGAGCCGTACTACCGGCTGCCCGCCCCCAAGAGCACCGGCAAGGAGCTGTTCAACGCCGCCTACGTCGACTCCGCGCTCGAGACCCTCGGCCGCGACGTCGGCACCGCCGATCTCGTGTCGACGCTCACCGAGCTCACGGCGGCGACGGTCGCCCAAGACGTCTCGGCCCACGGCGTGGAGACCCTGGTGGTCTCCGGTGGCGGATGGCGCAACCGCGAGCTCATCAGCCGTCTCGCCGCGCGGCTCCCGGCCGTGAGCCTGGTCGCCTCGGACGACTTCGGCGCACCGACCGACGACAAGGAGGCCATCGCCTTCGCCCTCATCGGCTGGTGCACCCTGCACGGCGTGCCCTCGACGGTGCCCACGGCCACGGGGGCCCGCGAGGCCCGCATCCTCGGCACGATCACCCCCGGCACCGGTGCTCTGCGGCTGCCGGAGCCCGTCGTCGGCGCGCTCACCGGATTGACGCTGCGCTCCGGAACCGTCCCGACGCCGGAGGGCCGGTGACCGTCACGGTGCGCGACGCGACGCCGGGCGACCTCGACGCGATGGTCGAGGTGTTCCTGGCGTGCTGGCGAGAGAGCTATTCCGAGGTGCTCCCGCCGGAGCTGACCGGCTCGATGCCCGAGGATCGCGCCCGGATCCTCTGGTCGACGGCGCTCGCCACACCGGCCAGCCGGATCCTCGTGGCCGAGGACGAGAACGCTCCGGGCACCGTCCTCGGGATGACCCGGCACGCGCTCGAGCCCACGGTCGAGAACGGCGTTCGGGTCGCCGTCGTCGAATCCCTCTACGTCTCGCCCACCGCACAGGGCCGCGGGCTCGGAAAGCTGCTCCTCGGCGCGGCCGTCGACTCCATCGCGGCCACCTCGGCGCAGGAGGCCCGGCTCTGGGTCTTCGCGGCGAACCGCCCCTCGATCGACTTCTACCGCTCGCAGGGCTGGCGTGACGACGGCACGACCCGGGTCGAGGCCGCCTACGGCGAGGTCGAACTGCGGATGTCGCGACCCGTCCCCTCCCGCCCGAGCACCCCCGAGGGGCGCCGGCCGTGAGCAGGGCGACAGCACTCCCGACCGACGCGGCGACCGGTGCCCGGCGTGGCGTGCTGCTCGCGTTCGCGGGGCTCGGGGTGACGGCGGCCACGGTGCCGGCCATCCTCCCGTCGATGGCGCTGGAGTTCTCGGTGTCGATCGCCGAGGTGGCACCGGCGATCCCCGCGGTGTTCTTCGGAGTGCTGGCCGGCGTGCTCGGGGCACCTCTGCTCCGGATGCGATTCGCACTGCCGCGGATCATCCTGGTCGGCGCCCTCCTGCAGGCGCTCGGCCTGGCCGGCGTGGCGGCGTCGCCGTCGCCGCTCTGGTTCATCGTCGCCGCGGGGCTCTCGGGGTTCGGATTCGGGCTCGTCGAGGTCGCGGGCACCGCGAGTGCGAAGGTGCTCGCCGCGGAGACCGCTCCGGGCCTGCTCGTGCGGCTGACTCTCGCCGTCGCACTCGTGGCCACCGTCACGCCGGTCGTCGTGCTGGTCTCGTCGTCGTTCGGTGCCGTCCGTCTGGTGGCCGCCGTCGCCGCCGTGCTGCAGGTCGTGGTCGCCCTGGTGATCCGTCGCTGCGTCGTCGAGGATGCCCGAGGCGGCTTAGACGAGTCCGCGGCGTTTGGCGGCCGGGCCCTGCCTCTCCGAACGGCGCTCATGGCGGTCGCCGTGTTCTGCTACGTCGGGGTCGAGACCATCCTGTCGGGGTGGTCGGCCGCCACGGTCTCCGTCGAGCTCGGCACGAGCGCCGCTGTCGCCGCGCTCGGCACCTCCGCGTTCTGGTTGCTGATCAGTCTCGGGCGGTTCGCCGGCGCGCTCGCCGACCGGCGCTGGACGCCGCGCCCCGTGACGCTGGTCGCGACGGCCGGCCTCGCCGCAGCCCTGATCGCGGCCACCCTCACGAGCGGCACCGCCCCGACGGCGGCGATCGTGCTGCTGGCCGCGGGGGTGTTCTTCGCCGGCCCGTGCTACGCCCTCCTGCTCGGCCTCGGCCTGGCAGGCCTCTCGGCAGCGCGTTCGGTGCCGGTCGCCTCCGGTCTCGTCGCGCTCGGCGCGGCCGGCGGGGCTGCGATCCCGCTCGCCGCGACCCTCGCGCCGGGCTCGGCTTCCCTGTCGCCCTTCGCTCCCGCGATGATCGCCGCCATGATGCTCGTGGCGGCGGTGACCGCGGGCACGCTCCTTCAGAAGCGGGCTCTCGCATCCTCGCTCGCCGGATCCGCGAGGAGCAGCTCGTGAGCACGATCGAGCGCGTCGTCGTGCACCACGTCTCGGTTCCGCTCCGGCGGCCGTTCGTCACCGCGGTGCGCACGGCGACCACGCTGCAGACCGTGCTGGTGCAGCTGGTCGACTCGGATGGCCGGAGCGGCTGGGGCGAGTCGCCCGTCAGCTGGCGGGTCACGGGCGAGAGCCCGGCGAGCGTCGAAACGGCCGTCACGGGCCCGGTGGGCGACGCGGTACTCGGCCGCGACCCGATGGATCTCGCCGATCTCGGCGACGCGGTGGCCGGCAGTGTGGTGCAGAACGCCAGTGCGCGATCGGGCGTCGACTGCGCCCTGCACGATCTCGCCGCGCAGTGCGCCGGTGCGCCGCTGTTCGAGTTCCTCGGTGGCATGTCCGGGTCGGTGACCTCGGACATGACCCTGTCCGCCACGCCCGATCACGGACGGCTGGCCGACGACGCCCGGCGCCACGTCGCGGCCGGCTTCCGCACCCTGAAGGTCAAGGTCGGCGCCGGCGGCGACGACGATCTGGCGGTGCGTGTCGTGCGCGACGCGATCGGCCCGGGCATCGGTCTGCGGGTCGACGCCAACCAGGCCTGGACCGCCGACCGGGCCATCGCCCTCACCCGGGGCTGGGAGGACGCCGGCGTGGGCCTCGAGTTCGTCGAGCAGCCGGTCGCCGCCCGCCAACTGGACGATCTGGCCCGAGTGACCGATCTCGTCGACACCCCCGTGCTCGCCGACGAATCGGTGTGGGACACCGAAGACCTCCGCGAGATCATCCGTCGCCGAGCCGCCGACGCCGTCAACCTGAAACTCGCCAAGAGCGGCGGTCTCACCCGTGCACGCGAGATGGCCGAGCTGGCCGCATCGGCCGGCGTGCCCGTCATCGTCGGCTGCATGATGGAGTCGACGGTGGGCATCGGAGCCGCCGCCGGCCTCGCGTCGGCTCTCGACGCCAGTTCCGCTCGCGACACGGGCATCCGCGGCCCTGCTCACGACCTCGACGCCGGTCTCTGGCTCGCCGGCGCGGCCGTCGAGGGCGGGGCCGGATACGACGGCGACACCATCGTGCTCGCACCGTCAGCCGGTGCCGGCATCGTCTCGCTGCGAGAGCCCGTCGTCGCCGAGGGGGGCGTGCGATGACCGCCGAATCGGTGCTGCAGTCGGGCGCCGAGCACCTGCTCTCCACCGGCGTCCCCGGCGTCGTGCTCGGCCTGCACACTCCGGCCGGAGACGCCTTCGGCTGCGCCGGCTCCCGGATTCCGCCGACGACCGCTTCGGCGACCTCCCTGCCGATGACCCCGGAGACCGCGTTCGACATCGCCTCCGTCACCAAGGTGCTCGCCACCACCACGAGTCTGCTGCGCCTCGTCTCGGCGGGTTCGGTCTCGCTCGACGACCGGGTCGCACGCTACGTTCCCCCGTTCTCGGGCGGAGCCAAGAGCGACGTCACCCTCCGTGACCTGCTCACCCACCGCGGCGGTCTGCAGCCGTGGTGGCCGCTGTATGTTGACGCTGCGTCGCCGAGTGCGACCCGCCCTCGCGGGCCCGCGCATCCCTCGACCGATGCCCTCGAGCTCGCCGCGGCGCTGCCTCTGACCGCGGCCCCGGGAACGACGCGGCTCTACTCCGACCTCGGCTTCATGCTGCTCGGCCGCGTGATCGAGAGCGTCACCGGTGAACGACTGGCGGATGCGGCATCGCGCCTCGTCTTCGCCCCGCTCGGCCTGACCTCCACCGGCTATGCGCATCCGGTCGACACCGAACGCGGCGGCACCGCGGCCTCCTCGTGGGGTGACGAGGTCGAACGACGGATGGTGCGCACCGGCATCCCGTACCCGGTGCCGTTCGACGAGACGGATTTCGGGTCGTGGCGGGAGCAGCTGCTCGTGGGCGAGGTGAACGACGGCAACGCGTTCCACGCGTTCGGCGGGGTCTCCGGCCACGCGGGGCTGTTCTCGACCCCGCGGGACCTGCTCGCCTTCGCCACGGCGCTGAGCGACTACCGCGACCACGACGATCTCTGGAACCCCGCCGTCGCCGAGCAGTTCTTCGCGGCGTCCGCCGACCCCGAGCAGGCGATCGGCTTCCGGCGCTCCGAGTCGGATCTCGGTGAGGGACCGGTGACGGTCCTCGGCCACCCGGGGTTCACCGGGGTCGCCGTCGGCTTCGTGCCCGACGCATCCGTGGCCGTGATGATCGCCACGAACCGGTTGCTCGCGCCGGGCGAGCCCGTGCCGAACGCCGACCTCTGGGAGAGGGCGACCCGTGTCTGGCGGAACGCCCGTTCGGAGGCCCTTCCCCCGCGAGCGCGGCGCGCGGAGACCGGCACCCACCCCGCTCCCCCGCATCCCACCCCCGATCAGCCCGCAGACGAGTCGCCCGCAGCCGCGGGTTGACGACGAGATGAGAATAGAGAGCACCATGACCTCCTCCGCCCCTCTGCTGTCGCTCCGCGACCTGTCCGTCAGCTTCCGCACGAGTGCGGGCGATTTCGCCGCCGTGCGCAACGTGGACCTCGAGCTCGAGAGCGGCCAGACGCTGGCGGTGGTGGGCGAATCGGGGTCGGGCAAGTCGACCACGGCCGCCGCGATCAACCGGTTGCTGCCCGGCAACGGACGCATCACCTCGGGTCAGGTGCTCTTCGCCGGCCGCGACCTCGCCTCGCTGCGGGAGCGGGAGATGACGTCGATCCGCGGCGCGCAGATCGGGCTCGTGCCGCAGGATCCGATGTCGAACCTCAACCCGCTGCAGCGCATCGGCCACCAGATCGAGGAGGCGCTCACCGTGCACGGCAAGGTGACCGGCAAGGCGGCAAGGTCGAGGGCCATCGAACTGCTCGAGATGGTGGGCATCCCCGAGCCGGAGAAGCGCGCCGCTCAGTACCCCCACGAGTTCTCGGGCGGCATGCGGCAGCGCGTGCTGATCGCCATCGGGCTGGCCTGCCGGCCGCGCCTGCTGATCGCCGACGAGCCCACCTCGGCGCTCGATGTAACCGTGCAGCGCCGCATCCTCGATCAGCTCGCCCAGCTCACCGAGGAGATGGGTACCGCCGTGTTCCTCATCACCCACGACCTCGGCCTCGCGGCGGAGCGGGCCGACCGGGTCGTGGTGATGCGACGCGGCGAGATCGTCGAGGCGGGCGACTCGTCGAGCATCCTGTCGAACCCCGAGCACGAGTACACGAAGCAGCTGATCGCCTCGGTGCCGAGCCTCGCGGCCGAGCGGATGTCGCCGCGCGAGCGGGCGCTCGTCTCCGAGCGCGCGGCCGGGGAGCCGGGCGCCGGCACCGACCACCCCTTGGTGGAGGTCGAGGACCTCACGAAGGTGTTCGCCCTCCGCGGGCGCGGGGCGGAGAACGACTTCACGGCCGTCGACTCGGTGGGGTTCACCATCCCGCGCGGGCAGACGGTGGCGATCGTCGGCGAATCGGGGTCGGGCAAGTCGACCACCGCGAACCTCGTGCTCGCACTCGAGGCCCCGACATCCGGCCGCATCCTGTTCGAAGGCACCGACGTCGTGTCGCTCGACCGCCGGGGGTTGTTCGAGTTCCGGCGACGGGTGCAGCCCGTGTTCCAGAACCCCTACGCCTCACTCGACCCGCGCTTCACCGTGGAGCGGTCGATCGCGGAGCCGCTCGCCGTGCACCGCATCGGCGACGCGGGAACCCGCAGGGCCCGGGTGGCCGAGCTGCTCGACCAGGTCAGTCTCGCGCCGGCCCTCGCCGACCGCCTGCCGCACGAGCTCTCGGGCGGCCAGCGCCAGCGGGTCGCCATCGCCCGCGCCCTGGCGCTCGCGCCGAAGCTCGTGGTGCTCGACGAAGCGGTCTCGGCCCTCGACGTGGTGGTGCAGGCGCAGGTGCTCGACCTGCTCGCCGAGCTGCAGCGCGAGCTCGACCTGAGTTACCTCTTCATCAGCCACGACCTCGCAGTGGTGCGCATGGTCTCCGACATCGTGCACGTGATGCAGCGGGGCCGGTTCGTGGAGAGCGGCACCCCTGAGCAGATCTTCGGGGCGCCGCAGGAGGCGTACACGCAGGAGCTGCTGGCCGCGATCCCGCACGCGCGTCGGGCGGCCTGAGCGGCTCGGGCGTCTTGAGCGGGTCGCGCGTCCCTGGGCGGACAGGGCGGCCGGGCGGATCGGCCACGCCGCCCGGCCCGGGCCATCCGCTCTACGGCTTCGCCGCGTAGACCTCGCGGTAGTAGTCGGCGAGCGCGAGCTCGGAGGCGGCCGCCGCGTCGACGATCACGGTCGCGTGGGGGTGCAGCTGCAGCGCCGACCCGGGCACGAACGAGGTGAGCGGCCCCTCGACCGCCGCCGCCACGGCCTTCGCCTTCTGCGTACCGCTCGCCAGGAGCACGAGCCGGCGTGCTTCGAGGATGGTGCCGATGCCCTGCGTGAGGCAGTGCCGGGGCACCTCGTCGATCGAGTCGAAGAATCGCGCGTTGTCCTCGCGGGTCTGCGCGGTGAGGGTCTTGATGCGGGTGCGCGACGACAGCGACGACGTCGGTTCGTTGAAGCCGATGTGACCGTCGGTCCCGATGCCGAGGATCTGAACCGCCACTCCGCCGGCGGCACGGATGTCGCGTTCGAAATCGGCGCACTCCGCGTGCACATCGGCGGCCAGCCCGTCGAGTACACGCACGCGGGCCTGCTCCATCCCCAGCGGCACGACGACCTCGCGACGGATCACCTCGTGATAGCTCGCCGGATGCCCGGCGGGGATGCCCACGTACTCGTCGAGGGCGAAGCCCCGGGCCCTGGAGAGGTCGAGCCCCTCGGCGACCCGGCGGGAGAGCGCACGGTACAGCGGCTCGGGGCTCGATCCTGTCGCGAGGCCGAGCACGAACTCGGGATCGGTGCGGGCATGATCCGCGACAAGGCCGGCGGCCAGTTCCCCGGCCTCATCCGATGTCTCGACGATGATCACTTCCATGGTCACCCCTACTCGTCTACGTAAATTATCTACACATCGAAAGGTGTGTTTGTGACTAGTTTACCTTGGGATGCCCAGACCGGTCTCATCGATGGGCGACTGCTGACCGCTAGCGAGCCCTCGACGCTCGCGTGAGCACGAGGGAGAGGATGGCGGCGGCAGCCCCCGCCACGGCCGAGAGGCCGAGCGGGGAGAACGAGGGTTCGTCGGCGGGCATGTCGATCGTCATCCAGAAGAAGAAGATGACGGCGGCGAGCGCGGTGGCCGGCGCGAGCCAGCGCACGAGGTCGCGGAAGACGCCCTTCGTGAAGGCGCGCGGGGTGCGGCGCAGGCCCGCCACGGCTCCGGCGAGGCCGAGCAGCACCGCGATGCCTGCGAGGGTCAGCACCGAGGCGATCGGCACCGCGGTACTCAGCTGCAGGGACCGCAACGCCTCCTCGTCAGAGCCGGTGAAGGTGCCCGCCGGGAAGTCGAGGCTCGCTCCTAGGTCGTCGACCGTGAGCTCGAAGGGGTAGCCCGAGTCGCCGTCCTCCTTCAGGTCGAGGGCGTACGTGGTGAAGCCATCCTGCGCCGACTGCGACTCCTCGGAGACGATGGTCGCGCCGGGGCTCGGCTCGTACGCGCCGAAGGGGATGACCGAGGGGGCCCACTCGCGCGGGTGCTCGGAGGAATCGGTGTCGAGCGTGATCCATCCGCCGGCCGTCTGTTCGGCAGTGAGCGCGTCGGGCACCCGCAGCTCGATGGTCAGCGGGGAGGGCGCGGGGTCGTCGCCCCAAGCGGAGTCGTTCTCCCAGCCCTCCAGCAGGGCCGCCCAGCGCATCCGGTCGACCACGTCGCCGAAGGCGCCCTCGGATGCCACCACCGGCGAGGCCAACGAGTACTCGATCCGCACGTCGTGCGAACCCTGGAGCACGCGCGGCAGCTGCGTCGTCATGAGGAGGGTGTCGGCATCCGGAGCCGTCGTGTACGGCACGTCGTCACCGTCGATCGTCACCGCGCTCACCGCGAGACCGAGCGACTGTCCGTCGAGGCTGTTGCGCCACTGCTGCGCGAACTGCGGAACCTGCGATCCCTCCTCCTCGGCGTCGAACGAGACGGTGAGCGTCTCGGTCACGTCGAGGCGGCCACGCCCTTGGTCGTCGCGCGAGAGTTCGGCCACGGCGTCGAAGGCCTGCACCTTCGTGTACAGGGTCCCCGAGATGTCGCCCCAGTACGACTGGTAGTCGACCGAGCGCGGGAAGGGGTTCGGCAGGGTCGCCACCGCCACGACCGCACCGGCCACGACCAGCAGCGAGAGCAGCCGGATCAGGATGCGCGGGATCGTCAGGAACGACGGCGTGCGCCACGAGCGCGAGGCGCCCGCCTCGCCGAGCTCACCCTCGATCAGGCTCACCACCCGCCGGCCGGCCTCACGCGGCGGCGCGAGCAGCACCGCGTAGGGCAGCAGGCGGTCGCTCGAGCGGGCGCGCTCGAGCAGGCGCGTGCGCTCGGCGTAGACGTCGATGCCGCGCAGGTGCTGCTTCAGCAGCGCACCCCGGCGGGTGAGCGGCCGCGCCGAGAGCGCGATCGCGATGATCACGATCGAGAGCACCGAGGACAGCAGCACGAACGCCACCGGCCACCACACCACCGAGAGCTTCGCCTGGAACGACAACTGCCGCACCAGACCCCACTGCACGATTGTGAGGGCGAGCGGAGCGGCGATGAAGAAGTCGCGCACGAAGCCGCGCGGGATGCGCCGCAGTCCCTCCTGCAGCTGCCGGCGACGCTCGGGCGCCGTCGCCGCCCGCGTGAGTGCTCGCGGCAGGTCGCCGATCCGCCCGGCACGCTGCGCGACCTTCGCGGCGGCGATAAGCCTCCCGCGTCGTCTCTCCCGGCTCTTGCCGCCACCCCCGCCGCCCTTCTGGGCGTCTTCTAGCGCGGCAGCCAGTTCGGCCACCCGCTCCCGGCGCAGCACCTGGGCCGCGAGTCGCGCCGACACGCCCTTCGGCGGGTCGTACTGCGCCACGAACCAGGGGCGGCCGCGGGCGTCGCCCCAGGCCACGGCGCGGGCGGCGAGGGCGAACAGCAGGGTGAGCAGCAGGAGCGCGAGCGGGGCCAGCGGCCCGAAGGTCTGCAGCCAGAAGAGCGGAGTCTGCGGCGGCATCGTGAAGGTGCCCTGCGCGAACGACATCGTGAAGCCGGCGTTGGCGTGCGGCGGGATGTTCTGCTCGTTCGTGAAGCGGTAGGAGACGTCATCCGCCGACCCGGTCACCGCGACCGGTTCGGGATCGAGCCATTCGCCCGTGCCGATGATGAGCCAGGCGAGGCTGCCCCGGGGCTGGCGGACGAGCTGGTCGTCGACGTCTTTCGGGATGGTGACCGTGACGTCGAGGCCGGCGAGGCCCTGCGGCCAGGACGGACCGAACACGTCCCAGCGCAGCAGGTCGACCTCGCGGCCGGTCGCCTCGTCCGTCGACGCGAAGGCGAGGTCGTGCAGGGTGTAGCGCAGCACGATGTCGTGGTCGCCCTGGAGGGCGGTGCCGCCGTCCGCGCCGTCCGCGTTCATCGTCAGCAGCAGCTGCTCGGCGTCCTCCGATCGACCCACCTCGATCGGCTCGCCGTCGAACGTCGCCTCGATGCCGGAGGGGTTCAGGGCGTGCCCCTGGTAGTTGGTGGCGATCGCCCGCTGGATGCCCGACTCGTCGTCGCCCTCGGGGAACAGCGCCGTGATCTTCTCCTCGACCTGCACGTCCATCCGCCCCTCGGCGGTGCGCTCGACGCGGTAGTCGACCGTGAACTGGCGGGCGATCCAGGTGTCGGAGACGCTCGAGGTGGAGTCGGTGATGTCGTCGAGCGTGAGCGGCTTGTTGATCACGGGGCCGATCAGCAGCACCACACCGGCCAGGGCCACGAGCCCCCAGAAGGCGCGCAGCCCGAAGCGCAGGCCGGACCCGCCGTGCGAGCGCAGCCAGGCCTCGAGCCCGAGCAGCCAGCGCGAGAGCAGCACCCAGAGCGCGGTGTGCTGCGGCCCCGGGTCGGGGATGCGATCCTCGGGCGGCGTCTGCGGGTCCGGCGTCTCGTCAGGCTCGTCAGGCTCGTCCAGCCCGTCACGCCCGTCCAGCTCGTCAGGGCCCTCCGGCCCCGCCGGGTCTCTGGGGTCGACAGGTGTCACGCCTCGAGTCTGCCCCATCACGGGACACTCCGCCCCCGGGCATGGCCGCGTGCGCGACACTCCCTAGCAGCGACAGAGCACGTTCGCGACGGTGCGGGCGGCGGAGGGGTGGATCTCACTAGTTCGACCGGTGCACGGCGCGCCCGCCGTCAGGCCACGCGCGGCCACCAGGGGGCCATCTGGTCGCGCACGGCGGCGGCTCGGGCCTCGGCGTCGGTGGAGGTGGCGAGGGCCCAGGCCTCGACCGAGGCGGTGAGGCCGCCGGCCGCGAACGCTCGGGCGACGGGGGCGTCGACATCCTGAGCCGCACCGTGGGTGGCCCAGATCTGCAGGGCGCGGTCGAGCCGGGCGTCGAACATCGTCGTGAGGGAGCGGCGGAGGGGTGCCGAGGCATCCGACGCGAAAGCGGCGCGGAACAGCAGTCGCTCGGTCACCACCAGCTCGAACGCCGCCACGAGCGTGCGCTGGAACTCGTCGGCGAGGTCGGCGATGCCGAGGCCGGGGGCATCCGGAACATCGAGCAGGGCGTCGATGCCCTCGGTGAGCATCGCCGTGAGCAGTTCGGCCACGCTCTCGAAGTGCGTGTAGAACGAGGTGCGCTGCACCCCGGCGGCGCGGCAGAGCGCGCTCACCGTGAGGGTGTCGAGCGGATGCTCGCGCAGGGACTCCCGCAGCGCCGCCTCGAGCGCGGCCACGGTGCGGGCGGTGCGGGGGTCCCGGGCGGTCATCGCTTCAGCATGCCAGCACGCGGGTCGCGCCGGAGTCGCGCCGAAGTCGCGGCGGGGTCACGGCAGGGTGAGCACGGCCTTCACCGCGGCACCCGACTGCGTGTCGGCGATCGCCTGCTCGATCTGATCGAAGGGATAGCGGGTGATCAGCTGGTCGAACGGGAACACGCCGGCCTCGAACAGCGCCAGCAGCTGCGGGATGAAGATCTGCGGCACCGAGTCGCCCTCGATCGCGCCCACCAGCGTCTTGCCGGCGCCCGAGACGAGGCCGAGCGGCAGCACGGCATCCGGCTTCCCGACGCCCAGCAGGGCGATCGTCGCACCGAAGCGCGTGGCGTTGATGACGTTCTCGACCACCTGCGGCACGGCGGTGGTGTCGACACCGTAGGCGGCGCCGAGGCCGTCGGTGATCTCGAGGATGCGCGCGACGACGTCGTCGGTGCGGCCGTTCACCGTGTGGGTGGCGCCGAGCTTGGTGGCGAACTCGAGGCGCTCGGGCAGCACGTCGACCGCGATGATCGTGGTGGCGCCGGCGACCTTGGCGGCCATGATGGCCGAGAGGCCCACAGCTCCGGTTCCGCTCACGACGATGCTCGAACCGGCGGGCACGTCGAGCGAGTTGAGCACGGTGCCGGCTCCGGTCTGGATGCCGCAACCGAGCGGTCCCACGATCTCCAGAGGGATGCCGTCGGCCACCTTCACGGCGTTGCGGTCGGCCACGATGGCGTGCGAGGCGAACGAGGACTGACCGAAGAACGCGCCGTGCATCTCGCCGCCGTCGGGGGCGGTCATGGTGCCGGATCCGTCTTCACGCACGCCGGCGACGTTCAGCTGCATGAACTTGAGGCAGTACGCCTCGCGGCCCACCAGGCAGTTGGCGCAGTGCCCGCACGAGGCGAACGACACCGCCACGTGGTCGCCCACGGCGAAGTCGGTGACGCTCGAGCCGACCTGTTCTACGATGCCCGCACCTTCGTGACCGAGCACGGTGGGGAGGGCGGCCGGGATGTGGCCGTGCACGACCGCGAGGTCGGTGTGGCAGAGGCCGGTGGCGACGATCTTGACGAGCAGCTCGTTCGGGCGGATGTCGTCGAGCACGACGTCCTCGAACGAGAACGGGGAGTCGAGGCCGCGCAGGACGGCGGCGTGGGCGGTGGTGGTCATGGGATGCCTTTCTCGCAAGTGACGCACGGTGCGTGTGCACGTCGAGGTCGCGGGAGATCGGCGTCGCACCGGTGGGACCACCGCCCAGCCTACCGCTACTTTCCGACACCTGTCAGAAAGTAGCGGCCGGGCTGGTCGTCAGGCCCGGCGGCGACCCACGATGAGGCCGTAGATCAGCAGCACGATGATGGATCCGCCGATGGCGAGCAGCCAGGTCTGGATCGAGAAGAAGTCCTGCAGCGGAGCGTTGAACAGGATGCCACCGAGGAACCCGCCGAGGAGGGCGCCGACGACGCCGAGCAGCAGCGTGATGAACCATCCGCCGCCCTGCTTTCCGGGCAGGATCAGTTTGGCGATGGCGCCGGCGAGGAGTCCGAGCAGGAGGAAGCCGAAGAAGCCCATGAGTGTGTGTCTCTTTCTGTGGATGTGATCGTGGATGGTGCGGGCAGAAGTGTGGCCGCCACCCTCAGGTGACGGCCACACGGCACAGACGCCCGAGCGGGACGTTCTCTGTGACGGTGCGGGGGTTCTAGTGCTTGAACGCGTCCTTGACGTTCTCGCCGGCCTTCTTGGCGTCGGCCTTGGCCTGGTCGGCCTTGCCCTCGGCGACGAGCTTGTCGTTGTCGGTGACGTTGCCCACGGCTTCCTTGGCCTTACCGGCGAGGTCTTCCGCGGCGTTCTTGATCTTGTCTCCAGCGCTCATGGTGCGCTCCTTCCGTGATGATGATCTCTGTCTACCTCGATCGGGGCGTTCGGGCCAGGTCTTCGGGTCGCTCCGCCGCCGAGGTGCTTACACAGATGAGACGCATCCCAGGGGCGATTCGTCACGCGATCGCGATAAGTTGCACGGTTGTGTGCAACTTAGTACGATAGGGCTCGTGACCACTGCTCTCCGAAGCGCGCGACCGGCGCGCAAAGACGCCCTCGAGAACCGGGAGGCCATCCTCGCTGCGGCGGGCGTGGTGTTCCGCGCCGATCCCGAGGCGTCGCTGGATGCCGTGGCCACGCAGGCGGGCTTGTCCCGCCGCTCGATCTACGGCCACTTCGCCTCGCGCGACGAGCTGCTCGCCGAGCTGCTGGTGCGGGGCGGAACCCGCATCTCGGCGGCGCTGGCCGGCGTACACGACCCCGATCCGCGCATCCATCTCGCCCTGATCGGGGCCGCTCTCTGGACCGAGGTGCAGCAGGTGCGCGTGCTCGCCCAGCTCGCCATCCACGGCCCGCTCGAGAAGACGGTGGCGGATGCGCTCGCCCCCGTGCGCGGCTCGTTGCGCCACGCGGTCGCCGGCGGCATCGCGGCCGGTTTCTTCCGCACCGACGTACCCGAGCCGAGCCTCGCCCGCCTGATCGAGGACGCGGCCATCGCGGTGCTCGACGAGGCCGTGCGCTCCGAGCTCTCCGAGGCCGAGGCCCGCCGGCTGGTCATGGCGGTCGGCCTTTCGGTCGCCGGCCTCTCCTGGCAAGCCGCCGCCGCCGTCATCCACGCCCTCCCCGCCGAACCCGGCACGCGAGCTGGGGCGGATCGTGTGGATGGCTCCGGTGTGGTGGGCGTCCTCGGGCAGAGCCGTCCACACGATCCGCCCCAGCGCCCCACGAACAACAACGACAACGACAACGACAAGGACCCGAGATGAGAATCGTCGCCACGAACATCGCCAAGGGCCACGACGGCATCCCGCTCCCCGACACCACCGTCTCGTACGAGACCGGCCGGGTCACCGTCGCCGAGGCCGAGGTGGGCGACCGCCCGGTCGTGCTGGCCCTCATCCTGAGCGGACGGATGCGCCCCGACGCCGGCACAATCACCCTCGACGGCGCCGACGACCCCGCCCTCCTCCGCGAGCGCGTCGCCCTCGTCGACGCCCCCGAGGTGAGCGCCCCCGCCGCCGACCTCCCCCTCACCACGGTCGTCCGCGAAGAACTGCTCTACGCCGGCCGCTCCACCAGCCGCGCCACGATCGCCCAGACCCTCGCCGATGCCGGCGCCACCGCCTACGCCAAGGCCCGCATAGACGACGTCCCCCCGGCCATCCGCCTCCGCCTCCTCGCCGAGCTCGCGGCCTTCCGCCGCGGTGTCGAGGCCCTCGTCATCACCTCCCCCGACCGCCACGGCGGCGACCCCCGCGACTGGCTGGCCGTAGCCACCGACCTGGCCGCCCGCGACTTCGCCGTAGCCGTAGTCTGCGGCGCCCCCTCCGCCGAAATCGTGCTGCCCCTGCTGCCCGAAACCACCCCCGCTGACACCCAAGACACCCTCGAGGAGCTGTCGAAATGAAGATCCTCACCCTCGTCAGAACCGAGCTCAAGCGCCTCACCGCCACCAGCATGGCCAAACTGGCCCTGGTAGCCCTCATGCTCGTCCCCGTGCTCTACGCCGGCCTCTACCTCTGGGCCAACAACGACCCCTACGGCAACCTCAAAGACGTCCCGGTCGCGCTCGTGGTCGAAGACACCGGCAGCACCCTCGACGGCAAGCCCGTCAACTACGGCCAGGACGTGCAGGAGCAGCTGCTGAAAGACGCCTCGGTCGGCTGGCACGTCGTCACGGCCGAGCAGGCGGAGGAGGGCGTACGAGACGGCGAATTCGACTTCATCCTGAGCCTCGGCCCCGACTTCTCGAACGCCCTCACCTCGGCCAGCGGCAACGCCCCGCAGCAGGCGGTCGTCACCCTCACCACGAACGACACGAACAGCTTCCTCGCCACCACCATCGCCGGCCAGGTGGCCGAGAAGGTGCGCGCCTCCATCACCGAGCGCGTCGGCAAGGAGGCCGCGCTGCAGCTGCTCGACGGCTTCGCCACCGTGCGCTCGAACCTCACCGAGGCGGTGGACGGGGCCGGGCAGCTGGCCGACGGATCCTCCTCCGCGGCATCCGGAGCCCTGCAACTCGCGCAAGGGGCGGGCAGCGCGAACGTCGGCGCCCTGCAGCTGAACGACGGGCTGCAGCAGCTCGCCGCCGGCTCGGCCGACCTCCCCGCGCAGACGGCGCAGCTGAACGATGGCGCCCAGCAGGTCGCGGCCGGCAACGCTCAGCTCTCCACGAAGGCGAACGAGGTGGCGACGGCCGTTCAGGATGCCGCGAGCCAGGTTCCGGCCGCCCGTGCCGACATCGTGGCGCTGCTGGACGACTCCACGCTCACGCCCGAGCAGAAGGCGGCCGTGCTGGCCGAGCTCGACAAGGTCGGCACCGCGATCGACCAGGGCAACACCACTGTGCAGCAGACCAATGCGCAGATCGCGCAGCTCGCCGCCGGCAGTGCGCAGCTCGCAGCGGGCACGCAGCAGCTGGCGGATGCGGCGCCGGCGCTCTCGAACGGCATCGCGAGTGCGGCATCCGGATCGTCCGCGCTCTCCTCGGGCCTGACCCAGCTGGCCGAAGGATCGCTCTCGCTCACCGACGGCGTGAACCAGCTGGCATCCGGAACCACGACCCTGCGCGACGGCCTCTCCTCGGGCCTCGAGGAGGTGCCCGACCAGACCGCCGACCAGCGCGAGGCCGCGGCCACCACCATCTCCGACCCGGTCGCGCTCGACACCAGCGCGGTCACGAAGGCCAGCAACTACGGCGCGGGCATGGCCCCGTTCTTCATCAGCCTGGCGGCCTGGATCGGCATCTACGCGCTGTTCCTGATCGTGAAGCCGCTCTCCCGCCGCGCGGTCACGGCGCTGAAGAAGCCGGCGCTCGTGACGACGGCCGGCTGGGTGACGCCCGCTATTCTCGGCGGAATCCAGATGGCGGCCGTGTTCGGCATCATCACGCTGGCGCTCGGCTACGAGGTGCAGCACGGCTGGTGGATGATCGGGTTCATGGTGCTCACCTCGGCCACGTTCGCGTCGATCATCCTGGCGCTGAACATCCTGCTGGGCAGCGTCGGGCAGTTCCTCGGGCTCGTGTTGATGGTGCTGCAACTCGTGACGGCGGGCGGGACGTTCCCGTGGCAGACGCTGCCCGGGCCGCTTCAGGTGCTGCACCAGGTGCTACCGATGAGCCACGCGGTCGACGGCATCCGGCAGCTGATGTACGGCGGCAACCTCTCCCTGGCGGGGGCGGATGCCGGTGCGCTCGTCTTCTGGCTGATCGGCGCCCTGCTCGTCAGCTACCTCGGAGCCCGCCGCCTCACCCGCCACCGCACCCTGCGCGACCTCCGCCCCTCCCTCATCGGCTGAGCCTCTCAGCGGAAGAGGTGCCCGAGGCGCTCGATCGTGTCGGTGATCTTCTGTTGCTCCGACGAGGAGAGACCGCTGAACGAGGAAGCGCGGTTCGCGGCGTTCGCCTCGTCCCACACCCTCCGCACCGTTCGGGCCAGGAGCGGATCGAGTCCGTCGAGCGAATCCACTCGCCGGCTCACCCCGTCGGGCCCCGTCGCAGTGGCCCCGCCCGTGTCGAAACGGATGCTCCAATCGGTCGATCGCGCCGGCGCCCTCGTTCCCGTCGTGGACTCGAACAGGCCCGACCCGAACAGGCTCGATCCGAACAGGCTCGACCCGTCCGGCGCCGAAGCGGCCGGCCCCGACCTCGACGATCCGGCCCGCCCGTGGCGCAGGTCGTCGGCGAGCCGCTCGGCCCTCTCCCGCCCGAGCGTCTGCGGATCGGGGAGTTCGCCCCAGAGGATGACGCACCGCTCCGGTTTCCGAGGATCGATCGAGACCGGCACGATGTCGCCGGGCTCGGGCCACCGCGGCACCATGATCATCCGCTGGTACCGGACGGCCGTCGCCGGCACCCCGGGTGCTTCCACCACGAGGTCGATGGTGACCAGGCCCTGACTCGAGCCACCGCGGCCGTAGGTGGTCACCGACACGATCCGCCCCGTGCCGTCGACCCCGTCACGGAGTCGCCCGGGGCGACTGCGCCGACGGGCCAGCCAGCGAGCGACCAGGATGATGGCTACGAAGCTCAGGGGGAGCGAGGCCCAGAGCGGCAGCCATACGATCGCCGCGAAGATGTCCATCTCCTCAGATTAGCGACAAAGACTCACTTTATCCAGGTCGACCACGTGCGAGATGGGGGCACCGATCCGGGTCAGGTGACGGTGATCGTGCGGGTGGCCCAGCCCGTGGCGCCGTCGGGGGCCGGCGGGGCCTTGTCGGGGGTCTGGGTGTAGCCGGTGGCATCGGTGGCGCGCACCTCGAGGAGGTGCTGGCCGGGCTGGGCGTCCCAGTCGAGCACCCACTGCACCCAGGTGTCGACGCCGGCGGTCTCGGCGAGGCGGGCGGGCATCCAGTCGCCCCCGTCGACGCGCACTTCGACCGCCGTGATGCCGGTGTGCGGCGACCACGCGACGCCCGCGACGGGGACGGTTCCGGATGCGACGGACACGCCGTTCTTGGGCACGTCGAAGCGCGACTCGGTCTTGATGGGGCCGAGCGCCGACCAGCCGCGCGGGGTCCAGTAACCCTCGTCGGCCGCGAACGTGGTGACCTTCAGCTCGGACACCCACTTCGTGGCCGAGACATAGCCGTAAAGGCCCGCCACCACCATCCGCACCGGGAAGCCGTGCTCCACGGGGAGCGGCTCGCCGTTCATGCCGACGGCCAGGATCGCGACGCGATCCGCATCCTGCAGCGTGTCGAGCGGGGTTCCGGCGGTGAAACCGTCGACGCTCGTGGAGAGCACCATGTCGGCGCCCGCGCGCGGCTTCGCCCGGGCCAGCAACTCGCGGATCGGGTAGCCCAGCCAGAGCGCGTTGCCGATGAGGTCGCCGCCGACCTCGTTCGAGACGCAGCTGAGGGTGACGAGATGCTCTTCGAGGGGCAGCGCGAGCAGCTCGTCGAATGTGATCTCGATCTCGTTCTCGACCTCGCCGGTGATCTTCAGCGTCCAGCCGGCGCTGTCGACCTGCGGCACCTGCAGGGCGGTGTCGATGCGGTAGAAGTCGGTGTTCGGCACGACGTAGGGGGTGAGGCCGTCCAGGCCGAGGTCGGCGCCGGCCGGGACCGCGGCGGCCGGGGCGGCGGCGCGCGGCAGCAGGATCGCGTCGCGCGCGGCGCTCACGGCTCCGGCGGTCGCGTTCATCGAACGGGCGATGAGGCCGGCGAAGGCGGAGCCGATGCCGAAAGCACCCGCCGCCACGAGGAACCGCCGGCGGTCGAGCGCGATCTGGGTCGCCATCGGGGCCGGATTCGCAGGGCTGCGTTCCGCATCCTGCTGCCAGGTGCGCAGTCTCGACCGCAGCATCCGGAGCACCAGCACACCGGCGACCATGCCGAGCACGGTCGGCAGCGCCGAGAAGCCGCTCGCGCCGCTGCGGGTGGTGACGGCGAGCACGGCGATGCCGGAGACGAGCACGAGGAGGACGGTTCCGAACGGCGGGCGACGGAGCTCCAGGATGCCGGCCGCGGCGGCCAGGGCGAGAACCAGGATGCCAAGCAGCACCAGCAGGGCGACCTTGTCGCCGGTGCCGAACAGGCTGATGACCAGGTCTTTCACACCCGGTGGTGCGAGGTCGATCACGAACGAACCGACAGCGAAGAGGGGGCTGGTCTCCGACCCGGCGAAGACCGCGACGACCTCGGCCACGGCGAGCACCACGACCGCGGCGACGACGCCGGAAACGGCTGCCCACACGGTGACGCCCGTGGACCGCGCAGGCCGGCCCGGCCGCTGCGTGGCGGGCGTGGCCTGCGCCTCCTGCGTGCCGCTCATCCGCACATCCTAGGTTCGCGCGCTGGACGGCCGCCGTGCGTTCCCCGAGCGCCCGCGCTCGCGTTCACGCACCCCGGCTCTCGCGACTTGCCACATCTTGTGGCAAGTGGCCGCAAAAAGTGGCGACTTCTGCCAAGTCGCCACCGGCGGTCGCGCGCCGGCGGGAGCGGGTGCTGGGGCGGGAGCGGGTGCGGGTGCGCTTTAGCGGGTGCTGGGGCGGGCGCGGGAGCGCAGGCGGCGCACGAGGAGGGCGAGGGCGCGCCAGCCGACGAGGAAGACGCCGAGCACGATCGCGGTGACGATCACGAAGGAGAGCTGCACGCCCTGGCCGCTGAGCAGACGGAACACCATCCCCAGCACCACGGATGCGCCCCAGATCACGACACCGGCCGGGGCCACGCGCAGCGGCACCCGCCAGGCCCGCGCGAGCAGCCAGCCCACAGCTGCGCCCGCCAGGAACGGCCACGCCGTGGTGAGGAAGCCGACGAGCGCCGAGTCCTCGTCGTGACTGCGCCGCCCGATGGCCACGAAGACGAGCACCAGCACCACATCGATCACGCCGGCGAGCACCACGGTCCGACCACCTGAACGCCCATATCGACTCACCGCTCGAGTCTAGACACCCGCACGCCGCCGCCGACCCGTCACTTTGTCCCGCTTTGGACCCGGCAAAGCGGGACGAAGTGACGGGTCGGCGAAGTGGGGCGGGGGCGGGGGGTCGGGCGGGGAGCGGCGGGGCGGCGAGCGGGGTGTAGCGCAGCCACATCGAGGGTGAAGCAACGCCCGCTTGTGCGGGGGGAAGCGGCAGGCGAGGGTGGGGACATGCCCCTCCGCGACCGACTCCTCGCCGCCCTGGTCGCCGTGCTGTGGGGCGTGAACTTCGTGGCCATCCACTTCTCGCTCGAGCAGTACCCGCCGTTCTTCCTGGTGGGGCTGCGGTTCCTGCTGCTGGCGATCCCGACCGTGCTGTTCGTGAAATGGCCCGGGGTGAAGGTGCGCTGGCTGCTCGGCTACGGACTCGGCTTCGGCATCCTGCAGTTCGCCTTCCTCTACGCGGGCATGGAGGCCGGGATGCCGCCGGGGCTCGCCTCGCTCGTGCTGCAGGCATCCGCCCCGTTCACCGTGGTGATCGCCGCCGTGTGGCTGCGCGAGAAGCTCACCCTGGTTCAGGCCATCGGCATCGCCGTGGCGGTGGCCGGTCTCGGCATCATCGCGGCGGAACGGGCTGGCGTGTCCGCCCTGCTCCCGGTGATCCTCACCCTCTGCGGCGCACTCGGCTGGGCCTTCGGCAACGTGTGCAGCCGGCAGGCGAACCCGGTGAGCCCGCTCGGGATGACGATGTGGATGTCGGTGGTGCCGCCGATCCCGATGATCGCGCTGGCCCTCGTGGCGGAGGGTCCGGAGCGGATCGGCGAGTCACTCGCCACCAGCTTCACCCTCGAGGCGCTGCCCGCCGTGCTCGGCCTCGCGTACACGGTGCTGATCGGCACGGTCGTGGGCTCCGGCATCTGGACCACGCTGATGAAGCGCAATCCCTCCAGCCGCGTGGCCCCGTTCTCGATGCTCGTGCCGGTCGCGGGCTTCACCGCGGCCTGGCTCGTGCTCGGCGAGGTGCCGAACCTCGGCGACCTCGTCGGCGGCGCCGTCGTGATCGCGGGTGTGCTCGTGGCGACGCTGGGCGTGCGCGGCCGGAAGGGCCCCCGGATCGCGCACCCGACGCCGGGATCGGCGGCCGAATCGGCGGCGCCGGTCGTTCGCGAAGCCGAGGACGGTCGAGCGAACATCCGCTGAGCGGGCGGGCCCGGACGCCCGCGGTGTGGTCGGATGGAGGTATGCCCGTTCGCGCCGTCTTCGTCACCGGGGTCTCCGGCTCCGGAAAATCCACCGTGGGGGCGCTGCTCGCGGCGCGCCTGGGGTGGCCGTTCCTGGATGCCGACGACCTGCATCCGCTCGCCAACATCGAGAAGATGTCGGCCGGTATCGCCCTCGACGACGCCGACCGGGCGCCCTGGCTCGAGGCCGTCGGGCGCGCCGCCGACCACGCCGCGGGAGACTCGGGCGGCGTGGTCGTGGCGTGCTCGGCGCTGCGGCGCGTCTACCGCTATCTGCTGGCGGCGGAGTGCGCCGGGTCGTTCTTCGTGCAGCTGCTCGGCGGATCCGAGCTGCTCGCACAGCGCCTCTCGGCCCGCGTCGACCACTTCATGCCGCCCGCCCTGCTCGGCTCGCAGCTCGCGGTGCTGGAGCCGCTCGGGACGGGCGAGGCCGGGGTCGCGATCGGCGTCGCCTCGACCCCGGACGCGGTGGTCGAGACCATCGCCGGCGCGCTGGGCGCCGAGACTCTTACGGATGGCGCGGAGACTCGCACGGATGGCGCGGAGACGCGCACGGACGGCGCAGGGAATCGGTCGGACAGCGCAGGGACTCGGACGGATCGCGCAGGGACTCAGACGGGGAAGTAGGCTCCCGCCGCGAAGTCCTCGAGCAGGGTCGGACCTTCGGGCGCCCAGCCGAGGAGGTCTCGCGTGATGCTGCTCGACGACGAGAGGTCCATGGCGAAGAACGCGCCGAGGAATCCGAAGTGCGCGACGGCGTCGGCCGGGTCGACGGAGGCCACCGGCAGCCCGAGACCGCGGCCGATCGCCTCGGCGATCGATTTCGACGAGACGCTCTCCTCCGCCACCGCGTGCAGCAGCGCGCCCGCCGGGGCCTTCTCGAGCCCCAGGCGGATCATCCGCGCGGCGTCGGAGCGGTGCACGGCCGCCCAGCCCGTCGCGCCGTCGCCCACGTAACCCGAGACGCCCTTCTCGCGTGCCGTGGCGACCAGGTACGACACGAAGCCGTGATCCCCCGCGCCGTGCACGGTCGGCGAGAAGCGGAGGCTGATCGATTTCACGCCCTGGTCGATGTAGTCCAGCGCGAGGTTCTCGGTGCCTCCGCGCGGCGCATCCGGGCCGCTGAACGGCGACCGGTCGTTCTCGGTCGACGGCCGGCCCTGGGCGAGGCCGGCGACTCCGGCGGCGAGCAGGAACGGCCGGCCCGATCCGGCCAGGGTGTCGCCGAGGGCCTGCACGGCGGCGCGCTCGGCGCGGTTGGACTCGGCCGGGTTCGACCAGTCGTGCTTGTTGGCGAGGTGGATGACCGCCTCGGCTCCCGCCGCGCCGGTGCGCAGGCTCTCGAGGTCGTCGAGGTCGCCGCGCAGAACGGCGGCGCCCTTCACCTCGAGGGCGGCGGCCGAGGCGTCGGAACGGGCGAGGCCGGTGACCTCGTAGCCGTGGGCGAGCAGCTCGTCGACGGTGGCGGAGCCGATCCAGCCGGATGCTCCGGTGACGAATACGCGCATGATGTCTCTCTTCGTTCGATGGGGGTCAGGGGAATGCGATGTCAGTGACCGACGTCAGTGACAGACATGACTGTACACCTGATGTCGCTGTCACCACCGCTATGCTGAACACATGGTGCGATGGGAACCCGGTGCTCGCGACCGTCTGCGCGCGGCCGCGATCGAGCTCTTCACCGAGCGTGGCTTCGAGGCGGTGACGGCCGCCGAGATCGCGGAGGCGTCCGGCCTCACGGAGCGCACCTTCTTCCGGCACTTCGCCGACAAGCGCGAAGTGCTGTTCGACGGCCAGAACTTCTTCCAGACCGTCTTCGTGGAGAGCGTCGCGGCCGCACCCGCCGACGCCTCGCCGGTGCAGACGGTGGAGTTCGCGCTGCACACGGCCGCGGCATCCTTCTTCCCCGACGAACGGCGGCCCTACTCGCGCGTGCGACAGGGCATCATCGACGCGAACGCCCCCCTGCAGGAGCGCGAGTCGCTGAAGATGGTGTGGCTGGCGCAGGGCATCGCCGAGGCCCTGCGCGCCCGAGGTGCATCCGAGGCGCAGGCCGCGCTCGCGGCCCAGTCGGGCGTCACCGTGTTCGGCGTGGCCTTCGCCCGCTGGCTCGCCCCGGGCGAGCAGCGCTCCCTCCCCGAGCTGCAGCGCGAGGTCTGGTCCGAGCTGCGCGGTGTGCTCACCCCCTGATGCTCCGGCACCGCCTCAGCAGAGGCTGGCGCGACATCCTGCGGTATGGGCGCGACATCCTGCGGTATGGGATGGACTAAGCGAAGGGGACGTGCTGGGTGATCCAGGCGTGCATGGCGACCGCGGCGGCGGCACTCGCGTTGATCGAACGGGTGGAGCCGAACTGCGAGATCTCGACCACGGCATCCGCCGCCGCCAGCGCCTCGGGCGAGAGGCCCGGGCCCTCCTGGCCGAAGAGCAGCACGCAGCGCGCCGGGAACGCGAAGGTCTCGATGACGACCGAGCCGGGCACGTTGTCGATCGCGATGATCGGCAGGCCCGCCTCGCGCGCGAAGGCCACGAAGGTCGCGACATCCGGATGGTTCGACACGTGCTGGTAACGGTCGGTCACCATCGCGCCGCGCTTGTTCCAGCGCTTGCGGCCGATGATGTGCACGGTGTCGGCGGCGAAGGCGTTGGCGCTGCGCACGATCGAGCCGATGTTCATGTCGTGCTGCCAGTTCTCGATGGCCACGTGGAACGGATGCCGGTGCTCGTCGAGGTCGGCCACGATCGCGTCCATCCGCCAGTAGCGGTAGCGGTCGATCACGTTGCGGGTGTCGCCGCGCTCGAGCAGCTCGGGGTCGTACCGCGCCGCATCCGCCCCCGACGGCAGCTCGCCCGCCCACGGCCCGACGCCCCCCGCGCTCAGCTCGAGGCTCGCGCTCGAGCCCTCGCTGGCACTCGGCATGGGCTGGGGATTCTCGTCAGGCACCCCGCAAGGCTACCCACCTTCGTCGACCCGTCACTTGGTCCCGCTTTGAGGCCCTGTAAGCGGGACCAAGTGACGGGTCGGCGCAGAGACGGGGTGATCAGGATGCGGGGAGCGCCGCGAAGTCGAGCAGCGCGACCGCCGCGAGGTACTGCTCGGGGTCGAAGCCCGGAGCGATCGCGGCCTGAAGCAGGTAGCCCTGGCAGATGCCGACCACCACGGGGACGATCGCGTCGGCGCGGGCGGAGGCTGCGGCATCCGGGACCCCGGCCCGCACGAACCAGGCGCGGAAGTACGAGGCGTACAGCCGCCGCAGCTCGGCGATGAACTCGGCGATCATGGACGCGAGCTCGGGCTCGCGCGCGGCGATCGCCCACACCTGCACCAGGATGGCGCTGCCCCCGAGCTCGGAGGTCATGCCCCCCACGAAGGTGCGCACCACCTCGTCCGGGTGCGGCAGCGGGTCGCGGGTGGACAACCCCTCGAGGTCGCGCCCCCGGCCCCGCAGCACGTCGCGGACGACGTGGGCGACGAGTTCCTGCTTGTTGGCGTAGTGCAAGTAGATGGCGCCGGCCGACAGCCCGGACTCGGCGATGATGTCGGCCATCGACGTGGCCTCGAACCCCTTGCGCGCGAAGCAGCGCAGCGCGGCCGTGGCGATCTGGCGCCGGCGCTCGGCGCGATGGTCGTCGGTGACTTTCGGCATGCTCCACTCCAAAAACGAATGACCGTTCTTGACAAGGGTAGCGGGCCACCTCACAATAAAGAACGGTTATTCGTTTTTTATGGTTGAAGAGAGAAGAAGAGCATGTCCCGTCCGCACACCCCGTGGAGCCGCGTGGCCCTGATCGGCATCGGCGCCTCGCTGATCGTCGGCATCTTCGTGCTCGCCTTCTCCTGGCCCTCGGTCACCTCGAGCGTTCACGCCGTGCCGGTCGTCGTCGCAGGCGATTCCGCCACGGCCGACGCGGTGGCCGACCAGCTCGAGCAGAGCGCCGGCGACACCTTCACCGTCAGCCGGGTCGAGACCCGCGACGAGGCCGAGGCGGCCATCCGCTCGCGCGACGCCTTCGGCGCGGTCGACGCCTCCGGATCCGTGCCCGAGGTGCTCACCGCCTCGGCGAACGGCGTCGTCGTGAGCCAGATCTTCACCGGCCTCGCCGAGCAGCTGCAGCGGGCGTTCGATCAGCAGCTCGCCGCCCAGGGAGTCGCCGCCGATGCCGTCCCCACCATCGCGGTGACGGATGTCGTGCCGCTCGCGAGCAGCGATCCGCGCGGCGCCGGCCTCACCACGCTGTCGTTCCCGCTCGTCATCGGCGGCGTGATCGGCGGTGTCGTCGTGAGCCTGCTCGTGGTCGGCGTCTGGCGCCGGCTGGCCACGGTGGTGCTCTACTCGGTCGCGGGCGCCGTGATCGTGGTGGCGATCGGCCAGGCCTGGTTCGGCGTGCTGCAGGGCGACGCGGTGCTGAACACGCTGGCGGTCGCAGCATCCGTTCTCGCCGTCAGCGCGCTGATCGTGGGGCTCACCTCGATCCTCGGCGCCAAGGGGATCGGCATCGGCGCCGTGCTCGCGATGCTGATCGGCAACCCGATCTCGGGCGCCACGCAGCCCTGGGAGTTCCTGCCCGAGCCCTGGGGCGCGATCGGCCAGTTCTTCCCGCCGGGAGCGGGCGCCACGCTGATGCGCGACCTCTCCTACTTCCCGGATGCCTCGACCCTGCAGCCCTGGCTGGTGCTCGGCGGATGGATCGCGCTCGGCATCGTGCTGATGGCCGCCGGCCACTTCAGGAACCGCGCCGTCCTGCCGCCGGCCGACGGCCCGGAGCCCGGGAACGGGAACAGCCACGCCCCGCAGCACGCCGCCGCGTGACCCGGCCCGTCACGGGCTCAGCCGGTCACAGCCACTTGTTGCGCTTGAACACCGAGTAAAGCACGAACGCGAGCAGCAGCATGGCCAGGATCGCCAGCGGGTAGCCGAAGACCCAGTGCAGCTCGGGCATGACATCGAAGTTCATGCCGTAGATCGCGGCGATCAGCGAGGGGGCGAAGAGGATCGCGGCCCATCCGGAGATCTTCTTCACCTCCTCGCCCTGCTGGATGCTGGTCTCGGAGAGCTTGCGGGTGTCTTCGGCCAGCTCCAGGCTCGCCTCGGAGATGCGCCGCATCTCGTCGTTCTGGCGCTGGGTGGCGAGCGTGGAGTGCACGGTGAGCGCGTTCTGCAGGGTCGCGCGGAAGGAATCCGCCCGCCCCACGATCTGCAGCACGTGATCGAGCACGTCGCGCAAGCCCCGCTGCAGCTCGAGGTCGACCTTGTACTTCTCCGATCCGCGCAGCAGCGCCTCGAGCATCGAGGTGAGCGGATGCACGGCCCGCTGGAACTCCATCACCTCGCCGAGCAGGTCGTAGATGCGCTTGGAGACGTTCGGATCGCCGCCGAACAGCTGCTGCTCGATCTCGTCGATGTCGTTCTCCAGCCCCGCGAGCACCGGCCCGTACTCGTCGACCACCTCGTCGACGATCGCGTAGAGCACCGCCTCGGGGCCGAGCGCGAGCAGTTCGGAGTTGCCCTCGAGCCGGCGCCGCACGCGGGCGAGGTCGGGCGACTCGGCGTGCCGGATGGTGACCACGAAGCCCGGGCCCACGAACACGTGCAGCTCGCCGAACTCCACCTCCTCCTCCTTGTCGAGGTAGCGCGCGGGGCGCAGCACGAGGAAGAGCGTGTCGCCGTAGCGCTCGAGCTTCGCGCGCTGGTGGCCGGTGAGGGCGTCTTCGACGGCGAGGTGGTGCAGGTCGAACTCCTGCTCGACCGAACGGATCTCCTCGGCGTCGGGCCGGTACAGGCCGATCCAGGCCATGCCGTCGTTCTCGCGCATGAGCTCGTAGGTCTCGTCCAGCGAGTCGGGGTCGTGGATGCGCCGGCCGGCCGCGTAGACGGCGTTGTCGATGATGGGCATGGGCTCAGATTATGCCGATCGGGTGAATGATCGGTGACGCGTCGGGTGCGCGATCGTGAGGCTACGCGGCGCCGGTCACGGTGAGCACGATCAGCACGACGTTGAGGGCGACGATCAGGGCGACGACTGTCCAGGCGGTGGCCCTCACGGGCATCCGGTCGGCGAACTCGCCCATCACGGCGCGGTCGCCGGTGAGACGGATGAGCGGAACCAGCGCGAACGGGATGCCGATGCTCAGCAGCACCTGGCTCAGCACCAGCGCCCACGTGGGGTCGATGCCTGCGCCGAGCACGACCAGCGCGGGGATGAGCGTCACCACACGACGGGCCAGGATGGGCACCCGCACCCGGAGCAGGCCCTTCATGATGACCGATCCGGCGTAGGCGCCGACGGAGGTGGAGGCGAGTCCGGAGGCGAGCAGGCCGACCGCGAAGATGGTGGCGATGGCGGGGCCGAGGGCGGCGGCGATGGCGTCGTAGGCGCCCGGGATCGTGTCGGTGCCGTCGACGCCGCGCAGGCTGGACGCGGCCAGCAGCAGCATCGCGATGTTCACGGCGCCGGCCAGCACCAGCGCGATGACCACGTCGGCGCGGGTCACCCTCAGCAGCCCCCGCAGTCGCTCGGCACCGGCCCCGTGCGGCCGGGTCCCGCGCTCGGTCGCGCTTCCCGCCGCATCCGCGCTGCCGCCGAGCGTGAAGTCGCTCTTCTCCGCTTCGGCGGCGAAGGCGGCGTGGTGCCGGTCGCGGGCGAGGGCGGAGTGCAGGTAGATGGCGTGCGGCATCACGGTGGCGCCGAGCATGCTCGCGGCCAGCAGCACGGTGGGGGCGCCCTCGAAGCGCGGCACGAGCCCGTCGGCGGCGGCCAGCCAGTCGACGTTCGACACGAAGATACCCGCCAGGAACCCCACGGCGATCACCGCCAGCAGCCCGATGATGATGAACTCGAAGCTGCGCTGGCGCCGCGCCGACTGCACGAGCAGCAGCACCATCGACACCACGCCCACGATCGCGCCGCCGAGCACGAGCGGCAGCCCGAACAGCAGGTTCAGGGCGAGCGCCCCGCCGATCACCTCGGCGATGTCGGTCGCCGCCGCCACCAGCTCGGCCTGCAGCCAGAACGCGCGCCGCCCCCAGGGCCGGGTTCGCGCCCCCACGTGCTCGGGCAGCGTCATCCCGGTCACGATGCCGAGCTTGGCCGACTGGAACTGGATCAGCACCGCCATCGCGTTCGCCAGCACCAGCACCCACACCAGCAGGTACCCGTACTGTGCCCCCGAGGTGAGGTTCGCGGCAACGTTGCCGGGGTCGACGTACGCGATCGAGGCCACGAACGCGGGCCCGAACAGGGCCAGCGGATGCCACCACCGAGGCCGCGGCACGAACGCCGCCCCCGCACCGGAGGCGGGCGGCGCCGGCGTCGCACTTTTAGGCATGCCGAAAAATTAGCACACAACGGTTTAGGCCCACCGAAAAATCTACCTGCGGTCGTGGGCGCTCTAATCCACGAGGATCCCATGCCTGTCGACTACAGCGAGCGGGTCGGCATCCGTCGGCGTGATCCGCCGCTCCTCGCGCACCTCGAGGTGAGCGCCCTCGAAGATCGCCCAGCACTCGTAGTCGTTGCTGAGCTTGGACAGGTAGCGGATCCCACCGTAGAGCGGATCGCCGGCATCATCCGTGGCGGATCGCGCCCACGTCGCCAAACCACGAGTGAGGAGTCGGGACCGGCCCCGCTCCGCCGGCACGTCCAAGAGCGGTACGCCGAGATCAGTCAGCAGCGGGCTGGCCTGCTCCGTCAGCAGGACATGCGTCCGAGCGTCCTCGATGTCGACGAAGGGAAGAGAATCCCGCACGCGCAGCGAGCGGATGACCCTCGCATCCCGCCACGCCGCACCGAGGGAAGGTCGACGCAAGTCGCTCGCCGAGGCTCCCGCCGTTGCAAGGCGCTCGAGCAGCGTCACGCTCACCCGGAAGTGGGCGGCGGTCTCAGCAAGGGCGGCCTGGACCGTGCTTGCTGCATAGAGGACACCCGAGCCGAGCACGTCGAAGCGGTTGCCGGCCCCATCGAGCGCGGCCGTGGCTTCATCGATCCGGGAGAAGCGCAACGCGGGGGTGAGCCTCTCCACGCGAAAGAGCACTCCGGGCGGCATGACGACCGGGATGAAGCGCACAGTCGACATTCACTCATGTTAAGGCATGCGCACTCAGCCCAGATCGACGTAAGTCCTGGCAGCGGCCATCACCTCACGCGCCCGACCGGCAGCCAGCATCTCGGCGGGATTCTCGTCGTCGAGCTGAGGATTCATTCCCATGAACCACGCCCGAACCACGTCCGGCGACTCTACCGTGCGCAGGATCTCGACGATCTGCACCGCGTCGATGATGCGACGTCGGTCCTCATCACCGCGCGGCCCCTGGCCGGCTGACCAGCGCGAAACGGTCTTGACGTCTCTGTCGACGATCACCGCCACGAGACCTTTGCCGAGGATGTCGGAGAGAACCTCGATCGCGGCACCGAAATCGGTCTTCAAGGCTCGAACGTGGGCCTGATGACGACCTTGCCGAGCGTCGGGAACAGCGAGTGCGTGGGACATTGGACGACCTCCGTTCCTCGATTGTACCTGAAATGTCCTCCGAATGTCCGTCCTGTGCGCCCATCGGCACCCGTCTGCGCGAGGCGACGGCGGGACCTACGCCTCGCGGGTGGCGTCGAAGGCCGTGAGGCGGTCGTGGAAGAGGGTGCTGCGCTCGTCGAGGCCGGCGAAGTCGACGGCGAGGCCGTGCGCGTGGAACTTGGTGCGCACCGAGTCGAGGGCGGCGACCGTGGAGGCGTCCCAGATCTGCGAGGCGCTGAAGTCGACCGTGACGGCGACCTCCGCGGGCGCCGGGGCGAGCGCGGCGTCGTCGGCATAGCGGAACTGCTCCACCAGGTCGTTGCTGCTGCCGAAGAAGAGCGGCCCCTGCACGCGGTACAGCACGGCAGGCGCGGCGCAAGTGGGGGCATCCGGAACCGGCGCGACCGGCTGCACCACAGCATCCGGAACCGGCGCACCCGGCCGCACCACAGCATCCGGAACCGGCGCCGCCGCACCGGCCGGGGGCGTCACGACGCGCTCGACGCGGATGACGTGCGCCACCCGGCGCGCGAACAGCACCATCGCGAGCACCACGCCCACAAGCACCCCCACGGCGAGGTTGCCCGTCGCCACCACCACCACGATCGTGACGGCCAGCACGAGCGTCTCGGGAAGAGGCATCCGCCGCAGCGTCGACGGCCGCACGCTGTGCCAGTCCACCGTCGTGACGGCCACGATCATCATCACGGCCGCGAGCGCCGCCATCGGGATCTGCGCCATCACGTCCGCGAGCAGCGTCACCATCAGCAGCAGCACGAGCCCGGCCGCCACCGTCGAGATGCGCGTGCGAGCCCGCCCGACCTTCACGTTCAGCACCGTCTGGCCGATCATCGCGCAGCCCGCGATGCCGCCGTAGAAGCCGGCCAGGATGTTCGCGATGCCGAGCGCCCACGACTCGCGGCTCTTGTGCGAGCGGGTGTCGGTGAGGTCGTCGACCACCTTCGCGGTGAGCAGGCTCTCCATCAGCCCCACGAAGGCCACGCTGAGCGCGGGCGCCCAGATGATCTGCAGCGTCTCGAGGTTCAGCGGCACCAGCAGCGGCGTGATGCCGGGCAGCGCGCCGCCGATCGTCCCCTCGTCGCCCACGTTCGGCACGTCGAGGTTCGCCACGATCACGATCGCCGTCACCAGCACGATCGCCACCAGCGGCGCGGGCACCGCCTTCGTCACCCGGGGCAGCGCGAGCACCACGGCCACGGTCAGCGCGAACAGTGGATACACGATCCACGGCACGTCGATCAGGTGCGGCACCTGCGCCGCGAAGATCAGCACGCCGAGCGCGTTCACGAAGCCGAGCATCACGCTGCGCGGGATGAACCGCATCAGCCGCGCGAGCCCCAGCACCCCGAACGCGATCTGCACGATGCCGGCCAGGACGATCGCCGGCAGCAGGTACTCCACCCCGTGGTCGCGCACCAGCGGTGCCACCACGAGGGCCACGGATCCGGCCGCCGCCGTGACCATCGCCGAGCGCCCGCCGAGCACCGACATGCTGATGGCCAGAACGACGGATGCCACGAGACTGACCCGCGGGTCGACCCCCGCCACCACCGAGAACGAGATCACCTCGGGGATGAGCGCGAGGGTGGTGACGATGCCCGCCAGCACCTCGCGGCTCAGGATGCGCGGCGAGCGCAGCGCCCGCACGGTGTCGCTCTGCGTGACCATCTGCCGCACGGACATGCGCGTGCCGGCGTCGCCGATTGGAATCGAAGTACCCCCGTGGTAGCCGGCGACCGCCGGGGTTCCAGAATACCAGCGCCCGCGGGCCAGAATGGTGTGCATGGACTCCGCCGCGCATCCCACCGCCCCCGTCGTCTGGGCCGGTTCGTACACCGAAGAGGCGGGCGGTACCGGCGCCGGAGTGACGCCGCTGCGGCACATGGCCGACGGATCGCTCGTCGTGGCCGGACCGGCCTTCGCCCTGCCGTCGCCGACCTGGCTGACCGCGCATCCGGAGCTGCCCGTGCTCTACGCCGCCTCCGAGTCCACGGGCCGGGTCTCGGCGTTCGGAGTGAGCGGCGACGTGACGGCCGCGGCGCCGCGGGAGCCGTCGCTCGCCCCGCTCGGCCTGAGCCGGGCCGCCGGAGCGGCCGTCTGCCACCTCGCCGTCGATCCGGAGGGCCGCTTCGTGGTGGCCTCGTGCTGGGGTGACGGCGCCGTCGTGCTGTTCCCGCTCGACGCCGAGGGCGCGCTCGGCGAGGGAGTGCCGGCACCCGCCGCCGCCGATCCACACGCGGGCGACGAGAGCGTCGCGATCGATGCGCACACCGGCGAGCCGCGCACGAGCCGGGCCCACTCCGCCCTGCTGCTCGACGCCACGCACCTCGTCACCACCGACCTCGGTTACGACCTGCTGCGCTTCTGGCGACTCGACGACACCGACGGCCTCCGGCTCGTGCTCGAGCAGGAACTCGTCCTGCCACCCGGATCCGGCCCGCGCCATCTCGCCCCGCTGCCCGAGGGCCGCCTGCTCGTGATCACCGAGTACTCGATCGAGCTGATCGTGGTCGACCGACCGCATCCGGACGCCCCTTTCCGCATCGTCGCCGCCCACGACCTGCTGCCCGAGGCCCCGCGCCCCGGCGAGAGCGGCTCGGGCATCGCGGTGGCCGACGACGGCCGCACGGTCTACCTCGGCATCCGCGGAAGCGACCGGATCGTGCCCGTGCGGGTGCAGCCCGACGGCTCGTTCGACGTTCTCGCGCCGTTCGCCAGCGGCGGCGAGCTCCCCCGGGCGGTCGCGGTCGACGGGCTGCGGCTGCACGTGATGCACCAGGGCTCGGGAAGCGTGACGAGCCATGCCCTGGACGGGGCGACCGGGCTGCCCGACGGGCCGCCGGTGCAGACGCCGCTGGCCTCGGTCACGACGCTGACGTTCCCCTCCTGGAGCACCGCGCGACCGGGATCCGCCCCGACGTCGCCCGTGCCCGCAACCGAACCCGCTCCCGCCCGCGCATCCGTACCCGGCGGCGCACCACACGGCCTGCTCACACCGGAGGGCGAGGCCTTCGTCACCGACTACCACCTCGCCACCCTGGCCACCCTGCGCACCGACGGCAGCCCGCACCAGGTGCCGGTCGGGTTCACCCTCGAAGGCCGCACGGTGCGCATCATCACCTCGGGCACCTCTCAGAAGGTGCTCAACGTGCGCCGAGGCGGCCGCGCGAGCGTGAGCCAGGTCGAGCGCGCCCGCTGGCTGAGCTTCGAGGGCCCGGCGCGCATCCTCGACGACCCGGATTCGGTGGCCGACGCCGTTCGCCGTTACGCCGCCCGCTACCGCGAGCCACGACCGAACCCGCAGCGCGTGGTGATCGAGATCACCGTCGAGCGCGCGATGGCCTCCTCCGGCCTCTTGCTCGAGCCCTGACGGGACCCGAGAGGCCTCCTTCGGTCAGCGGATGCAGAAATGTCGAGGAGTGACCTCGTATACGGCCTCACTATCGCCGAAATCTGCATCCGCTAACCGAATCGGCTGCCGAACGGCCCAGAGCCTAGGCTTGGAGGCATCATGACGACGCACGCGCCCGCACCCCGTCCCGCCCAGAAGACGATCGCCGGGCAGGACACCGCGGCCGAGAACTACCTCAAGACCATCTACGCCCACACCGAGTGGCAGCCCGATCCGATCACCCCGTCGGCCCTCGCCGGGCGGTTGGGCGTCGCGCCCTCGTCGGTCACCGAGATGGTGAAGAAGCTCGCGGCCGCCGGGCTCATCACGCACGTGCCCTACGGCCCGCTCACCCTCACCCCCGAGGGCCGCCTGCGCGCCGTCGGCGTGGTGCGCCGGCACCGCCTGATCGAGACCTGGCTGGTGCGCGAGATGGGCTACGAGTGGGACGAGGTGCACGACGAGGCGGAGGTGCTCGAGCACGCCGTGAGCGAGCGGCTGCTCGATGCGATCGACGAACGGCTGGGGCGGCCGGTGCAGGATCCGCACGGCGACCCGATCCCCTCCGCCGCCGGCGTGGTGCCCGACTTCGACGCGGTGTTGCTCGCCGACGCCGCGCCGGGCCACGAGGGCCACGTGGTGCGCATCAGCGACCGCGACCCCGAGCTGCTGCGCACCCTCGCCGAGAGCGGCATCGGCCCCGGCACCGCCGTGCGCGTCGAGACGGCCGAGGAGGCCGGCTACGACCCGATCGCCCTCGGCGACGGCGTCGTGCTCGCGGTCACCGGCGCGGTCGGCACGCCCCCCGTCGAGATCGCCCCCGCCTCGCTCGACGCCATCTGGCTGAGCAGCTAGCTGCGGGTCGCGCCGGGCTTTGCTCGGCGTGACCGGGCGGCGCCGGTCCCTGTCCGGCGCCGGGCGACATGTGAGTGTGCGGTCGGAGGACGCGGCCTTCGGTCGCATCCTCCGGCCACCCACTCACCCTGGGTCGTCGGGTACGGCCTGTCGGGCTTGAGTGTCGTGCTCTTGCGCAGGCGGATCAGGAGCCCAGGGCGTGGAGGGTGGCGAGGGACGCCTCGAGGGAGGAGAGCGCGGTGGTCAGGTCGGCCTCGGTGGTGGAGGACGTGAAGGTGAAGCGGACTGCGGTCTGCGCGACCTCGGGGGCCAGGCCCATCGCGAGCAGGACCGGGGAGGGCGCGTCGTCGCCGGCGGCGCAGGCCGAGCCGCTGGAGACGAGCACGCCGCGCTCCTCGAGCTGGAGGAGGACCGATTCGCCACTGGTGCCGGGGAAGCAGAACGAGGCCACCGAGGGCAGGCGGTGGGCCGGATGCCCCGTGAGCACGGCGGCGGGGATGCGGTCGAGCACACCGCGGATGAACTCGTCGCGCAGGGCCGTGATGCGCACGGCCGCCTCGACGCGCTCCGCCTCGGCGAGCGTGAGGGCGGTGGCGAGTCCGACCGCGAAGGCCACGTTCTCGGTGCCGGATCGGGCCCCTCGTTCTTGACCGCCGCCGTGCACGAGCGGCTCGAGCCGCAGCCGCTGCCGAGCGGCGAGCACACCGATGCCCTTGGGCGCCCCGAGCTTGTGGCCCGAGAAGCTCAGCGCATCCACCCCGAGGGCGTCGAGCCCGAGCGGCAGCCAGCCGGCCGCCTGCACGGCATCCGTGTGGAAGGGCACGCCGAGGGCATGCGCGCGCGCTGCCAGCTCGGCGATCGGCTGCACCGTGCCCACCTCGTTGTTCGCCGTCATCACGGTGGCGAGGGTGGTGTCGGGGCGGAGAGCGGCAGTGAACTCGTCGGGGTCGACCAGCCCCGTGGCATCCACCGGCACGACGGTCACCTCGAAGCCGTGCATCCGCTGCAGGAACTCGACCGATTCGACGACCGCCGGATGCTCGATCGCGCTGAGCACGACATGCCGGCCCCGAGGCGCGGCCAGGGCGATGCCCTTCACGGCGAGGTTGTCGGCCTCGGTGCCGCCCGAGGTGAAGACGATCTCGCTCACCCGGCAGCCGAGCACCTCGGCCACCGTGCGGCGGGCGGCGGCGAGTGCCCGCGAGGCCGAGTCGCCCACGCCGTGGTGGCTGGACGGGTTGCCGAACTCGCCGGTGAGGAACGGCCAGATCGCCTCGAGCACCTCCCGGCGCACGGGCGTGGTGGCGGCGGCGTCGAGATAGATCACGGGCGGGCGGGCGCGGCGGCGGCGGGGGCCGTGGGAGCGAGGGGCGTGGCGGCGGGCGCCGCGGCGGGGACGGTGGTGGCGGCATCCGGCACGAAGCCCACGTCGAGGCCCAGGTCGAGCGAGCGCACGCTGTGGGTGAGCGCTCCCACCGAGATCACGTCGACCCCGGTGGCCGCGATCGCCGCCACTGTGTCGAGGTTCACCCCGCCGCTGGCTTCCACGAGCGCCCGGCCGCCGACCTGTTCGACGCCGGCGCGGAGGGCGTCGAGGCCGAAGTTGTCGAGCATGATCGTGTCGATGCCGGCGGCCAGCACCGGCTCGATCTGCTCGGCCCGGTCGACCTCCACCTCGAGGTGGGTGGTGTGCGAGAGCTGCGCCCGCACGGCCGTGAGGGCCGCCGTCACGTCGCCGCCGTGCTGGGCGGCGAGCACGGCGAGGTGGTTGTCCTTCGCCATCACGGCGTCGGAGAGCGAGAAACGATGGTTGTGCCCGCCGCCGTCGCGCACGGCCTGGCGCTCGAGGGCGCGGAGGCCGGGCGTGGTCTTGCGGGTGTCGACGATCCGGGCGCGGGTTCCGGCCACGAGGGCGACGTACCGGGCGGTGAGCGTCGCGATGCCGCTCATCCGCTGCACCAGGTTGAGGGCCACACGCTCGCCGCGCAGCACACCGCGTGCGGGACCGCTCACGGTGGCGAGCACGGCACCGGCGGCGAACCGCTCGCCGTCGGCGACGTGGAACACCGTGCGGATGCGCGGGTCGACCTGCCGCATCGCGGCCTCGAACACGGCGGACCCGCTGAACACGCCCTCCTCCCGCGCGCCGAGCGTCGCCTCGACCTCGGCGGCCTCGGGGATGAGCAGCTCCGAGGTGATGTCGCCCCACGGGGCGTCTTCGGCGAGCGCGCGCGAGACGACGTCGTCGATGATCTGGGCGGTGAGCATCAGGCGGTGACCTTCTCTGGAGTGCGGGCGGGCGCTTCGGTACGGGCGGGTGCCGGCGCCGTGTCCGGCGCGGCGGCGGCTGCGGGGGCTGCTTCGGCCGCGGTCGCCGCCGTGACCGCGTGGGCCACGGTCGGCACGAGACGCGGTGACGGATGCGCGCGCGACAGCACGAGATGGCCGGCGAAGGCGGCCTCGACACCGGGGAAGTCGCCGCGGAAGTGCGCGCCGCGGGACTCCTCCCGTGCCAGCGCCGACTCCACCACGAGGCGCGCGATCTGCACCAGGTTGGCGGTCTCCAGCCGGGTGAGGTCGAGATCCGCTCCGGACCGGGTGTCGATGCCCCACCCCGCGAGCGTCGCACGGGCGGCTCGGAGCGCGTCGCCGTCGCGGCCGACCCCCGCGCTCGCCCACATCAGCTCGTGCAGCTCGGCCCGCGTGGGCTCGCGCCACTCAGCCCGTGAGGGCTCGTGCGTCTCGGCGCGACCGGGGGCCGGCGCGCGCGAGTCGGGCGCGGCGGACGCGACCGCGGGCTCCGCTGCCGCACCCGCGAGCGCCTCGGCGAGCGCGGTCGCCGCGCGGTGCGCGAAGACGAGCGACTCCAGCAGCGAGTTCGAGGCCAGCCGGTTGGCACCGTGCACACCGGTGCACGAGACCTCGCCCACGGCCCACAGGCCCGGGACAGAGGTGCGCCCGTCGAGGTCGGTGGCCACGCCGCCCATCCAGTAGTGCGCCGCCGGAGCCACCGGTACCGGTTCGTGCGCCCAGTCGAGGCCGTTCTGCCGCATGGCGGCGGAGATCGTGGGGAAGCGGCGCCCGAGCTCCTCGACGCCGATGCCCGTGGCATCCAGTCGCACCGGCTGACCCGAGCGCCGCATCTCGGCGGCGATCTCGCGGGCCACGACGTCGCGAGGGGCGAGCTCGGCGAGCGGATGCCGCCCCACCATGAACCGCTCGCCGGCACCGTTCACGAGCACCGCGCCGTCGCCGCGCACCGCCTCCGACACCAGGAAGGCGCCGGGTACGGCGAGCGCCGTCGGGTGGAACTGCACGAACTCGACATCGGCCAGCACGGCCCCCGCGCGCCAGGCGGCCGCGGCCCCGTCGCCGGTGGCGACGATGGGATTCGTCGTGAACGGGTACAGCTGGCCGATGCCCCCACTGGCCAGCACGACGGCGTCGGCGGCGAGCACCTCCCGCGCTCCCCCGCGCACCACCTCGACCCCCACCACGCGGCCGGCATCCGGAACCGTCACCAGATCGGCCAGGAAGGTCGACGACATCACCGCGATACCGGCCCAGCGCACCGCCCGCACGAGTGCGCTCTCGATCGAGAGGCCGGTGGCGTCGCCGCCCGCGTGCAGGATGCGGTGCATCGAGTGCGCGCCCTCCAGGCCGGCGTCGAACGGGGCATCCACGGCACCGCCTTCGCGGTCGAAGCCCACGCCCCAGGCGATGAGGTCGCGGATGCGCTCGGGCCCGTCGCCGCAGAGCGCGGCCACGGCGGCGGGGTCGGACAGCCCGGCTCCGGCCGCCAGCGTGTCGGCGACGTGCGACTCGACGGTGTCGCCCGGCATCACGGCCGCCGCGATGCCGCCCTGCGCATAGCGCGTGTTGCTGTCGTCGATCGTCGACTTCGTCACGACCGTCAGCTCGATCGGCACCCCGCGCTCCCGGCAGCGCGCCTTCAGCGTCAGCGCGGTCACGAGCCCCGCGACGCCGCTGCCCACCACGACCACCCGCCGTGCCCGCCCGCGCCCCGCGGCACTCGTCGCAGCACTCACCTCGGGGCCCGCCGCACCCGCCGCACCCGGCGCGCCCGCCGCCTCGAGTGCGCTCACGGCCGGGCCGCGAGCATCCGCTCGAGCGCCACGCGGGCCGGCACGGCCACGTCGTCGCCCACGGAAATCCGGTTCACCACGCGGCCGGCCACGAGCTCCTCCAGCACCCACGCGAGGTAGCCGGGGTGGATGCGGTACATCGTCGAGCAGGGGCAGATCACGTCGTCGAGGCAGAAGATCGTGTGCTGCGGGTACTCGTTCGCCAGGCGCTGCACGAGATTGATCTCGGTGCCGATGGCGAACGTGGTGCCGGCGGGCGCCGCGGCGATCGCCTTCACGATGTAGTCGGTGGAACCGGCGCCGTCTGCTGCGTCGACGACCGGCATCGGGCACTCGGGGTGCACGATCACGCGCACGTCGGGGTGCTCGGCCCGCGCCTTCTCGATCTGCGCCACCGTGAACCGCTTGTGCACCGAGCAGAAGCCGTGCCACAGGATGACCTGCGCGTCGAGCAGCTCCTCTGAGGTCGAGCCGCCGAGAGCCTTGCGCGGGTTCCACATCGGCATCCGCTCGAGCGGCACGCCCATCGCCTTGGCGGTGTTGCGGCCGAGGTGCTGGTCGGGGAAGAACAGCACCCGCTGCCCGCGCTCGAACGCCCACTCGAGCACGGTCGCCGCGTTCGAGGAGGTGCACACGATGCCGCCGTGCCGCCCGCAGAACCCCTTGAGGTCGGCCGAGGAGTTCATGTAGGTGACGGGGATGATCGGCACGCGACCGTCCGCGTCGGGCGACGTTCCGTAGATGTCCTCGAGCTGGGCCCAGGCGTCTTCGACCGAGTCGATGTCGGCCATGTCGGCCATCGAGCATCCGGCGGCCAGGTTGGGCAGGATCACCGACTGCGACGGCTTCGCCAGAATGTCGGCGGTCTCGGCCATGAAGTGCACGCCGCAGAACACGATGGCCTCGGCATCCGGAACCGTCAGCGCCGCGTTCGCGAGCTGGAACGAGTCGCCCACGAAGTCGGCGTACTGCACCACCTCGTCGCGCTGGTAGAAGTGGCCGAGCACCACGACGCGGTCGCCGAGCGTCTCCTTGGCGCGACGGATGCGGGCGTCGAGCTCGATCGCCGAGGCCGTCTTGTACTCCTCGGGCAGTTGACCCTGCCGGGGCGCCTCGGCCGGGATCGGATCGGCCATCGACGCGCCCGGCCCGTACGACGGCGGCTGCAGGTCGAAGACCCAGGGGCCTTCGGCGAGCTCGGGGGTGCAGGTCGATCCGGAGACGCCGGGGGCGCCCTGGGTGATCAGCTGGATCTCGTTGTCGACCGACAGGGTGCGGGTCATGTTCGCGGCTTTCTCGAGGGAGTGGTGGTTCGCGTCAAGGGCCCGCGATCGACGGGTTCGGCGCTGTTGTTGTAGCGGTACAGCTTCGGGGGGCGGTAGCTGGTGCCCGTGACGCGCTTGCCGGTGGGCACGACGGTGTTGGAGCTCTCGATCTGCCGGCGGAAGTTCGCCGGATCGAGCGTGCGGCCGAGCACGGCCTCGTGCACCTCGCGCAGTTCGGCGAGGGTGAAGGTGTCGCCGAGGAAGGCGTGCGCGATGCGGCTGTACTCCACCTTGTTGCGCAGCCGCCAGAGGGCGTACTCGATGATGACGTCGTGGTCGAAGGCGAGGTCGGGCAGGTCGTCGACCGAGAACCAGGCCACGTTCGTGGGCTCGGATGCCCCGGCTCCGGCCGCGCTCGCCTCGTCGGCATTCACGAGCGCCCAGTAGACGATCGACACGACCCGGTCTTTCGCCCCGGCCGGCGAGCGGTCGAGGGTACCGAAGGCGTACAGCTGCTCGAGGTACCCGGGTTCGAGCGCGGTGGTGGCCGCGAGGGTGCGCGCGGCGGCCGCCTCGAGGTCTTCGTCGAGCCGGACGGGCCCGCCGGGCAGCGCCCACTGCCCCTCGTACGGCGGGCGGATGCGGCGCACCAGCGGCAGCCACAGGCTCGGCAGGGCGGTGGGCCGGTCGGGCCGCAGCCCGAAGATCACGGTCGACACGGCGAGCGCGATCGATCCCGCCGTCGGCTCCGCTGCCTCGACGGCTGTCGCTGCATCTTGCTGCGCCATCCCGCTCACCCCCTAAAGGTGAACCCGACTATAACCCTTAGGGTCGGAATAACCCAAACCGCTGGGAGTCAATGGGTAGCGTCGCTAACCTGAGATAAGCCTCGCGTTATCTCAGGTTAAGGCGATAAACTGAGATAACAAACGGACTATCGCAGGTTTGGAGGCGATCATGAAGTGGCCCCCTCACGCGCGTCAAACCATCGATTGGTCGCAGTCGCGCCGCGCCGGCACGAAGGCAGACCGTATGCTCACGGCGATCGAGGTGTCGATACCTCCCCGGATAGCGGCTACCCCCACCCCCGACCTGGCCTCGTCGACAGAGCGCGAGGCCATCGCCGCGATCACGCGTCTGGACGAGACGAACCGGTCCGCTCCCGGCGCGGGCTTCGGCGCGCTGCGGCACATGCTGATCCGCCTCGAGTCCGTGGCCTCGTCGAAGATCGAGCACCTCGATGCGTCCGTCGAGGACTACGCGCGCGCCGTGGCAGGCAGCCGGGCCAATGACTCCGCCACCGCGATGGTCGCGGCCTCAGAGGCGGTGGCCTCCCTCGTCGATGCCACGTCGCCGGATCGGGCGATAACGGTGGGCGACCTGCTCACCGCCCACCGCGCCTTGATGCGTGACGATGCCCATGAGAGCGCCGAGGCGGGCTCCGTGCGCCAGGTGCAGAACTGGATCGGCGGCAGCGACTACGCTCCGCGCAACGCTCTGTTCATCCCGCCGCCGCCCGAGCTCGTCGCCGAGTTGCTCGACGATCTTCTCGTGTTCGCAGCCCGCTCCGACCTGCCCCCGCTCACGCAGGCTGCCGTCGTCCACGCGCAGTTCGAATCGATCCATCCGTTCTCCGACGGCAACGGCCGTATCGGGCGAGCGCTGATCCAGGCGGTGCTCCGCCACCGCGGCCTCGCCCGCGACACCGTGATCCCGATCGCCTCGGCCCTCGTGGCCGACCAGACGGGGTACTTCGCCCTCCTGAACGCCTATCGCGACGGAGACCCGGAGCCGATCGTGACCGGCATCTCGCGTGCAGCGACCATCGCGGCCGAGGCCTGCCTCACGCTCCCGGGCATGCTCGCCGGCCTGCCCGTCGGATGGCACTCCGAGGTCAGGCCCCGCGCCGGATCGGCGGCCGCCGGCCTCATCGAGCTGCTGCCGGCGCATCCGGTCGCCACCGCATCGAGCGTGCAGTCGGCGCTCGGCGTGAGCTACAACGCGGCCAACGGCGCCATCGCCACACTCGCCGAGGTGGGCATCCTGACGCCCTTGAACGACCGCCTACGCGATCGGGCCTTCGCAGCCCATCAGGTGCTCGCCGAGCTGACCGACCTCGAGCGCACCATCCGCGACCGGGTCACAGCCGAACTCCGAACCGCGACCCCGACGTCCTGACCCGCCGGCGCAGACTCCTCGAGCACCGCCGGCAGGAAGCTCAGCCGCTCGTGCAGACCGGCTGCATGTTCTCGTCGAAGCGGCAGATGAGCTGCGGCATCGGCGGAATCGGGATCGAGATGTAGTCCGGACCGGATTCCCCACCGGATGACGAACCCTCGCCCGACGACGAGGCGGCCTCGTCGGCCTGGCGCGCCACCTCGGCGGCGGCTGCCCCTTCGACCTGCGCATCCTGCGCGGCCCGGATCAGTGCCACGAGCTCGAGCAGCTGACGCGGAGTGTCGTCGGTGGCCGGAGCGGCCGCGGCGGCCTGCTGCGCCACGATCGCACCGTAGAGCTGGTCGCGCACGGCTTGGGGCGCATCCGGGGTCTCGTCGTTGACGACCCGGGCAGCCGTCTCGATCACACCCGTGCGCACGGTGCCGATCGCCGCGTACAGGGCGGACAGGTCGGCGGCGATGCTCGCCTCGTCGACCGGCGGAGTCGCCTGGCTCGCCGCCGGGCCACCGGCCGCGGACAGCTGAGCGACCTGCACGGATGCGTCGAGCTGCTGCACGGCCACGTCGAGAGCGGTACGGGCCTCCAGCGAGGCGAATCCGTCGGACCCGGCCACCAGCGAACGTCCGGCCACCACCAGAGGCTCGGCGATCGGATCGAACGCCACCACCTGCTCGATCGGCATCGGCGACGACGTCGCTCCGACCGCCGTCGAGTCCGGAGACGCCCCGGACGTGGGAGCCGGCCCCGCGCATCCGGAGACCGTCACCGCGATCGCGACCGACACGGCCAGGACCAACGCGGCCCTGGTCGCGCCTGACTTCGCAGCTCGACCGCTCATGGATCCGCCCCCCTCGTTCGTACCCCTAGGCCACTAGGCCCCTAGGCCCCTAGGCCCCCAGGAGATCCTAGGCCGCATGCAGCCGAACGACCGCACGGCACCGCGCTCCGGTCAGGAGGCGGCGGACGCCCCGGGCAGCACCAGCGTGAAGGTGGTGCCGACCCCGACCGTGCTGGCGATCTCGATCCGGCCGTCGTGCGCGGTGGCGATCGCCTTCGTGATGGTCAGGCCGAGCCCGACACCCTTGACGGCGTGCTGGCTGGCCGTGCTGGCCCGGAAGAACCTCTCCGCGAGGCGGTCGAGTTCATCCGCGGGGATGCCGATGCCGGTGTCCTGCACGATCACCCTCGTCTCGTCGGGGCCACGCTCCAGCGTGAGGGTGACCGCGCCTCCGCGGGGCGTGAACTTCACCGCGTTGGAGAGCAGGTTGTCCAGCGCCTGGCCGATCCGGAGCGGATCGACCGTCACCATGACGTCCTGCTCGGGCGTGAGGACGGCGAGAGCGATGTGGCCGTTCTCGGCGGTCGGTGACGCCGTGTCGACGGCCGCCCGCACGAGGGCCGTGATCGAGGTCGGGACAGGCTCGATGGTGAAGCGCCCCGATCCGACCTGGGCCGTGAACAGCAGGTCCCCCACCAGCTGCAGCAACCGCCGCGCGTTGCGGTCGACGACGTCGAGGTACTTCAGCTGCTGCCCGGTCATCGGATCGTCGAACTCGTCCTCGGGCCGGAGCAGCTCGACGTACCCGAGGATCGACGACAACGGGGTGCGCAGCTCGTGCGAGATCAGGCTCGTGAACTCGTCCTTCAGCCGCTGCAGCTCGGTGGCCTCCGTCTCGTCGGTGGCGACGAAGATGAAGCCGGCCGAACGGCCGTCCTCGTCGAACCGCTCCGACACCGCGACGTGGGCGGGGAACTCGGATCCGTCCTTCCGCGCGTAGGTCCAGTCCCGCCGCTCGGACGCCTCGGCGTCGCCCGTGAACCCACCGTCGCCGGCGCCCTCGCCGGTCTCGCCGGAGACGTCGGGGCGATGGATGTCGGTGATGGCGAGCCGGTCGATGGCCTCCCCGCTGGTGTAGCCCAGCAGGCTCACGGCGCCGCGGTTCCACACGTTCACCCGGCCATCCAGATCGGTGCCGATGATGGCGTGCCCGGTGATCGCATCCCAGACGCTGTCGCGCAGCCGGTTCGCCTCGAGGCTCTGCTCCTTCTGGCGGTGCGCCTCCCGGGTCGACTGCTCGAGCGAGGCGACCAGCTGGTCCCGTTCGTCGACGAGCTGCTGCACGCGCAGCAGGCGGTCGTGCTGCACCCGGGCGATCTGATTGATCAGAACCGCGGCGATCGCGAACACGGCCGGGGTGAAGATCAGTCGCACCACGTCGGAGGCCACGTCCACCGACGAGACGCCCACCAGGAACGGCAGCACGACGATGAACAGCACGCCCGCCACCGCGATCAGGATGTGCCGCACGCCCTGCTCGGAGGCGATCCAGATCACCGGGATGATGATCAGCGCACCGAACGGGGAGACTTGACCGCCGGTCGCCGTCCGAAGCAGCGCCACGGCCACGAAGGTGACCAAGGGGATGGCGATCTCCCAGCGCGGTGAGAGGCTCGTGCGCGGCAGTGCGATCGCGAAGGCGGCCGCCGCGAGCACGATCGCATCCGCAACGACCACCGGCACGACGTCGCCGCTGATGCCCAACGGGGAGAGCAGCACCAGGGTCGCGAGGGCGAAACCGGTGAGGGCGGCACCGTGCTTCAGGATCGGGGACCACGATCCGAAGGTCCCGAGCGTCACGCGGGCGAGCCGACGCGGTGCGGGCATCACAGTCGCTCGGCGACGTCGCGGATGAATCGCACCAGCTCCCGCACCGGGAACGGCTTCGTGATCAATCCGTTCGCCCCGGCCAGATGCACCTGCTCGGCGATGCCGGGCGCACCGTCGGCGGTGATGATGAGCACGCTCAGCTCTCGCAGCTCGTCGTCGGAACGCACCTTCTCGACGACCTCCAGTCCGGTCATGCCGGGCATCGAGATGTCCAGCACGGCCAGATCCACATCCGTCGACTGCAGCGCCGCCCAGGCCTCGGTTCCGGATGCGACGGCGGCGACGACCTCGGATCCCGCCTTCTCCACCGCGATCGTCACCAGGTCGCGCAGATCCGCGTCGTCGTCGGCAATCAGTACTCTCATCCGCTCGCTCCCCCCTGCGATTGCGACCGTCACCCGTTCGGGAAAATGGTGTCCATCGTGTGGGCGATCTGTTTGAACGTGAACGGCTTCGGCAGGATCGCGTCGACGCTCGGATAATCCTCGACACCGAGCACCGAGGTCACCACGAGGCGCGAATCGGGAACCTCCGATTTCATGGCGGCGACCAGCTGCCAGCCGTCGATACCCGGCAGCAACAGGTCGACCACGGCGACCTCGGGTGCGTCGGCACGGTACGACCTCATCGCCACCTCGGCCGTGCCCACCACCGACACGGTGAAGCCGAGTCTCTCGAGGTGCACCCGGAGCAGGTCGCCCTGATCCTCCGAATCGTCGACGACCAGAGCCGACCGCCCTTCGAATCGCGCGCCTCGTCGTGTCACGAAGGACTCCCCTCCCCTGGCCGACCTGATCCGTCGAGCTGTCCTCGAACCTTACAACGCGATCGGGCTCCCGAGCCCGCGTTCACCCGCCCGCTGTACTCTGGAGGCCGGCACGGAAGGAGCTCCACATGACCGGTCGCGATGAGATCGAATGCTGGCTGACCGACATGGACGGCGTGCTGGTTCACGAGAACCACCCCGTTCCCGGCGCGGCCGAGCTGCTGCAGCAGTGGCGCGACGAGGGCAAGCCCTACCTCGTGCTCACGAACAACTCCATCTTCACGCCGCGCGACCTCTCGGCCCGGCTGCGCGCCAGCGGCCTCGAGGTGCCCGAGGAGTACATCTGGACGAGCGCCCTGGCCACCGCCGCCTTCCTCAAAGACCAGATGCCGGGCGGCAGCGCCTTCGTGATCGGTGAGGCGGGCATCACCACGGCGCTGCACGAGGCCGGCTTCATCATGACCGAGACCGCGCCCGACTACGTGGTGATCGGCGAGACCCGCAACTACTCGTTCGAGGCCATCACGAAGGCCATCCGCCTGATCGGCGCCGGGTCGCGCTTCATCGTGACGAATCCGGATGCCACGGGGCCGAGTGCCGAAGGCCCGCTGCCGGCCACCGGCGCCATCGCCGCCCTCATCACAAAGGCCACCGGCAAGGAGCCCTACGTGGTGGGCAAGCCGAACCCCATGATGTTCCGCTCGGCGATGAACCGCATCGGTGCGCACTCCGAGAACACGGGCATGATCGGCGACCGGATGGACACCGACGTGGTCGCCGGCATCGAGGCGGGCCTGCACACCATCCTCGTACTCACGGGCATCAGCGACCAGACCGAGATCGACCGCTACCCCTTCCGCCCCTCGGAGATCCTGAACTCGGTCGCCGACCTCCTCAACCCCACCCCGGTCGAGTCCGAGCTCTGAGGGGCGTGCGGCGCGGGGCGGTTCGAGCCAGAGTGGGGTGGTGCCCGCCGATCCGCTCGACCTGTTCCGCCGAACGCCCCGTGAGGCGGTGCCGGCCGATGCGCGGGTGCTGCTCTCGGTGGGCAACTGCCAGGCCGAGTCGGTGCGGGCCGTCATGCCCGAGGCGCTCACCACCGTGCGCACGCCGCCCGTGCACGAGCTCACGGCGGCCGAGGCCACGCAGCTGCACGCCTGGCTCGAGCGCGCGGACTTCGTGGTGCTGCAGCCGATCCGCGACGACTACCGGGGGCTCCCGGTGGGTACGCGCCAGCTGCTCGCCTCGACGCGCGCCGGCACCGGGGTGGCCGTGCTGCCCGTGATCCGGTTCGCCGGGCTGTACCCGCGGCACCTCATCATCCGTCCGCCCTCGGACACCTCGCTCACGCCGCCGCTCGTGGCCTATCACGACGCGGGCGTGCTGATGGAGGCCGCCGGCTCGGCGCTGCCCGCGCTCACGGCGCGCGCCACCGCCGCGATCGCCGCCGCGTCGACCGGTGAGCTGCGCGAGCGCGAACAGCGGCACGGCACCGTCGTGGTCTCCGACCTCTTCGCCTCGCCCACCTTCGACTCGATGCGTACGATCAACCATCCGGGCAACCCGGTGTGGGCCGCCCTCGGCGCGCGCACGCTCGAGGCGCTCGGCCTCGCCCAGGGCTCGACCGGGCTGTCGCCCCGCGATCCCGGCCGCCCGCTGCTCGACTCGGTGCACGCACCGCGCGAACAGGCCGTGATCGACGCCTTCGGTCTCGACGCCGAGTCCACCTCCGACTGGACGGTCGACGGATGCGCCGTGCCGTCCGCCGAGGTGCGTCTCGCCCACCTGCGCTGGTACGCCGAGCACCCCGACGCGGTGACCGCCGGGCTGCACCGTCACGCGACGACTCTTCGCGAGCTCGCGGCCGCATGACCACCCTCGACTCCCGCTCCGGGCAGCGCGTCGCCCGCGTGCGCACGCCGGAGACTGCGGCACACGACCGGCTCGCGGCGATTCCCGCCGCCCCGCACCCACCCCGCCTGCTCCTCACCCGCGACCCCCGCCACGGGGTCACCCTCTACGCGCAGCGCCTCGCCGAAGCGGTGGCCGGGGCGGCGGACGAGGCGGTCTCCGGTGTGGGCGCGATCGGCGAGGCGACCTCCCAGGAGGCCGCGACCGGTGAGGCCGCGACCGGCGATCGGGTGCACCTGCACTTCACCGACCGGCTGTGGGGCTCCGATCCGGATGCCGCCGCCGGTGCCGTGGAGCAGCTGGCGCGGCGGGCATCCGTCACGGTCACCCTGCACGACCTGCCGCAGCCCTCCGACGGCGCCGGGAGTCTGGGGCGGCGGGCCGCCTCCTACCGGCGGGTGGTGGAGGCGGCGAGCGGTGTGGTCTGCAACAGCCGGCACGAGGCCGAGCTGCTCGGGCAGTACGTGGGCGGTTCGGCCGTCGCGACGGTAATCCCCCTCCCGGTCGACGGCCACCGCGCTTCCGACGGCCGCGACGCCGATCGCCCCGCCGATCCCTCACGGCATTCCGAGGGCAGCCCGGGCACCGGAGTCGCGCCCGCGGTGAGCGTGCTCGGCTACGTCTACCCGGGCAAGGGGCACGACCGGGTGCTGCGCGCCGTGGGCGAACTGCGCCGGCAGCCTCGGCCCGTCGTCGAGGCGCTCGGCCGCGCCTCGGAGGGGCACGAGCACGACGTCGAGAACGTACGCCGGCTGGCCCGCTACGCCGGCGTCGCCTTCACGATCTCGGGATACCTCAGCGACGACGAGCTGCGCGAGCGCTCCCGGAGATCGGCCGTGCCCGTGATCGCGCACCGGCACGTCTCGGCCTCGGGATCACTAGCCAGCTGGCTCGGCGCCGGCCGGCGGCCCCTCGTGCTCGCGAGCCGCTACATGCACGAGATGGCGGCCCTGCACCGCAACGCGCTCACCGTCGTGGACGGCCGCGCCCTCCCCGAGGCGATCGAGCACGCGCTCGCGCATCCGGAGTCCACCTGGCTCGACGACACCGCCCGGCTCGGCCCCGACCTCACCGAGGTGGCCGCCCTCTACCGCCGCTTCTGGGCCGAGGTGGCCTGGTGACGCCCCTTCCCGCGCCGGGGCGGAGCGTGCCCGGGAACGCCTGGGACCTGCTCGACGACTTGGAACCGGATGCACCCCCGCGCGTCTCGGTGGTCATCGTGCACTACGATCAGCCGGTCGAGTTGAGCCGCACCCTGCACGCCCTGTGCCGGCAGACCCTCCCCGCTCTCGAGGTGATCGTGGTGGACGACGGATCGCCTTCGGCCCCGCACGTGCCCGAGGGCATCCGCCTGATCCGCCTCCCCGACCGCGGGTTCCGCGCGGCGGCGGCCCGGAACGCGGGTGCCGCCGTGGCATCGGGAGATGTGCTCTGCTTCCTCGACGCCGACACCGCGCCCGAACCCGAGTACCTGGCCCGCCTCAGCAGGCTGCCGGCGGTGTGCCCCGAGGCCGTGACCGTGGGCCGACGCCGGCACGCGGCGTTCGACGACACGGATGCCGCCGCGGCGGAGCCGGTCGAGAAGGCCGGCCCCCGCGCCGAGCTGCCCGAGCCCGCCTGGCTGCGAGACGCCTACGCCGCCTCACAGAACCTGCTCGACGCCGACCATCACTCCTACCGCTTCATCATCGGCGCCGTTCTGGCCTGCTCGCGCGCCTTCTTCGCCGAGACGGGCGGGTTCGACGAGCGCTTCGACCGCTACGGCGGGGAGGACTGGGAGTGGGCGCACCGCGCCTGGACCCACGGTGCCGTCTTCGCGCACGTGCCGGAGGCCGTGGCCTGGCACGACGGGGCCGATCTCGCCGGGCGCTCCCGCGACCGCGGCGAGCTGCGGCGACGCAAGAACGCCGAGGCGCTGGTGCTGTTCGACCGCATCGGACTGCGCGGTCCCGGCGGCGCGACGCGCGGTCTGCGCACCGCCGCCCTCGACGTGGTGGTGGAACTCCCCGCCGGCGCCGTGGCCGCCACCTTCGTCTGCGCCGACCTCCTGCTGGAGGCCTTGCCGGACGCGCGCATCGTGGTCGACGACGAGCTCGCCGCCGCACTGCCCGCCGATGAACGGATCGTCGCCCGTAGTCAGGGAGTCGCCCTGCTCGCCGGGGCCCGGCTGAGCATCGCGGTCGACGCGCTCTTCAGCGTCCCCCGCGCGGACCGCGAGGCCTTTCACGAGACGCTCGCGGCCGCCACGGAGCAGATCGGCGTGGGCACCCTCGGCTGGATCGACGTCACCGCGCAGCCCGGCCCCGCCGGTGCAGGCACCGATCCCGAGGCCGGTCCGGCACTGCGGATGGCCGCGCGCCGGGCCGAGCGGCGCCGGGAGCGCCACCCCGATGACCACGGCTTCCGAACCGAGCATCGCACGGCTCCGCTGCGCGTGCTTGACGCCGAGCCCGACCTCGAGGCGCACCTCGCGGGCTGGGGCGACTGACGCCGTCCGACGGTGGCCGAGGCCGCCGCCGGAGTCCGAGACGGTCGCCTCAGTCCTCCAGCAGGGCGGCGAAGTCGGTGACCGAATCGGGTCCGTAGAGCACCGATCCCACGGGAAGCCGGCCGGCCGTCGCCTCGCGGATGGCGACGACGTCGGCGGGGCCGAAGGCGCCGCACAGCTCGAGGGTCTGGATGCCGGCCTCGGCCAGCTCGACGGCGACGGATGCCGCGGCCGCCGCATCCGGAACCACCACGAACCTCGACCGCAGCCCGTCGGCCTGCACCTCGACCCGCTCGCCGCCGGCGCTCTCGCCGCCGTTGCCCAGCGCGATGAACGCCCAGTCCGTGATGGCCACGCGCCCCCCTGTCTCGTCTCCCCGAACCGGCGAGCCTCCTCGCGGGTCAGGCGATGCGGATGAGCTTCTTGTTGATGAACTCCTCGAGCGCGAAGCGGCCCATCTCGCGGCCCGAGCCCGAGCGCTTCACTCCACCGAAGGGGAGTTCGGCGGCGTCGCCGAGCACGAGGTTGATCCACACCATGCCGGCGTCGATCGCGTCGGCCACGCGGAGCGCCTGCTCCTGGTCGGTGGTGTAGACGTACGAGCCCAGGCCGAAGGGGGTGTCGTTGGCCAGCAGCACGGCCTCCTCCTCCGACTCCACGCGGTACAGCGACGCCACGGGGCCGAAGAACTCCTCGTGGTACGCGTCCATCTCCTCCGAGACGTCGGCCAGCACGGTGGGGCCGAAGAAGGTGCCCGAGCGCGAGCCCTCGGCCAGAACGGTGGCGCCCTGCTTCTTGGCGCGGTCGACCTGCTCGCCCAGCCGCTCGGCGGCGGCCTCCGACGACAGCGGGCCGAGCAGCGTGCCCTCGGCGAACGGATCCGCCGGCTGCGCCGCCGTGAACGCCGCGGTGAACTTCGCCGCGAACTCCTCGTAGAGCGAGTCGATCACGATGAACCGCTTGGCCGCGTTGCAGGACTGCCCGTTGTTGTCGAGCCGGGCGTTGACCGCATCCTGGACCGCGCCGTCGAGGTCGGCGGTCGAGAGCAGGATGAAGGGGTCGGAGCCGCCCATCTCGAGCACGACCTTCTTGAGGTGCTTGCCCGCGATCTCGGCCACGGCCGCGCCGGCGCGTTCGGAGCCGGTCACCGACACGCCCTGCACGCGCGGGTCGGCGATCACGGTGGCGATCTGCTCGTTGGTGGCGAAGATGTTGACGTACACACCGGCGGGGGCGCCGACGGATGCGGCCGCCTCCTCGAAGATGGCCTGCATCGCCAGGGCCGACTCCGGGCACTGCGGGGCGTGCTTCAGCAGGATGGTGTTGCCGGCCACGATGTTCGGCCCGGCGAAGCGCGCCACCTGGTAGTAGGGGAAGTTCCACGGCATGATGCCCAGCAGCACGCCGAGGCCGGCCCGGCGGATGAACGCCGATCCGGTGCCGTCGGAGAGCTCGATCGGCTCGTCGGCCAGGAACGTCTCGCCGTTGTCGACGTAGTACTGGTAGATCGCGGCGGCGAAGTCGACCTCGCCGAGCGCCTGGTCCAGCGGCTTGCCCATCTCGCGCACGGCGATCTCGGCGAGCTCCTGTCGGCGTTCGGTGTGCAGCTCGGCGACCTTCGCGATCAGCGCGGCACGGTCGGCCACGGTGACCTTGCGCGACCAGCCCTCGAAGGCATCCGCCGCCGACTGCACGGCGTCGCCCAGCTCGGTGTTCGTGATGGTCGGGTACTCGGACAGCGTCTCGCCGGTGGCGGGGTTGATGACGGCGTACTGGCTCATGTGTGCTCCTTCGGTGGGGCGGTCGAGATGGTCGCGGTGGTCTGGATGATGCGTGCCGGCCCGGGTGCGAGCCGGCGGATGGTGAGGCGTCAGGACGCGTCGAGGATCTCGGCAGCGAGCCTACGCCCGACCCGGATCGCGCCGTCGACGTGCTGATAGCCCTCGGCGGCGAGGTCGCTGGAGCCGAAGCGCATCTGCCCGATCGGCTCGAGCTGCATCGCCCCGTAGCGGGTGAGGCCGCCCAGGTCGAAGCTCGCGGCGTAGGCGCCCCCGGTCCACTCCTCGGCGGCCCAGTCGCTCTCGTAGTACACGACCGGCGTGAGTGCCTCGGGCCCGTAGTAGGCGGCGAGGGACTCGAGGATGCGCTGCTTGCGCTCCTCGGCGGGGAGCTTGAACAGCGCGTCCACCTTCTCGTCGGACACGAAGCCCACGAGCGTTCCGCGGCTCTCGCCGTGGTTGGTGTTGTCGTAGGCCTCGTGCACGACCTGGTACGGGCTGAACGCCGTGGCCGAGAGGCCCTTGTCGCGCCAGAACGGCGTCTCGTAGGTGGCGTGCACCTTGATCACGAGCCCCAGCGACTGGTGCTGGAACTGCTGCTGGCGAAGCCGCGGCAGGGCGGGCACGTAGTCGATGCGGGAGTAGAGGTTCGGCGGCACGGCCACGATCACCTGCGAGGCCGTCACGGCCACCGAGTCGGTGAGCACGCGGGCGGATGCTCCGGGCTCGTCCGACCATTCGATCGTGCGCACGGGCTGCGAGAGCAGCACGTTCTCGCTGCCGAGCTGCTCGGCGAGCTTGAGCGGCACCTGCTGCAGACCGCCGACGACCCGCTTGTCGAGGATGAAGTCGGCATCGACGAGGTGGCTGAAGCTGCCGGCGCTGGCGGCCATCAGCAACGCCTGCAGCAGCGAGAACGCGTGCGCGGGCTTGGTGAGCATCGCGTCCGCGATGAAGAGGGCGATGTTGTCGACGGCCTCGACATCCGTGGTCTGGTCTTCGAGCCAGCGGCGGAACGAGATGTGGTCGTACTCAGCGGCCTTCGGATGCGTCCAGGGCGCGGCCACGTCGGTCTCGGCCACGAGGCCGTCGAGCACCTCGATCAGGCGCTCGATCTCGGCCTTCGTCTCGTCGCTGGCCGGGAAGATGTCGCCGGTGAAGCGCTTGGCCTCGCCGTCGGGGCCGACGTAGACGCTCTCGCCGTCGCGGTAGCGGGAATAGGTGTCGAGCCCCAGTTCGGCGAGCGCGTCGATCAGGGCGGTCTGGTCGGGCGACACCCACTGGCCGCCGATCTCGAACATCTGGCCCTCGATGTCGTTCGTCCAGAGACGGCCGCCGATGCGGTCGCGCGCCTCGAGCACGACGACCGACTTGCCGGCGGCCTGCAGGCGGGTGGCGGCGGTGAGGCCGGTGGCTCCGGCGCCGACGATGACGACGTCTCGCTGAATCTCTTCCATGACAACTCTTTTCGTTGCTAAAAGCCACCTTGCATGGCGGATCAAGAACAATAGTGCCACGTTTGCGGTGGATTTCGATAGTCACGACGCCGATGCGCCGCTCGAGCACCACACGCGCATCGGCCTCGATGAACTCCACGGTCAGCAAAGTGGGATTTCTACCGAGTCAATCTCGGGTAATTCAGCGGAGAAAGTTCAGCGCGTTCCCGAGCTGCTGACCTCGTTGAAGGCGTCGGTCGATCGAGATCGCGATCACCCCCCGCCTTCCCCGAACTCCGCGATCGTGCCGACCGCACTCGGGACAGGTGGTTGTCCAGCTACACGGATGGCCTCCTGAACGGGTCGTGTCCTTCGCACTGACCGGGGGCCTCGTCGAAGGCTTCGTCGTGGGGGAACTCGCGACGCCTCGGCGACCGATTCGTCGCAGGAATCGTGCTCCGCACCGGAGAACGAGCAGTCCCTTTCGGCGAGCGCCTCTGGGCACTCCCGATCGCGTCTCTCTGGGAGACCTGAAGCGCCAGGTCACCCTCCACCTCGCCCGGAAGAGGGCGAGCCCTCTGAGCCGGGTCATCCGGTGACCCACTCGACCGTGGGTGCGATGTGCGCATCACCGTGGGGCGCGGATTTCCGCGGGAGCGGGGGGCATGTTTCGCTGAGGGGTTGCGATTTGCGCGAGCACGAAACACGGGGGCCACTGAAAACGAGGCTGTTCGCCGGTTCGGGCGGTGTGCGCTGCCGCAGTATTGAGCCCACACCGATCCGAAGGACCCCTCCCGTGACCACCCCCACCGCATCGTCCGGCCGCCGCCGGAGCATCCCGAACCTCACGGGGTACGTCATGCTGCTGCCGGCCGTCGCCGTGATCGTGCTGCTGGTGATCGTGCCGCTCACCGTGATCGCCCGCGACAGCTTCGCCGTCAGCGACCCGCTCGGCGGCAACCTCGGCGGGTTCACCTTCGACAACTACGGGAAGCTGTTCGACCCGGTGTACGCCAAGACCCTCGGCTACAGCCTCGGCATGGCCGCGCTGAACGCGGTGGTCTGCACGATCGTCGGCTACATCGTGGCGTACTACATCGCGAACCGTCCGGCGAAGACGCAGCCGGTGCTGCTCGTGCTCGTGATCATCCCGTTCCTCACCGACTTCCTGGTGCGCACCTTCGCCTGGATCACCCTGCTCGGCTCGGGCGGGCCGTTTATCACCCTGCTGAAGCTGTTCGGGGTCGACGCGAACTCGTTCGTGCCCTCGCAGGCCGCGGTAACGCTCTCCCTCCTCTATGCGTTCCTCCCCGTCGCGATCTTCCCGATCTACGCCTCGATGCGCGCCATCGACCCCTCGCTCCGCGAAGCGGCGGCCGACCTCGGCGCCGGCTGGTGGCAGACCCACGCCCGGGTGTTCGTGCCGCTGTCGGCACCCGGCCTCGCGTCATCCGTGATGCTCACCTTCGTGCCCACGCTCGGCGTGTTCGTCATCCCGGTGCTGCTCGGCGGCGGCAAGGATCCGCTGGTCGGCAACCTGATCGTCACGCTGTTCACCGAGTTCCGCAACGAGCCGCTCGGCGCCGCGCTGTCGATGGTGGTGCTCGTGCTGATGCTCGCCTCGGTGGCCGGGGCCGGGCTGCTCCTGCGTGCCGCAGGCCGGCGGAACGCCCGCGCCGCCCGAACCGCCCGCCCGAACGGAAAGGAAGGGACCGCCTGATGGAACGCGTCACCTCCTGGATCGCCCGGCTCGTCTTCGTCTTCCTCTACCTGCCGATCGCCGCGCTGATCGTCTACTCCTTCAACTCCTCCGAAGTGAGCTACCGCTTCGACGGGCTGTCGTTCCGCTGGTACGCCGAGCTGTTCCGCGACCAGATGCTGCTCGAATCGTTGCGCACCAGCGCCATCGTGGGCGTGATCGCCGCGCTGCTGGCCACCGTGATCGGGTTCCTCACCGCTTTCGGGCTGGTGCGGTTCCGGGTGAAGGGGCGCGGCTTCTTCCTCGGCGCCATCCTGATCCCGCTGATCGTGCCGGAGATCGTGCTCGGTGTGGCACTGCTCACCGTGTTCAGCACCGTCGGTGTGCCGACCGGCCTGTTCACCCTGGTTCTCGGCCACGTCGTGATCACCCTGCCGCTGGCCACCCTGGTGCTGATGGGGGCGATGAGCTCGCTGGATCCGAGTCTCTCCGAAGCCGCCACCGATCTCGGCGCCTCGCCCTGGGTGACCTTCCGGCGGGTGCTGTTCCCGTTGCTGCGGCCCAGCATCCTGGCCGCGTTCATGCTGAGCTTCACCACCTCGTTCTCGAACATCGTCATCTCGACCTTCACCTCCGGTGTCGGCACCACCACGCTGCCGCTGCGCATCTACAGCAGCCTGAAGACCGGACTGACACCCGAGCTGAACGCGCTCGGCACGATCCTGGTCGTGCTGACGCTCGGCGTCATCCTGATCGTCGGCGTCTCGCAGATGCGCCGCATCCTCGCCGGCCCCCGCCCCTAGTACCGCACCACCGCGGCCGCACCGCCGCATCCGCACCACCCCCGCACCACTCCAACCCGACACGCACCATTCCTCAGAAAGATGGCACCCCACATGAACAAGAAGTTCCTGGCCCTCGGCGCCGTGGCGCTGGCCTCGGCCACCGTGCTCGCCGGCTGCTCCGCCTCCGGCGACGCCTCCTCCACCTCGGCTTCCGGCTCGAAGACGCTCAGCATCTACGCCTGGGCGGGCGAGATCCCCGACTCGGTCATCCAGGGCTTCGAGGAGGAGACCGGCATCACGGTCACCGTCGACACCTTCGACAGCAACGAGACCATGATCTCCAAGCTGGCCGCGGGCAACTCCGGCTACGACGTCGTCGAGCCCAGCCAGTACGCCGTGCAGCTGATGGTCGACCGCGACCTGATCGCCACCATCGACCAGTCCAAGCTCGAGGGCTTCGACAACCTGGCCGAGAAGTTCGTCGACCCGAGCTTCGACCCCGGCAACGAGCACTCCATCCCGTGGGCCTGGGGCACCACCGGCATCCTCTACAACGAGGCCTGCACCGGCGCTCCCGTCACCGGCTGGTCGGACATGTGGAACCCGGCCTACACCGGCAAGGTCTACATGCTCGACAACATGCTCTCGGCCTACATCGCCGGGCTCCAGGTCAACGGCCTGAGCGCCACCACCACCGACCAGGCCGACATCGAGAAGGCCACCGACTCGCTGCTCGAGCAGAAGAGCATCCTGGCCGGCTACAACAGCAGCAACTACGCCGACCTGATCGGTGCCGGCGACGCCTGCATCGCCGAGGCCTACTCGGGCACCACCTCGGCCACCGCGGTCGAGGCCAACCCCGACGTGCATTACATCATCCCCGAAGAGGGCGGCACGCTCTGGACCGACAGCTTCTCGATCGTCAAGGACACCAAGAACGAGGACGCCGCCTACCAGTGGCTGAACTACACCCTGCGCCCCGAGGTCGCCGCCCTGGTGACGGATGACGCCTCCCTCGCCTCCACCAACGAGGCCGCCCTCCCGCTGGTGGCCGACCAGAGCCAGGTCGAGAACCCGGCGATCTACGCTCCGGCCGACTCGCTGACCAACTCCGAGTTCATCGTCGACCCGGGAGACGCGCTGGCGTTCTTCCAGGACGGCTGGACCCGCGTCCGCGCCTCCTAGGCCGCACCCGCCCCGCGCACCGCATCCCCCTGCAGGAACGAGCACAACCATGAACGAGACCACCGAGTCGCCGGCGGTGAAGCTGACAGGCCTCACCAAGAGCTTCGGAGCCAACCGGGTCGTCCAGCCCCTGGACCTCGAGATCGGCCGCAACGAGTTCTTCAGCATCCTGGGCCCCTCAGGCTGCGGGAAGACCACGCTGATGCGCATGATCACCGGCTTCGAGTCGCCCACCGGCGGCTCGGTGGAGCTCGACGGCAAGAACGTCGACGGCGTTCCCACCAAGTCGCGCGACCTCAACATGCTCTTCCAGAGCTACGCCCTGTTCCCGCACCTCTCGGTGTACGAGAACGTGGCCTTCGAGCTGCGGGTGCGCCGCACCCCGAAGCGCGAGATCGACGGCCGGGTGCGCGAGGCGCTCGACCTCGTGCGGCTCGGCGCCTATGCCGAACGCAAGCCCGCCGAGCTCTCGGGCGGCCAGCGCCAGCGCGTGGCCCTGGCCCGCGCCGTGGTGGGACGCCCTGCCGTGGTGTTGCTGGACGAGCCGCTCGGCGCGCTCGACCAGAAGCTGCGCAAGGAGATGCAGTTCGAACTCAAGCGCATGCAGCGCGAGGTGGGCATCACCTTCATCTACGTCACGCACGATCAGGAGGAGGCACTCACCATGAGCGACCGGATCGCCGTGATGAGCGAGGGCCGCGTGCTGCAGGTGGCCTCGCCCACCGAGATCTACGACGCCCCCGCCTCGCGGTTCGTCGCCACCTTCATCGGCAGCTGCAACGTGCTCGACGGCGTGGTGCACGGCCAGGGCCGCACCGTCGTGGTGCCGGGCGTCGGGGAGCTGCCGGCATCCGTGCCCGCGGATGCCCGGCCCGGCACCGGCGTCACGCTCGCCATCCGGCCGGAGCGGGTCAGGATGACCGCCGCCGGAACCGGCACCCCGCCCGTCGGCGCCGTGGCCGGCACGCTCGTGGAGCGCGTGTTCCTCGGCGACGAGTGGACCTTCCACGTGCGGCTCGCCTCCGACGCCGTGCTGACCGTCAGCGTGCCGAGCGGCGAGGAGGCCGCCGCGCTCGGCGCCATCCCGAACGGCGGATCCGTCGTGCTGTCCTGGCTCGCCGAAGCCGCCCGCGTTCTTCCCGCCGAGGAGGTGGCCGCATGAGCCGCTCGAGTGTCACCCCGTCCGGCACCACCCCGTCCAACCCGTCTCTGCTCGCCGCCGTCGCGCAGCTCGCGCCCACCGTCGACGGCGCCGCCAACCGTGAGACGATCTCGGTGCTCGTGGCCGAGGCCGCGGCATCTGGAGCCCGTCTGGTCGTGTTCCCCGAGGAGTCGATGCTGCTGGCCGGCGAGGTCGAGGGGCCGCTCGGCGAGGTCGTGGCCGCGGAATGGCCCGTGTTCCTCGCCCAGCTCTCGGTGCTCGCCGTGGAGCACGCGCTGTGGATCGTGGCCGGGGGCTACGAGCCCACCGGCAGCGACCGCCCCTACAACACGATCGTGGTGGTGAACCCGCGCGGCGAGCTGGTGGAGTCGTACCGCAAGCTTCATCTCTACGACGCCTTCTCCTACCGCGAGAGCGACTACGTGACCGGCGGTGACGAGGTGCCGCCCGTGGTGATGATCGAGGGCGTGGCCATCGGCCTGGTGAACTGCTACGACATCCGCTTCCCCGAGCTCAGCCGCGACCTCGTGGCCCGGGGCGCCGACGTGCTCTCCATCTCGGCGGCGTGGGTGGCCGGCGCGCGAAAAGAGGAGCACTGGGAGACGCTGGTGAAGGCCCGCGCGATCGAGAACACCTGCTGGGTGCTCGCCGCCAGCTCCACCTCGCCGGAGTGCATCGGGAACAGCATGATCGTCGACCCGATGGGCGTGGAGCGCGTGGGGCTCGGTCCCGTCGCCTCGGGCGTGGCGATCGTCGAGATCTCGCTGGACCGCACCGCCGAGGTGCGCGACATCCTGCCCTCGCTCGCCAACCGGCGGCTCGTCTCGACCGTCACGGTCGCGTCGGCCGCGTTCTGACCGCGTCATCCTCCCCCTCTTCCCCCTTCTCCCGCCGTCCCGTCTTCCCCTCGGAGTAGTCACCATGCCGTTCACCGCCGGGCCCACGCCCGCTCCCCTCGACGCCTCGCTCGTCGCGAAGCTGCAGCGCGTCTCGTTCCCCACCATCGGGCACTACCTCGAAGAGGGCTTCGCCGAATTCGGCATCCGCCGCATCGTCGGCACCTCGCGCGTGGTGGGACGGGCGATCACCGTGCGCATCACCGGCCAGGACTCCACCGCGCTGCACCACGCCGCGGGCTGGTGCGAGCCGGGCGACGTGTTCGTGATCGACACCGGCGGCGACACCCGGCACGCCCCCGTGGGCGAGGTGCTGGCGGCGACGCTGTCCATCCGGGGCGCCGCCGGGGTGATCGTCGACGGTGTCGTGACCGATCTCGACGAGGTGGAGCCGTTCGGCCTGCCGGTCTACGCGCGCGGTTCGAGCGTGCTCACCACCAAGCTGCTGCACCTGGATGCCGGCGGCGTCAACGTGCCCGTCACCTGCGGCGGCGTCGCGGTGAACCCGGGCGACGTGGTGCTGGCCGACCGCAACGGCGTGTTCTTCGCGGCGCCCTCGGTGGCGGCGGCGATCGTCGACACGGCGCTGGCCGACGACGCCGAGGAGCCCGAGCTCGTGCAGGAACTGCGCGACGGCGCCCGGCTCGGCGACCTCACCGGCGCCTCGGCCGCGCTGGCCGCGCTCGGCTCGTCCTCCTCGTCCTCCTCGTCGTCCTCCGCCGGCTGAGGTCCCCTGACCAGGTGGGGCGGCTGCGGAACCCGAACCGGCCGTCCCATCTGCTTCACCCTTCCCACCACCCACGAACCACGGAGCACCACATGCTGATCAAGGCCGCCATCAACGGAGGCCGGGGGCGCGACGAGCACCCCGCCATCCCCCTCACCGACGCCGAGATCGCCGCCGCCGCCGCGGCTGCCGTGGAGGCGGGCGCCGACGTGGTGCACGCCCACGTGCGCACCGCCGACGGCGGGCAGACGATCGAGCCGTCCGCCGTGGCCGCCATGGTGCGCGCGGTGAAGGCGGCCGATCCGTCGATCGTCGTCGGCACCACGACCGGCCTCTGGACCTGCTCCGGCCATGACGAGCGGATGCGGCACCTCGCGGCGTGGCCGGCCGACGCGCTGCCCGACTTCGCCTCCGTGGCCTTCTCGGAGGAGGGCGCCGCCGAGGCCGCCGTTCTCGTGCTCGAGCGCGGCATGATCCTGGAGAGTGCCGTCTGGCACCTGCGCGAGGTGCCGGCGCTGCTGGCCTCGCCGACCCTGCACCGGAACGTGCGCATCCTGATCGAGCCGGAGGACGAGGATCCGGCCGAGGCCGTCGCGCACTCCCGCGCGATCGCCGCCGCGCTCCGCGAGGGCGGCGTCACTGCACCCTTGCTCTACCACGGCTACGACGCCACGGCCTGGCCGGTCGTCCGCGCCGCGATCGAGGACGGCGTCGAGGTGCGCGTCGGCTTCGAGGACATGCTCTCCCTCGACGACGGCAGCACGGCCCCCGACAACGCCGCCATGGTCGCCCTCGCCCGCTCCCTCGAGCTGCAGCTCACCACCTGACCCTTCGGCCCTGGTCGCCGGCTCGCCCCGAGTGGCCGGTGTTCCGCCCGCTCAGCGGCCAGTCGAGGCAGCTCGACGCGACTACTTCGGGGTGTGGCCCAGCTGGTGCGAGATCGTGTTCGCCGTGGCGAGCAGGGGGGTGGCGAGCGCGGCGAGGCGGTCTCCGCGGAGAGTCTCCAGGGGGGAGACGATCGCCACGGTCGCCGCGACGGTGCCCGTGCCGTCGAACACGGGTGCCGCGATCGCTCCGATGCCGGGCAGCACCGCATCGCTCAGCGCGTAGCCGCGCTGCCTCGTCTCGGCCATCCGCACCTGGAAGCTCTCGCGGTCGAGGTCGGTGCCGCGCAGCGACCGGGTGAGCACGGCGTCGTCGTCGAGGTAGCTCAGAAAGCACAGGCCCTGCGCCGAGTCGGCGCGCAGGGCGGCCCCGATCCGCACGGTCATGTTCACCGTCTTGCCCGGGGGCTCCTTGCAGAGCACCGCGACCGCGTTCGCCCCGGTCCAGATGCCCAGCACCGTCGTCTCACCGCCGGCCTCGGCCAGCTGCCGCAGGAACGGATCGGCGATCTCGACCGCCCTCGTGCTCGAGAGCATCGTGGCGCCCAGCCCGGTGAGCAGCGGGCCGAGACGGTACGAGCCGTCCCCGACGCGCTGCAGCATCCCCTCGACCGCCATCGACTGCAGGTAGCGGTGCGCCGAGGTGCGGCCGATCTCCAGCTCGTCGGCCACGTCGTTGATGCGCAGTTCGGCACGCTGAACGTCGAACATGCGCAGGATCTGAGCGGCGCGCGCCACGACCTGCAGGTTGCCGGCACCGTCCGGCCGGTGCTCCGAGTCCGTCACGCGGCTCAGCCTACTGGCCGTCGTGGGCTCGCCCCGGCCACGTCGTTCCGGGCGGCGACCACGTCATCGGCTGCGGCTCCCAGGTCGGTGTCCTTGGTCTCGGGGCTCCAGAGCCCGCCGATCATCAGCAGCACCCCGCCCAGCGCCAGGAGCACCGCCGGCGTGTATTCCAGCGGCATGACCGCCGAGAGACCGGCCGTGTAGAAGGCGTAGAAGGAGGGGATGATGAGCGCCAGCGAATAGCCGACGCCGTACCCCGTGGCCCGGATCGAGATCGGGAACCGCTCGGACATGTAGGCGCCGATCGCCCCGAAGGCGGGGATGCCGAGCAGGGCGATCACGGCGATCACCCCGGCCACCGGCCAGAAGCCGGAGACGGCTCCCGAGGCGAACAGCACGAACAGCGGGATGGCCAGCAGCGAGGCCACGCCGCACCAGGCGAAGAACGCCCGGCGCCCGATCCGCTGCGAGAGCATGCCGAACAGCGGATACGCCACGCACACCACCAGGAATGCCAGCACCAGCGCCAGCGACGTCTCCACGGCGCTGAGCCCCGACGTGGCCGCGATGGTGGGAGGCAGGATGACGATGGCGGCATTGGACGAGAACCAGACGCCCGTCATCAGGATGAAGGCCTGCAGCAGGGCCACCCGGTGCGTGCCGGTGAGCAGCTCCTTCAGCGGGTTCGGCTTCTTACGCGCCCCCGTGGTCAGCGCCAGCGCGGCGGTCTTCTCCCACTCGGGCGATTCGTGCACCGACCGCGAGTAGTAGAAGGCGAAGCCGAACGAGATCAGGGCACCGATGCCGAAGGCGATCCGCCAGCCCCACTGCGAATAGGCCGACGACGGATCGCCTGCGGGGGCGAACTGCAGCACCACGAGGGTGAGCAGCGAGATGACCACGTACGAGGCCGGGAAGCCGAACGCGATCAGCCCGGCGTTGCGGCCGCGGTGCGCGCGGGCGGAGTGCTCCATCGCCAGGGGCACGGCGCCCGTGTACTCACCGCCGAGGAACACGCCGTCGATGAAGCGCAGCACGATCAGCAGCACCACCGCGAGCACGCCGAGCTGCTCGTATCCCGGCAGCAGGGCGATGAGCCCGGTACCGACGCCGGCTCCGGTGACCGCGATCACGGTCGCCTTCTTGCGCCCGATCCGGTCGCCGAGCCAGCCGAAGATGATCGAACCGAGGGGGCGGGCGATGAGGGTGGAGGCGAAGATGAGTCCGACCAGGATGGCCTTCAGCCCCGGATCCATCGAGGCGGGCATGAAGAAGCCGAGCGCCGGCGCCAGGGCGATCACCGGCAGGTAGATGTCGAACATGTCGACGAAGAAGCCGAAGCTGGCACCCAGCACCGAGCGGCGCTCCTGCGGGGAGGCCTTCTCGCGGGCACCGGAACCGGGGACGACGGATGCGGTGGGCGCGCCCGCCACGGCGCTCACGCTCCGGTTCCGATCGTGAGCGGCTGACCGGCGGCGAGCTGTTCGACCCATCTCGTCAAGTGAGCGTAGTCCTCGCGCGGCGGCACGAAGATGTCGATGTTGATGCAGGGCCCGTTCGTGACCTCGATGAAGTGCTCCGCACCCCGCGGCACGAGCATCAGGTCGCGCGACCGCATCCGGTGGGCGACCCCGGCGACGTGGTAGTCGGCCTCGCCCTCGAGGATGAACACCAGCTGGTCGAAGTCGTCGTGCGAGTGGGGGCGCACCTCGAGGCCCTGCTCCACGGTGTTCCAGACGATCATCACCTCGTCGGAGGCGTAGGCCTTTCGCGTGATGCCCCGGCGGGCCTCCTCCTCGGGGATGTCGTCGAAACTGACGACCCGCGAGAAGAGCTTGTCGTTGTGCGGCATGGGATCTCCTTCGATCTGTTCCACTGTCCGGCCTATTCCACGGTCCGGGCTGTACCACTATCCGGTATGGGTTGTGCGTCATGCGGTATGGAGCGTAGCATGGCCCGCGCCCCACTCGTCAAGCCCCGGTCGAAGACGCCGGGAAGGAAGGAGCGGCGACGATGCTGCGACCCGCCGACCATGAGACCGTGCCCATCACCGACCCCGAGGTCGCCGACCTGCTCGTCGGTGCCGTCGACCTGCACGTGCACGCCAGCCCTTCGCCGTTCCCGCGGCGGCTGCCGATCGCCGAGGCGGCCTGGCAGGCCCACGAGGCCGGCTTCCGGGCCATCCTCACCAAGAGCCATCACCACTCGATGGTCACCGACATCCGCTCGGCATCAGAAGCTCTGGGCGGCCTGCCGATCCCGGTGGTGTCGGGGGTGGCGCTCAACAACTACGTGGGCGGCCTGAACCCCTACGCCGCCGAGCTCGCGCTGGCCCAGGGCGGCCGGATGGTGTGGTTCCCCACCATCTCCAGCCACGCCCACATCTGCGTGCACGAGGCCGAGGGCGAGAACCTCAAGTTCCCCACGAACAACCTGGGTCTGCGGCACACCACCGAGATCGACGTGGTGGACGAGGACGGCGCGCTGAAGCCCGAGGTGCTCGACATCCTCGAGGTGATCAAGGCGCACGACGCGATCATGTCGTGCGGCCACCTCGGGCCCGCGCAGATCGACGTGCTGATCGCCCAGGCGCACTCGATGGGCATCGAGCGCATCCTGGTGAACCATCCGAACTTCGTGATCGAGGCCGATCCGGAGCGGGTGCGACGCTGGGTGGGCCTCGGCGCCCGGATCGAGCACTCCATCTGCCAGTACGACGACCGCACCTCGTTCTACCAGTGGGGTCTGGACGTGCTGCTGCGGTACATCGAGGCGGCCGGCATCGACAACACCCTGCTAGGCAGCGACCTGGGCCAGGCGAACAATCCCCTTCCCGTCGACGCGTACGCGCGGATCGTGCGCGGCCTGCTCGACGCCGGGCTGCCGGCGGAGTCGGTGAAGAAGCTCGTCAACGACAACCCGGCCGCATTGCTGGGCATCTGATGCCGGGCACGTCTTCCCTCCGCGCCCTGCTGGCCGACCGGGCGGTCACGGGCACCTTCCTCAAGATCCCGCGCTTCGAGGTGGTCGACCTGCTGGCACTGGCCGGGTTCGACTTCGTCGTGTGCGACTACGAGCACGCGCAGATGTCGGTCCGCGAGGCCTGCGAGGTGGTGCGCGCGGGTGCCGGTCGGGGGATGCCGGTGATGGTGCGCGTGCCGGCCCTGGATCGGGGCGAGATCAACCGGCTGCTGGAGGCGGGCGCCGCCGGTATCCAGCTCGCCCGCGGCCACGGCGCCTCGGCGAGGGCACTGCGCTCCCTCGTGGCGTACGCCCCGGCCGGCACCCGCTCGGTTTCGATGTCCCAGCCCGCCGCCGACTACGGCCTGCGCATCCCCCTCACCGAGCATCTCGAGCGGTCGAACAGCGAGGTGCTCGCCGTGGGCCAGTTCGAGACCGCGGACTACGCCGACGGGCTCGACGAGGCCGTCGCGGCGCTCGACGTGGCCTTCATCGGGCCGGTCGACCTCTCGGTGGATCTGGGCACGCCGGGCCGGCTCGACTCCGAGCCGATGCGGCACGCCGCCCGGGCGATCGAGTTGGCCGCGGCCCGGGCCGGGGTGCCGATGGGTGTGTTCGCAGGTTCACGCGAGGCGGCGGATGCGGCCCGGGCGAAGGGATACCGCTACATCGTGGCCGGTTCAGACTTCTCGATGCTCTCGGCGGGAGCCGCCTCCCTGCTCGCCTGACGGCGGGCCGGAGCCCCTGCGCCCGCACCCGGGAGCGCAGGGGCGAGAATAGGGGGATGGCAGCGGACGATCTGGATCGGCGGCTCGTCGAGCTGCTCGGCGAGGACGGGCGGCGCGCCTTCACCGACATCGCCGCGATCGTGGGCGTCTCCGAGGCCACCGTGCGGGCGCGGGTGCAGCGGCTCACCTCCAACGGCACGCTACGCATCGTCGCGCTCTGCAACCCGCTCACCCTCGGCCACCAGTCGGTTCGACTACTGCTGACCGTGCACGGCCTGAGCCCGCGCAACGTGGCGAAGTCGCTCACCTCGATCCCGATGATCGGGCACCTCTCGCTCACCTCGGGCGCCCACGACATCTATCTCGAGGCCACCCCGCGCGATCTGGGCCAGCTCGCCGACCTGCTCGACGACATCCGGCGCACCCCGGGCGTCGTCACGATCGACCAGTTCGTGCTCACCCGTTTGTACAAGGACTATTCCTGGAACGGGCTGCGCGATCAGTCCGGCCAGCGCGCGGTCGGCGGATCCGGCCTTCCCATGAACGACCCAGGAGGACACCCATGACCGACACCGCATCCGCCCCCATCCGCTGGGGCATCCTGGCCACCGGAGGGATCGCCGCCGCCTTCACCTCCGACCTGCTGCTGCACGGGCACACCGTCACTGCCGTGGCCTCGCGAACGGCCGAGAGCGCCGAGCGCTTCGCCGCTGAGCACGGGATCGGGCGGGCTCACGCATCGTACGAAGCGCTGTACGCCGATCCCGAGGTCGACGTGATCTACGTCGCGACGCCGCATCCGTGGCACGCCCGCAACGCCGTCGCCGCTCTGGAGGCGGGCAAGCACGTGCTGGTGGAGAAGCCGTTCGCGCTCACCGGCGCCGAGGCGGCCGCGATCGCCGACGCGGCCCGGCGCAACGGCCGCTTCGCGATGGAGGCGATGTGGACCCGTTTCCTGCCGCACATGCGCCGGATCGCCGAGATCGTGCAGGGCGGCGAGCTCGGGCGCGTGACCTCGCTCGTGGCCGACCACACGCAAGATCTGCCGCGCGATCCCTCCCACCGGCTCGTCAGCAAGGAGCTGGGCGGCGGGGCGCTGCTCGATCTCGGCATCTATCCCCTCTCGTTCGCCAACCAGCTGCTCGGCGCCCCGGTCGCGGTGGCAGCCGCCGGCGTGCTCAACGCGGAGGGCACCGACAGCCAGGTGGGCACGAGCACGGTGCACGCCGAGGGCGCGATGGCGTCGACCTTCTCCTCGGCGATCTCGGCGGGCGCCACCCGCGCGGCGGTACACGGCGACCAGGGGCGGATCGAGATCGACCGGGTCTGGTACAGCCCGACGTCGTTCCGCTGGTACGGCGCGGACGGGGAGCTGCGCGAGCACTACACCTCCGAGGTGGAGGGGCGGGGGATGCAGTACCAGGCGGCGCACGTCGAGGAGCAGCTGCGGGCCGGATCGCTCGACAGCCCGGTGCTTCCGCTGGCCGAGTCGGTACAGATCATGGAGCTGCTCGACGAGGTGCGGGCGCTGATCGGCGTCGACTACGACGCCTGAGCGGGCGGATGCGGCGAGCGCCTAGAGACGCTCGGCGGCCCCGGCGGCTCCCGCCGAGGGGTGCGGGCGGGTCGGCCGGCCCACGGGATCGCGGAATCCCGACCAGAGGTACTCGTCCTTCACGACCTCCAGCACGGTGTCGGTCTCGAGCGCGTCGATGCCGAGCACGGTACGCACCCGGTCGATCAGGAACGCGTTCATCCGCTCCTGGTCGTCGCAGCGCACATCCACGATGAGGTCGAACGAGCCGATGCAGGCGCCGACGAACCGCACCTCGGGGAGGTCGGCGAGCGCCCGCGCCACGCTCTCGACGGTCGCCCCGCGCACCCGGATCGACAGCCGCGCCTCGACCCAGCCGAGCCGAGGGCTGTTCGGCATCCCGACCACCTGCACCACGCCGAGCGCCAGCAGCCGGTGGTAGCGCTGGCGCACGCTGCCCTCGGAGAGGCCGACGTAGCGCGCGATCTGGCCGAAGGAGCGCCGGCCGTCGAGGCGCAGTTGATCGATGATCTTGCGGTCGATCACGTCGATGGCTTCCAGCTCCACGGCCTAATTACAGCACGCGGGAGGAATCGGCGACTCTCAGCTCGGAGTCGAGCCGCTCCAGGCGGCCGGCACGAGCACCCAGAGCACCTCGGTGGTGCCCTCGGAGAAGTTGTTCCAGGTATGCGGTTCGCGGCCGGGCAGCGTCAAGGTGTCGCCCGCCTCGAGCGTGTGTTCGGCAGCGGCCAGGCGCACGTCGAGCCGGCCGCTCAAGACGTGCACCACCTCGGTGTCGCAGTTGATCGTGTAGAGCTCGGCACCGCCGGAGGCTCCCGGCTCCATCGTCGACCGGAGCACCTGCACTCCGGCCTCGGAGCGCGGTGTGACCAGACGCTCGATCACCGCATTGCCCCCCATGTTGATCAGGGGCGCCTCCGACAACGGGACGACCTGCGACTTGGGAGCCTCGAACAGCGAGCCGACCGGGAGCGAGAGCACCTCGCACACCGAGATTAGCGTGCTGACGCTCGGCGAGGTCTCGTCACGCTCGATCTTGCTGATGAATCCCTTGTTGAGCCCGGTGGCGGCGGCGACATCGGCGATCGTCAGCGACTGGGCCAGCCGGGTCGCGCGGAGCTTGGCCCCGATCGCCAGCGGGTCTCTCGAGGGGGTCGGCCTGACAGCGCGCACACGCCCTTCCTTTCCACGTCGATGCTCCCGAGCCTAACGATTCCGGCGGGACCGCAGCGCTCGACGCACGTCGCCGTCTCGAGACCATGTTGCCAGTCAGGCATCTTTTGTGGCATATTAGGCGACGCAAGGATGCATCCGGAACCCGCCGCCCGCATCCCCGTGACGGAGAAAACGATGCCTGACGACCCGAGTTCCTCGCCCGCGACCGGCCGAGAGCCGTCGACGTCCGGATCCCGTGTGACCACGGGCGGGCGGGTGGGTCCGGTCGACGCCAGCCTGACCCCGCGCTATGCGGGCCCGGCGACCTTCGCGCTGCTCCCCCGGATCGACGACGTGGAACACGCCGACATCGCCGTCGTGGGCGCCCCGTTCGACGCCGGTGTGAGCTTCCGGCCCGGTGCCCGATTCGGTCCGGCCCACGTGCGGGAGGCCTCGCGCCTCCTGCGTCCCTACAACCCGGCTCAGGACGTGGAGCCGTTCGCCACCCAGCAGGTGGTCGACGCCGGTGACATCGCGATCAATCCCTTCGACCTCGACGAAGCCGTCAGACAGATCGAGGAGGCCGCCCGGGAGCTGACCCGCGACGCGACGCGTCTGGTCACGATCGGCGGCGATCACACGATCGCCCTCCCGCTGCTGCGTGCCGCGGCCGCCCAGCACGGGCCGATCGCCGTCATCCACTTCGATGCCCACCTCGACACCTGGGACACCTATTTCGGGGCGCCCATCACTCACGGAACGCCGTTCCGCCGAGCATCGGAGGAGGGCCTGCTCGATCTCGACGCCTGCATCCACGTGGGCACCCGCGGCCCGCTGTACGGGCGCAGTGACCTGCACGACGACGCCCGGCTCGGATTCGCGATCGTCAGCACCGACGAGATCGCGGATCACGGCGTGCCGGCCGCCATCGCGCGCATCCTCGACCGGCTCGGGGATCGCCCCGTGTACATCAGCATCGACATCGACGTGCTCGATCCCGCCCACGCCCCCGGCACCGGCACTCCCGAGGCGGGTGGACTCACCAGCCGGGAGCTGCTCGCCCTCGTGCGCGCCCTCGCCTCCACCCGGATCGTGGGCGCCGACGTGGTCGAGGTCTCCCCGCCCTACGACCACGCCCAGCTCACCGCCGTGGCCGCGTCCCACGTGATCTACGAACTCATCTCCGCGATGGCCCCGACCGAAACGAGCGACCATGTCTCCTGACCCGCGGCGCGACGACAGCATTCCCGCGCGCGATTCCGAGCAGATCGGGATCGACGACGCCGAGCTCGAGCGGCTCGGCTACACCCCGCAGCTCAAGCGCGAGATGAGCGTCTGGTCGGTGTTCGCGCTCGGCTTCGCCACCATCTCACCGGTGGTCGGCCTGTTCAGCGTGCTCGCACTGAGCTTCATCCTCACCGGGCCCGCCTGGGTGTGGGCGGTCGTGATCGCCTTCGCCGGCCAGCTGCTGGTCGCAGTGGTCTACGCCGAGCTCGCCTCGCAGTTCCCGATCGTGGGGGGCGTGTACCAGTGGGTGCGACTGCTGGTGGGACCGCGGGCCGGCTGGCTCACCGGGCTGCTCTACCTGGCCGCGGCGATCGCCTCGCTGACCACCGTCGCCTACCTCGGAGGCACCTGGGTCTGGCTGCTCGTCACCGGCGAGAACCCCGATCCGGTCGTCCACGTGCTCTGCGCCGCCGGCTTCTCGGTGGTGGCCGTGCTGGTGAACCTGTTCGGGGTGCGCGGGCTCAAGGTGTTCCTGAACGCCGGCATCGCGGCGGAGGCGGTGGCCTCGATCGGGATCGGCCTGCTGCTGTTGCTGGCGTTCCGCACCAACTCCTTCGGCATCCTGTTCGAGTCGCTGGGGGCCGGGGGGAGCGAGACCGTCACCGCCGCCGGCTTCACGATGGCGCTGGCCGTGGCGGGCTGGGCTTTCCTCGGCTTCGACGCGACGACCCAGATGTCCGAGGAGACCCGGGAACCGCGCCGCAGCGTTCCGCGGGCTCTGCTGCGGTCGTTCCTGTTCGTCGGGTTCACCGTGCTGCTGACGGCGTTCGCGGTCACGCTGTCGCTGAAGGATCCCTCGCGCGCCGTGAACGGCGTGGTCTTCGACCCGGTCGTCACCGCCGTCACGGAAGCCTTCGGCCCGTGGTCGGAGAAGCCGTTCGTGGTGATCGTGCTCATCGCGTTCCTGGCCTGCGCCGTCTCGATCCAGACCTATGTCGGCCGCGCCATCTTCGCCGTCGCGCGCGAAGGTCAGCTGCCGTTCTCGCGTGCGCTGACCCGCGTGAACCGGCACCAGGTGCCTTGGATCGCCCTCATCGTGACGGGCGTCCTGGGTGCGGTCGGGCTGCTGCTCGGCCTGAACGGCGACGCGGTCGGAACGCTCATCACCTTCGGTTCCGGCGGGTTCTACATCGTGTTCCTGATCGTCGCGGTCACCGCACTGGTGGCCCGCCTGACCGGGCGGTGGAAGCCGGCGGCCGGGGCCTTCCGGCTCGGCGCGCTGGGCCTGGCGATCAACATCCTGGCCGTTCTCTGGCTGGCGTTCGAAGCGGTCAACGTCGCGTGGCCCCGCGCGGAGTTCGCTGCACCCGGCGCGCCCGTCATCACGGTCTGGGCCGTCGTGATCGTGTTCTCGGCCCTCATGGTCGTGGGGCTCGTCTACCTGCTCGTGGCCAAGCCCCATCGGGCCTTGCCGCTCACCTCCACCCCCGCCGGGCCTCCCGCCTCGGCACCCACCACCATCAAGGAGCAGGGATGACCCGCACCGGAACGCAGCCGGCCGTCGTCTTCCGGGCCGAGACCGGCCTCGGCGTGGAAGACGTGACCGTCGGGTCACCCGGCCGTGGACAGGTCGCGGTCGAGATCCGCGCCAGTGGCGTCTGCCACTCGGATCTGCACGTCGTGAACGGCGACTGGCCGAGCGATCGGCCGCTGGTGCTCGGACACGAAGCCTCGGGCGTCGTCGTCGAGCTCGGCGACGACGTGAGCGAGCTCGCGATCGGTGATCATGTCGTGCTGAGCTGGTTCGCTCCCTGCGGCCGATGCCGCAACTGCGCCGCCGGTCGAGCCTGGCTCTGCACCGGCACCACGGCCCTCGAGAACACGCTCCCGGGCGGCACGACCGCCTTCGCCGACGAAAAGGGCCGCCCGGTCTGGCCCTATCTCGGGCTCGGAACCTTCACTGATCGCATCGTCGTTCCGGAATCCGCCGTGGTCGTCGTGCCCGCTGACCTGCCGTTCTCCGTCGGAGCGCTGCTCGGCTGCTCGGTCACCACCGGCATCGGCGCCGTGCTGAACACGGCCGGGGTGCGTGCCGGCGAGTCGGCGGCCGTCGTCGGCTGCGGCGGAGTCGGTCTCTCGATCATCATGGGCCTGGCCCTGGCCGGCGCGGGCGAGATCATCGCGATCGACGTCTCGGCCGAGAAGCTCGCCGTGGCCGAGCGGCTCGGAGCGACCACCCTGATCCGCGCCGACCTGGCCGATCCGGTGCAGACGATCACCGATCGGTTCGGCGGCGTCGATTTCGCGTTCGAGGCCATCGGGCGCGTGCCGACGATCGAGTCCCTCCCGGCGATGCTCGTCCCGGGCGGCGCCGCGGTTCTCGTGGGCATGACCGCGATCGGCGCCCGCGCGAGCATCGACCCCTTCACCCTGGCCGACCGCGGGCTCCGTATCCTCGGCTGCAACTACGGCTCGAGCGTCGCTCGCGTCGACATCCCGCGCTACGCCGCCCTGTACACCGCGGGTCGCTTGCCGCTGGACCAGCTGATCGGCCAGACGCGTCCGGTCTCCGAGGCCGGCAACGCGCTCGAAGACCTCCGGAACGGTGTGGGCCTGCGAACCGTCCTCGTACCGGAGGTCGGATCCGGGCCCGATCACGGAGCCTGATCGGCCGTAGCCGTCGCGAGCGATCTGGACGACGGTGGCCGAGACGGCCGCCACGGCGAGCAGGGCGAGGACGATGAGGAAGAGAGTCATGGCTGTAACGCTACGAACGCCGATATTCTGACACCAGTGGCCGGAGTGCCTTGGTGCATCGAATTCCTGCCAGTCGGCCGCGCTGCCGCCCGGCGGACTGCCCGGTCCGCAGCGGGCTGATCGCAAGGCCGCGGCGCGTTCGGCTCTCGGCCCAGCCTGAGAGAATGCCCGGTCACCTGCCTGATCCGTCGGCTAGTATCGACCGGCGAAGCGGACATCCGCCCGCTCCTGCACGAAAGAGACGCCTGTGAACGAAACCGACCGACGCCCGAACCGGCAGTCCTCCGGCTCCGTCCGGCACGGACGCCTGCACACCTCCGGCCCGGTCTCGGCCGTTCTCAAGGCCCTCGCCGTGGTGGTGGCCGTAGCTCTCGTGAGTGCCGGAGCCGTCACGGCCTACGCCGTGAACAGCATCGCGCAGCAGGTCTCGGCCAACGCGGTCGACATCTCCGGCGGCGGCGAAGCTCCCCCGGCACCACCGGTGCTCGGCGCCTTCGAGGGCGGGTTCAACCTGCTGGTGGTCGGCACCGACAACGACCCGAACCAGGGCGACAGCTTCGGCGAGCGGGATGCGACGCTCAACGACGTCAACATCCTGTTGCACGTCTCCGCCGACCACAAGAACGCGGTCGTGGTGAGCTTTCCGCGTGACCTCGTGATCGCGCATCCGGAGTGCACCGACCCCAACACGGGTGAGGTCTTCGACGCCATGAGCGCCCAGCCGCTGAACGACGCCTTCGGCCGTGGCGGGCTCGCCTGCGTGAACTCCACCATCGAGAACCTCACCGGGCTCGACATCAACTACGCGGCCGCCACCTCGTTCAACGGGGTCATCGAGATGACGAATGCCGTCGGCGGTGTGCCCGTGTGTCTCGTCGAGCCGATCTTCGACGCCGACTCCGGCCTCGACCTCCCCGCCGGCACCACCGTGATCGAGGGCCAGATGGCGCTCGCGTTCCTGCGCAACCGGCACGGAGTGGGCGACGGCAGCGACCTCTCGCGCATCGCCTCGCAGCAGCAGTACCTCTCGTCGATGGTGCGCACGCTGAAGAGCGCCAACACGCTCACTGACCTCACCAAGCTCTACGGGCTGGCCCAGGCCGCCTCGCAGAACATCCAGCTCTCCACGTCGCTCTCCGGGCTGGACTCGATGGTGTCGCTCGCACTCACGCTCAAAGACGTCGACCTGAACAACATCGTGTTCGTGCAGTACCCCTCCGGCTCGTCGGAGGAGTTCCCGAACAAGGTGGTGCCGGTGCAGTCACTGGCCGACGAGCTGTTCAGCCGCCTGCAGGCCGACCAGCCGTTCACGCTGGGCGAAGACGCGACGGGCACCGGATCGACCATCGTGGCCGACCCCGAGGCCCCGGTCGCCACGGCCGAGCCCGATCCGAGCGCCTCGCAGATCCCGGATGCGACGGACGCCCCGACCGACAGCACGGCGACTCCCGACGTGGTCGAGGGCCTGAAGGGCCAGACCGCGGCCGAGCAGACCTGCGCCAACGCGTTCTCCGACTGAGCTTCATCCCGCGGTACCACCCGGATCAGCCTGTGGTCTGATCCGGGTGTGTCGGCTGCTCCGTAGCGTTGAAGCATGACGAACGACACCATCACCCCAGAGACCACGACCACCCCGACCCTCACCGCCCCCGCGGCGCCTCCCGCCCCGGCGGCAGCCTCGGAGGTTCCCCCGATCCCCGCCGGCCCTGCGCCCCACGTGTACCCCGCGCAGACCAAGACCAACACGCTCGGCATCATCACGCTCGTGCTCGGTGTGCTCGGCTTCGGCCTGGTGCCCGTGATCACCGGCCACATCGCGCTCGGCCAGATCAAGCGGACGGGCGAGGAGGGCCGCGGGCTCACCCTCGCCGGCCTGATCCTCGGCTACGTCACCCTGGCCGGCTGGCTGCTGGTGGCCTTCTTCTGGATCGCCGCCGCGGGCCTCGCCCTCATCGGGGCCGCCGCGCAGTACTGACGCCGGATGGTGTCAGAGGCGGGGGCGTCGCTCAGACGCCTCCGCCGCCACCACCTCCACCGCCACCGCCCGAGAAGCCGCCGCCGCCTCCGGAGAAACCGCCTGAACTGCTCGACGAGCTGCCGGAGTACGCCGTCGAGGCGGCCGACGACATCGAGCCGATGCTCGAGGCGAACAGCGCCGCGTTGAAGGCGCCCGAGTTGCCGCCGTACCAGTCGGGCTGGTTGCCGAGGCTCTCGTAGTAGGTGCCCAGCACCTTCGCCCACTCCGACTCGAGGTCGAGCAGCACCGCATAGGGCAACAGCTTCTCGTAGAGCTTCACCACCTGGCCCCAGTCGGGCGCGTTCACTCCCGTGCGAAGCGCCCCCTCGGGGCTCTGCAGCATCCGGAACCGGTCTTCCTCGGCCCATTCGATGTACATCCGGATGCCCTCGATGTAGTCGCGCAGCTCGGCGCCCTTCGCGGTGAGCGGCGACCGGAACGCACCCACGCCGACGACCACCAGGGCCGCCACGGCGACGAAGCCGAAGGCGAAGGGCAGACCGCCGCCGAGGTCGGCGTCGAGCGAGGCGAATCCGGTCACGACCGCCACTCCCGCGAACAGGATGCCGAGCACGAGCAGCACCGAGCCCTGCCAGCGCAGCCCCGACCGGAAGTAGCCCTCGCTCAGCGAGCGCTTTCGGGTGGACTGCAGGATGCTCGCGATCTGCTTCGCGAGCCCGGTGTCGTTCTTCTTCAGCTCGCGCCAGGCGCCCGGCGTGAGCTCGGGCCCGAAGAGCGCGCGGGCCAGTTCGAGCTCGCTCGGGTTCAGGCCCTGGGCGGTGAGCAGCCGCAGCCAGTAGGTCTGCTTCTCGGAGAAGATGCCCTGCTCGGTCTGCTCCACGATCTGCGTGTTGTGGCGCACGGCGAAGTCGACGAAGGAGGCCGCGGCCGCACGGGGCGTCTTCTTCATCACCGCGGCGGCGATCAGCAGATCGGCACCGGGCGGCGGGGTGTACTCGGGCACGACGACGGGGCGGCCCGGGGCGTCGCGAAGGCCCGTGAAGCGGTAGATCAGGGCCAGTACGGCCGTGAGGGCGGCGAGGATCGTCGCCACGAGCTGCGCCCAGCTCGAGCCGCCGGCGAGGTAGGAGGTGTCGCGCTCGGCGAAGGTGTGCGGCTCGAAGGCGATGCCGATGGTGACGTTGTCGCCCGGATCGAGGTTCTCGTTGCGGGTCGTGAAGACCGCCGAGCCGGGGGCGGCGCCATCGACCGCATCGGCCGGATCACCCTCGGTGATCGTGCACGGATCACCCGACCCCTCGGGGCCGACGAAGCATCCGGTGCTGCCGGTGAGTGCGCCGACCAGCTCCGGGGCCACCGTGGTCGTGGTGGTGTGCACGGCGAAGGGCTGCTGCCAGAGGGTTCCGTTGGTGTCCCAATAGAACTCGTCGTCGTCGGTGTTCTCGAAGTAGGCCGTGACGTCGACCTGGTGATAGCGCAGCACGTAGGTCTGCTCGCCGTGCACGTAGTCGTCGCCCGCGATGGTGACCACGAGGTTCTCGTCGTCGGTCTCGGAGTCGTACTCGCGGGGCGTGCCCGCCGCATCCGTCACCGAATCCAGCGTGAGACCGGTGGGATGCCCCTGGTAGCGCAGCGGGATGGCGCGCTGGATGCCGCGGTTCTGGTCGGTGTCGGGGAAGACCGCCACGAAGGTCTCGACGGTCTGGAGCGTGGAGTGGCCGGTGTCGTCGATGCCGAGCGCGTACTGCGCGTCGAAGGAGGCGAAGCGGAAGTCGTTGACGTCGCCGGGGGCCGCCGCGACGGCAGGAACGGCGGACGCTGCAGTGAGCGCAGAGGCGCTCGAGGCACCGGCCAGGAGTGCCGCTGCGGCCAGCACCGCGGCGAGCGCCACGGCGGTGCCGCGGACGGCGGTTCGGATGGAGACGACTGCGCTGCGCATGGGACCTCACTCTAACCCGCACCGGCGACGGTGCGGAGGAATTCTCACCCGGCCGGGACGGCGGCGAGCGAGCCTGTGAGCGGCTCGCCCGAGCTGCGGGTGAAGAAGCAGGAGTAGCCGCGGGCACCTGCCGCCCACTCGGCCTCGTCGGCCGGGTACGAGGCCTGCCACTGCAGGTCGGCGAAGGCCTCGCCGGCGGCGTAGTCGAGCGCCGCCGGGGCGGTGCAGAGCAGGTTCAGGCGGGAGGTGAGCTCGGCCTCGCCGGGGTACGCGGCGGCGGCGTCTTCGGGAAAGAGGCCGGTCGACACCAGCTGGGCGGTGTGCGCCTCGGCGCAGTCGACGACCGTGAACTCCTCGACCCACGGCGAGCTGTAGCCGGTGAGGCACTCGCCGCCGTGCAGGGCGTCCCAGGCGTGCACGCCCGGGGCGAGGGGCCCGGGCGGGGCGGCGGCATCGGCGGCGGGGGCTTCCGTGGGAGCGGGAGCCGGCGTGAGCGTGGCCGCCGGAGTCGGCGTCGAGGACGCGGATGCCCCGGGGGACGTGAGGGCTGCGTCGGCCGGGGCGTGCGCCGATCCGTCGCTCGCGGTGTTCTCGCCGACCCGCAGACCCGTGAAGAACAGCGCCACGACGAGCGCGAGCACCAGCACGCCGGCGGCGATCAGGATCAACCGCGTCGGCAGGCCTCCGCGCCCCGGACCGCCTGAGCGCCCACGACCGGCAGCGGCTCCGGCCTCGCGGGGCGAATCCGCGGCGCCGGGCGTCACGGCACCGAGGGCACCGGCAGCAACCGGGCCGCCCGGCTCGGCCGGGTCACCCGTCGCGTCGCTCGCGGGGCCGGTCACGGTCATTCCAGACCGAGGTCCGCCAGCCCGATCGCGTAGTGGTAGGGGTAGCCGGCCTCTTCGATCCGCGCGCCCGCACCGGTGTTGCGGTCGACCACCACGGCGACGCCCGCGATGATGGCGCCCGCCTTCTCGAGCGCGGCGATCGCGGCCAGCGGTGAGCCGCCGGTGGTGGAGGTGTCTTCGAGCACGATGACGCGCTTGCCCGCGACATCCGGACCCTCGACCTGGCGGCCGCGACCGTGGTCTTTCGGCTCCTTGCGCACCACGAAGGCGTCGTAGGCGAGCCCGCGCGCGGCGCCCTGGTGCAGCACGGCCGAGGCGATCGGGTCGGCGCCCATGGTGAGGCCGCCGACGGCGTCGACGTCTTTGATGCCGGCGATCAGGTCGAGCATGACCTGGCCGATCAGCGGGGCGACGCGGTGGTCGAGCGAGACCTTGCGCAGGTCGACGTAGTAGCTCGCCTGCTTGCCGCTGGTGAGCGTGAAGTCGCCGTGGAACACGGCGTCGGACTTGATGTACTCGATGAGTTGGCTGCGCGCGTCGGTCACGCCCCCAGTTTAGTGCGGCGCGTCTTCGCCGGAATCCGGGCGACACCGGGCGGATGGTCTGGGCCAGCGCGAGCCGTTCAGGCGCCTGATTTTGCCCGCAGGAAGTCGCGGAGCGACCGCGGCGCGTGGCCGGTGAGGCGGCGCACGTCGTCGGTGACGCGGGCCAGCTCGCCCGCGGCGATGGCGGTGTAGGTGCTCACCCAGGCGTCGAGCTGCCAGTCGGGGGCGCCGTACACCGCGCGGGAGGCGTAGGCCTCGTCGAGCGACTCGTCGTGGAAGGTGACGGGCGTCGCGGAGCCGGCTGCGGCATCCGGATTCCCGGCTTGCGCGGCCCCCCGCTCCTCGTTCAGCACGGCGGCCACCTCGGCGAGGGTGAGCGCCTCGGGGCCCGTCAGCTCGTAGGTGCCGCCGGCGTGCGCTTCCGGAGCCAGGAGGGCCGTCACGGCGCACTCGGCCACGTCGTCGCGAGTGACCGAGGCCACCCGGCCCGAACCGGCGGGGCCGCGGATGACGCCGTCCTCACCCGCGAGGAGCGGGAGGAAGTCGGTGTAGAGGTTGTCGCGCAGGAAGGTGTGGGCGAGGCCCGCGTCGCGGATCAGGTTCTCGGTCACGAAGTGGTCGCGGGCGAGGGTGAACGTGGCATTCGGGGCCGCCCCGAAGAACGAGGTGTAGACCACGTGGCCGACTCCGGATGCCCGGGCCGCCTCGACGACGCTCCGGTGCTCGGCGAGCCGGTCGGCGTTCTCCGCTGCCGAGACCATCAGCAGCACGTCGACGCCCTCGAGCGCGGCGCGCGCGGCCGGCCCGTCGGAGTAGGTGGCCACGGCGACCTCGGCCCCCGCGATCTGCGGCGCCCGGGCGGCGTCGCGCACGATCAGCCGCAGTCTCGGCCCGGCTCCGGCCGCCTCGAGCAGCCGCGCCACGCGTCCGCCGATGCCGCCGCTCGCGCCCGTGATCCCGATCCGAATGCCGCCCGTGTTCTCCATCCCTCCATCCTCTCCCATCGGCACTCTCGCCGAAGGGAGGCACCTGGGACCGAGCGGCGCCGAGCGGTCAGGGCGTGGGGTCGAGCCCGGCGGAGGTGAGGGCGTCGAGCTCGGCGCGCGCCGCGTCGCGCCGCCAGCGCGCGCCCGGGCGCCGCCACCAGGCGGCCTCCGCGAGCTCGCCTTCGGCCTCGCGCAGCCGCACCCCGGCGGCGAGCACCAGGGCGTCGTGCTCGAGCGCCGCGCGTTCGGCGGCGGTCGGCTCGTAAAGAGCCTCCTTGCGGTCTTCGGCGGCCACCGCGATCCACGACGCGGCCACCAGCGTCACCACGCTCGTCAGCCGGAACCACAGCAGCAGCGCGATGAACACCACGAACGTCGACAGCAGGGGGTTGCGCGACGCCCCGCCCAGCAGCCCGCTGCCGAGCAGCTGCAGGCCGAGCAGCCCGCCGCCGCCGATCAACGTTCCGGCGGCCATCCGCCGCACGGTGAGCCGGGCGCCCGCGAGAAAGCGGAACAGCACCAGCAGCGCGATCGTGTCGATCAGGTACACCACGGCGAGCCCCACCACCACGACGAGCGTGGTCGACAGCCCCCGCAGCGTCTCGGGAAAGAGGTCGAACAGCCAGTTCAGCGCCGCGGTGCTGGCCACGCTGAGCGCGGCCGCCACGAACAGCGCGACGCCCAGCACGAGCGCCACCACGAAGTCACGGGCCTTCAGCAGCACGTACGAGCGGCGGTCCTTGGGCATCCCGAAGATCGCGCGCACGGCCATCCGGGAGTAGGTGATCCAGCCGATCGCCGTCCAGATCAGCACCGCGAGCGCCGCGACGCCCGTCACCCCCAGCAGGGAGGTGCTCGATTGGGCGATCCGCTGCAGGTCGTCGGGGTGGATGACGCCGCTCGTGCCGATCAGGCCGGGCACGTAGGTGTTGATCACCTGCACCATCGCGTCCATCGTCTCGGGCGAGCCGACCAGCCAGATGCCGGCCACCGCGAACACGATGTACACCGAGGCGAACACGGCGAACAGTGCCTGATAGCTCATACCGGAGGAGAGCAGGAAGCCGTTGCCGGCCAGGAACCGCCGCCACACCCGGCTCGGGAACAGCGCGAGGGTGTTCTGCGTGAGGGTGGTGATCCTCGCGAGCGGCTCGCCCAGTCGATCGCCCACGCGGTCGCCCAGTCTCTCGCCCAGTCGCTCGCCGATCCGGTCCCGGGCCTCGTCGCGCGGCCCTCGATCCATGGCCACAGCCTAGCGACGCGCCCGGTACCGTGGAGGCATGCGTGTTGCCACCTGGAACGTGAACTCCATCCGAGCCCGAGTGGGGCGCGTCACCGACTGGCTGGTGCGCGAAGACGTCGACGTGCTCGGCATGCAGGAGATCAAGTGCAAGGAGTCGCAGTTCCCCTACGAGGCCTTCCACGAGGCGGGTTACGAGGTGGTGCTGCACGGCCTCAACCAATGGAACGGCGTGGCCTTCGCGAGCCGGCTGCCGATGCACGACGTCGAGAACACCTTCACGGGCATGCCCGGCTTCGGCAAGGCACTCGACGACGGATCGCTGCCGCTGGAGGCCCGCGCCCTCGGCGTCACCGTGGAGGGTGTGCGTCTGTGGAGCCTTTACGTGCCCAACGGCCGTGAGCTCGACAACCCGCACTACGCCTACAAGCTGACCTGGCTGAAAGAGCTCGCCGCGCAGACCGAGGGCTGGCTCGCCGCGCATCCGGAGCAGCCGCTCGCGCTGATGGGCGACTGGAACGTGGCCCCGCTCGACACCGACGTGTGGGACCGCGCACTCTTCGAGGGCTCCACCCACGTCTCCGAGCCCGAGCGCGACGCCTTCCGCGCCTTCGAGGCGATCGGGCTCCAGGATGTCGTCCGCCCGCTGGTGCCGGAGGGCTACACCTATTGGGACTACAAGCAGCTGCGCTTCCCGCGCAACGAGGGCATGCGGATCGACTTCGTGATGGGCTCGCAGACCTTCGCCGAGCGGGTCTCGGCGGCGCGGATCGACCGCAACGAGCGCAAGGGCGATGCGCCCTCCGACCACGTCCCGGTGGTCGTCGACCTCGACGACGCGGCCGGCGAAGACGACGACGACCGCCCGATGATCTTCGGCTGAGGCTCCTCCACAGGCGGGCTCTGAACGCAGAGTTCTCCACAGCGTCACCGCCGTCGTCTCGGCGTCGCCGGATGCGTGTATAGATTGACGCATGTCCTCTCCCACCGTCGGCGCCGGCTCGCCGCTCACCCCGGGCGAACCCGCGCATCCTGAGCCCGAGGCGCGGTCACGACTGCGGGTCTGGTTGACGGATGGGCTGGTCGATCGCACGGGCCGGCATCCGGGGCCCGGCGCCGTCAAGACCGAGAAGACGCACTCGTGGTGGCGGGTGATGTGCCTCACCGGCGTCGACTACTTCTCGACCCTGGGCTATCAGCCGGCCATCGCCGCGCTCGCGGCCGGGCTGCTGTCGCCGTTCGCCACGGTGGTGCTCGTGCTGCTCACGCTGTTCGGTGCGTTGCCGGTGTACCGCCGGGTGGCGCGCGAGAGCTTCCGCGGCGAGGGTTCGATCGCCATGCTCGAGCGGCTGCTGCCCTGGTGGGGCGGCAAGCTCGTGGTGCTGGTGCTGCTCGGCTTCGCGGCGACCGACTTCATGATCACCATCACGCTGTCGGCGGCGGATGCCACGGCGCACGCCATCGAGAACCCCTTCGCCCCCGACTGGTTCGAGGGGCAGCAGGTGATCATCACGCTGGTGCTGATCGCGGCGCTGTCGGTGGTGTTCCTGCGCGGGTTCAAGGAGGCCATCAACATCGCCGTGGTTCTGGTGGCGGTGTTCCTCGTGCTGAACGCGATCGTGGTGATCGTCTCGATCGGGCACGTCTTCGAGAACACCGTGGTGGTCGACGACTGGTGGAAGGCGCTCACCGCCGAGCACGGCAACCCGCTCGTGATGGTGGGCATCGCGCTGATCGCGTTCCCCAAGCTCGCGCTCGGTCTCTCCGGGTTCGAGACGGGCGTGGCCGTCATGCCGCAGATCAGCAGCGGGCGCACCAGGCGCGGCGCGAGCGGTACGCCCGGCGTCGCCGACACCCCCGCCAAGCCGCTGGGGCGTATCAAGGGCGCCAAGCGGCTGCTCACGGTCTCGGCGATCATCATGTCCACCTTCCTGATCAGCTCGAGCATCGTCACCACCCTGCTCATCCCGCAGAAGGACTTCGAGGCCGGCGGTCCGGCCAACGGCCGAGCCCTGGCGTACCTCGCCCACCAGTTCCTGGGCGACGGATTCGGCACGGCCTACGACATCGCCACCATCGCCATCCTGTGGTTCGCCGGCGCCTCCGCCCTGGCCGGGCTGCTCAACCTCGTGCCGCGGTACCTGCCGCGGTACGGCATGGCACCGCACTGGGCCGGCGCGGTGCGGCCGCTGGTGCTCGTGTTCACGGGCATCGCCGTGCTCATCACGCTCGTCTTCCGGGCGAACGTGGATGCGCAGGCCGGCGCCTACGCCACCGGCGTGCTGGTGCTCATCACCTCGGCATCCGTCGCCGTCACGCTGTCGGCCCTGCGCAAGAAGCAGCGGGCGGCCACGATCGGCTTCGCCGTGATCGCGGTGGTGTTCCTCTACACGACCGTGGCGAACATCTTCGAGCGGCCCGACGGTGTGCGGATCGCGGCCCTGTTCATCATCGCGATCATCGTGGTGTCGATCGTGTCGCGGGTGCAGCGCTCGTTCCAGCTGCGCGCCACCTCGGTGTCGCTGGATGCGAACGCGATCGACTTCGTGCTCACCGATGCGGAGGAGTACGACTCGATCCGCATCATCGCCAACGAGCCCGACGACGGCTCGGCCGAGGAGTACCGGCAGAAGATCCGCGAGGAGCGGCGCGACAGCGGCATCCCGCAGCGCTCCCCGGTGATCTTCCTCGAGGTCTACCCCTCCGACTCCTCCGACTTCGAAGAAGACCTTCTGGTGCGCGGCGAGGTGCTGCACGGCTTCCGGGTGCTCAAGGTCACCAGCGGCAACATCCCGAACACGATCGCCGCCACGCTGCTGGAGATCCGCGACCTCACGGGCGTGGTGCCGAACATCTACTTCGAGTGGACCGAGGGCTCGCCCATCTCGAACATGTTCAAGTTCCTGGTCACCGGCACCGGCGAGGTGGCGCCGGTCACGCGCGAGGTGCTGCGGCGTGCCGAACGCGACCGCACGCACCGGCCCGAGGTGCACGTCAGCTGAGCCCTGCCGTGCGGCTCATCTGCGGGGCACTGGGAATCTCTGGGCGTCTGTGGCGTTAATGGTGTGCATGGCCACGAAGACTCTCACCCTTGACAACCACGACGAGACCGTCGCCGACGGCATCGTGCTGATCGACTTCTGGGCGGACTGGTGCGGACCGTGCAAGCAGTTCGCCCCGGTGTTCGAGAAGGCGTCCGACGCGAACGGCGACATCACCTTCGCCAAGGTCGACACCGAAGACCAGCAGCAGCTGGCCGCCTCCTACGGCATCACGTCGATCCCGACGCTCGTCGGCTACCGCGACGGCATCCCGATCTTCGCGCAGCCCGGAGCCCTTCCGGGCACGGTGCTCGACGACATCATCGCCCAGGTGCGTGCGCTCGACATGGAGACGGTGAAGAAGGACTACGCCGACGCCGTGGCGAAGCAGCAGTCCGGCGAGTCGGCAGCGGGTGCTCCCGACGCCTCGGCGCCGTCGCCCGACGCCGTCTGAGCCCGACCCGCCCGAGCCAGAGCTGCCCGGGCCCGACCCACCCGAGCCCGACCCACCCGAGCCAGAGCTGCCCGGGCCCGCACGGTTCGAAACTGCAGAAATAACGAGGACCGACGCCCTATACGGCGTCGGTCCTCGTTATTTCGTCAAGTCTGAACCGATCAGGCGGCTTCGGACTCGTTCTCGTCCTCGAGCTTGCCGAGGAACTCCGTGATGAACGCAGAGAGCTGCTCGACGATCTCGGCGTCGTCCTTCGGGTGCGTCTCGGCGAAGCGCACGACCGAGTTCGGCACGGCCAGTGTGGTGGCGTCGATCACGCGGGCGCCGGCGATGCCGAACGACTTGCGCGCCTCGTCCTGGGCCCAGACGCCGCCGAACTGCGCGAACGCGGTGCCGATCACGGCGACGGGCTTGCCGGAGATCGAGCTCGAGCCGTACGGGCGCGACGACCAGTCGATGGCGTTCTTGAGGTTGGCCGGGATGGTGCCGTTGTGCTCGGGGGTGACGACCAGCACGGCGTCGGCGTCGGCGATCGCCTGACGGTAGGCCACGACGCTCTCGGGCAGCTGGCCCTCGACGTCGACGTCTTCGTTGTAGAGGGGCAGCGCGTGGTGGCCCTCGAACAGCTCGAACGCGGTTCCGGTGGGTGCGAGCGCCACGGCGGCCTCGGCGAGCTGGCGGTTGGTCGAGGCGGCGCGAAGGCTGCCGACGAGCACGAGCACGGTCTTCTCGGTCATGTTTCTCCTGTGTACGGGTGGCCCACCGGAGGCCCGGTGGAGGCAGTGTTCAGCTGGTTCAACCGGACTGTGGTCCGTTTATTCCCGTGCTACAGTCCACGCATGGATCCGCTGGGGGCTCTGCCCCTCCATCCCACGGTCGGCCCGCAAGCGACCGAGCGTTCGGATGCGGCCCGCAACCGGGCGAAGCTGATCGAGACCGCGCGGCGGATCATCGACCTCGACGGCGTCGAGGGGCTCACGATGGATCGCCTGGCCGCCGAGGCCGGAGTCGGCAAGGGCACCGTCTTCCGGCGCTTCGGCTCCCGGGCGGGGCTCTGCCAGACGCTGCTCGACGACGTGGAGCGCGACTTCCAGGGCCACTTCCTCAGCGGCCCGCCCCCGCTCGGCCCGGGTGCCCCGGCGCTCGATCGGCTGGTCGCGTTCGGGCGCGCGCGCATCGACACGCTCTGGCAGCAGGGCGCGCTGCTGCGAGCGGCCGAGGTGACCACCGAGCGCCACTTCGAGGTGCCGGCCCGCAAGGTGGTCGAGCTGCACCTCGTCACGCTGCTGCGCGAGGCCGGTGCCACCGGCGACCTGCGCGTGCTGGCCTTCAACCTGCTGTCGGTACTCGAGGGCATCCTGCTGATGCCGCCGGGATTCGCCACCGGGTCCCGCATCGAACGCTTCGCCGACGGCTGGGAAGACCTAGTCCTGCGGCTGTTCCGCTGACACCCGGCTACCGCGCACGACCCTCGGCAGCACCACCCACAGCGCCACGACGGCCACCAGGATGACCGCGCCCACCACGATCCCGCCGGTGCGCCCCAGCACGAAGTCGAAGATCAGCAGCGCGGTTCCGGCGAGGGTGAGGGCAACGCCCACCATCGTGGCGGCCAGGATGGTGTCGGTCACCCGCACCACCTGCGCCTTCGCCCGTTTGCGGAACAGCGCCCGGTGCAGGCTCACCGGCGCCAGACCGAAGACGGTGGTGAGGATCGACGCCACCACGAGGCAGAGGTACACCGTGTGCTGGTAGTCGTCGAGCTGGTCGAAGCGGGACTGGAACACCGCGGCGAGCAGGAATCCGGTGAGGATCTGCGTTCCGGTCTGGATCACCCGCAGCTCCTGCAGCAGCTCGTTCCAGTTGCGGTCGAGGCGCTCGTTCTCGGTCTCGTCGCGCCCGTCGCCCGGGGCGATGTCGATGCGATCGGACTGCGGCGCGGGATCGGCGTGGCTCATGAGACCTTGGTACCACGATCGCCCCACCGCGACGTCCCGCCTCGCCACCGGCGGTGCCCTGAGTCGGCGGCCAGCGCCGGGTGCCTGCGCCGGCGGCCCGGACCGGCGGTCGCGCGCCCGGTCGTCGTAGGCTCGTGGCACGGCGGGTGATGGGCGGTGGCCCGTGGACGGAGGGTGCGGATGCGATCGCTCGGCGACGTGGCGAGAGCCCTGTACGGGGTGACCCCGGCCGAATTCCTCGACGCACGCGGTGCGGAGGCGGCCGCCGCCCTCGATCAGGGTGATCGCACGCTGGCCACGCGCATCCGGAGCCTGCGCAAACCCACGGTGGCGGCGTGGGCCGTGAACGCCCTGGTGCGCGAACGCCCCGACGAGGTGGACGCCCTGCTGCACCTCGGCGAGCGGATGCGCGAGGCCACCGCCGACCTCGACCGCGAGGCACTGCAGACCCTCGGCCGCGAACGGCAACGACTCCTGTCCGGCATCGCGCGGGCCGCCCGGGAGGTGGGCGACGAGGTGGAGGTGGCCGTCTCCGAAGCCGCCGCGACCGCGGTGCAGACCACCTTCCAGGCCGCGGTCTCCGACCCCTCGGCCGCCGCCGCCGTGCGCAGCGGACTGCTCGTGCGCACCCTGGCGGCCGACGGTATCGACCCGGCGGAACTGGCCGGCTCGATGGCGATCGCCGTCGCCGCCCTGCCGCCGCTCGGCTCCGGCGGCTCCGACGGCTCCGGCGCGGGCGACACCGACGGGAGCTCCGGATCGGCCGACCGAAGCCGCACGAAACGGGGCGCGGGATCGACGTCGGCACCCACCCGGCCGGGCGCCGACGACCGAGCCCGGGAGCGGGCCCGGGAACGCGAGCAGGAGCGGGAACGCGCGCGCGAAGCGGCCCGGCGCGAGGCCGAGGACGCTCAGCAGCAGGCCGACGCCGCCGCGGCCGAGCTCGCCGGCCTCGAGGCGCGCATCCGGGACAACCACGACGACCACGAGCGCCTCACGGGCGACCTGCGCCGCCTCCGCCGCGAGCTCGACGAGCTGCAGGACGCGGTCACCGAGGCCAAGACCGCCGGAGCCGCCCTGCGCCGTGAGCGTCAGGCCGCCGTGCGCGCCTCCGACGCCGCCCGTCGCGCCGCCACCCGCGCCCGCCAGTCCCTCGACCGCCTCCCCTGAACCCCTCCCCCTCCTCGCGAGCGGGGGGGGGTTAGACCGCTAGGAGGGCGGCGATGAGCACGAGGATGGGCACCGAGCCGATCGTGGTGAGCAGCACGGTGTCGCGCGCGAGCACCACGCCGCGCTGGTAGCGCGAGGCGAAGTTGTAGATGTTCTGGGCGGTCGGCAGCGCCGCGAGCGCCACCACGCCGAACACGTCCTCGGCCGGCAGCACGAACACGAAGCGGGCCAGCAGGTACGCCACGAGCGGCATCACCGCGAGCTTGATCGCGGTCGCCACCACGATGTCGATCCGTCCGCTCCCGGCCTGCAGGGGCCGCTGACCCACGAGCGACATGCCGAACGCCAGCAGCACGAGCGGCACCGCGGCACCGCCGATCAGCTCGAACGGCGCCATCACCGGATCGGGCACCGTGACGCCCAGCAGGGCGATCACGAGCCCCGTCAGGGAGGCGATGATCATCGGATTGCGCAACGGCTGGCTCAGGATCGACCCCACGGAGGCCTTGCCGTGCGTCGAGATGTCGAGCGTCGTCAGCACGATCGGCGCCAGCACCACCAGTTGCAGCAGCAGCACCGGCACCACGAGCTGCGGGTTGCCGAGCACATAGCTGGCCACCGGGAGCCCGATGTTGTTCGCGTTGACGTAGGCCGAGGCCGCCGCGCCCACCGTGGTGTCGGCCACCCCGCGCCGGAACCAGATGCGCGAGACCAGCACGAACAGCCCGACCGACACCACCACCGAGCACAGGGTCACCAGCATCGGCGCCGAGAACACCACCGAGGGATGCGAGCGGGCCAGCACCGTGAACAGCAGGGCCGGCGTCGCCACGAAGAACGCCACCCGGTTCAGCACCAGCCGCGCATCCGGAGGCAGGAGCCCGGTGCGCTGCACCACGTACCCCACCAGGATGACGAACCCGATGATGCCGAACCCGATCAGCACCCCGAGCATCCGCACCCCCTCGGCAGCACGGGCGTGCCGCGCAGGGTCATCGGGTGAGAGCGGCGCTCATCGCCCGCTCCAGGAACGGCTGCAGCGTGAACGCGAAGGTGCGCGTGAGGTGGTCGGGATCGCGGTACACGTTGGCGCCGCCGACGACCGCCGAGCACTCGGTGGCCGTGCAGTAGGTGTCGCTGAAGTCGAGGAGCGTCACGTCCAGACCCTCCGCCTGGGCGGCCGTGGCGGCGCGGGCGATCGGATCCGACTCGGCGAGCCCCTCCGCGCGCGGCTCGGTGCAGTCGGCGGCGTCCGAGATGCGCAGGCACTTGTTCGGGTCGTCCTCCCACGCGGGGTTGTCGACCACCGTCACGATCGGGGTCCCGGCGTCGAGCACCTGGGCCCAGGCCGCGCTGTAGCCCTGGGCCGCGGCATCCTCGTCGTCGGGCGTTCCCGGCACGTCCCGGTCGGTCAGCGCCGCGGTGAACACGGCGTCGAAGGGCTCGTGCGCGGCGAGCTCGGCGGTCAGCGAGGCGCGCCAGGTGTCGCACGACACCGCGAAGGCGTCGCGCGCGGCGAGCGGCGCGGTCGTCCACGGGCAGCCGCCCTTGAGGTAGGTCGTGAGGTGCCAGCCGTTCTGCTCGGCCATCGCGATGAACGGATCCATCAGCGCGTAGGCGTGGCTGTCGCCGATCAGCGCGATCTGCGGAGCATCCGCCTCCTCGCTGCCGAACCCGCAGTCGCGCACACTGGCGTCGTTCAGGGTCGACAGGCACTCCGGATGCTCGGGGCGGTCGGCGTTGCCGAACCCGGGACTCGGGATGATCTCCCCGGCGAGCGCGGGGTTCACGCAGAGCGGGTCGATCGGTGCGAGCCCGTCGGTCGGTCCGGAGGCGGCGCCGAAGCAGGCCGGCGGATCCGCGAGCGTCGAGGCCAGCTGGCTCGCCTCGGCGTCGTACTTGGGCTGCTGCACGGCCCAGGCGGTGCCGACGAACAGCGTCGAGACGGCCATCGCGGCGACCACAGCCAGCAGGGTCGTGCGGGGCCGGCGCACGGTGAAGAAGCGCCACTGGCGCGCGGGGTCTTCGATGAAGCGCTTGGTGAGCCAGGCGATCACGAAGCAGAACGCGAACAGCGCCAGGCGGTGCGCCGTGGAGAGCCCCCAGCCCGGGATGTAGGGCGCGATCACGATCAGCGGCCAGTGCCAGAGGTAGAGCGAGTACGAGATGTCACCGACGAAGCTCACCGGGCGCACGCTCAGCACCCGGCCCGCGTCCCACGGCTTCTCCCGGTGGTGCGCCACGATGATGGCGGCGGTACCGAGCACCGGGATGGCGGCCATGTAGCCCGGGAACGGCGTCGAGGCGGTGAAGAAGTAGCCGCAGGCCAGCACGACGACGATGCCGCCGTAGCCGAGCAGGTTCGATTGCCAGGCCCGCACCGGCCGCAACCGCGGCAGCAGCGCGAGAGCACCGCCCACCGCGAACTCCCACACCCGGGTGTAGGTCACGAAGTAGGCGGCGGCCGGGTCGGTGGCGGTGAACACGATCGACAGCACGAACGACACCACGCCCACGATCGCGAGCACGGCGATCAGGCCGACCCACTTGCGCTTTCGCAGCACACGGACGGCGAAGACGGATGCCCCGAGCAGCAGCACCGGCCAGAAGAGGTAGAACTGCTCCTCCAGCGACAGCGACCAGTAGTGCTGCACGAGGCTGGCCTCGTTGGCGGCGGCGAGGTAGTCGACCGAGTTGGCCGCCAGCACCCAGTTCTCGACGTAGAAGGTGGAGGCGAGGATCTCGCGCACGTTCTCGGTGAGCGCCGAGAGCGGCATGATGAACAGCGTCGCGAGGCTGGCGAAGACCAGCACGACCAGCGCGGCCGGCAGGAGTCGCCGGGCGCGCTTGGCGTAGAAGCTCGGCAGCGCGATGCGGTCGGTGCGCTCGAGCTGGCGGGTGAGCTGCTGCGTGATCAGAAAGCCCGAGATCACGAAGAACACGTCCACGCCGATGTAGCCGCCGGTGAGCCGGCCGGGCCAGAAGTGGTAGACGACCACCAGCAGCACGGCGATCGCGCGGAGGCCCTGCAGGTGCGGGAGGAAGTGGTCGGGCCGGGCCGCCTTGCTCGTGGTCGGCGCCGCCGTCTGCTTCTCCATCGGCTCCATGGTACCCGGGGGATCCCGGGAGCTCCGGCCGGGCCGCGCGGGCCCGGCCGGAGCGGTGGCGCGGCCTACCGCGTGAGCTTGGTCTGCAGGTGTGCCCGCAGCAGCTCGATCATGGCATCGGAGATCGTGTTGGCACCGCCGAGCACCACGATGCGCGTGGGGGCGATGCGGTCGAGTTCGGTGCCGACCACGGTCGGGATCGCATCCTTGGTGACCAGCAGCACGGGGGACTGACCCTTGATCGCCGCAGCGGAGCCGGAGAGGGCATCCGGGAACACCGCCCCCGAGGCCACGTACACCGTGCGCGTGCCCGGAACCGGGAACGCGCTGGCCGAGACGGCGGCCGAGACGTCGAAGCGGTCGGCGCCCGCGATGCGCGTGGTCGGCGCGATCGCCTTCAGCGATGTCTCGACCGTGGCCGCGAGGCTGTTCGTGCCGCCCAGCATCACGATCTTGGCGGGTGCGATGCGCGCCAGCTCGGCCGCCACGACCGCGGGGAGCACGTCCTTCGACGCCAGCAGCACGGGGCCGCCCCTGAGGCCGGCCGCGGCGGAACCGGACAGCGCATCCGGGAACACCTCGCCGGACGCGACGTAGGCGACCGGCACTCCGGGATCGGTCGCGCCGCTGTAGGTGGCTTGGGAGATGCCCGCGGACACGGCATAGCGGTCGATGCCGCCGATGCGCGAGACGGCGCCGGCGGGTGCGTAGCCCTGCAGCGCCGCCTCGACGGAGGGGTCGATGGTGTTCGGGCCGCCGATCACGACGATCTTCTGCGGCTTCAGCCGCGTGAGCTCGAGACCCACGACATCGGAGATCGCGCCCTTGGAGACCAGCAGCACCGGGCCGCCCTTCGCCCCGGCCGACGCCGAGGCCGAGAGCGCATCCGGGAACACCTCGCCCGACGCGATGTAGACGACGGGCACGTTCGGCGCGAATTTCGCGGCCGAGACGTTGGCCGAGACGGCGTAGCGGTCGGCACCGCCGATGCGCTCGACCGTGCCGGTGACGGTGAGCGTGACCGTGGCGTTCGCGCTCACGCAGCCGATCACGGGCAGGGCGATGCAGTAGGTGAAGACATCGACCCCCAGGTAGCCGGCGGCGGGCGTGTAGGTGAAGGCCCCTCCGGCTCCGATCGTGCCGAGCGTGCCGTGCGCGGGGGCACCCTGCACCTGCACGAGAGCCGAGACGTCGAGGCCGAGGTCGTTCGCCAGCACGCCGAGACCGGCGGCCGTGGTGAAGACCGAATCGGCGCCCACCGAATAGGCGTCGTTCGCGGCGGTGGGGGTCTCCGCGTGCGCGGCGGAGGGGACGAGCACGAGACCGGCTGCGACGGCCGCGGCCGTCGCGATCGTCGCGGCACGGGAGCGGAACCCGGGGGCGGATCGGCGTGGGGCATGAAGCATGATCGATCTCCTTCGAACGTGGTAGGTGAGACTTGCTCATTAACAATGCACCCCGGCCGCCGGATGCGCTAGGGCCAAATGGGCGCCGGGAATCTGCGCGGGGATCGGGACAAGACGCACGAGAACACCGCACAGGTCAAAGAAGCGCGAATCCCTTGCACCTAGCCTGGAAGGGACGACCGATTGGAGGTTCCACCATGTCCGCACACCCCCGCACCAGCACTCACGCCGCCCGCGCCGAGTCCATCATCGGAGAACCCGAGGTCGTCGAAGACGCTGCCGCGATCGCCGGTGCCGTGGAAGAGTCGCCGCACTGGCTCGCCCTCAAAGGCGCCGTCGCCGCCCTCCAGCCCCTCCAGGTGAAAGACGGCTCGGTTCCCGACCCCGTCGACCACCCGGCCGCCCGCGAGCACGTCGCCACGATCGCCGCGGCCGTCCGCGCCCTCGCCCCACGCTTCCCGCACGACCGCGACTACCTCGACGCCGTGCGCGACGACCTCGCGCGCTGGGCCGACGGCGACTTCGGCATCCCCGACTTCCTGGCCTCGCTCGTGGCCTTCCACCCCGAGTCGCACCGCGCCGACGGGATGCAGCACCTCGTGCTGTTCCCGATGTACACCCAGAACGGCAGCACCGACCGGCACGTCGAGGCGGTGCTGGTGGAGGTCATCTGGCCCGACTTCATCGCGGGCCTGGAGGCCGGCGACTATTCGAACGCGCTCTTCGTGCCCATCCGCTTCCTCGACTTCACCGCCGGCTACGACACCAACTCCGCCGTGCTGTTCCCCGAGTCGGTGGCCACCTCCAGCATCCCGGCCTACACCTGGGGCGCCATCTTCGCCGACCGCGAGGCGGCGCGGTTCCGCCGCGTGCTGCGGGAGGCGGCATCCGTCACCCGCCTCGAGTTGCCCGACGACGCGGTGCGCCTGCTGGAGAGCCAGCAACTCACCGAGCGCACCTTCGTGATGTGGGATCTCATCCACGACCGCACGCACATGCGCGGCGACCTGCCGTTCGACCCGTTCATGATCAAGCAGCGGATGCCCTACTTCCTGTACTCGCTCGAAGAGCTGCGCTGCGACCTCACGGCGTTCCGCGAGGCCGTGCGCATCGAGCGCCGGCTGAGCACCCCGGATGCTCCAGGTGGGGCGGATGCTCCTGGTGGGGCGGATGCCACGCCCGGCAGCGACCCGGAGCGCACCCCGGCCGACGCCGAGCTGCTCGACCACGCGAAGCTCGTGCAGTACGCGGTGCTGTTCGACCGCATCTTCCGCTTCGCGATCACCGGATCGCGCGTGCGCAACTACGACGGCCTCGGCGGTCAGCTGCTGTTCGCCTGGCTGCACCAGCGCGGCGTGCTGCACTGGACCGACACCAAGCTGCGCATCGACTGGCCCGAGGTGGCGGACGCCGTGCTCGCGCTGAGCGACGCCATCGACGAGCTGTACTGGCGCTCGATCGACCGCCCGAAGACCGCGCACTGGCTGGCCGCCTACGCGCTGGTGACGAGCACGGTCACGCCGAACCCCGCGAGCGTGTGGGCCCGCGGAGTCGACGCGCTGCCGCTGGACGGGCCGCCGCGCGGGCTCACCGACGCCGTGCTCGACGACGAGTTCCCGCTCTCGATGTTCTACGAGGCGCTGGAGAAGAAGATGCGCCCCGTGATCGAGTCCACCGCCGGGATCACCGGCCGTGACTGACGTGAGCGCCGGCGGCGCGGGGGCGGGCAATGCGGGGGCGGGCGGCGCGGGGGCGGGCGGTGTGGATGCCCGCGGCGGAACGGATGCGGCGGCGGCAGGGGCGAACTCCCCCGGCGCCCCCGGCGTCGCCGGACGCCGGATCGTGGTGGCGGGCGCGACCAGCGCCTCCGGAACGGCGGTCTGCGCGGCCCTGCGCACAGCCGGTGCCGAGGTGGTGACCGTCGGTTCGGACGCCGGCCGCCTGGCCGCCCTCGAGCTCCAGGCGCCGGGCATCGTGCCGGAGGTGTGCGACCTCGCCGACAGTGCCGCGGTCGACGCCCTGGCCGCTCGGCTCGGAGACGGCGGCCGCGGGGTCGACGGCCTCGTGCATCTGGTCGGCGGCTGGGTCGGCGGCACCGGCATCCCGGGCCAGAGCGACGAGGGCTGGGAGGCGATGGAACGCTCGTTCCGCACGCTGCGCAACACCACCCGCGCGTTCTACCCGGCCCTTCTGGCGGCGCCGGCGGGCCGGGTGGCGTTCGTCTCCTCGGTCTCGGTCGAGGCGCCCACGGCATCCGGAGCCAGCTACACCGCGGCCAAGGCGGCCTCCGAATCGTGGATGCGCTCGGTCGCCGACGGCTTCCGCCGCGCCGCTCCGAGCGACGACGCGCCCCCACAGGCCGCCGCCACGATCTTCGTCGTGAAGGCCCTGGTCGACGAGCGGATGCGCGCGGACTCCCCCGAGAAGACCTTTCCGGGCTTCACCGACGTGAGCGCCCTCGCCACCGCCGTGCTGGGCCTCTGGCAGCGACCGGCCGCCGACCTGAACGGCGCCCGCATCCGTCTCTGACCCGCGCGAAGCATCCGTCGCCGGCCCGATGATCCTGACCCTCCCGCGCCGGATCCGGCTGACCCACCTGCATCCGCCGCGCGACGGATGGCACGGACCCCCGGCGTGAGTAGCGTTGAAGCATGAGCCGCACCGACGAGTGGATGCGCCCGCGCCCCGACGGCGCCGGCTACCGGCGCGATGCCATCGTGGCCGCGGTGCTCACGGTCGCGGCCTTCGGCAGCACGATGCTCTACGCCGGTGCCTACAACACGGGCCACGCCCCCTGGCCGCTCGCGCTGGGCTGGTCGGTGCTGATGGCGGGCTCGTTGGCGTTCCGCCGGCGCCTCCCCGAGATCGTCGCGCTCGTCATCTCCGTCACCTTCGTCGTCGGCCAGTACTCCGGCATCACCGAGACGCTGTTCGCCAACATCTGCCTCTTCCTCGCCCTGTACTCGGTGGGCGCCTGGGGCCGGAACCGGATGCTCGCCACGGCCGAGCGCATCGTGATCGGCACCGGCATGGTGCTGTGGCTGATCGGCGTGCTGATCTATCAGGCGCTCAACCCGGCGAACGGGCCGGAGGTGTCGCACGAGGGCCCGCTGTCGCAGTTCATGGCGCTCGGGCTGATCTCGCTGCTCATCAACGTGCTCTACTTCGGCGCCTCCTTCGTGTTCGGCAACGCCTCGTGGAACTCGGCCCGGCAGCGCGAGGCCCTGATCGAACGCACCCGCGAGCTCGAGCTGCAGCGCGAGGTGAGCGGCCGCCAGGCCGTGGCCCTCGAGCGGGTGCGGATCGCGCGCGAACTGCACGACGTGGTGGCGCACCACGTGTCGGTGATGGGGCTGCAGGCCGGGGCGGCCCGGCGGATGCTCGCGAAGGCCATGCCCGAGGGAGCGGCCGACCCGCGCATCCGCGAGTCACTGGAGGCCGTGGAGTCGAACGCGCGCGATGCCGTCGACGAGCTGCACCGGATGCTCGGCGCCCTGCGCGAGGGCGACGGCGACGGCGACGGAGTCGGCGAGCGCACCCGCGACGGTGCCGACGCCGCCGTGTCGGAGCCGGCCGGCGCCGCCTCCACCCGCGGGATCGCGCAGCTCGACGAACTCGTGGCCTCCGCCCGGGCGGCCGGGCTCCCGGTGGAGTTCTCCACCATCGGGCAGCCGCTGCCCGTTCCGCCGGTGATCGGGCTCAGCGTGTACCGGATCAGCCAGGAGGCGCTCACGAACGTGCGCAAGCACGGTGGCCCGCGCGCCTCGGCCGATCTGCGGCTGCGCTACCTCGACTCGGGCATCGAAGTGGAGATCAGCGACACCGGAGTGGGCTCCGCGGCAGCCGGCCGCACCTCGGGCGCGGGCGGCGGAGGCCTCGGCCAGGTCGGCATGCGCGAGCGGGTTGCCGCCGTGGGCGGCGAGATCGAGCTGGGCCCGAAGTCCCGCGGCGGCTACCGCGTGCGGGCCCGCCTCCCCCTCGACCCCGCCGTGCGCCGGCGGCCGGACCACGGAGATCGAGCATGACCGACGACACCGATACCGACGACTCCGGCGCCGCCCTCGGCAGCACCACCGGCAGCGCCACCATCCGGGTGGTGCTGGCCGACGACCAAGACCTCGTGCGGGTGGGGCTGCGCATCATCCTGGAGTCCGAAGACGGCATCGAGGTGGTGGGCGAGGCGGCCACCGGGCGGCAGGCGGTCGAGCTGGTGACCCGGCTGGCCCCCGACGTGGTCTGCATGGACGTGCAGATGCCCGAGCTCGACGGCCTCGCCGCCACCCGCGAACTGATCGCCGCCGGAGTGCGCACCGGCATCCTCGTGCTCACCACCTTCGACCGCGACGACTACCTCTTCGAGGCGCTCTCGGCCGGGGCGAGCGGCTTCGTGCTGAAGAACTCCTCGCCCGAAGACCTCGTGGCGGCGGTGCAGGTGGTGGCGCGGGGCGATGCGCTGCTGTCGCCGGATGTGACGCGGCGGGTGATCGAGCGGTTCGTCGCGTCGGGCGCCGGGTCCGGGGCATCCGGAACCTCCGGATCGCCCGGATCACCCGGGCCGGGGGCATCCGGAGCCGGAGCCGGAGCCGCCGGGGGCGGATCGCGCCGCGCGGCCTCGGCGGCGCTCGACGACCTCACCGAACGCGAGCGCGAGGTGCTGCAGCTGCTGGCCGCCGGCCGCTCGAACGCCGAGATCGCGACGGAGCTGTACGTGGGCGAGGCCACGGTGAAGACGCACGTGTCGAAGATCCTGCAGAAGCTCGGCCTCCGCGACCGCATCCAGGCCGTCGTGTTCGCCTACGAGAACGGCGTGGCAGTCCCGGGCCGAGGCTGAGACGACGTCGACCCGTCAGTTGGTCCCGTTCTGGCAGGTGGATAACGGGACGGACTGACGGGTCGACGGGGGCTCGGGGAGCTACTTCTTCTTGACGTTGGAAACCGCGTCGGAGTGGTCCTGCTTGTCGCTCTTGGCCTTCTTGTCGGCGCGCTTCTCCTTGAGGGAGCGTGCGGCAGGTTTGGCGACGGCCTTGCGCTGGGTCTTCTCGGCCATGTGATCCTCCATACGGACAGACGGAGCCACGGTGGCCCGGTGTTCGAAGGGTATGCCCCCGGTGGACCGGCCGGTGCCGATTCGCGACATTGCCAGCGAATCGGCACCCCTGCCAGGCTCGGTCCGTCGCGGCTCAGGCCTCGATCGGCTCCAGCTTCGCCATGATCGAGTCGCGCTCGGTCTCGAACTGCGGCGGCAGCATGAACGCGCGGCCGAGCTCCTCGGGCGACTCGTCGCAGTCCCAGCCGCCCTCGTTGTGCGTCACGGCGAGCTCGAACAGCGCTCCTCCGGGGGTGCGCACATAGTGCGACTTGAAGTACGTGCGGTCCTTCAGCTCGGAGATGTCGGTGTAGCCGGCGCCCTCGATGTCGAACTTGACCTCGTTCTGGTTCTCCAGCGTGTCCATGTTCCAGGCGAAGTGGTGGTACGCGCCGGCGCCGTAGCGCCAGGTGCCCTGCTCGTCGGTGCGGTTGCCGGTGAGCTCGATGAAGTTGCCGAAGGCGGCCTCGCCGACCTGGAAGCGGGCGCGGTCGCCCTCCTCCAGGATGTCGCCGGTGGCGAAGAAGGCCTCCTGGCCGAAGTCCACCATCCGGTTGTGGTCGTAGACGTGGATGCCCACGCCGTGGATTCCGTGCACCGCGTTCTCGATGCCCACGCCGTTGCCGGTGAACCCCTCGCGCGGGTCGTCGGCGTTCTCCACCAGCACGTACTCGATGCCGCAGGGGTGCGCCAGGTTGAGGCGGCGGGCACCGAAGCCGTCGGCGAAGCCGTTGTCGATGCCGTGCTCGGTGAGACGCTTCGACCAGAACTCGAGCGAGCCGACGGGCACCGAGAGCAGCACCTCGCGCGCCTGGTTGGTGCCGCGGGTGCCGTAGAGGCCGGCCTGCGCCCAGGGGAAGGTGGTGATGACGGCCGAGGGATCGCCGTTGGCGTTGGAGTAGTACAGGTGGTAGACGGGCGCGGAGCCGTCGTAGAGCACGGTCTTCTTGATGAAGCGCATCCCGAGCACCTTGGTGTGGAAGTCGACGTCTTCCTGGGCGTGGCCCACCGACAGGGTGACGTGGTGCGAGCCGGCGACGTAGGTCATGGGTGATCTCCTTTGATCAGTGCTTGTTCGGCAGTCAGATTGTCATACGATAGGACTGACTACTCATAGTAGACCGCCTGTTTCGATGCGCAAGCATGAAAATGGACGGTGACACCTCGACCCTGGAAAGGGCGTTCCGCAATGACGCTGGACTTCTCCTACACCGCACTCCCCGGCCGCGTGGCCTTCGGCCGTGACCGAGCGGCCGATCTGATCGCCTCCGAGCTCGAGCGCCTCGGTCTCGAGCGCGTGATGCTCGTGGCCGGCGAGGGCGAAGCGGCCCTGGCCGAGCGGCTCACGGCCGGGGTGCGGCATCGCATCGTGACGGTGTTCGACGGCGTGCGGATGCATGTGCCGAACGCGGTGGCGGAGAGCGCCCGCGCGGCGGCGGCCTCGGCCGGCGCCGACGGCCTGCTCTCGATCGGCGGCGGCTCCACCACCGGCACCGCCAAGATCGTCGCACTCACGTCTGGCCTCCCGATCGTGGCCGTGCCCACCACCTACGCCGGATCGGAGATGACCCCGGTCTGGGGCCTGACGACGGATGCCCGTAAGGAGACCGGTACAGACCTGCGCGTGCTGCCGGCATCCGTGGTCTACGACCCCGCTCTCACCCAGACCCTGCCCGCCGGCATGGCTGTCGCCTCGGGACTGAACGCGATGGCGCACTGCGTCGAGGCGTTCTGGGGGCCCGGCGCGAACCCCGTCACCTCGTTGCATGCCGCTGCAGGAATACGCGCCCTGGCAGCGGGCATGCGCGCTCGCGCCGGCGGAGCCGAGGGCGCGGCCGCAGCGGACGGTGAGGACTCGTTGCTGTACGGCGCCTACCTCGCCGGCAGTTCGTTCGCGGTCGCGGGATCCGGACTCCATCACAAGATCTGCCACGCGCTCGGCGGCGCCTTCGACCTGCCCCACGCGCAGACTCACGCCGTGGTGCTGCCGCACGTGCTGGCTTTCAACGCTCCGGGGCTCGGCGACTCCGACGCGCAGGCGATGGCGCGGGCCCTCGACGCCGACGACGCCGTGACCGGCCTGCGCCGGCTCTACGCCGAGATCGATGCGCCGAGCACGCTGGCCGAGCTCGGACTCACGCGTGCGCAGCTGGCGGAGGGCATCCAGATCGTGGCGGCCCGCCTGCCGATCCCGAACCCCCGGCCGGTGACGCCGGACGACGTGGCCGCCATCCTCACCGCCGCCTACGGGCCGGAGGCCTGAGCCGTGGCGACCGATGAGACGCGCGACGCCGACGGGGCCGGCCGCGCCGACGACGAGAGCGACGCGCGCGACGCGCGCGACGCCCGCGAGCAGGCGGCCCGCGAAGACGCCCTCACCGCTGAGGTGGTGGCCGGCTTCGACGGATCGGCCGACGCCCGCTCGGGCCAGGTGATGCAGAGCCTGGTGCGCCATCTGCACGCCTTCATCCGGGAGGTGCGGCTCACCCAGGCGGAGTGGGACACGGCGATCGCCTTCCTCACCCGCGCCGGGCACATCACCGACGACACCCGGCAGGAGTTCATCCTGCTCTCCGACGTGCTGGGTGCCTCGATGATGACCGTCACGGTGAACTCCCCCGCCGTCTCCACGGCCACCGAGTCGACCGTGTTCGGGCCGTTCTTCGTGCAGGACGCGCCCCTCATCCACAACGGCGACGACATCGGCGAAGACGTGAAGGGCCGCGCCTGCCACCTGCACGGGCGGGTCACCGGCACGGACGGCGAGCCGGTGGCCGGTGCGCGGGTGGAGGTCTGGGCGGCCGACGACGACGGCTTCTACGACGTGCAGTACGCCGGAGGCCCGATGTCGGGCCGGGCGCACCTGTTCACCGACGACGACGGCGGCTACGACTTCTGGACGGCGCAGCCCGCGGCCTACCCCATCCCCGACGACGGGCCGGTGGGCGATCTGCTGAAGGCCGCCGGGCGGAGCCCGATGCGGCCGGCGCACGTGCACTTCCTGGTGTCGGCGCCCGGTTACGAGACGCTCGTCACGCACCTGTTCGTGGCGGGCGACGAGTGGCTCGGCGACGATGCCGTGTTCGGCGTGCGGGAGAGCCTGATCGTGCCGTTCACCGAGCATCCGCCGGGCGAAGCCGCCCCGCACCCGCGGGCCACCGCGAGCGGCTGGAGCGAGGGCGTGTTCGACATCGTGCTGGCGCCGGGCGGTGCCTCGTGAGCGCGCCCCGCGGCGCCGTCGTGGCGGTGCACGGCCGCACCCAGGACCCGGAGTTCATCCGCGGCGTCGTCGACCGCCTCGCGATCGGCTCGTCCCTCACCGTGATCGCCCCCGCGGCGGAAGGCCGCTCCTGGTACCCGAAACCGTTCCTCGCCCCGGTGGAGGAGAACCAGCCGTTCCTCGACATCGCGCTCGACCGGGTCGACGCCTGTGTGGAGGAGGCACTGGCCACCGGCGTGCCGCTCGAGCGGATCGTGCTGCTCGGTTTCTCGCAGGGCGCCTGCCTGCTCACCCACTCGGCGCTCACCCGTCCCCGGCGCTACGCCGCCGTGATCGCGCTCACCGGCGGTTTCATCGGCCCCGTCGGCACGTCGATTCCGCGGCCCGCCGGGCTCGAGGGCATGCCGTTCGCGTTCGCCACGCACACCGACGACCCTTGGGTTCCGCTGTCCCGCACGCTGGAATCGATCGCCGTGGCCGGTTCGGCCGGAGCGAGCGCGCGCCTGCTGGTCGAGCCGGGCGACGTGCACGAGGTGACGGATGCCGCCATCCGGCTGGCCGACGAGGTGCTCGCCCCCCTCTTCCCCTAGTCCCGAGGCTCGCCCGGTGTGGCGCGGTCCGGTGGCATCCGGTCGCTCGGCCTGCGCCTCCACCGCGCGGCGGAGCGCGGCTCCGCGCGACCATCCTCGCGGCGGATGCCCTCGCCGACCGCCCCGGCCTAGCGTGGACTCAGGCCCACCAGCTCGGCCTCGGAGGGAAAGGGACATCATGCTCGACGTGCACGACATCTCCCGCTCGTTCGGCACCAGGAAGGTGCTCGACGGCGTCAGCTTCACGGTCGGCGACGGCCGGATGACCGGCTTCGTCGGCGGCAACGGAGCCGGCAAGACCACCACGATGCGCATCATCCTCGGGGTGCTCTCCAGCGACTCGGGGCACGTGGAGCTCGACGGGCGGCGGCTCACCCCCGCCGATCGCGCGCTGTTCGGCTACATGCCGGAGGAGCGCGGCCTCTACCCCAAGATGAAGGTGGCCGAGCAGATCGTCTACCTCGGCCGCCTGCACGGCATGAGCCAGGCCGCCGCCACCGCGAGCACCACCACTCTGCTCGAGCGGCTCGGCCTCGAGGAACGGGCCTCGGCGACCGTCGAGAGCCTCTCGCTCGGCAACCAGCAGCGCGCCCAGATCGCCGCCGCGCTGGTGCACGACCCGGAGGTGCTCGTGCTCGACGAGCCGTTCTCGGGCCTGGACCCGATGGCCGTCGAGGTCGTGCAGGCGGTGCTCTCCGAGCACGCCGCCAAGGGCGCGCCCGTGCTCTTCTCCTCGCACCAGCTCGACATCGTCGAGAGGCTCTGCGACGACCTCGTGGTGATCGCCGACGGCCGCATCCGGGCCGGCGGATCGCGCGAGCAGCTGCGCGAGAGCCACTCCGAACCGCGCTACGAGATCGAGCTCTCCGGCGACGCCGGCTGGGTGCGCGAGCAGCCCGGCGTGAGCGTGATCGAGCTCGACGGCCGCTACGCCCTCTTCGAGGTCGAGCACGGCAGCGTGGGCGAGCAGGCGGCTCAGTCCGTGCTGCAGCGCGCCCTCGCCGCCGGCGCCGTCAGCCGCTTCGCCCCCGTACGCCCCACCCTCGCCCAGATCTTCAAGGAGGTCGTGAAATGAGCATCGCCGCACCCCAGGCCGTCCGGCTCGTCGCCGGACGCGAGATCAGCATGCGCCTGCGCAGCAAGGCCTTCCTGATCTCCACGGGCATCCTGATGCTGGCCATCCTCGCCTCGATCATCGCCGGCGGCATCCTCAGCGCCTCGGCGTCGGCGCCCAAAGTGGCCGTGGTGTCGGAGACCTCCTCGGCGGTGTCGTCCCTCGGCACGTCGGGCGCGCTCGAGCTCACGACCGCCACCTCGGTTCAGGATGCCGAGCAGCTCGTGCGCGACGGCACCGTCGACGCGGCCGTGGTTCCCGCATCCGGCCCCCTGGGTTACGAGATCGTGGCCCTAGATGCCGCGCCCACCGGTGTGGTGCAGCTCTTGAGCGTCGCGCCGCCCGTGCAGTTGCTCGATCCGAGTTCCAACGACGGCTTCCTCACCTACCTGATCGGCATCGCGTTCGGCGTGGTGTTCTTCATGTCGGCGGTCACCTTCGGCAGCACGATCGCGCAGAGCGTGGTGGAGGAGAAGCAGACCCGCGTGGTGGAGATCCTGCTGTCGACCATCACCGCCCGGCAGCTGATGGCCGGCAAGGTGCTCGGCAACAGCATCCTGGCGTTCGGGCAGATCGCGCTGATCGCCGTGATCTCGGCGCTGGGCCTGACCATCACCGGGCAATCGGCGTTGCTCGGGGCGCTCGGGGCGGCGATCGCCTGGTTCGTGGTGTTCTTCGTGTTCGGCTTCGTGCTGATCGCCGCGCTCTACGCGGCCACGGCGGCGCTGGTGTCGCGGCAGGAGGACGTGGGCTCGGTCACCTCGCCGGTAACGATGCTCGTGATGATCCCGTACTTCTTGGTGATCTTCTTCAACTCCAACGAGAGCGTGATGGCCGTGATGTCGTACGTGCCGTTCTCGGCGCCGATCGGGATGCCGCTGCGGTTGTTCCTGGGCGACGCGCAGTGGTGGGAGCCGCTGGTGGCGCTGGCCATCCTGCTCGCCACCACGCTGCTGGTGATCGCGATCGGCTCGCGCATCTACGCGAACTCGCTGCTGCGCACCGGTACCCGCGTGAAGCTGAGCGAGGCGCTGCGCGGCTGAGCGGCACGGCACGCACGACTCGAGCGTGCTGAGGGGGGATTCGCGCGATGCGAGCGCGGATCCCCCCTCACCCGTTTGGCAGACTGGAAGGGTGAGCGAGAACAGCGTGACCACCCTGCACGACACCGGCTACCGCGGCTTCGCCTCGGACAACTACGCGGGCGCGCATCCGGAGGTGCTCGCGGCGATCGCGGCGGCCAACGGCGGCCACCAGGTCGCGTACGGCGAAGACGTCTACACGGCGGAGCTGCAGTCGGTGATCCGCGGCCACTTCGGCGACGCCGCCGAGGCCTTCCCGGTGTTCAACGGCACCGGGGCGAACGTGGTGGGCCTGCAGTCGATGCTGCCGCGCTGGGGGGCCGTCGTCTGCTCCACCACCGCACACATCCACACCGACGAGAACGCCGCCCCCGAGCGGGTCGCCGGCCTCAAGCTGCTCACCGTGCCCACGCCCGACGGCAAACTCACGCCCGAACTGATCGACGTCGAGGCCTGGGGCTGGGGCGACGAGCACCGCGCCCAGCCGCTGGTGGTCTCGATCACGCAGACCACCGAGCTCGGCACCGCCTACACGGTCGACGAGGTCGCGGCCATCGCCGACCACGCGCACTCGCTCGGCATGCGGGTGCACCTCGACGGTTCGCGCATCTCGAACGCGGCGGCGTCGCTCGGTGTGCCGCTGCGGGCGTTCACCACGGACGCCGGCGTCGACGTGCTCTCGCTCGGCGGCACCAAGAACGGCCTGCTCTACGGCGAGGCCGTCGTGGTGCTGAACCCGGCGGCGGTCGACGGCATCCCGTTCCTGCGCAAGCTCGACATGCAGCTGGCCTCGAAGATGCGCTTCGTGTCGGCCCAGCTGATGGCGCTGTACGGTTCCGACCTGTGGCTGCGCTCGGCGACGCACGCCAACGCGATGGCCGCCCGACTGCGCTCAGCGGTCGACGGCCTGCCGGGGCTCGCGTTCACGCAGGACACCCAGGCGAACGCCGTGTTCGTCACCCTCCCGGCGGGCGTGGCCGACCGCCTGCGCGAGTCGTTCCGCTTCTACGACTGGAACCCGGCCACCGGCGAGGTGCGCTGGATGTGCGCCTTCGACACGACTCCGGATGACGTCGACGCCTTCGCCGCCGCCGTGCGCCGCGAGCTCGAGGCTGTACCGGCCGACTAACCCGGGTCGCCGGGCGTACAGCCCGGTGGCTCGGAGTTGCCGCTGATGCTGAAGTCGCCGCAGGTGAGGAAGCGCGACTGGTTGAGCCCCAGCAAGAACGACGCCAGCGCGATCAGCAGCACCGCGCCGATCACGACGAAGCGGCGACCCCAGGAGATGGCATCGCCGAACTCGGGCCAGATGATGCGGGCGAGCACCCAGATCGTCGTCGGCAGCGCCAGGATGCCCACGAGGATGCCGATCGTGGTGACGATGATCGCCGCCAGGTTGCTGTCGTCCTCCCACTGCGTGAACGACAGCGCCAGCCACAGGCTCGGGATGAGCAGGGCGAGCGCCCGGCCGATCCGGGGCACCCCCCGCGGCTGGATGAGCACCACGATCAGCGCACCGGTCGCGGCCGCCCACACCGTGAGCATCTGATCGAAGAAGAAGTCGCCCCAGGCGCCGAGCGTGAAGGCGGGCCACCACACCGCCACGCTCATGCCGACCACGATCACGCCGGTGATGCGCGACGAGGCGTCGGCGCGAGCGTGCGGCGCGCGAGGGTCGGATGCTCGCGCGGCAGGTGCGGACGGCTCGGACCCTGACACGAGCCTCACGGTAGCACCGCGCGGTTCGCCGTGGCAGAGCGTGTTGCGCAATACCCCTAGGGGGTATAGCTTCGAGGCATGGACAGCGAACTGCACACCGGACGGGCACCGCACGAGCACACGGAGCGCGGCGACCACGATCACGGAGTGCACACCGCCGCCGGGCACGACCACTCCGGGCACGCCGGGCACGACCACGCGGGGCACGGCGACCACGCCGGGCAGTTCCGGCGGCTGTTCTGGGTGATGCTCGTGCTCGGGTTGCCCGTGGTGGGCTTCAGCTCGATGTTCGCGATGATCCTCGGCTATCCGCTGCCGGCCGACGGCTGGACGACGTGGATCTCCCCCGTCCTCGGCACGATCATGTTCCTGCTCGGCGGCCGTCCGTTCCTCTCCGGTGCCGCCGGTGAGCTGCGCGCCCGCCGGCCCGGCATGATGCTGCTGATCGCGCTCGCCATCACGGTCGCCTTCCTGGCCTCGTGGGGCGCGACCCTCGGCATCCTGGACCACCAGCTCGACTTCTGGTGGGAGCTCGCCCTGCTGATCGTGATCATGCTGCTCGGCCACTGGATCGAGATGCGCTCGCTCGCGCAGACCACCAGCGCACTCGACTCCCTCGCGGCGCTGCTCCCCGACGAAGCCGAGCGGATCGACGTCACGGCACCGGATGCGACGTCCCCGGCGATCACGTCGATCACCGCGGTCGCCCCGTCCGAGCTGCGGATCGGCGATCTCGTGATCGTGCGTCCCGGCGCCCGGGTGCCGGCCGACGGCGAGGTCGTCGAGGGGACGGCCGATGTCGACGAGTCGATGATCACGGGCGAGTCCGTGCCCGTGCGGCGCGGCCCGGACGACCGCGTGGTCGCGGGCACGGTGGCCACCGACACGGCACTGCGGGTGCGGATCACCGCGGTGGGCGAGGACACGGCGCTGGCCGGCATCCGTCGCCTGGTGACGCAGGCGCAGAACTCGAGTTCGCGGGCGCAGCGGATCGCCGACGTGGCGGCCGGCTGGCTGTTCTGGTTCGCGCTGGCGGCGGCGGTGATCACGGCGGTGGTCTGGACGCTGGTCGGCAGTCCCGACGACGCGGTCATCCGCACGATCACGGTGCTCGTCATCGCGTGCCCGCACGCGCTCGGCCTGGCGATCCCGCTGGTGGTGTCGATCGCCACCGAGCGCGCCGCGAAGGCCGGCATCCTGATCACCGACCGGCTCGCGCTGGAGACGATGCGCACCGTGGATACCGTGCTCTTCGACAAGACCGGCACACTCACGAGGGGCGAGCCGGCGGTCATCGCCGTGCTCGCGGCCGGAGGGCACGACGAGGCCGAGGTGCTCGCGCTGGCCGCGGCCGCGGAGGCCGACAGCGAGCATCCACTCGCCCGGGCCATCGTCGAGGCGGCGCACTCGCGCGGGCTCGCGGTGCCGGTCGCCGCCGATTTCGAGGCGTCGACGGCGGTGGGGGTCTCGGCGACCGTCGCCGGCGCGACCATCCGTGTGGGTGGCCCGCGCCTGCTCGAGCAGCGGGGGATCGCCGCGGACGCAGCTGCTCGGGCGAGCAACCCGGGCACCGCCTCTGCGCCGGAGGTCGGCCGCGGGCTCGCTGGAGTGAACGGCGTCACGGGAGATCCGGGATCACTGAGCGCCGGTGGCATCTCGGCGGCTGCAGGCGCCGGTGGCATCTCGGGGGCCGCAGGCGCCGGTGGCGTTTCGGTGGCCGGAACCGCCTCCGGCACGGCAGGGCCTGCGACCCCCGCGGTATCCGCAAGCCGTACGGTGCTGCACGTGCTACGCGACGACGCCGTGATCGGCCGGATCGAGCTGGCGGATGCCCTGCGTCCCGAGTCGAGGGCGGCGGTGGATGCCCTCCGCTCGCGGGGCGTCGAAGTCGTGATGATCACGGGCGACGCCGAGCCGGTGGCTCGTGCGGTGGCGGCCGAGCTGGGCATCGAGCGCTTCTCCGCTGGAGTGAAGCCGGGCGACAAGTCGGACAAGGTCGCCGAGCTGCAGGGCGAGGGCCGAACGGTGGCGATGGTCGGCGACGGCGTGAACGATGCCCCGGCGCTGGCCAGGGCCGACGTCGGCATCGCGATCGGTGCCGGCACCGACGTGGCCATCGCTTCGGCGGGCGTGGTGCTCGCCGGCTCGGATCCGCGTGCGGTCGCCTCGGTGATCGAGCTGTCACGCGCGAGCTACCGCAAGATGGCCCAGAACCTCTGGTGGGCCGCCGGCTACAACCTGCTCTCGGTGCCGCTCGCGGCCGGGGTGCTCGCGCCGGTCGGTTTCATCCTGCCCATGGCCGTCGGCGCCGTTCTGATGTCGCTCTCCACGATCATCGTCGCGGCGAACGCGCAGCTCCTGCGCCGTCTCGACCTCCGCCCGAGGGCGTAGCACCGCACCGGGCTGTCGCCTGAAGGAACGCGTCAGGGACCCAGATGGCTTGCCAGGATCGCATTCACGGCATCGGACACGGAGTTCGGACCACCGAGCAGCACGATGCGTGTCGGCTTGAGCCGATCGATCTCGGAAAGAACCGCCGACGGCACCGCATCGCGCGTCGTCAGCAGAACCGGCGCGCGGTTCTCGACTGCTGCCGCCGATCCGGAGAGGGCGTCGGGGAAGACTCCACCTGAGGCCACGTAGACGGTACGGGCGCCGTCACCGAAGGTGGCCGCAGACACCGCCGCCGACACATCGAACCGATCGGCCCCGGCGATGCGCGTGGTGGGTGCGATCGACCCGAGAGCACCGACCACCGCCTCGGAGACACTGTTGACGCCGCCGAGCACCACGATCGCGGCCGGATGGAGCCGACGCAGTTCGGCTCCGATCGATTCGGGAAGTGCGTCTTTCAGCGTGAGAAGGACGGGGGCCCCCTCGCGACCGGCTGCGGCCGAACCCGACAGGGCATCCGCGAAGACCAGACCCGATGCCACGTAGGCGACGGCGGGCCCTGGAGCGAAGGTCGCCGACGAGACCGCGGCCGACACCTCGAACCGGTCGGCTCCCGCAATCCGAGTCGTGGACGCGACGGCGCTCACGGTGTCGATGACGGTCTCAGAGATGGACGCCGGTCCTCCGAGCACCACGATCCGCTGCGGCTGGAGCCGGATCAGCTCCCGCAGGATCTCCGGAGGCACCGAATCCCGACCCGTGAGCAGCACCGGCCCTCCCACCGCACCCGCCGCCGCCGAGCCCGAGAGGGCATCGGGGAACACGAGCCCCGATGCCAGATAGGCGACGGGCACGCCTGGGGCGGATGAATCGGCGGACACGTCCGCCGACACCTCGAACCTGTCTGCACCCCCGATCCTGGCGACGCCACGCTGAGGTGCGACGTCGATCGTGTTGGTCGTCACCGTCGCGAGCGCCTGGCTCACGAAGACACGATGGGTTCGCCGGTCGACAGCGATGCGGGTGTCGCTGCTGACCGCCGGTGAAGCGAATTGCGGCTCGAGCGTGCCGAGCCGCAAGGCTCGCACCGCGGGGTCGCTCTTCGTGAAGGCGGCGATGTAGAGCAGACGGAGGTCGGGGTCGACCTCGAGGTTCTGGGTCGTTGAACCGACATCCGGCGAGCTCGCCACGTGGGTCCACGTCTGCGAATCGAAACTCTCCACGAAGTTGTGGCGGTCGGGAGCTTCGACCGCCACCATCACCAGCCCCCGGGCTGCGGCGATCGCCCGGGGGGTGTCGGGCGCGATGGAGGTCGTGGAGATCGTGCCGTCCGAGCGCACGGCGGAGATGCTCTGATCGTAGAAGTTCGCGAGGTAGGCGACGCCCGTCTGCTGGTCGACCTCGACATCGCTCAGCCCGTTCGGCGTCGTCATCGTCTTCACCCCGCGCGTCTTCAGATCGACCACGGCGAGGGCGTTCACGAAGGAGTGCCCCACGAAAGCGATGCCGTCCGGTGACACATCGACGTAGGAGGCTCCCATCGAACCGTCGGTAGGGATGCTCGCGACGACCCGATTGTTCGTCGGTGAGGACGGGTCGGTGTCGATCACGGAGAGGACCCCCGACGACGTCCCGCCGGCCACGACGACTTCGTTCGTGCGGGCACTGACCGCCACCTGCCGGGCTCCCACGATGGGCCCGATCGAGGCGAGATGCACCGGACTCGCCCCCGAGACATCGAACACCTCGAGAGTGGATGCGGGGTACGAGAGGATGTATGCACGCTGACGCACCGAATCGACGACCATGCCCCCACACCCCGTCGCCCCGGACAGTACGGTCGACGCCGTCTGCGTCATCGACACGGTGCGCGGTGCCACGGCGGAAGCGGTCGGGCCGCAGCTCAGCACCCCGCCCACCGCCGCCAGCGTCACAGCGAGCACCGCGAGAAGTCGGGAGGGGAACCGGTAACGGTTCTCGTGACGGCTGTTCATTATCCGAGCATATCTCATTAATTATGATTGGGAAGAAGCCTTCGCTGCTCAGCCGGACCTCAGCCGACCTCCGTAGCCTGGGGGCATGAGCCTGGCCCTTGCCGACCCATCGACCGACCTCCCATCCCCGTTCCGCATCGAAGCCGACGCCTCCCCTCTGGCCGCCGCGGCTCACCCTGCCGCCGCCGAGGGGCAGGAGTCCTCCGGCGGGTTCTCCGCCATCACCGACGGGGTCGTCGGCCTGATGGAGACCCTCGGCGCCCCGGGCGCGGGACTCGCGGTGGCCATCGAGAACCTGTTCCCGCCGATCCCGAGCGAGGTCATCCTGCCTTTGGCCGGTTTCGCGGCGAGCCGCGGCGACCTCGACCTGGTGGCGGCGATCGTGTTCACCACGATCGGCTCGCTCGTGGGCGCCCTCGCGCTCTACGGACTCGGCGCCTGGCTCGGACGCGACCGGATGCGCCGCCTCGCCGTCCACCTCCCGCTGATCGACGTGGAAGACGTCGACAAGACCGAGGCGTGGTTCCTCCGCCACGGCACGAAGGCGGTCTTCTTCGGCCGGATGCTGCCGCTGTTCCGCAGCTTCATCTCGATTCCGGCGGGCATCGAACGGATGCCGCTGTGGAAGTTCGCGCTGCTGACGACCTCGGGCAGCCTGATCTGGAACACCGCCTTCATCCTCGCCGGCTTCTGGCTGGGCGAGCAGTGGCATCTGGTCGAGCCCTACGCCGATGTGCTGCAGTGGGTCATCATCGCGGCGATCCTCGGTGCCGTGGCCTGGTTCGTCGTCGGCCGGCTGCGCCGCCGCCGGGAGCGCCAGGGGCGGCCCGAGGGTGCAGAAGGCTGACGATGGCGCGGGTGAATCGGCGATCCGGAATCGAGGAATAACAGCGCTCTGAGCGTCGTTGTCTCAAAACGGACCAGGGTCCGCTTGATCCGCTATCCGTGCCCGACGGCGTGCACACTTTCTTTCGCCTTGGGAGACATCATGACCAGCACCGCCCCCGCCCCCGCCCTCACCTCGCGCTTCGCCGAGACGAGCACGCCCATCCACCCCGCCCTCGCCGGGCGCTGGAGCCCGCGCTCCTTCGTGACGACGGAGCCGATCGACGAGACCGCCCTCACCGCCGCCCTCGAGGCGGCCCGCTGGGCGCCCTCGGCCAACAACTCGCAGCCCGCCCGTTTCATCGTGGGCCGCCGCGGTTCGGCCGTGTTCGACACCATCGTGGCGAACCTGCTCGGCTTCAACCAGGTCTGGGCCGGATCGGCCGCCGCCCTCGTCGTCGGCATCGCCGAGACCAGCGACGACGAGGGCACGCCCCGCCGCTTCGCGGAGTACGACCTCGGTCAGGCGCTGGCCCACCTCACCGTGCAGGCCCAGCTCGACGGCCTGCACGTGCACCAGATGGGCGGCATCGACGCTGCGGCCCTGTCGGCCGCGTTCGACCTCCCCGCCAACCAGGTCCCGATCACGGTGGCCGCGCTCGGCATCCTCGGCACTCCGGATGCTCTCCCCGACGAGGCGCTCCGCTCCCGCGAGACGGCCCCCCGAGCCCGTCGCCCCCTCGCCGAAATCGTCCTCGTCAGCGAGTAGCCCTGGCTAGGGGCACTCCTGGAGACGGAACACGTCGGAGCTGAGAGTGTTCTCGCCGCCGAGCAGCTGGACGGTCCGTGCACCCATGGCCACGATCCGAAGAAGCGCGGCCGATGGCACGCAGTCCTGATGGGCGAGCAGAAGGGGCGCATGAACACTACCCGCGACAGCCCCTCCTGCTAACGCATCAGCGAAGGCGAACCCACTCGCCAGGTATGCCGTGGAGGCGGTGCCGTCCGAGAAATCTGCGGCGAGGGCATCAGACACCTCGAATCGGTCTACGCCACCGCGCCGCACGGCCCCACCGGCGACGAGCGAGTCGATCTGATTCTCAATGCCCTGACTCACGGAGACAGGGCCTCCCGCGATGTCCACGCGGTGGGACTGCTTCACCAGAGAAACATCATCGGCACCCAAGGTTCGGAGCGCCCCATCGACGAGCAGAATGGATGTCTCTGCGGTCGCCGCGTTGGGAACAGCGGAAAGCGCGTCGGGAAAATTCCGACCGTCGGCGACGTAAAGCCTGTCGGGACTGACCGGCACGGGAAGCAGACCTCGGGTGAGAAGCGCGCGCGATACTGCATACCGATCCGCACCTCCGATGCGCTCTGTAGTCGCACCGGGCACGAGTGCGGCGATCTCGTTCAGCGTCGAGTCCGAGACCGATGTCGCTCCGCCCACAACGAAGATATGGCGCGGGTGCTGCGCCCGGATCTCGTTCGTGACGGAGTGCGGCAGCGCACTAGCCGGCGTCAGAAGAAGCGGCGCATCGAGACGGCCGGCGATCGGACCGACGCTCAAGGCATCGGCGAACTTCTCCCCGCTAGCGACGAACAGTGTGTCGGAACCAGCCGGGTACCGTTGGTGCACCAGATCGGACGTCAGTTCGTAGCGGTCTGCGCCCCCATGACGGATCACGCTGAGCGCAACGAACGTATCCAACCGCACGACACGTCCTGACCCCTGATCCGCGGACCACAGGTACCGACCTTCCGTCAGAGCAGGTTCTGACAGCGTTCCTGTCGCCCGAACCGTATAGTCCGCTGTCACCCCGTCCGTTCCGGACGTGGAGAACGTCCGGGATGCCGAGTCGACACCCCAGGCACGGTTGCCTTGCCGCGACCCGCCGGTCATCCCGGACCGACCGTCGCCCATGATCGAGTCGAGATTGAACGCAGCGCCCCACGTGAACCTCTTGATTCCGTCTCCCGTGGTCACGAACCCCCCGTATCCGCTGACGCCGTTGCTGAGGCCCGTGATCTGAGTGATGTGGTAGCCCATGAACGGGTTCTCCCGGATCACCGCGCCGTCGAGGCCGAGCTGACGCACGCCATTCGCGCCGGTGTCTGAAACGAACAATCGATCGTCGACGCCATCGATTGCCCAGAGCGTCGTCGCGCCGGCGACGGGGTACTCGACCATGGCGCCGGTGGACTGGGTGAGGCGGCCGAGGTTGCCGGTGTTGGATTCTGTGAAGAAGACGAGGTCGCCGGCGTCGTAGATGTGGGCGGGGAATGAGTTCGCCGTGGGGACGGGGTATTCCGTGACGACGCCCGCCGCCGAGACGTGGGCGATGGCGTTCGAGGCGTACTCCGCCGCCCAGGCGCCGCCCTCTCCGTCGGTGGCGAGGCTCGAGGGGCCGCCCGTGAGCTGGGCGGTCGTAGTGACGACGCCGTCCCGCGAGAGACGGAGCACCTGCTTGTCGGCGAAGGTCGAGACCCAGACCGAGCCGTCGGCTCCCGCGACGACGTCGTTCGGCAGGCTCGACGGGTTCGGCAGCGCGAACTCCGTCAGACGAGTACCCGGATCGACCGGCGCCGACGTCAAGAACGCGTCCGGCGTGGTGGCGGGGTCGGGATCGGCGTCGGCGGAGGCCGGGCCCGCCGAGACCAGACCGACCGCGGCGATCGCTGCGACCGTCGTCAAGGCGGCCAGCGCGCGGAGACGGGTGGCGCGCAGTCGGGTCGATCGGGGCATGAGAGGTCCTCTCGTCGCGACCCCCCAGAGCAAGGGTCACTTTCGAGAATGCGCCACAAACGCAGAGGTGCCGCATGAGCAATTTCTACTCATGCGGCACCGGGCCGGGGGACGGCGACGCGCCGCCGCAGACCGCGCTACTCCGCCGCGACCGTGAGGCCCTCGCCGGAGGGCGCGACGCCGACGCGCACCGTGTCGCCGTCACGGATCGCTCCCGCGAGCAGCGCCATCGCCAGCCGGTCGTCGATTTCGCGCTGCATCAAGCGGCGCAGCGGCCGGGCCCCGTACAGGGGGTCGTAACCGCGCTCGGCGAGCCAGCCCCGGGCATCCGGGGTCACCGCCAGCGACAGACGCCGCGACGCGAGACGCACCGACAGGCGGTCGACGTAGAGCGACACGATCTGCGCCAGGTCGTCGTGCGAGAGCGCCTGGAACACCACGATGTCGTCGAGCCGGTTGATGAACTCCGGCTTGAAGGCCTGCTGCACCGTGAGGTTCACGGCCTCGAGACGCTGCGACGGCGTCAGCCCCGCATCCGTCAGGAACGACGACCCGAGGTTCGAGGTGAGGATCAGGATGGTGTTGCGGAAGTCGACCGTGCGCCCCTGACCATCGGTCAGCCGCCCGTCGTCGAGCACCTGCAGCAGCACGTCGAAGACCTCCGGGTGCGCCTTCTCCACCTCGTCCATCAGCACCACCGAATACGGCCGGCGACGCACGGCCTCGGTGAGCTGACCGCCCTGCTCGTAGCCGATGTACCCGGGAGGGGCGCCGAGCAGCCGGGCGACCGAGTGCTTCTCGCCGTACTCCGACATGTCGATGCGCACGAGCGCCTTCTCGTCGTCGAACAGGAACTCGGCGAGCGCCTTGGCCAGCTCGGTCTTGCCGACGCCGGTCGGGCCGAGGAAGAGGAAGGAGCCGGTCGGCCGGTCCGCATCCGCGATGCCGGCGCGGTAACGTCGCACGGCATCCGCCACCGCCTTCACGGCCTCCTTCTGGCCGATCAGCCGGCGGCCGAGTTCGGCTTCCAGGTGCAGCAGCTTCTCGGTCTCGCCCTGGGTGAGGCGGTCGACCGGGATGCCCGTCCACGCGGCGATCACCGCGGCGATGTCATCCGAGCCCACCTGGTCGTTGACCATGCGCTCTTCGCCGTCGGCCGCCACTTCGGCCGCCTCGGCCTCGGCGAGCGTGCGCTCGAGCACCGGGATCTCACCGTAGAGCAGCCGCGAGGCCTGCTCGAGATTGCCCTCGCGCTGGGCCCGCTCGGCCTTCATCCGGGCACGGTCGAGCTGCTCCTTGAGCGAGCCGACGCGGTTGAGGGCCGCGCGCTCGCGGTCCCACCGTTCCTGCAGGGCGGCCAGCGTCGCCTCGCGCGTGGCCAGCTGCGTGCGCAGGGCGGCCAGGCGCTCCTTCGAGGCGTCGTCCTTCTCCTTCTTCAAGGCGAGCTCTTCGAGCTTCAGACGGTCGACGCCGCGGCGCAGCTCGTCGATCTCGACCGGAGCCGAGTCGATCTCCATGCGCAGCCGCGAGGCCGCCTCGTCGATCAGGTCGATCGCCTTGTCGGGCAGCTGACGCCCCGGGATGTACCGGTTGGAGAGGGATGCCGCGGCCACCAGCGCCGAGTCGGCGATCGCCACCTTGTGGTGCGCCTCGTAGCGCTCCTTCAGCCCGCGCAGGATCGCGATCGTGTCCTCCACCGAGGGCTCGCCCACGAACACCTGCTGGAAGCGGCGCTCCATGGCGGCGTCCTTCTCGATGAACTCGCGGTACTCGTCGAGCGTCGTGGCACCGATCAGGCGCAGCTCGCCGCGCGCGAGCATCGGCTTCAGCATGTTCGACGCCGCCACCGAGCCCTCACCGCCGCCTGCGCCCATCAGCGTGTGCAGCTCGTCGATGAACGTGATGATCTGACCGTCGGCCTCGTTGATCTCCTTGAGCACGGCCTTCAACCGCTCCTCGAACTCGCCCCGGTACTTGGCGCCGGCCACCAGGGCCGCCAGGTCGAGCGACACCAGCTGCTTGCCCTTCAGGGAATCGGCCACGTCGCCCGCCACGATGCGCTGCGCGAGCCCCTCGACGACGGCCGTCTTGCCGACGCCGGGCTCGCCGATGAGCACCGGGTTGTTCTTGGTGCGCCGGGTCAGAACCTGGCTGACCCGGCGGATCTCCGCATCCCGGCCGATCACGGGGTCGAGCTTGCCGCTCGCCGCGATCTCCGTCAGGTTGACGCCGTACTGCTCGAGGGCGCTCTTCTGCTCGTCGCCGCTCGCACCTGCCTGTGTGGGCATGGTCGGGGTGTTCCTCTTTCTGCGTGTGCGCATCCGGAACCCGGCCCTCGGCCGCTCACTCCGGATGCAAAGTTGAGTTGATGTGACTCAAGTTTACCGCAGCCCGGCGCTCAGCGCTAGTGAACGTCGTATAACGGATGCGTCGCAGCGGCCCCTCTCCCGGCGTCAGCGCATCCTGGCATGGTAAGACGGAACCGTGCATGTCCTCCCTTCCCGCGTGCGTCTGCCGCTCGGAATCGCCGGCTCCGTGTTCATCGCCGTCGGTTCGCTGGGCGTCGGCTGGATCGGGCCCGCCTCCGCGCTCAACGCGTGGCCGCTGTTCGAGGTGCTGCGCAACACCCGCGCCGGGGTCGGCATCTGCGCGATGCTGGTGGTCTTCGGCGCCCTGATGCTGCTCGTCGCCTGGCTCGCGCTGGGCCTGTCGCTGCTCGGCCGGCGCGCGAACACCGCCACCCGCGCCTCGCAGCTGCGGCAGGTCGTGGTGTCGGCCGCTGCCTGGGGTGCGCCGCTGCTCGCGACCATCCCGATGTTCAGCCGCGACATGTTCGCCTACGTCGGCCAGGGCCGGCTGATGGCCGCCGGGCTCAACCCGTACACCACCGGCATGGCCGACCTCCCCGGCTGGTACGGCATCGGTGTCGACCCGCTCTGGGCCGACACCCAGACCCCGTACGGCCCCGTCTTCGTGTGGCTCGAGCGGGTCGTCGTGATGTCGACGGATGCGCTGCCCACCGAGGTCGCCGTGTTCGCCTTCCGCCTCCTGGCCGCCGCCGGGCTCGCCATGCTCGCCTACTACGTGTGGCGGATCGCGCGCCTGCGCGGCCTCAACGAGGCCGGCGTGCTCTGGGTCGTGGCCGCCAGCCCGCTCGTCCTGATGAACTTCGTGGTGGCGGGGCACAACGACTCCCTGATGCTCGGCCTGATCGTCGGCGGCGTCTACTACGCCCTCAAAGATCGGCCGGTGCTCGGCACGGTCTTCGTGGCGCTGGCCATCGGGGTCAAGCCGATCGCGGTCATCGCGCTGCCGATCATCGGCCTGATCTGGGCCGGTTCGAACGCGGGCTGGGGCGCCATCATCCGGCGCTGGCTCGCGGTGTCGGGGATCGCCCTCGGCGGCATCGTGCTGATGGGCTGGGGCATGGGAGTCGGCGTCGGCTGGATCGCGGCGCTCGCGACCCCGGTGTCGATCTCGTCCTGGTACGCCCCGGCGAACATCCTGGGTGTCAGCGTCGGCGGTCTCGCGAACGGCGTGGGGCTCGACGGCGACCTCGTGCAGACCCTCGTGAAGCTGGCGGTGCTGGCTCTCGGCTGCGTGGCCGCCGCCTTCCTGCTGATCTCGCGTCGCCGGGCCGATCCGGTCTGGCTGCTGGCCGGCTGCTTCGCGGTGATCGCCCTGGCCTCGCCGGTCATCCACCCCTGGTACGGGCTCTGGCTGATCACCTTCTTCGCCATCGCGGGGCTGCAGAAGCTCTGGCGCATCCGCACGGTCGTCTACGCCACCGTGTTCTTCATGCTGATCGGCCTGGCGGAACCGCTCGACCTCGTGCCCCGTCTCGACGGCGACACCGCGATCCCGGTGCTCGTCATCGGCACGGCGTTCCTCGGCGCCGTGGGCGTGCTGGTGGCGACCGAACTGGTGGTTCGGCGCCGCACCCTGGTGCCGGGGCTCGTCCGGCAGCCCGTCGACGGCTGAGAGGCCCGCTCAGGCGAGCATTCCGCCGAAGCGCTCAGGGGCGTCCCGACAGGCTCTCTCGGCGCCGCTTCGTGGCGATGACGATCCCCACGGCGAGGAACAAGACGCCGGCGCCGATCTCGATGATGATGCTCGAGCCGGAGGCACCCGTGTTCGCGAGGCCGGCTGACGTCTCCGCCGCGGTCGCGGATGCGGGGCCGTGAGCCACGGGGGCCACAGGCGAGGCATCGCTCGGCGGCGCCGGCGGAGCTGCCGCAGGCGACACTGTGAGAGTGAAGCTCTGGGTCGCCGAGTCGGGTGCGCCGTTGGTGGCGGTGATCACCAGCCGGAAGCTCCCGGCGGTCGTCGGGGTGCCGGTGAGGCTGCCGGTGGCCGGGTCGAAGACGAGGCCGGGCACGGAACCGTCGAGCGTGAACGTGACCGGGGTGGCGCTTGTCACGATGGGTGTGTAGCTGAAGCCGGTGCCGACCGTTCCATCCGACGGCGGTGCCGACGTGAGGACGGGCGGTGCGAGAGGCGGAACACCCGCAGCTGTGATGCGCAGCGTCTCCTGCTTCGTGGCGGTCCGACCGAATGCGTCATCGACCTGCAGCAGCACCGTGGCCACTCCTTCGGTCGTTGGGGTGCCCGTGATCAGTCCACTGCTCGGGTCGATGTCCAGACCGGCCGGCAGGCCCTGGGCGGAGTACTTCGGACCGTCAGCGGTGGCGGTGACCTGGAAACGGTATGCCGAACCGACGGTGCCGGCCGGCAGCGGCCCGGATGTGATGGTTGGCGGTCTGCTCGCGTTCACCTTCAAGGTGAGCTGCTTCGCGGCGGTCTGACCGAGCGCGTCGTCGACCTGCAGGATCACCGTGGCGGAACCGGCGGTGGTCGGGGTGCCGGTGATCAGACCGGTGGATGCATCGATGGTGAGTCCACGAGGAAGGCCGCGAGCCGAGTATTCGAGGCCACTACCGGTCGCGGTGACCTGGAAACGGTAAGCATCACCGACGGCCGCATCGGGAAGCGCTCGGGTGGTGATCACGGGGACCGCTCCTTCCGCCACTTGGAGGGGCAGCTGCTTGGTGGCGGTCTGCCCGTATGCGTCGTCGACCTGCAGGATCACCGTGGCGGAACCGGCGGTGGTCGGGGTGCCGGTGATCAGGCCGGTGGCCGAATCGATGCGGAGCCCCAGGGGAAGGCCTCGAGCGGAGTAGACGAGCTCGTCACCGGTCGCGGTCACCAGGAGGTTGTAGACCGCGCCCACCCTGGCGGCCGGCAGAGCCGATGTCGTGATCGTGGGTGCAGCGGGGGCGTTCACCTGCAGGATGAGCTGCTTCGTGGCTTCCTGGCCCAGCGCATCCTCGACCTGCAAGATCACGGTGGCTGGTCCCGCCGTCATGGGTGTGCCCATGATGATGCCGCTCACCAGGTCGATGTTCAATCCTCGAGGGAGGCCTCGAGCGGAGTACGACAGGCCGTCGCCCGTGGCGGTCACCTGGAACCGGTAGGCGACGCCAACCGTGGCATCCGGAAGTGAACCGGTGGTGATCATCGGCGCCACCGCAGGCTCGACCTGCATGACGATCTGCTTCGTGGCCGTCTGGCCGAGAACATCGTCGACCTGGAGGAGCACCGTAGCCGGGCCGGCTGACACCGGCGTGCCGGTGATCAGGCCGGTGGCCGTGTCGATGCCGAGGCCTTGCGGCAGCCCCCGGGCGGAATACTCGAGCCCGTCACCGGTCGCGGTGACCTGGAATCGATACCCGGTCCCCGCAGTGGCATCCGGAAGTGAGCTCGTGGTGATCACGGGCACGGCTGCCGGGTCGACCTGCAAGAACAGCTGCTTCGTGACCGCCTGCCCCAGGGCATCGTCGACTTGCAGCAGCACGGTGGCCATCCCTTCCGAGATGGGGGTGCCCGTGATCAGCCCCGTGGCCAGATCGATGCCGAGGCCAAGGGGCAGGCCGCGTGCGGAGTACTCGAGCTCCTCGCCCGTGGCGGTGACTTGGAATCGGTAGGCGGTACCGACGGTGGCATCCGGTAGCGAGTTGGTGGTGATCACCGGGACCGCCGCAGGGTCGACCTGCAGGAGCAGCTGCTTCGTGGCCGTCTGGCCGCCGGCGTCTTCGGCTTCTACCAGCACGGTGAACTGGCCCGAGGAGGTCGGGGTGCCCATGATGATGCCGCTGACCCGGTCGATGTTCATGCCGAGCGGCAGGCCGCGCGCGGAGTATCGGAGGTTGTCGCCGGTGGCTGTGATCTGGAATCGGTAGGCGGTGCCGACGGTCGCGGCGGGCAGCGAAGAGGTTGTGATGACCGGCGCCGGAATGAGAGCGGGATCGACGATGAGAGCGATTTGCGCAGTGCCGATTCGTCCTGCAGCGTCGACGACGCGAAGAGCGACCTCGTAGGTTCCGGCGTCGGCCGGCGTTCCGCCGATGAAGCCGGTCTGCGCGTCGATCGTGAGCCCCGCGGGGAGGCCGGTAGCGCTGTAGGTGAGGTTGTCGCCGGTGGCGGTGATGCGGAAGCCGTAGCTTTCACCGGTGGTGGCTGCGGGCGGGGTCCCGGCCGTGATGATCGGTGCCACACCGGTGCTCGGCTCGATCACGACCGTGTAGTAGGCGGTCTGGGAGACGTCGCCCGCCGGGTCGCTGATCGCTTGGACCCGCACGGTGAACTCGCCGTAGACCGTTGGTGTTCCCTGGATGAGGCCGGTCTGCGCGTCTGCAGTCAGGCCGTCGGGCAGGCCGGTGATGGAGAACGTGACCGGGGACACGTTCGAGGTCACCTGGAAGCTGTACGGCACCCCGGCGGTGCCGTCGGGCAGGGGCCCGGATGTGATGACCGGGACGATGACGGGTGCCGCCTCGATGAGTACGGTGGCGTAGACCACCTGGGAGGATCCGCTCGAGGGCGTGGAGCCGACCGCCTGGAGCTTCACCGTGGATTCGCCCGGCGTCGTCGGGGTCCCCGAAATCAGTCCGGACTGTGCATCCGCGGTCAGACCATCCGGTAGGCCGGTGATGGAGAACGTCACCGGGGACACGTTCGAGGTCACCTGAAAGCTGTACGGCACTCCAACGGTGCCACTGGGTGGGGCCGTCGAGGTGATCACCGGGGTGATGACCGGGGCGGGGTCGATCACGAGGGTGTCGTAGCGCACCTGAGTGGTGTCGCTGGGTTCGGTGCCGATCGCTTCGAGACGCACCGTGAACTCGCCGTCGATCGCGGGAGTCCCGTTGATGAGACCCGACTGGGCGTCGGCCTGCAGCCCGTCTGGTAGTCCTGTCACCGAGAAGGTCACCGGCGAGACGTTCGAGGTGAGCTGGAACGAGTACGCGGCACCGACCGTCCCGGCCGAAAGCGCACCGGACGTCACCACCGGCGTCACGGCCGCCGCCAGCTCTGCGGCGGGTGCGGGGGCTTCTGCTGGGGCATCCTCGGGAAAGGTCTCCCCCGCCGCCGGGGCCTCTGCGTCAGGGGTATCGACGGCCGGTGCCGGTGCGTCTACCGCAGGAGCGTCTTCTGCTGCCATCTCGTCGCCGTCGGCGGCCTCTGCAGGCACCGCGGGTTCGGCCGGCACGGGTTCGGCCGGCGTCGACTCGACGGAGTCTGCCTCGGCGGGTGCAGATTCTGCGGGCGCATCCTCGGTCGTCGACGAGCCTTCCGCGTCGACGGGGAGAGCATCGGCTGTCGCTGTGGGCGGCTCTGCGGGGGTCAGCTCATCGGCGTGCACGGCGAGAGGCATCCCTGTCAGGAGCAGGGCGATAATCCCCGCGCTCAGGGAGAGACGGACGGTGTGGAGCGACTTCATCTCGGTGCGCATGAGGGTCCTAAGGGTTACCGGTCGGCAAAACGACATCACAACTGTCGACTAGTTCAGTCTTAGTTGATACATTCTCATAAAACAAGACCCCTCTTTCTCGGATCCGCCGCCCCACGGCCCGGTTGGTGAGGTGGTTCGGCGCGCTGGATGCGTGCGCCGGCGCGGACGCGCGGACGCCCATACTCGAGATCGGGGAATTCGACAATCGCAAGGACTTCAGCAGCCCCTGGCACTCGACGCGCAGGGCTCAGCGCTTGACCGAGACCATCACGGTGAACTTCGGGGTGCGGTCGACCTGACGCGTGGCACCGACGGTGCGCTGCAGCGCCGCGCGGTAGGAGAGGTGCGAGTTGAAGACGGTCCAGAGCTCGCCGCCGGGGGCCAGCACGCGGCCGGCCGCCTCGAAGAGCTTGAGCGCGATGCCGGCGTGGACCGTGGATCCGACGTGGAAGGGCGGGTTCAGCAGGATGAGGTCGGCGCTGGCGTCGTCGAAGCCGGCGAGGGCGTCGTCGCGCACCGCCTCGACGCGGCCGGTGAGGCCGTTCGCCTCGAGGGTGGCTCGGGTGGACTCGATCGCCGCGGCGGACTGGTCGGTGGCGATCACGCGGAGGGGCGGATGCGCGGACTCGGCCGGGTCCGCGTCCGCGTCCGCGTCCGAAACCGAACTCGAGCCCGAGTCCGCACGCGAGCGGGCCAGCGCCGAGGCGAGCAACCCGGTGCCGCAGCCGAGGTCGATGGCGAGTCGGGCATCCGGCTTCATCTCGCTCAGGTGGTCGAGCAGCAGGCGGGTGCCGATGTCGATCTTCGTGCCCGCGAACGCTCCGCCGGTGGCGCAGACCCACAGGTCGTGGTCGGCGTGGAACTCGCGGCGCACCTCGGCCGGCGCGACCTCGGGCAGCGGTGAGCGGGCGATCAGCACGCGGGACTTCTGGCGCGCCAGCGTGGCCGTGACCTCGCCGAAGGAGGCGGCGAGCACCTCGTTCATGGCCGGCGTCATGTGCTTGACGCGCCCACCCGCGAACACCACGACCGAGGGATCGGCGTACGCGGCGATCGCCCGCGCGAACTCGTCGAGCGCGGCCAGGCTGCGCGGCAGCTGGAGCAGCACCACGGTCGCCCCCTCGAGCAGCTCGGGGCCGAGCGGCAGGCTGCGGAAACGGCCGCCGAGGTCGACATCGAGCACGCGCCGGGCGTTCTCGGCGAGCGCGAGCTCACCCGAGCGGGCGTCCTGGTGCACCCGGATGCCGTGGATCTCGAGCACTCCGGCGGTGGCCAGCGTGAGCGCGCCGTAGTTGTCGCCGATCACGACCACCTGTCCCGGTTCGCCCCGGGTCGACTGGATGGCCGCATCCGCCTCGTCGAGGATCAGCCGGTCACTCGCATCGACCGCGAACAGATTGTCGGCCTCGATGTCGGGGTGGCGGCGGAGGGCGTCGAACGAGAACTCTGTCACCGTTCAACCGTACGCGGTGCCCGGGTGCTTCAGATGCGGACGAGCGGATGCGGGCCCGCTTCGCCGGCCCCCGGGGGCGTGGCGGGCGGCGATGCGCCGGCGGGCAGCACGAAGGGCGCGGCGGGAACCGCCGTCCCGGCAGGGCGGTAGGCACGCGACAGTCCCGCCACGGACAGCCAGCCCGCCAGGAGCGGAGGCACCGCCGCAGCCAGCGCGGCCACCACGACGATCGGCCCGATCGCCTGCCCGCTCATCGTGAACACGAACGACAGCGCCCCGAAGACGACCGCCAGCAACCCCGCCAGCACCGCTGAGAGCACCGCGACGACGACCACGATCGCGAGCGACCAGCCCGTGACGGCGACCGGATGCGCCACGCCGTGACGTCGCAGCAGGCCCCACGAGGCGGCCCACGCCCCGCCGAGCAGCACGAGCGTGGCGGCGACAAGCACCGGAGCCGCGGACTGCACGGCCGCATCCACGTCCATCGTCCACCCGGCGATCAGCACCGCCGCACCGAGCCCGACTGCGAAGCACGCGACGACAGCTCCCAGCGCCAGCCCTCCGAGCGTCGCACCGCGCTTCTGCCGAGCGGTCAGCGCCGGACGCGGTGGCGCGACCGGACGCGCCACAGAGCCGGGGTCGGGGCCGGGGCCGGGGCCCTGAAACTGAGAATACGTCACGGCACGAGCATCCTCGCTCGCCGGCCTGGAGTCAAGGTGACCTGAGGCGGATGGCCGAAGACCGACCTGAGCGCAGGCGACCGGAAAGTTCTCTGTCGGCCCGCTACTCGTCGCGGCCGGGGCGCCAGACCACGAGCTCGGTGCGGCGCTGGGTGCGGGTGCCGTGCTTCAGCGAGATGACCTCGCCCTCCACACCGGCGGCGAAGACGCGGCGGCCGGGGCGGTTGAGCAGCTCGTCGGCGAGCGCGCCCTCGAGTTCGCGCACGCGGGCACTCAGCGCGGAGACCTGGTTCTCGAGCTGCAGGATGCGCGCGATCCCCTCGAGCGAGACACCCTCGGACGACAGGCGCGCCACCTCGCGCAGCTGCACCACGTCACGCATCGAGTAGCGGCGCGACTTGCCGGCCGTGCGGGTGGGACTCACCAGCCCGAGCCGGTCGTATTGCCGGAGGGTCTGCGGATGCATGCCGGCGAGCTCGGCCGCCACGGCGATCGCGAACAACGGAGAGTTCTCATCGACGTCGTTCATGCGATTCCTCCCTCAGAGAGATCAGTGTGACTCGAGTACGGATGTGCGGGCCGAGATGACGGTGGTTGCGGGTTCGACACGCGAGATGCCACATCCGCTGTCATCGTGCGGGCAGAAGAGGTACGGGAGGAGAGCGCGGGCCGGCCTGCCACCGAACGGGGCAGGCCGACCCGCGGCATCCTCAGTCCTGCGCTTTCGCGAGGAGCTCGGTGCGCGGGTTCTCGGCGGGCTCCACCGCGTGGAACGCCTCGAGGGCCTCGCGCTGCGCCGCCGTGAGGTGCGCGGGCACCGCGACCTGCACGACCGCGAGCAGGTCGCCCTTGCCCTTGGCCGACTCCACGCCACGGCCCTTGACGCGCAGCACCCGGCCCGACGGAGTTCCCGCCGCGACCTTGAGCTTCACCGGCGCACCGCCGAGCGTCGGCACCTCGATGGTGGCACCGAGGGTGGCCTCGACAAAGGTGACCGGCACGTTCACGCGCAGGTTCAGCCCGTCACGCTCGAACACCGGATGCTTGCGCACCGAGACCGTGAGCACGATGTCGCCGGGCTCACCGCCGTCGGGCGAGGGCTCGCCCTTGCCGCGCAGCTTGATCTTCTGCTGGTCGGCCACGCCGGCCGGGATCTTCACCGTGATCGGCTTGCCATCCGCCGTCTGCAGCTTGATGGTGTCGCCCTTGACCGCGGTGACGAAGTCGATCGTGGTGCGCGCCGTGACGTCGCGGCCCCGGGTGGGACCGTAGGCGCCGCCGAAGCCACCGCGACCCCCGCGCGCACCGCCGCCGAACATCCCACCCAGGATGTCGTCGAAGCCGCCCGGCGACTGCTGGTAGCTGTACGACTGCCCGCGGGCACCGCCTCCGCCCTGGCCGAACATACCGCCGAAGACGTCTTCGAAGCCGCCGCCCTGACCCCCGCCACCCGCGGTGAAGCGAGCGCCGGAGCCCATGGCGCGGATCTGGTCGTACTCCTTGCGCTGCTCGGCGTCCGAGAGCACCGAGTAGGCCTCGGAGATCTCTTTGAACCGGGCCTCGGCCTTGACGTCGCCCTGATTGGAGTCGGGATGGTACTGACGGGCGAGCTTGCGGTACGCCTTCTTCAACTCGGCGTCGGAGATGTCTTTCGACACCCCGAGCACCTTGTAGAAGTCTTTGTCGAACCAGTCCTGGCTAGCCATTGGGCACCGCCACCACGACCTTGGCGGCGCGCAGCAGCGTGGAGCCGAGGTAGTACCCCGACTCGACCACGTCGGCGATCGTGGGGGTGGTGACGTCGTCGCTGGGCTGCTGGAAGATCGCCTCGTGCAGCTGGGGGTCGAATTCCTCCCCGACCGCCGCGAAGGGCTTGAGGCCCACCCGCTCCACGCTCGAGCGCAGCTTGTTGGCGATCGCGGTGAACGGGCCGCCCTCTTCGAGGTCGCCGTGCTTGGCGGCCCGATCGAGGTCGTCGAGCACCGGGATGAGCACCTTCACGACGTCGCCGGTGGCGCGCTCGCGCTCCACCTCACGGTTCGCCTCGGTGCGCTTGCGGTAGTTGGCGTATTCGGCCGTCACCCGCTGGAGGTCGGCCAGCCGCTCGGCGGCCAGCTCGTCGGCGGATGTCTGACCCGACAGGAACGACAGGTCGGCATCCGAGAGGGAGGTCTCGATGTCCGGTCCCTCAGCCTCGATGAACTCCGCACCCTGTGCAGAGGTCGAGTCGGGCGTCTCCCCTTCGGAGGAGGCGCCCGACTCGTCATCGGGCTGACGACCGTTGGTGGTGTCGTCAGTCATGGATTACTTGTCCTTCGGCTCGTCTTCGTCTTCGACGACCTCGGCGTCGACCACGTCGTCATCCTCCTTGGCGGAGGACTCGGTGGGCTCGCCCTGTTCGCCCGCCGGAGCGGATGCGTCGGCCTGAGCAGAAGCATAGATGGCCTGGCCGAGCTTCTGCTGGCTCTCGTTGAGCTTGTCGAACGCGGTCTTCACGGCCGCGTCGTCCTCACCCGCGAGGGCCGACTTCAGCGCGTCGACGTCGGCCTGGACCTCGGTCTTGACGTCGTCGGGCAGCTTGTCGTCGTTCTCCTTGATGAGCTTGTCGGTCGAGTACGCGAGCGTCTCGGCCTGGTTGCGCACCTCGGCGGCCTCGCGGCGCGCCTTGTCTTCGGCGGCGTGCTCCTCGGCCTCGCGCACCATGCGCTCGATGTCTTCCTTCGCCAGCGACGAACCGCCGGTGATGGTCATCGACTGCTCCTTGCCGGTGCCCTTGTCCTTCGCGGACACGTGCACGATGCCGTTGGCGTCGATGTCGAAGGTGACCTCGACCTGCGGGATGCCACGGGGCGCCGGCGCGATGCCGGTGAGCTCGAAGGTGCCCAGGTTCTTGTTGTCCCGGGTGAACTCGCGCTCGCCCTGGAACACCTGGATCGCCACGGACGGCTGGTTGTCGTCGGCCGTGGTGAAGGTCTCGCTGCGCTTGGTGGGGATGGCCGTGTTGCGCTCGATGAGCTTGGTCATGATGCCGCCCTTGGTCTCGATACCGAGGCTCAGGGGGGTGACGTCGATGAGCAGCACGTCCTTGCGCTCACCCTTCAGCACGCCGGCCTGCAGGGCGGCGCCGACGGCGACGACCTCATCCGGGTTCACGCCCTTGTTGGGGTCTTTGCCACCGGTGAGCTTCTTGACCAGCTCCACCACGGCGGGCATGCGGGTCGAGCCACCGACGAGCACCACGTGGGCGATGTCGTTGACCGAGACGCCGGCTTCGGCGATCACGTCTTTGAAGGGCTTCTCGGTGCGGGCCAGCAGATCGCTGGTGAGTTCCTCGAACTTGGCGCGGGTGAGCGTGGCGTCGAGGTTGGCCGGGCCGTTCTCGGTGAGCGAGAGGTAGGGCAGCGTGATGCTGGCCGACATGCCCGAGGAGAGCTCCTTCTTGGCCTGCTCCGCGGCCTCTTTGAGGCGCTGCTTGGCGATCTTGTCGTTGGAGACGTCGACGCCGGTGGTGTCCTTGAACTGCTTGATCAGGTAGTCGACGATCCGCTGGTCCCAGTCGTCTCCACCGAGGCGGTTGTCACCCGAGGTGGCGCGCACCTGGATGGTGCTGAAGTCGTCGTCCTTGCCCACCTCGAGCAGCGACACGTCGAAGGTTCCGCCACCGAGGTCGAAGACCAGGATGAGCTCGTCTTCCTTGCCCTTGTCGAGGCCGTAGGCGAGCGCGGCCGCGGTGGGCTCGTTGATGATGCGCAGCACGTTGAGGCCCGCGATCTCTCCGGCCTCCTTCGTGGCCTGGCGCTCGGCGTCGTTGAAGTACGCGGGAACGGTGATGACGGCATCCGTCACCGTGTCGCCCAGGTACGACTCGGCGTCGCGCTTGAGCTTGGCCAGGATGCGGGCCGAGATCTCCTGCGGCGTGAGCTTCTTGCCGTCGATGTCGGCCTTCCAGTCGGTGCCGATGTGGCGCTTCACGCTGGAGATGGTGCGGTCGACGTTGGTGACCGCCTGGCGCTTCGCGGTCTCGCCGACGAGCACCTCGCCGTCCTTCGTGAATGCGACCACGGACGGGGTGGTGCGGAAGCCTTCCGCGTTCGCGATGACGGTGGGCTCTCCACCTTCGAGCACGGCGACCACCGAGTTGGTGGTTCCGAGGTCGATGCCTACTGCACGAGCCATGTGGCTGTTCTCCTTCTGTTGCGATGCTGTCGTGTCGAAAGTCTGTTCAAGACCTGAGCCTTGTGACCTCAAGTTTTCCAGGTACGCCCAGCCACGTCAAGTCGGCCGGGCCAAACTTGAGTCGCTGCGGCTCAACTCTCAGCATCCCCCCAGAATCGCCCTCCATCCCTTAGCCTTTCCGACATGAGTCGATCATCGAGGTGGGGCATCGCCGTGGCGGTCGTGGCCGGAGTCTCGCTGAGCGGTTGCGCGGCGGGAACCCCGCTCCCGTCGGCGCCGGGGAGCACCCCCGCCGGGACGGCCGTGCACACCACGGCGCCCGCAGCGCCGGTTGCGACGCCCACGGCAGCAGCGTCCACACCCACATCCACACCCGCTGCCACGGCACTCACCTGCGATCAGCTCGTCGACCCGGCGGTGCTCGATCCGCTCCTGGCCGCCGGCCTCGAGGCCGATCCGCTCTGGCCCGATCAGACCGAGCTCTACGGCACCCGGCATCAGCGGTTCACCGAGTTCGGTGGCGTCACCTGCCGGTGGGGCAAGCCGAACACCGACAACGTGCGGATCTACTCCTACGCGCCCACCACCCCGCAGCAGTCGGCGCTCCTGGAGTCGGAGCTCACGGCCGCGGGCTACGCCGCCGAGGTGCGGGACCGCGGCATCGTCTACATCGACCCCGTGCTCCCTGGCAGCTTCATCCTGGTGACCGGGGACGAGGTCTTCGAGACCCATGGCGTCGAGAGCTTCGACGACCTCCTCCCCTACCGCGACCGCTAGACCGGTTCCGCGAGCGCCCGCCGATCAGGCGGTGGGGCCCGCGATCAGCGTCACGGTGGCCGACTGGGCGGCGCCGGCGGCGGTCGTCCAGCTGAGGGTCACCGAGTCTCCCGGCTCCAGCTGGGCGATCGCGGCCGACAGGGCGGTTCCGGATGCCACGGCGGTGCCGTTCACGGCGGTGATCGTGTCACCCGCAGCGAGCCCGGCCTCCGCGGCGGGGGTGTTCTCGTACACGCCCGCGACGAGCGCGCCGGCGGCCGAACCGGTCGCCGACTGCGACAGGCCGATACCGAGGAAGCCGTTCGCCCCGATCTGCACGGTGCCGCTCTCGTCACCCGACACGATCTGCGAGGCGATGTCGAGTGCGGTGGAGATCGGGATGGCGAAGCCGGTGATCTCGGCCGAGCCCGAGGAAGCGGCGGTGTCGATGCCCACCACGGCGCCGTCGGCGTTCAGCAGCGGACCGCCCGAGTCGCCGGAGACGATGTCGGCGTCGACCTGGATGAGACCGGTGAGGTCTTCGCTGGAGACCCCCGACTCGCTCTGCGTGGTGATGCTCTGCTCCAAGGCCGTGACGGTTCCGGATGCGGCGACGAGGTCGCCGGTTCCCTCCGCGTTGCCCACGGCGGTGACGGCGTCGCCCACGGCGGCCGCGTTCGAGTCGGTGGCGAGCGCCTTGGTGGAAAGCCCGCTCGCCCCGGCCAGCTGCAGCACCGCGATGTCGTTCGTCGGGTCGACGCCCACGACCGAGGCCGAGTAGCTCTCGCCGGTCTCCTCGTCGGTGACCTCCACCGCGGTCGACCCCTCGACCACGTGGTTGTTGGTGAGGATGAGGCCGTCGGAGGTGAGCACGATCCCCGTGCCGGCCGCCTGCCCGCCCTGGTAGCTGAGATCGGAGACGATGGTGACGACGCCCGCGGTCTGCTCGGCCGACGCGGCGACCGCATCCGTCTGGGTGGAGGTGGAGCCGGTTCCCGTTCCGGAGCCGTAGCCGTTGCCGTAACCGCTGGAGCCCGAACCGGAGTTGTACCCGTACCCGTACCCGTTGCTGCTGCCGCCGGAGCCCGTGCCCGTGCCGCTGCCGTACGGCGAGACCAGCCCGAACGACGAGCCGGGGCCGGTCGCGGTGGTTCCGGGCTCGATGACCGCTGCGGTCGAGCTGCCGGCCGTGGCCTGCGTCACGAGGGCCTGGCCGAGAGCGACCGCGGTGCCCCCGGTGCCGAGCAGGCCGACGAGTCCGAGCGCCGTGGCGCCCGCGATGAGGCCGGCTTGGCGGCGACGGGAGCGGCGGGTGGCGCGCGGGTCGGGCAGGGTCGTGATGGAGTAGTTCATGGTGTCCTCGAGTCTGATTCAGGGAAGTGGGGGGCTCCGGTGCGGTGCGGAACCCAGTTCATCCCGCCTGTCCACACGTCTGCTGGGGCCGCGCTATGAGCCGGCTATGACTCGTCGACCGCTGTTCACCGGTGAGCAGTACTGTGACTGCATGACCGACGGCTCCACGCCGGCTGCCAGCGCAGCCCCCCGCTTCCGCCACGTGCTCGCCTGGGGCCTCTGGGACTGGGGATCCGCCTCGTTCAATGCGGTCATCACCACCTTCGTGTTCACGGTGTACCTCACGAGCGACTCGTTCGGCGGCGAGACCGCCGTCTCGGCGCAGCTCGGCATCGCCATGACGATCGCGGGCGTGCTCGTGGCGCTGCTCGCGCCGATCACGGGTCAGCGCTCCGACCGGCGCGGCCGCCGCAAGCTCTGGCTCGCGGTCAACACCTACATCGTGGTGGGGCTGTCGGCGCTGATGTTCTTCGTGGCACCGGATCCCGGCTATCTCTGGCTCGGCCTGTTCCTCCTAGCGGCCGGCACCATCTTCTTCGAGTTCGCGAGCGTGAACTACAACGCCATGATGTGGCAGGTCTCGACCCCCAAGACCATCGGCAAGGTGTCCGGCTTCGGCTGGGGCATGGGCTACGTGGGCGGCATCGTGCTGCTGCTGTTCGTCTACTTCGGGTTCATCGAGCCGATCGGCGGCACGGCTCTGTTCGGGGTGCCGGCGACGGATGGCCTGCCGATCCGGGTCACCGTGCTGGTGTCGGCGATCTGGTTCGGGCTGTTCGCGCTGCCGGTGCTGCTCTCGGTGCCCGAGTACAACGCGCCGTCGACGGATGCGGCCGCCCGCGGGCCCCGCGTGGGCTTCTTCGCCTCGTACGGAGTGCTCTTCCGCGACATCCGCACGCTCTTCCGGGAGAGCCGGCAGACGGTGTACTTCCTGGTGGCGAGCGCGGTGTTCCGCGACGGGCTGACGGGGGTGTTCACCTTCGGCGGCGTGCTGGCGGCGGGCTCGTTCGGCTTCTCGTCGGGGCAGGTGATCATCTTCGCCATCGCCGCGAACATCGTGGCCGGGGCATCCACGATCCTGGTGGGACTGCTGGACGACCGCTTCGGCGCGAAGCCCGTGATCGTCACCGCGCTGGTGGGGCTCGTGGTCTGCGGGTCGGCCGTGTTCTTCCTGCACGACGGCGGGCAGACGGTGTTCTGGATCTTCGGGCTCGCGCTCTGCGCCTTCGTGGGGCCTGCGCAGTCGGCGAGCCGCTCGTTCCTGGCGCGGCGCATCCCGGCGGGGCGCGACGGCGAGATCTTCGGGCTCTACGCCACCACGGGCAAGGCGGCGACGTTCCTGTCACCGCTGATGTTCACGGTGTTCATCGGCATCGGAGCCGCGATCGCCGGCCCCGGGGCGAACGTGCAGTACTGGGGCATCCTGGGCATCGTGCTGGTGCTGCTCGCGGGTCTGCTGCTGCTCCTGCCGGTGAAGTCGGGCGGCGTGGGAGCGCTGGCCGAGCGCGGCGGGAGCCTCGACGGGCGGGCCGCCGCCGCACCGACGCCCAGCGCTCGCTGAGTTCCGCGGGTCAGGCCAGCGAGCCGAGCCACAGGCCGAGCGCGGCGGCCGCGACCGAGGCCACGAGCATCCCGAAACCGTTGAGGAACGCGGCGGCCGCGCGACCGGTCTGCAGCAGGCGCACGGTCTCGAAGCTCGCCGTGCTGAAGGTCGTGTAGCCGCCGAGGAAGCCGGTGCCGAGGATGAGCAGCCACTGCTCCGACACTACGTGCGAGAGCGCGAGGCCCGTGAGCAGGCCGAGCAGAAGCGATCCGGAGACGTTGATCACCGTGATGCCGACCGGGTAGCTCGAGCGGATGCGCGTGCGCACGAGGCCGTCGATCACGAAGCGGGCCGCGGCCCCGAGCCCGCCGGCGAGGGCGAGCGCGACGAACACGAGCGGGGTCATCGGCCGCCCTCCGGTCCGGTGCCCGGGGCCGCGCCGGGGCCGGCGGCGTGGCCGGGGCCTTGGTCGGGGGCAGGGCCGACGACGCCCGGGGCCGCGCCGGGATCGGCATCGGGGTCGATGGGGAGGGCCGACGCGGATGCGGGGCGGCCGAGGCGGGCTCCGAGCAGGATGCCGGCGGCGCTCGCGAGGGCGCCGACCACGACGGTCGCCACGCCGTAGACCAGCGCGAGACCGAGCCCGCCGTCGGTGAGCAGCTCGGCGCTGTCGGCGGAGAGCGCGCTGTAAGTGGTGAAGCCGCCGAGCACGCCTGTGCCGACGAAGAGGCGGAGGGTGTGCCGCACGCCGGTGTCGGGGCCGCGCAGCGCGAGCGCCTGGAGCAGCACCCCGAGCACGAACGCGCCCACCACGTTGATGCCGAAGATCGCCACCGGGAACTGCCCGATCGGACTCACGGCGAGCGCGATGGCGGCACGGGCGGCGGTGCCGATCACTCCCCCGGCGGCCACCAGCGCGATCGGCCCCGGCCGCAGATGCGCCGCGCGCACGGGGGCGGCGCTCTGGTTCGGTGTGTTCTGCGTCACGGTGGACTCCTATCCCGGGCGCACGGCGGCGCCGATCGTTCGAGATAGGGACTGTCGTCGGCACGCCGAGGTTGGAGAACGGTGAGCCCCACCACCGTGGCGCCCGAGGCCGCCACCCCCAGAATACGCCCGCGCGCCCCGCCCGCCCGTTCACCGCGCCCCCGCCGCCGAATCCCCCGGACCTGCTGCTCGTCGCCCGCGCTCCCGAACCCACTCCGAACGGATGGAGCCTGAGTCCTTCTCAGGGCGTGGGCTCCATCCGTTCGGGTTCGGGTTCGAGGTCGCAGGGCGGCGACCTCCGGGGGCTAGGCCGAGCGGCGTCGGCGGCTGAGCACCACGCCCAGCACCACCGCGGCGATCACCACCACCGCGGCCGCCGCGATCCCCACGAAGATCGCGGGGGACGGGGCGGCCGATGACTCGGCGGAGGCATCCGTCGCTGCCGGGGTGGGTGTGGCCGGCGGGGTGGATGTCGCGGCCGGCGGCTCCGTGGCCACCGCGGTCGTGTCATCCGGAGCCCCCGTCGGCGTCGTGGGTTCCGGCGAGCCGGGCGCTGCCGTCGCCTGCGCCACCGGGCCCGCGTAGGTGAACGCGTACTCGCCCGAGACCGCGTGGCCGTCGGAGGAGACCGTCTGCCAGAGCACGGTGTAGGCGCCCTGGCTGGAGGGCGCCACTGCGATGCTCAACGTGCTGTTCACGATCGAGACCGCTCCGGACGCCACGTTCGTGCCGCCCGCATCCCGCACCTCGATCGCGATGCCCGCGCCGAGCTCCGCCAGCGGCGGCTCGTTGAAGACGAGCGAGACCGTGCTGAGCGGCTCGCTCACGGTCGAGTCGGCCGCCGGGTCGGTGGAGACCAGGAAGTCGTGAGCGGATGCCGCCCCCGCGGTTCCGAGAACCAGCGCCGTGGCCGCTCCCGCGGTCACCAGCAGGCCCGCGAGGCCGGCCGCCAGCCGCCGCCTCACGCGGCACCGCCGGAGGTCTCGTCCGCCGAAGCGGATCCCGTCGCAGAACCCGATCCCGCAGCCGGGCCCGATCCCGACCCCGCCGCCGCACCCGCACCCGCACCCGCGCCCGTCACCGCAGCCGACGGGCGGCGGAACAGCGCCACCACGGCCACCACGAGCGCGATCGCGCCGAGGGCGAACCCGCCGATCCCGAAGCCGAGCCCCGCCGAGGCGGTGTCGCCCGACGCCGCAGCCGACGCCGATCCGTCAGAAGAACCCGCGGCGGGTGTCGCGCTCACGCCGGCATCCGCCCCCGATCCCCCGTGCTCGTCGCCCGGCGCCGCATCCTGCACGTACAGCGTCGGCGCCGGGTGCTCCGGCTCCTCGCCCGAGGCCGGGGTCGACTCGTCCCAGTCGACGACGGTGCCGTCGGAGTACCCCTGGCTGGTCGGCAGCTCGATGCTGCCGGTCGCCGGCACGGGCCCTGCCACGATCGGGAACTCCTGGAACTGCCCGGCGGCGATCCCGGAGCCGGCGTCGGCGGTCCACACCACCGTGAGCGGGGCCTCGGTGAGCGTGGCGTCGCCGACGACCACGGGCGAGGGCAGCGCCCCCGTCACCACCTGGGCGGTCCAGCCGGGAACGGGCTCGTACGAGACGCTGGAGAACGGGGTGTCCGCGGGGAGCTGCACGGTCACCGAGGTGGTGACGGCGCTCGCGGACTCGTTGGGCACCCGGAAGGTGAGCACGCTGTAGCTGCCGGGCTCGGCCGAGCCGGGCTCGACGTGCACGTGCGCGCTCGCGGCCAGCGGGGCGGCGAACAGCACCGCGCCGGCGACGACGAGGGAGGCGGCACCGATGGTTGTGGCGCGCGCGAAAGAACGAGAGGTCATGATGGGGCTTTCCTGGTCGGTACGAAGAGGTCGTTCCGTCCCGCCACGTCAGCCCGGGGAAGGGCCGCGCCAGCGGGCGGACACCGCGCACCGACACCCGGCCGGCATCGAACCGGTCAGGCCAAGAGGTACGCGGCGGGCAGCCCCCGCGGCGGCCCGCGATGCCTGAGCGCCGCGAACACCACTCCCAGATCGCGCAGGCGATCGGATGCCGCCCCCGCAGCCGCGCCCCGGCGCAGCATCCGCGCCCGAAGTGCGAGCGCTTTCGCGGCGGCGGTCTCGGCCGCGGCCCGGGAGAGCGCCGTGGTTACCAGTGCGAGCGCACGCAGCGCCGAGGTCACACGGAGGTCGATCTGCGCGGCCACCTCGGAACCCCGGATGCGGCCGAGCTCGACGAGACGGCGGAGCACGTGCTCACCGCGCCGCAGCAGCAGGATGGTGGCGACCGCGGCCACCGCGTGGGCGAGCCACATCCACCCGGAGTCGTGCAGGTGCGCGCCCGAGCCGGCCACGGCATCCGGAGCGGTGCCCGTCGACAGCAGCCCCGACGACGGCGCGCCGGTGGAGAGCAGGCCCGACCCGGGAGACGGGAAAGACGCATGAGCTCCGAGAGCCGCCTGCCCGGCTTCCGCCCCATGACCCGCGTGGCCCCCGTGACCCGCGTGGCCCGTCTGCCCGAGGGTCGATCCCAGCGCGGAACCGGCCACCGCATCCGCCCCCGCCCCCACGGCGAAGAGCAGGTGGAACGCCAGCTGGCTGAGCACCACGGATGCCGACAGCAGCGGCAACGACGGCGAACGCCGGGTGAACAGCACGCACACCATCACGGCGAAGGCGACGGCCAGCGCGAGACCCGCGCCTCCCGGCGCCCCTCCCCCGGCGGCGGCGTGCGAGAAGGCGGCGACGAAGGTGGCGATCGCGGCGGCGGCGAGGCCGCGGGCGACACGCGTCCACCTCGTGCCCATGTGCGCCTTCCCGTCGATCCCGGAGTCCGCTCCGAACTGCTGCAGACGAGTCCAGCTTAAGCGGGATTCCGGTCCCTGTGAGCCACCTGAAAGCGGAACTCGCACCATCCGGCAGGGGTTGTCAACCCCCACTCACCCCATTATGGGGGACACACATTCGGGGGATAGCCTGCCGGAACCGGGATAGACGAAGTCGATGTAGTAACGGAGATGAAGATGTCACGATCAGCAGCAGCAACAACGGCCACCGCCACGGTTTCCACGGAGATCGACGAGAGCGAACCGCAGGACCGCTTCAGCGAGATCCGCGGCGCCTCGGAGGATCCGGTCAAGGACTACCTCCGCCAGATCGGCCGCACCGCCCTCCTCTCCGCCGAAGACGAGGTCGACCTCGGCCGCCGCATCGAGGTCGGCGTGCTCGCCGGTGCGAAGCTCGCCGAGTCCCCGGCCCTGGATGCCACCCTCCGCCGCGAGCTGGAATGGCTGAACCGCGACGGTCAGGCCGCCAAGCGTCAGCTCATCCAGGCCAACCTCCGCCTCGTGGTGTCGATCGCCAAGCGCTACCTCGAGCGCGGCCTGCCCTTCCTCGACCTGATCCAGGAGGGCAACATCGGCCTCGTGCGGGCCGTCGAGAAGTTCGACTACCAGGCCGGCTTCAAGTTCTCGACCTACGGGTCGTGGTGGATCAAGCAGTCGATCAACCGTGCGCTGGCCGACAGCGGCCGCATCATCCGCATCCCCGTGCACACCTCCGAGAAGATCTCGGCGATCACCCGCATGCAGCGCCGGCTGATGATCGAGCTGGGCCGCGAACCCTCCATGGACGAGGTGGCCTCGGCCGTCGACCTGCCCGTGCAGAAGGTGCAGGAGCTCATCCGCCACGGTCGCGACACGGTGTCGATCCACACCCCCGTCGGTGACGACGACGCCGAGCTCGGCGACCTGATCGAGGACTCGACGCAGCCCAACCCCTTCGACGCTGCCGCCTCGTCGCTGCAGCACCACGACCTGGCCGTGGCCCTCGCCACCCTGCCCGCCCGCGAGGCGCGCGTGGTGTGCATGCGCTTCGGTCTCGACGGCGAAGACCCCATGTCGTTCGACCAGATCGGCGACGTGCTGGGTGTTTCGCGTGAGCGTGCCCGCCAGATCCAGCGCCGTGCGCTCGGGATGCTGCGCGACGAGTCGCTGCACGACTACCTGATCGCGTAAGCGCCCGCGCCCTGCGCATCCCGGGCTACCGGGAAACTACCGAGGTGTCCCCCATAAAGGGGGGCACCTCGTTGTGTTCTGCCCGGGACAGGACGAGAGTCGGCATCACCTGACTTCCCGATGGAGGGTGGTGACGAGCGTGGAGACGACTGACGAGGCGATGCCGACGCGGTTCCTCGCGCGCTCGCACGCCCTCCGGATCGGCCTCGGCGCCGTCGGTCTCGCGGCCGGCTGGATCGTGCTCGGGGCGGTCTTCGGATCGCCGTCCGCGTCCGCATCCGCCGCGGACGCACCCTCGGCCGACAACGGCAGCTCGACCTCGCTCCTCGGGGCGGTCGGCTCGACCGTGCCGTCGCTCGACCCCGCGCTCGACGCGGTCACCGGAACGCTCGACGAGGTCGTCAGCGGGGTTTCGGATGCTGCGGTGCAGCCGGTCGCCGACGCGGTCGACAGCCAGGTGGCCGAGCCGGTCGCCGATGTGATCGAGCCCGTGGCCGAGGCGCTGCCCGCGCCGGTGACGGATGCCGTGGGTGCGGTCGTCGAGGCCGTTCCCGAGACCACGGATGCTGCGGTCGGAAGCGCTGTCGAGACCGCGGGCGACCTCGCGGAGGCCGAGCCCGTGGCCGGGCTGGTCGATCCGGTGGCCGGAGCTGCGGACGAGATCGTGGGTGGCATCGCCGCCGAGGTCCCCCTGGTGACCGGAGTGGTCGGGTCCTCCCCGGTCGGCACGGTTCTCACCCCGGTCGCCGACCTGGCCGACTCGGCCATCGGCGGTGCAGCCGCCATCGTGCTCCCTGCCGTCGAGTCCGTCGCCGAACAGGTCACCGGCCCCGTCACGTCGATCGGCGAAGCCGTCGGCGGGACGCATCCGAACGTTCCCGGGATCCCGGCGATCCCCGGAACCGACGGTCCCGTCGACGGGACCGCACCCGGGCACGCCGGCACCGAAGCGGCATCCCCCGACGACCCGGCCTCCCCCCTGGTCGCGGCCGCACCCGGTGCCGGCGTGATTCCCGGAGCCATGAGCCGGGGGGCGTCAGGCGGCACGGCCGGATCCGCGGGGGTGGATCCGGACCGTGCCGTTCCGGGTGCTGACAGCGGGGCCGACGCAGTCGGTTCCGGATCGGCCGCACGCGCCGGCTCCGGGAGCGGCGCGCCCGACGGCGGTCTCCCCCTTCCCTTCCCCTTCCCCGGTGGCCCGGCGGGACCCGCTGGCGGCGGTCTCCCGACCTCGTCCGGCAGCGCCGGCTCGGGCGCCGGCAACGGCGGTTCCGGCTCGGCCGGGGCCGCCATCACGAACGCGACGAGCGCCGGCATCCTGCCCGCCGTCTCCATCGGCTCGACCGGTGCACCGGCCGACGAGGATCTGCCCTCGTCACCGGTGTTCGACACCGACACCTCTCCCGACTAGAGGGGATCCCGCCCGCCGTTCCGGCCGGGCCCACGGATCCACCCGCCCCGCGCATCCGCGGAGCGGTCACCCTCTAGACCTCTCAGGAGAGATCATCATGAACAGATATGTGTCACGGGGACTGTGGACAGTCCTCATCACCGGGGGCCTGTGCGTTCTCGGCGCCGGTGTCGCCCAGGCAGCCGAGACCAGCGGCGACGACGGCGCGGCATCCGGCAACCAGGCGATCGTGCAGGTGGAGTTGCCAATCGACGTGTCGGGCAACGCGATCGCCGTCGTCGGCGACGCGGTGTCGTCGGGGGCCGAGAACGATGCCGCCCCGTCGGAGGAGCCCGCACCGGCCCCTGCCCCGGCCCCGGCTCCGGTCGAGCTGTCGACGGGTGGCGACGACTCGCTGCTCGGCGGCGGCCAGGCCGTGATCGACGTGGATGTGCCGATCACGATCGGCGGCAACGCCGTCTCGGTGGTCGGCGACTCCTCGTCGAGCGACTCCTCGATCGGGGCATCCGACGGCTCGGAGGGCTCCGGATCGGCCGATGCCGACCAGGGCTCGACGGCCCCGTCCTCTCCCGTCACCTCGGGCGACGACAGCATCGCCGGCGGCAACCAGCTGCCGATCGACGTGGCCGCCCCGATCACCATCGGCGGCAACGGCATCGCCGTGATCGGCGACGCCGACTCCAGCGGGTCAGAGGTGACCTCGGGCGCCCCCGCCACCGGCACCACCGGCGCCACCGGTGCCGCGACCGATGCCGCCCCCGGCGCCACCAGCGGCGACGACGGCATCCTCGGCGGAAACCAGATCACCCCCGTGATCGGCCTCCCCATCACCGCCGGCGGCAACGCCATCTCCGTCGTCGGCGACGCCGAAACCACCGACTCCGAGGTCACTACTAACGTGTACTGTGGTGGCGGCAGTGTGGGCGGCGTCGCTACCAGCGGCGACGACGGCATCGGCGGCGGAAACCAGATCACCCCCGTGATCGGCCTCCCCATCACCGTCGGAGGCAACGCCATCTCCGTCATCGGCGACGCCGAAACCACCGACTCCGAGGTCACCACCACCACCGACGGCGGCAGCGGCACCGGCGACGGCGCCACCACCAACGGCGACGACGGCATCGGCGGCGGACACCAGATCACCCCCGTGATCGGCACCCCAATCCCCGCCGGCGACAACGCCGCCCCCGTCGTTGGCGCCACCGAAACCACCGACTCCGAGGGCACCACCACCACCGACGGCGGCAACGGCACCGGCGGCGGCGCCACCACCAACGGCGACGGCGGCATCGGCGGCGGAAACCAGATTACCCCCGTGATCGGCCTCCCCACCACCGTCGGAGGCAACGCCATCGCCGTCATCGGCGACGCCGAAACCACCGACTCCGACGTCACCACCGCCACCGGCGGCGGCAGCGGCACCGGTGACGGCGCCACCACCAGCGGCGACGACGGCATCGGCGGCGGAAACCAGATCACCCCCGTGGTCGGCATACCCCTCACCGCCGGCGGCAACGCCGCCTCCGTCATCGGCGCCGTCGAAACCACCGCCTCCGACGTCACCACCGCCACCGGCGGCGGCAGCGGTACCGGTGACGGCGCCACCACCAACGGCGACGACGGCATCGGCGGCGGACACCAGATCACCCCCGTGATCGGCTTCCCCATCACCGCCGGCGGCAACGCCGTCTCCGTCGTCGGCGACACCGAAACCACCGACTCCGAGGTGACCACCTCGACGGGCGGCGGATCGGGCGATCCGGTGACCGGCGGCGACGACGGCATCCTCGGCGGCAACCAGATCATCCCGGTGATCGGGCTGCCCGTGACGGTCGGCGGAAACGCCGTCTGCGTGATCGGCGACTGCACGACCGGCGGCTCCACGGTGACTCCGACGGATCCGACCGATCCCACGGACCCCACCGATCCGACCGATCCCACCGATCCCACGGACCCCACCGATCCGACCGATCCTACGGACCCGATCGACCCCACCTCGCCGACGAACCCCGTCACGCCGACTACCCCCGGTGACCCCGGAACGCCGGTCACGCCCGGCACCCCCGCGGTGCCCGGGACGGGCACAGGCCCGGGCACGGGCACCTCGGTGACGGCCGGTCTCGGTGGGCACTCGCAGGCGGCGGGAGCCGTCGGCGGATCCGGAAGCCTCGCCCTCACCGGCGCGACCCCCGGACTGCTGCTGGGCGGTCTCGCCCTGCTGCTGATGCTCGGCACACTGATGCTGCTGATCGCCCGACGGAACCGTTCCGCCGAGTGACCCGCGCCGGTCGTCCCTGACGACCACATCCGTGGGGCGCCGCCACCGTGCGGCGCCCCACACACCCCTGCCCGGCGGCACCCGGAGCCGCACCCGCGCTGCGCACTGCCCACCGCGCCCGTTCCACCCGCGCCGCAGCCGCAGCCGCAGCGGCGCCCGCCGAATTCGGATGGGCGCAGGCTTCCGGGCACTAGCGTGGTGCCGTGCCCACCCACCTCAGCCGCCTGCAGCACAGCCGCGCGCCGCATCCCACGCTCGACGAGTCCCGCCGTGCCGGCAAGGCCCTGCGCCGCGAGCTGCCGCGCACCGCCCACCGCGAGCGCAGCGGCGGGCCGCGCGATCCACTCGCCGTCCTCGAGGCGCAGAACGAGACCCGCCTCCCCCACCTCGTGCCCCTGCGCACCGAGCGGATGCTCGCCACCCCCTTCACCTTCTACCGCGGCACCGCCGGCATCATGGCCGCCGATCTCGAGCGCGAACCGGTGACGGGCCTCCAGGTGGTCGGCTGCGGCGACGCCCACCTCTCGAACTTCGGCCTGTTCGCCTCGCCCCAGCGCACGCTCGTGTTCGACCTCAACGACTTCGACGAGGCCGCCACCGGCCCCTGGGAGTGGGACGTGAAGCGGCTCGTGACGAGCGTGGTGATCGGCGCGCGCGAGGCGGGATTCGACGAGCCGCGCATCCGTTCTCTGGCCCTGACGACCGCTGCCGCCTACCGCGAGGGCCTGCGCGAGATGATGCGGCTCGACGCCCTCGGCCGCTACTTCGCGCGCATCGACACGGATGCCCCCCGCGCCGAGCTCGGCAGTGCCGCCCAGAAAGTGCTCGACAAGGCGGTGCGTCAGGCCCGCCGGCGCACCTCCGCGGCGTTCGTCGAGAAGGTCAGCACCCGGGCCGCCGACGGCACGCTGCTGATCGTCGAGGATCCGCCGGTGCTCACCCACCTCGCCACCTCGCAGGAAGACGAGATCGAGGAGCTGTTCGAGCTCTACCGCGGCACGGTTCCCGCCGACATCGCGGAGCTGCTCTCGCACTTCACCCTCACCGACGTGGCCATGCGCGTGGTCGGGGTAGGCAGCGTCGGCACACGCTGCTACATCCTCATCCTCACCGGACCCTCGGGCGAGCCACTGGTGCTGCAGGTGAAGGAGGCGCAGCCCTCCGTGTACGAGACGTTCGGCGGCGTGGTGCCGATGGGGGCCGGCAGCACACCCTCGGCGGCCCGGCCGTACGTCTCGGAGGGGCAGCGCGTGGTCGACAAGCAGCGCATCCTGCAGGCCGTCTCCGACCCCTTCCTCGGGCACCTGCAGTTCGGCGGCCGTGACTTCTACGTGCGTCAGTTCCGCGACATGAAGGGCTCGATCGAGACGGCGGCGCTCTCCTTCACGGCGTTCGCGAGCTACGGATCGGCCTGCGGCACGGTCCTCGCCCGGGCGCACGCGCAGAGCTTCGAGGCACCCGCGATCAGCGGCTACCTCGGCCGCTCGAGCGAGTTCGACGAGGCCGTTGTGGACTGGTCGTTCGCCTACGCCGAGCAGTCGCTGGCCGATTTCGAGGCCCTCCGAGCGAGCCCGGGGGGCGCGGCGACCGCATAGCCGGAGGATGATCGAGTCATGACGCACCCCGACCTGCCCGCCCCGATGCTCGCCAAGGCGCTCGACGCCGTGCCCGACCCCGGGAAGGTCGAGGGTGGACTGCTGTACGAGCCCAAGTGGGACGGCTTCCGCGGCATCGTGTCGTACGACGGCGAGACGGTCGAGATCGGCAGTCGCGGCGCGAAACCCCTCACCCGCTACTTCCCCGAGCTGACGGATGCTCTGGCCGGCCTGCTCCCCGGCCCCTGCGTGCTGGACGGCGAGGTCGTGGTGCCGCGGGAGATCGACGGGCGCCGCCGGCTGGACTGGGAGGCGCTCTCCCAGCGCATCCACCCGGCCGACTCGCGCATCCGGAAGCTGGCCGAGGAGACACCCGCGCTGTTCGTGGCCTTCGACCTGCTGCGCTTGGGTGAGCGCGACCTGCTCGACGAGCCGTTCGAGGCGCGGCGTGCCGCGCTCGAGGAGTTCGCGGGAGGGCTGGGGGGAGCGCTGCAGATCACCCGCACCACGCGTGACGTCGGGCAGGCGCGGCGCTGGCTCGACGAGTTCGAGGGCGCGGGGCTCGACGGGGTCGTGGCGAAGCCCCTCGCGGCGCCGTACGCGCCGGGCAAGCGCACCCTGTTCAAGATCAAGCACCACCGCACGGCCGACGTGGTGCTGCTCGGCTACCGCGTGCACAAGAGCGGAACCGGGGTGGGCTCGCTGCTGGTGGGGCTCTACGACTCCGACGGCTCTGGCGACGCGGATGCCGCACCCGAGCTGCGCGGCGTCGGCGGCATCTCGGCGTTCAGCGACGTGCGCCGGCGAGAACTGGTCGACGAGCTCGCGCCGCTGGTGGAGCGCGACGACGCGGGCGACGCCGTGCGCGGCGAGGGCGAGCGCAACCGCTTCTCGTCGTCGAAGGACGTCTCGTTCGTGCGGCTGCGGCCCGAGCGCGTGGCCGAGGTGCGCTACGACCAGATGGAGGGATCGCGCTTCCGCCACACGGCCCAGTTCGAGCGCTGGCGCCCCGACCGCGACCCGCTCTCCTGCACCTTCGAGCAGCTCGACGTCCCCGCCGCCTACGACCTCGGCGACGTGCTGCTCTGAGCGTTGCGTCGCTGAGTAGAAAGTACCCAGGCGCCTGCTGAGTGCGGGGAGGAGACAATCGGAGTCTCCTGCCCCGGAAGAAGGCCCCATGAAGCGAGAATCGCTGCTCACCGGCCGCGCGCGATCCCGGTTTCGTCGGCGTGCGGCTTCTGCATCCGCCGTTGTGTTCGCGCTCGCTCTGGGCGGCGTGGTCGGCTCCGGCGCCGCAGCTTCGGCCGCCGCCGCCAGCACCGCAGTGATCGATCCCGGTTTCGCCCTGACGCAGCTGGACGTCAACGGAGTTCCGGTCGACGTGGTCGCCGGGGATGACGAATCGATCTGGGTCGCCTCGCGCGACACGACAGGTCCTGATGGGACGATCTACCACCTGAAACCCACGGGCGTTGGATCGGGCCTCTCCACGGCGATACCCAATGCGCTCGTGAGCGACGACGAAGGCGGGGTCTGGGCAACGATGCCCGAAACAAACCAAGTTCAGCACATCGATCGTGAGGGTCAATCCCGGGTCTGGGATGCGCCGACGGCGAACAGCTACCCCGACGCGGCCTACGACAGTGGCGGATACGTGTACTTCCTGGAACGGGACGCTCACAAGCTGGGCCGGATCGATCAGGTCACAGGGGCGATCACCGACTATCCCATCCCAGGAGCGGTGTCGCCGAGCGCGATCGACGGGATCGCCGATCCGGATGGTGGTCACCACACCGTCTGGGTCACCGATCCCGGCGCCGCCCGCGTCTGGGTCCTCGGCACCGACGGCGCTCTGCTCGGAAGCATCGAGGCGCTGGGCACCGTGAAAGACATCCAGTTGCTCGCGTCGTCCGGTGGGCTGGTCGAGGGCATAGCGTCGACCAGCACCTCCGTCGTCTACTTCAAACAGAAGCCGGGAGTGACGCCGGTCGTCGAGTTGATGGGCGGTCGCGTCGCGCTGTCGGCGATCGAGGCGTACCAAGGGGGTGTCTGGGCGACGGATTCCGGCACGGGCTCGTTCCTGTTCTTCAAAGACGGCTCCCTCACCGAGTACCACTCGCCCGACGCGCCGAGCTTCTCCGGGTTCGCCATCTCGGGAGGCCGGTATGTGTGGGGCACGAATTCGAGCGGTGAACGGCTGATCCGCCTCGATCTGCAGGCGGAACGGTCGGTCGACCGCATCGGGGGCACCGATCGGTTCGAGGTCTCCGCCAACGTGTCGGCGAAGTCGTTCTCGGGCGGTGCGGACACCGTGTTCATCGCCAGCGGTGAGGGGTTCGCCGACGCCCTGAGCGTCGGGCCACTGGCCGCGCGTGCGAAATCGCCGCTGCTGCTCACCGCCCGCGACACCCTGCCGCCGTCTGTCGCGAGCGAGTTGAAACGCCTCGGTCCGGGACAGGTGGTCATCGTGGGCGGAGTGGCCTCGGTCTCGAAGGCGACCGAGGCGGCCATCGCCGCGAGCGCGCCGGGCGCCCGCATCCAGCGGATCGACGGCGCAGACCGCTATGCCGTCTCGCAAGCCCTCCTGTCGAGCTCCTACGCTCCGTCATCCGCTCGAGTTCTCTATGTCGCGAACGGAGCGAACTTCCCGGATGCGCTCTCCAGCGGTCCGGCCGCGACTTACGCATCGACCGGAGTGCTGCTGGTGAATGGAACGGCACCCACTCTCTCCCCGCACGAGCTGGAGGTGATCCGCGGCTTCGTCGGCGCCGGCGGGACCGTGCGGATCGCGGGGGGCCCGAACTCGGTGAGCGCCGCCATCGAGAGGCAGATCCGCGCCGTCCGAGGTGTGGAGCGCATCGGCGGCGCCGACCGCTACGAGGTCTCGAGCGCAATCAATGCCGAGGTCTTCACCCGCCCCTCGACCGCTTTCGTGGCCAGCGGCTCCGCCTTCGCCGACGCCTTGGCCGGCGGGGTGGCCGCCGGTGTCACCCGCGCACCGCTCTACCTGTCGCGGCCGGGTTGCATCCCGCGAGTGGTGACCGGCGGCGTGCTGGCACCGCCCGTAGGGAAGGTCACGCTGCTCGGTGGCCCGGCCACCCTGAGTACGGCGGTGGAGAATCTCACCGTCTGCGCGTGAGAGCAGCGCGTGTCGCGCACATCGGCGGCGCCGTACGACCGCCCCGACTCGGCGACGTCACGATCTGAGTAGAAATTACCTGGTCAGGCCCCGACCTTGACGACGAGACAATGAGGACTCCCGCGACGAAAAGAGGGTGCCATGCCACAACGACCGACGGTGATCTCGTTCGCTCACGGCCACCATCCGCACCGGCGACCAGGTGCATGGGTGGCGGGATTGGCGGCGACGCTGGTGGCAGGGATCGCCGTCTCCGTCGGAGTGGTTCCTGGTGGGTCCGCCCACGCCGTGACCGTGCCTCCGGTGGTCATCGATCCCGGATTCGCGCTGACGCAGACGGCGACCCGGGGCGTTCCGGTCGACGTCACCGAGGGCGATGGCGGGTCGATCTGGATCGCCTCGGTCGGCGGCCTCGGCCCCGGAACGGTCGATCACCGGGGAGGGGGGAAGGACCTCGCCCACGCGACCGGGATCCCGAACGCGCTCGCCGGCGACGGCGAAGGCGGCGTGTGGGTGACGATGCCCACGTCGAACGAGGTGATGCACATCGACCGCGACGACACCACCCAGACCTGGACGGCACCGACCGCCGACAGCTCGCCCGTCGCCGCCTACGACAGCGGCGGCTATGTGTACTTCGTGGAAAAGTCCGCGGGTCGACTCGGCCGTATCGATCAGGTCACGGGAGGCATCATCGACTTCCCGATTCCCGGGGCCGTTGCGCCCACCGCCATCACGGGGATCGCTGACGCGGACGGCTCGCACCACACCATCTGGGTCACCGATCCCGGAGCCGGTCGCATCTGGGTTCTGGGCACCGACGGCACTCTCGTCACCAGCAGTGAGTCGTTCGGGATCACCGACATCCAGCTCCTGGCCTCAGTCGGCGGCGGTGTGGAGGGCATCGCGTCGACCAAGACCTCGCTCCTGTACTTCAGTCAGATGACAGCGACGGCTCCGGTGGAGCTGGTCAGCGGTCGAAAGTCACTCACCGCCATGGAGGCGTACGACGGAGGAGTCTGGGTGACGGACTCCGGCACGGGCTCGCTCCTGTTCTACAAGAACGGCGACCTCCGGGAGTACGCCGCACCACGCCTGGGAGGAGGCCTCTCAGGCGTGGCGATCACCGAGGGGCGGTACGTCTGGACGGGAGGTGTCGGCACGTCCATGCTGAACAGGCTCGATCTGCAGGCGCAGCGCACCGTCGAGCGCGTCGGCGGTGCAGACAGGTTCGAGGTGTCCGCTCGGGTATCCGCCTCGACGTTCCCCGAGGGAGCTTCGACTGTGTTCATCGCCAGCGGTGAGGGGTTCGCCGACGCCCTCAGCGTCGCCCCGCTCGCGGCGCAGGCCGATGCACCTCTGCTTCTGACGTCCCGCGGCGCATTGCCCTCCTCGGTCGCGGCCGAACTGACCCGTCTGGCTCCCGGTCGCGTGCAGATCGTCGGCGGGCTGAACTCGGTGGGAGCAGACGTCGAGACCGCGATCAGGGCGATCGCACCCCGGGCTGTGATCAGCCGCACCGATGGTCCGGACCGGTACGCGGTATCCCGCGCCCTCCTCTCCGGCAGCTTCGCTCCCCGTTCCACCTCGACCCTCTTCATCGCGAACGGCTCCGACTTCCCCGACGCCCTGTCCAGCGGCCCGGCGGCTGCCATCGACGGAGGCGGCGTGCTTCTCGTGAACGGGGCTGCGACGGCGCTGTCACCCGACGAGCTCGTCCTCATCCGGAGCCTCGTGACCACGAACGGCATGGTCGAACTCGTCGGCGGCCCGAACTCGGTGAGCGCAGCGATCGAAGCGCAGATCGAGACCGTCCGGAAGGTCGTCCGGAACGGCGGCGCAGACCGCTTCGAGGTGTCGCAGAATCTCAACGCCAAGGTGTTCCATCGCCCGTCCCGGGTCTATCTCGCCAGCGGGGGCGCGTTCGCCGATGCTCTGTCCGGAGCGGTCGCCGCCGGCATCGCGCAGGTTCCGATGTACCTGTCCCGGCAGACCTGCATCCCCGCCGGAGTCGCCCAGGGTGCCCTCGCACCGTCGGTGGGGCGGGTGACCCTGCTCGGCGGGACCGCAACGTTGAGCCCCGCCGTGGAGAACCTGACCCGCTGTCCCTGACCTGCTGCCTGCTGCCTGCTGCCCACTACGGGGTCAGGATCCAGGTCCAGATGAGGAGGAGGGTGATCAGGAAGCCGGCGAAGAAGTTGAGCCAGAGGAACCGGCGCCAGCCGGCGTTCGCGCCCTCGGCATCGGCATCGCTCACCGACCAGAACGGCAGGATGCTCACGGCGTAGGGCAGGGCGAGCACGGCGGCGAGCGGGCCCGGCCAGGGCGTGAACAGCAGCAGCACGCCGGCCAGAAGGTAGGCCGCGAACGAGAACCGCACGGTGGCCGGGCCGCCGATCACGGTGGCGATCGAACCGATGCCGCCCTCGCGGTCGGCCACGATGTCCTGAACCGCACCGAAGGCGTGGCTCGCGATCCCCCAGAGGAAGAAGGCGCCGAGCAGCGCCCACAAGCCCGGCGTGAACACCGCCCCGGCCAGAACCAGGCCGTAGACCGCAGGGCTGACGAAGTGCGTGCTGGAGGTGAGCGAGTCGATGAACGGCCGCTCCTTGAAGCGGAGCTTCGGGGCGCTGTAGGCGATCACCGCGAAGACGCTGATCGCGAGCACCAGCCACGACAGCGGCGAGCCCACCGCCACGAGATACACCAGGAACGGGATGTTCGTGACGAGCACCGCGATGATCGTCGGCCGGTGCAGCGAGCGGTCGAGCACCGCACCTTCCACGCCGCCCTTGCGGGGGTTGCGCAGGTCCGACTCGTAGTCGAAGACGTCGTTGATGCCGTACATCGCCAGGTTGTACGGGATCAGGAAGTACAGCGTGCCGAGCACGAACACGAGGTCGACCTCGCGCGTGGTCATGAGGTACCCGGCCGCGAACGGGAACGCGGTGTTCACCCACGACAGCGGGCGGGACGACAGCAGCAGCTGGCGGATCACGATTCCCTCCGTTCGAACAGCAGCCAGAGCGAGGGCAGCAGCAGTGCCGCGGCGATCGCGTAGGCGAAGTCCTCCAAGGGCGCGATGCCCACGAACGCTCCCGAGATCAGGCCGGGATCGTACCCGACGAGTCCGACGGCGATCATCACGTTGTCGAACACGGCCGTCAGCACCAGCAGCAGCGCCATCGTGATGCCGAGGGCGCCGAGGAGGTGCCGTCGCCGGCCCGCTCCCGCCGATCCGGAGGCCCGCGTGCGCCGCACCACCACGAGCGCGGCGACGACGAGCACCACCGCAACCGCCACGAGGAAGATCGCGTTCAACGCCCAGTAGCTCACGACACCGGCTCCCGTCGCCCTCGCTGGAGAATCTTCACGGCGCCCCGGAAGACGTTCATCGTGAGGTAGCAGAGCAGCGTCAAGAAGAACACTTCCTCCAGTGGCAGCTCGGGAGCGATCAGGATGCCCGTCATGAAGGCCGTCTCGCCCCGGAAGAAGATCCCCAGCCCGATCCCCGCCAGATCCCACACCAGGAAGAACAGCACCCCCACCACGAGAACGACGGATGCCCGACCCGCCCGGTCGAAGAAGAACAGCCGGAACCGACGGTCGAGCATCACCATGCCGCCGAGCGACACCAGCAGTGCGAGAAGGTACAGGATGCCCATGACCGGGTTCGAGGTCAGTCCGCGTCGCCGAGAGCGCGCGACGCATCCGCTCCCGCGTCCGGCACGGCATCCGCAGCGGGCGCCGCGGGCGCTGCAGGCACTGCCAACAGCGGCTCGGGCAGCGCGGTCGTGCTCGTGTCTCCGCGCAGCCGCTTCACGACGAGCTCCGCGCTGATCAGGCACATCGGAAGCCCGATGCCGGGTGTCGTCGACCCGCCCGCGTAGTACAGACCGTCGACCTTGGCGCTCACGTTGCGCGCGCGGAACATCGCGCTCTGCCGGAGGGTGTGCGCCGGCCCGAGCGCACTGCCCTTCCACGAGTTGAGGTCGGAGGCGAAGTCGGCGGGCCCCACGGTGCGGCGCAGCACGATCCGCTCGGCGAGATCCGGGATACCGGCCCACTCCGAGATCTGCGCGATCACGGTGTCGGCGAGTTCTTCGACCCGCTGGTCTCCGGCGCCGTCGATGCCCCCGGCGCCGATGCCCGGGTCGGCCGGGATGGGCACGAGCACGAAGAGGTTCTCGTGCCCCTCGGGAGCGACACCGTCATCCGTGGCGCTGGGCTTGCAGACGTAGAGCGAGGCGGGCTCCGGGATGCGCGGGGCGGCCCCGAAGATGTCGCCGAAGTTGGTCTTCCAGTCCTTCGCGAAGAACAGCGTGTGGTGCTCCAGCTCGGGCAGCTCACCGCGCACGCCCAGCATGATCAGCAGCGCGCTCGGGCCGGCGACCTTCTTCTCCCAGTAGCTCTCGGGATAGGTCTGCAGCTCCGGGAGCAGCAGGGAGGTCTCGGTGTGCCACAGGTCGGCCGTCGAGACGACCAGCTCTCCCTCGAGGGAGTGCGCCCGCCCCTCCGGGTCGGTGTAGTGCACGCCGCCGACCCGCGGCTTGACCTTCGAGGGGGCCTGCACGGCCTCCGGCTCGGGAACCGGTGCCGTCGACACCTCGCCCGCCAGCACCCGTCGCAACTCGTCGCGGTCGATCACGTTGGTGTCGAACTCGGTGGTCTCATAGTCGTACACGTCGACCGGCTCGGGCACCACGAGCGCGGCCCCCTCGACCTCCACGGTGATGCGCGCCACATCCGCCCCGGTGACGATCTCGACCCCCGCATCGCGCGCCAGGCGCTCGATCGCGGCGATGACGGAGGTGAAGCCGCCGCGCGGGTAGAGCACGCCCTCGTCGAGGTCGAGGTGACTCATCAGGTGATACATGCTCGGAGCGGAATATGGCGAGGAACCGAGGAAGACCGCCGGGTAGCCGAGTACCTGCGCGAGCCGCGGATCCTTCACCGTGCGCGCTGCGAAGCCGGCCAGCGGCTCGGTCAAGAGCCGCACGAGGCGCGGCAGGCGCTTCAGCACCGGGCCGGCGAGCAGCGGGCTGATCTTCTCGAAGGTCGAGTAGAGGAAGTACTCCTTGGCCAGCTCGTAGGTCTCGGCCGCGGAATCGAGGTAGCCGGCCATCCGCACGCCGGATCCCGGCTCGAGCGACTCGAACAGCTCGAGGTTGTCCTCGCGGTTGTCGGCCAGGTCGACCGGGGCGAACTCGCCCTCGAAGTACACGCGATAGCCCGGGTCGAGCTTCACGAGGTCGAGCTCGGCCTCGGCGCTCGTGCCCAGCAGCCGGAAGAAGTGGTCGAAGACCTCGGGCATGAGGTACCAGGAGGGACCGGTGTCGAAGCGGAAGCCGAAGTGCTCCCACGATCCCGCCCGGCCGCCGAGCTGCGCGTTCTTCTCCAGCAGCGTCACCGACCAGCCCTCGTGCGCGAGCAGCGCGGCACTGGCCAGTCCGCTGATGCCACCGCCGATCACGATCGCCTTGTTGGCGGGCGTCTGTGCTGCGTCTGCCGTCACTGGATCGGGTCTCCCTTGTTGGTGCGGGGCGTGCGGGGCGTGCGGGGCTTTCGGGGCGTACGGGGCGTTGCGAGCGCGCGGGCCGTCATCGGGCCCTGGGCAGCCGCCCGAGCGCGGCCCCCGCAGCTATTCTCGCCTTGACCGGGTTCGGAACGCGGACGCGCGCCGTGGCGAGAACGGATGCGGGGGTGACGCGTAGCCGATCCGTCAGCTCTTCGAACAGTCCCTGGGCCAGGGCGACGGCCCGGCGGCTGGAGGCGGGCAGGCCCGGAAGGCTGGCCCGGGCGATCCGCAGGTCGTCGTCGATGTCGGCGATGATGCGCTCCTTCTCGGCCTCGGTGAAGGTGCTCACCTCGATGCCGGGGAAGTAGCTGCGGCCGAGGGTGCCGAAGTCGGCGGCCAGATCGCGCAGGAAGTTGATCTTCTGGAACGCCGCCCCGAGGTGCCGGGCGCCGTCGGTGAGGCCGTCGCGGGCGCGCTCGCTCGTCTGCGTGCCGTGCAGGAAGGCTGCCAGGCACATCAGGCCCACCACCTCGGCCGATCCGTAGACGTAGTCGTCGAACGACTCGGGCGTGTGCTGCGTGGCCGAGAGGTCGGCGCGCATCGAGCGGAAGAAGGGAGCGGTCAGCTCGTCGGTGATGCCCACCCGCCGGGCCGTCCAGCCGAAGGCGTGCACGATCAGGTTGGTGCTGTAGCCGCACTCCATCGCCGCGCACGTCTCCCGCTCGAGGGCGTCGATCCGGTCGCGGATGGCGGCCTCGGGCAGCTGGGCGTCAGCCGCCACGCCGTCCACCACCTCGTCGGCCAGCCGCACGAGCGCGTAGATGTTCTCGACGTCCTGCCGCACCTCTTTCTCGAGCAGGCGCGACGCGAGCCCGAACGAGGTCGAGTACCGGCGGATGACGACGGATGCCGCCTCCATCGCCACCCGGTCGTAGAGGCTCGTGGCCACGGCGGGGTCGCTCATCGCACCCGCCCCAGCACGGTGGCGACGATCGGGCGGAACTCGTCGCGGACGGCATCCGGAAGGGCGTCGTCGGTGAGCGCCTCCCAGGCGCGGTTCGCGAAATCGCGGGCGAGGGCCTCGGCGAAACGGCGCGATCCGGCGGTCTCCAGCACGGCACGGATGCGCTCGGCCTCCTCGGCGTCGAGGGTGGGCGAGCCGAAGAGAGCGCTGACCTCGCTCCACTGCGGCTGCGTGACCGCGTGCGCCAGCAGCACCGTGCGCTTGCCCTCGCGCAGGTCGCCGAGCGTGGTCTTGCCGGTGGCGTCCTCGTCGCCGAACACCCCCAGCAGATCGTCGACGATCTGGTAGGCGATGCCGATGTCACGGCCGAACGTCCCCAGGGCATCCGTCGCCGCCTGGCTGGCACCCGCCAGCACGGCACCGGCGATCAGTGGGCCCTCGAACGAGTAGCCGGCGGTCTTCAGCCGCTCCATCTCGACGATCTCGTCGACCGTCGGCAGCTCGGTGCGGATGGAGAAGTCGACGTCGTAGAGCTCGCCCGCCGCGGCCGTGAACATCGACTCGTCGAGGATGTCGTGCAGCCGCGTGCGCAGGATGCCGTCGACGCCCGAACGGTCGATCAGGCGGTAGGAGTTGAACAGGGCCAGGTCGCCCGCGATGATCGCCACCGACATGCCACGGTGCTCGGCCACGGGCAGCGGGATTCCCGCCGTGGTGGCGATGTCGCGGTAGCTGCCCGAGACATTCGGGCCGCCACGGCGCACGAAGTCGCGGTCGATCACGTCGTCGTGCACGATCAGCGCCGTGTGCAGCAGCTCGAAGGCGGCGCCGACGTGGGCGGCCGCATCGAGATCGGCCCCGCCGAGCGCCTCGTAGGCCGCCATCACCATCCGGGGGCGGAACCGCTTTCCGCCGACGGTGTTGCGCTCGAGCGTCTCCCAGAGGGTGACATAGGGCGCGCCGAGAGCTTTCGCACGATAGTGGGAGTCACTGAAGAACCCCGAGAGCACCCGCTCGACGTGCTTCTGTCGGCGCTCCGACACCGCGACCAGATCGTGCGTGTCCATGAACTCAATTTACATGGTTACCAAGTAATAAAGGACAATAGTGAAATGACCGTCCGCACCGAGCCCCTCCCGAGCGAACAGGTGATCCTGCTGTCCGACGAGGGGGAGCCCATCGGGGTGGCCGACAAGCGCACGGTCCACACCGACGACACCCCCCTGCATCTCGCGTTCTCGTGCCATGTGTTCGACGAGGCCGGCCGCATCCTGGTGACCCGGCGGGCGCTCTCGAAGCTCACCTGGCCGGGGGTGTGGACGAACTCGTTCTGCGGTCACCCGGCTCCCGGGGAAGACCTGCAGGATGCCGTACGACGGCGCGCCCGGACCGAGCTGGGGCTCGAGCTGGCCGACCTGGCGTTGGCCCTGCCCGACTTCCGCTATCTCGCGATCGACGCCTCCGGGATCGTGGAGAACGAGATCTGCCCCGTGTACACCGCGCGCGCGGCGGGACCGGTGGAGCCGAACCCCGACGAGGTGGCCGAATGGCGCTGGGCCGAGGCCGCCGAACTGCAGCTCGCGGTGTCGCTGACGCCCTGGGCGTTCAGCCCCTGGCTGGCCCTGCAACTGCCGCAGCTGCAGCCGCTGCAGCCGGCCTGATCAAGCAGTTCATTCCAATCTATCAAAAATATTAGATAGCCTTAGATTTCTGTAGAATGGGTCGATGGATCCGATCATCAATCCGTTTCGGCCGGGCGCCGGCGTTCGTCCCCCCGAGCTCGTAGGGCGTCAGGCAGAGATCGACCTGATGGACCTGATCGTCGCTCACAGTCGTCGCAATCGTAACGACGGTGGACTTGTCCTGTACGGGCTCCGGGGGGTCGGAAAGACCGTGCTGCTGTCACGGCTTCAGAACGTCGTCGAGCGCGCCGGATGGGTCACCGTTCAACTCGAAGCCCGACCAGGCGAGGCCGGCGTGCGTGCATCGCGTCAATCTTTGGCCCGCGGCATCGCCATGGCGGCGCGCAAGATGCGCGGATTCCGACAGGCACCGGCTGAAATGCTGGCGGCGCTCAGCTCGGTCGCGTCCTTCTCGCTGACGATCGCCGGTTCCGGCGTCAGCGTCGGCATCAAGCCATCCGATCATCGGGCCAATTCCGGAATTCTCGAGGTCGACCTGGAAGAACTCGTCGCAGATCTCGCGGAGCCATTGCGGAGAAATCAGAGCGCACTGGCGATCTTCGTGGATGAGATGCAAGACCTGGATCCCGATCTCCTGACGGCACTCCTCGCCGTCCAGCATCGCGCCTCTCAGAACGAATGGCCCTTTTATGTGATCGGCGCCGGCCTGTCGACGCTCCGACGGATGCTGGCTGAGTCCCGCTCCTACTCAGAACGCTTCCGACTCCGCGAAGTCGGTGCTCTTCCTCGGGAAGCAGCCATGGAAGCCATCCTCAAGCCGGCGACGGACCTTGGTGCCCGATTCGACGATGCCGCGATAGAAATGATCATCGACGCAGCCAACGGCTACCCATTCTTCTTGCAGACCTATGGAAAGGCCGTCTGGGATATCGCCCCTGACCGCTATATCGACGCCCTCGTCGCGGAGTCAGGCATCGCAGAGGGCAACGCCGATTTGGACCAGGGGTTCTTCCCGGCTCGGTGGGATCGGACAACTCCGTCTGAACGCCTCTACCTGCAGACGATCGTCTCGGTCGGCGGAAGTACTGCCAGCACGTCGGATATCGCCGACCGGCTCGGCGTCGCCCCGGCCGCGCTCAGTCCGGCGCGCCAGTCACTGATCGATAAGGGGATCATCTTCGCCGAGCGCCGCGGGTTCGTGAGCTTCACCGTTCCGAACATGGATGCGTTCATTCTTCGTCAGATGGATTCGGACGACGCAACGGACTAGCGAAGTGCAGCTCGCACGCTCCCGCCCCGAACGGGGCTCCACCGGCGCGCTGTGCTCTGGCATGCTGAGTGCATGGACGCCCACGAGATCCGCAATTCGTACCTCGCCCTGCTCGAAGCGAACGGCCACGCGGTCATCCCGCGAGCGCCCTTGGTGCCGCGCGGCGACACGAGCACGCTGTTCAACGGGAGCGGGATGCAGTCGCTGCTCCCGTACCTGCTGGGCGAGGAGCACCCCGCGGGCAAGCGCCTCACCGACAGCCAGCCCTGCGTGCGCGCGCAGGACATCGACGACGTGGGCGACAACCGGCACACCACCTTCTTCGAGATGCTCGGCAACTGGTCGCTCGGCGACTACTTCAAAGACGCGCAGATCCGGCAGTTCTTCGGCTTCCTGGTCGACGTCGTGGGGCTCGACCCGAACCACATCTACGTGACCTGCTTCATCGGCGACCCGGCCAACGGCATCCCGCGCGACGACGAGGCCGCCTCGATCTGGGCCGCCGTGTTCGCCGAGCGCGGGGTGTCGAACGGCATCGCCGAGATCGGGTCGCAGGCGGACGGCGACGCCCGCGGCATCCGCGAGGGCGAGCGCATCTTCTTCTACGACGGCGGCGAGAACTGGTGGTCGCGCGGCGGATCGCTGGAGGCGACGCCGATCGGTGACCCGTGCGGTCCCGACAGCGAGGTGTTCTACGACTTCGGTCCCGCGCATCAGGATGCCGCCTACGGGCTCGCGCATCCGGCCAGCGACGGCGGCCAGTTCATGGAGATCGGCAACCAGGTGTTCATGCAGTACCGGCGCCTGGAGGACGGGAGCTTCGAGGAGCTCGCCCGCCGGAACGTCGACTTCGGCGGCGGACTGGAGCGGATCGCGGCCGCCTCGATCGGCTCGGACGACGTCTTCCGCATCTCCCTGCTCTGGCCGATCATCGAGGCGCTGCAGTCGCTGACCGGCCGCTCCTACGACGACGAGACCGAGGCGATGCGGATCATCGCCGACCACCTGCGCGGCGCGACCTTCCTGGCCGTCGACGGTGTGCGGCCTTCCAACAAGGAGCAGGGTTACGTGATGCGGCGGCTGCTGCGGCGCGCGATCCGACTGGCACTGTCGCTCGGGCTCACCGAGAACTTCTTCTCGTCGGTCGTGCCCGTGATCGCCGACCTGTACGCGAACGACTACCCCGAGGTGGCCGCCTCGCGCGACGAGGTGATCGCCGTGCTGGTGAAGGAGGAGAACTCGTTCCGCCGCACGCTCGAGGGCGGACTGGTGGCACTGGCCGAGTACGAGGGGCGCACGCTGACGGGGGTGGACGTGTTCCGCCTGTCGGACACGCACGGGTTCCCGAAGGAGCTCTCGGTGGAGGAGGCACGACGCCTCGGCATCGAGGTGGCCGCCGACTGGGAGGCGGAGTTCGCCGAGGCGCTCGAGGAGCAGCGCGCCCGTTCGCGCGGCGCCACGCGCCTGGGCGCGGCCGGCCTGCCGGGCGGCGCCACCGCCTGACCGGCCCGGCGGGGCGCGGTGATCAGCCGCCGAGGCTGCCGTCGGTGACGGCGGAGACGTCGCTCCGGTGGAAGTTGAGGTGCGAGCGCGAGGCCGTCGGGCCGCGCTGACCCTGGTAGCGCGAGGAGTACTCGCTCGATCCGTAGGGCCGCTCCGCGGGGCTGGAGAGCTGGAAGAAGCACATCTGCCCGATCTTCATCCCCGGCCAGAGCTTGATCGGCAGCGTCGCCACGTTCGACAGTTCGAGGGTGACGTGCCCCGAGAACCCGGGGTCGATGAATCCGGCGGTGGAATGCGTCAGCAGCCCCAGGCGGCCGAGCGAGCTCTTGCCTTCGAGGCGGGCTGCGATGTCGTCGGGCAGGCTGACCCGCTCGAAGGTGCTGCCCAGCACAAACTCGCCGGGGTGCAGGATGAACGGCTCGTCGGGCTTGGTCTCGATCAGCCGGGTGAGCTCGGGCTGGTCTTCGGCCGGATCGATGAACGGGTACTTGTGGTTGTCGAACAACCGGAAGTACCGGTCGAGCCGCACGTCGATGGACGAGGGCTGCAGCATCGCCGGCTCGTAGGGCTCGAGGCTGACGCGGTTCTCACGGATCTGGGTGCGGATGTCGCGGTCGGAGAGGAGCACGCAGTCAGTGTAACGGCGCGACACCCCCGTCGAGGGCGGGCCTGCTATCCTCGAGACGTCCGGTTTCCGGATGCGCGGATGTAGTTCAATGGTAGAACTTCAGCTTCCCAAGCTGATAGCGCGGGTTCGATTCCCGTCATCCGCTCCAGTCAGGCGATGCGATCCGAGCCGCGGGGTGCGAGGATCGACTCAACGGGGCACCGTCACCGCTGTCCCGTTCGGGCCGAGGGTCGAGACGCTGGTTGGGGCCGGCAGCTCCCCTCGGCCTTATCGCGTCCGGCCTGGTCGCCGGCGACTCCCCGTCAGCCCGTTTGGGGCCGGACTGACGGGAAGCCCGAGACCGGTCTTCCCGCGGTATTGGGGTACCGCATGTCGGGTCGAGGGCCATCAAACCGTAGACGTCATCGGGTCCGACCCACTGAACCTACGGTGACGGATCGCTCCCAGCTAGGGCTTGCCCAGGGGCTTGCCAGATGCGGCCCCGCATGCAGGCCGCTCTTCCGCGCGGTGCGCATCCGGGAGAGGATGGCGGGATGGCTGATTCCTCTCGTTCCCTCGCCCGCACGATCGGCCGGGTCGCCCTCGGTGCCGCACTCGTGTTCGCCGGGACCTCGCACCTCACCTTCGCCCGCAAGGACTTCCAGGCCCAGGTGCCCGACTGGGTGCCGCTGGACGACGACACCGTGGTGCTCGCCTCCGGTGTGGCCGAGATCACGCTCGGCGCCGCGCTGATCGCGCTCCCCGGCAGGCAGAAGGCCGTCGGCGGACTCGCCGCGGCGTTCTTCACGGCGATCTTCCCCGGCAACATCTCGCAGTGGCTGCACGAGCGCGACGCCTTCGGGCTCGACACCGACCGCAAGCGCGCCGTGCGGCTGCTGTTCCAGCCCCTGCTCGTGGCCTGGGCCCTCTGGTCGACCCGGCCCAAGAAGTAGGCGGGCGTCCCGGGCCGCGTGACCTCCTTTCGCCGCCGGTAGATTGAAGCGATGACCTATCGCGTGCTGCTCGACGTCGACACCGGGGTGGACGACGCCCTCGCCATCCTGTTCGCGGTGGCGCATCCGCAGATCGAGCTCGCGGGCATCACATGCGTCGCCGGGAATACGTCTCTCGAGAACGTGGTCGCCAACACGCTGAAGGTGCTCGACACCGCCGGCGCTCCCCCGGTGCCGGTCGCCGCCGGGGCGCGGCGTCCGTTGATCGAGCCGGTGCGCTCCTCCCATGTGCACGGCGCCGACGGTCTGGGCGACACCGGGCTGCCGACGAGCGGCCGTCAGGTCGACCCGCGCCACGCCGTCGACTTCGCCCGAGACATCCTGCTCGCCTCCGACGAGCCGGTGACGATCGTGGCGCTGGCCCCGCAGACCAACCTCGCCCTGCTGCTGCGGCAGTACCCCGAGGTGGCTCCGAAGATCGAGCGCGTCCTGTTCATGGGCGGATCGGCGAGCGGCGGCAACGCCACACCGGTGGCCGAGTTCAACGTGTGGCACGACCCCGAGGCCGCCGCGATCGTGCTCGACTCGGGCGTGCCCGCCTTCATGTACGGACTCGATGTGTTCAACCAGGTGAGCATCGACGAAGCGGATGCCGTGGCGCTGCGGGCCGGACCCTCGGCGTCCGGGCGGCTGGCCGGCGCCCTGCTGCAGCACCAGATGGCCGACGAGGCGGAGCATCCGGGGACGGAGCCCGATCCGCAGGCCTACGGCGGCCACATCGGCGACGCGGGTGCCCTCTGCGCGCTGGTCGACCCCGGCGCCCTGCGGATCGAGCACCGTCCGGTGCGCGTCGACCTGGCCGGCTCCGGGCGCGGGCAGACGATCGTGGATCGGCGCGGCCGCGTGGGTGAGGACACCGTGCACGGCACGGCCGGGGGGACGGCGGGCGGCGGCGCGGGCGGCCTGCCCGCGGCGGTGCCGATCGACGTGGCGCTCGACGTGGACGCACCCCGGTACGCCCGGCTGTTCCTCGACACGATCGCCGCGCTGCCATGAGTTCCGCGCCGGGCCCCGCGACGCCGGCAGACCGCATCCCGCTCGAGCCGCCGCTCCCCGCCGGCTTCCCCGAGCCCCTCGACCTCGCCGAGTACCGCGCCGAACTGGCCGGCGCCGGCGCCACGCTCGGAGGGGCGGACGGCGCCGAGGCCATCCTCCCCGGCCCGGCGCAGGTCCGCCCCGGTATCTGGGTGCTCCCCCAGCCGATGCCGGCCGCGCACCCGCCGCACTTCACCCTCAGCTACCTGCTGCACGACACCGAGGGGGCCCTGCACCTCATCGATCCCGGCTGGGACTCCGACGAGAACCGTGCGCGCCTCGGCGGGCTGCTCGCCGAGATCGGCGCGGACGTCACCGACCTCGCCACGATCGTCGTGACCCACCTGCACCCCGATCACCTCGGGATGGCCGAGCGGCTCCGGCGCGACTCGGGAGCCTGGATCGCGATGCACCGCCTCGAGCAGGAGGCGCTCCTCGAGCGCGTGCGGGAGCGAGAGCCGAGCCACAGCCCGGGCGACGACGCGGGTCGGACCGTGATGGATGCCGCTGCCGCCCGGGCGACCCGCTTCGCCGAGTGGGGCGTGCCGGCCGAGAGGATCGACGAGCTCGAGACCGCCGCCGCCCGCCTGAACGGCGAGTCCGCGGCATCCACTCCCCTGGTGCACGCCGACGTGCTGCTCGAGCACGACCAGCTGCTCGACCTACCCGGTCACACGCTGCGCGTGCTGCTGACCCCCGGCCACACCCGGGGTCACGTCTGCGTCGTGCACGAAGAGCAGCGGGTCGTCTTCACCGGCGACACCCTGCTGCCCGCCATGTTCCCCGGCATCGGGCTGGGCGGCCCCTCCGCCGATCCGATCGGCGACTACCTGCGCTCCCTCGAGCTGCTCGAGCGGTTCGCCGGGCACGAGGTGTACCCCGGCCACGGCTACCGCTTCGCCGACCTGCCCGGCCGGATCGCGACGACCCGGCGCCACCATCTCCGCCGCAGCGACGAGATCGCCGCGATCATCGGCACGCATCCGGCGGCCACGGTCTGGCAGATCGCCTCCGAGGTCACCTGGACCGCCGGCTGGCAGAATCTCAGCGGTCTCTACCTCTTCTCCGCGCTGGCCCAGACCGAGATGCACGTGCAGTACTTGTGAGCCGCCGCGGGTTGACGACGCGGCACCCGTGCGGGGCGCGCACCGGGCGGATGCCGGACGCCGTGGTTGAATTGAGCCGAGCGACCGGAGGGTGATGTGGCCGAATTCGTCGACATCCCGTCTCCGGGATGGCCCCTGGAGTTCGGTGAGCCCGGCCGCCCGGCCATCGTGATCGTGCACGACGACCACGGCCGTCTGCCCTACCTCGAGGCCTACGCCACGGCGCTGGCGAACCAGGGTTTCCACGTGGTGGTGCCCGATCTGTTCGACGGCCTCGCCACGGTGCAGGCCGAGGGCGCCGCCGAGCTGGTCGACCGCATGGACGAAGGATTCGCGCTCGCCACGCTCGACGACGCCGTGGCGACCGGCCGCGGGCACGGCGCCCCGCGGGTGGGCGTGATCGGCCTGGGCATCGGGGGCCGGCTCGCCCTGAAGCTCGCCCAGAGCGGCTCCGCGGATGCCGTGGTCGCCTACTACGCCGTGCTCGGCGACGAGGACGGCGGGGTCATCCCCTGCCCCGTTCTGCTGCACCGGGCGCACGATCAGGCCTGGGCGGGCGGAATCGACGTGGACGGGTTCGTCGGGCGCCTGAAGGAACACGGCACCCCCGTCACCCAGTACAGCTACGCGAGCGCCTCCGGCGGCTTCGCCAACGCCACGGTGCTCGATCTGCTCGACAAGAACGCCGCCGCGCTGGCCTTCGCGCGCTCGACCTACTTCCTGCAGGCGCAGCTGCTGGACTGAGCGCGACCCGGGGTCACCGGGCGAGCGCCGCCAGCTCGGCGCGACTGCTCGCGCCCGCCTTCCGCAGCAGGTTCGACACGTGGAACTTCACCGTGTTGTCACTGATGCCCAGCTGCTGGGCGATGGCGTGGTTGCGCGCCCCCGACACCACCAGCCGCAGCACCTCGCGCTCGCGCTGCGACAGCGGAACGGCGTCGGCCAGCGGTTCGGGCTCCGCCGGCGGATCCAGCGGGAGCCTGATGTCCAGCGACGTGCCCCAGCCCGGCGTCGACTCCACGGCGAGCGCCCCGTCCAGCGCCGAGACCCGCTCGGCGATCGGCCGCAGCGAGTCGTCGTGGGCGGTGAGATCCCCCTTGCCGTCGTCGCGGATGGCGATCAGCAGGTTCAGCCCGTCGCAGTCCCACTGGATGCGCACCCGCCGGGTCTCCCCCGCGTCGACGAAGGCGAGCACGGCGCTCCGCACGATGGCCCGGGCCGCGTGCGCCACTTCCCCCGGCAAGGCCCGCCCCGTGGCGGGTGGCTCGACGAACTGCACATCGAGGTCGCCGAAACGCACGAGCGGCCTCAGATCGGTGCGCAGCCGCGCGAACGCGCCGACGACCGGCTCGAGCATGCTGCTGCGCTGCTGGTCGGTCACCATCCGCAGCCCCACCAGAGCCGAGGCGGCGATGTCGATCGCCATCGTGCGGGCCGCCCGGTCGTCGAGCCGCGGCGAACGCAGCACCGCGAGCATCGACTCGAGGGTGACCGCATGCCCGTCGGCCTGCTCGGCGACGGTGCGGGCGTGCTCCACCAGCAGCCGGCGGGAGGCGGGTGACGGGAGTTCGGCGTCGATGCTCATGCGCCCAACCTACCCTCCCGTCGGATGCTACCCATTGGGAGGGGTGGAACCGGCCGGTCGGGTGGGTGCTCCTCCGCATCCGTTCGCCCAGCATGGAGGCATGGATGTTCTGGACACCGGGGTGGGCTACTCGCTCACCCGCATCGGCCGCGAGCTCGACGCCGTTCTCGAGCAGCTGGTGCACGAGGACCCGCTGGCCCTCGCCGTCTTCGCCGACCTGATCGGCGAAGCGCCCCGCGTGTTCGTGCTCGGTGCCGGGCGCTCGGGGCTCGCGCTGCGGATGACCGCCATGCGCCTGATGCACCTGGGGCTCGACGTGCACGTGGTCGGCGAGGTGACGGCGCCGGCCATCGGATCGGGTGACCTGCTGCTCACCGCCAGCGGATCCGGCACCACCGGCGGTATCGTGCGGGCCGCGCAGACCGCCGTCTCGGTGGGAGCCCGGGTGGCCGCGATCACCACCGCCCCCACCTCGCCCCTGGCCCAGCTCGCCGCCGCGACCATCGTGGTGCCCGCCGCCGGCAAGCTCGACCGCTCGGGCGCCGCCTCCGCGCAGTACGCCGGCAGCCTCTTCGAACAGACCGTCGTGCTGCTCGGCGACGCCCTCTTCCACGCCCTGTGGCAGCGTTCGGGCGCCAGCGCCGACGAGCTCTGGCCGCGTCACGCGAACATCGAATGACGCCTCACCCCTCCCCCGCACCCCGCACGATCCCGAACCACCCCGCACGATCCCGAACCACCCCGAACAGAGAGAACACCCGATGAAACTGCAATTCGCCATGGACACCCTCACCACCGAAGCCGCCCTCGAGCTCGCCGCCGCTGCGGCGCCGCACGTCGACATCCTCGAGCTCGGCACTCCGTTGATCAAGAGCGCCGGCCTCTCCGCCGTCACCGCCGTCAAGGCCGCCCACCCCGACAAGATCGTCTTCGCCGACCTCAAGACCATGGATGCCGGCGAGCTCGAGGCCGACATCGCCTTCACCGCCGGAGCCGACCTGGTGACCGTGCTCGGCTCGGCCGGCGACAGCACCATCGCCGGCGCCGTCAAGGCCGCCCGGAAGCACGGCAAGGGCGTGGTCGCCGACCTGATCGGCGTCGCCGACAAGCCGGGGCGCGCCAAGGAGGTCGTGGCTCTCGGTGTCGACTTCGTCGAGATGCACGCGGGCCTGGACGAACAGGCCGAGGAGGGCTTCACGTTCGCGACCCTGCTGCGCGACGGCGAAGCATCCGGAGTACCGTTCTCGGTCGCCGGCGGCATCAACGCCTCCACCATCGCCTCGGTGCAGCAGTCCGGCGCCCAGGTCGCCGTCGCCGGCGGCGCGATCTACGGCGCCCCCGACGTGGGAGCCGCCGCGGCCGAACTCCGCGCCGCGATCGTCTGATCCGTTAGCGTGGGGGCCGTGACGACTTTCTCCCCCGACATCACCGACGCCATCCTGCGCCACATGAACGGCGACCACACCGACGACAACCTGCTCATCGCGCGGGCCTTCGTGGATCCGTCCGCGGAGGCCTCCGTGATGACCGGGCTCGACGGCGACGGCGGGCAGTGGGACGTGACCGTGGCGGGTGCGACGAGTACCGCCACGGTCGCCTGGCCCGCCGGCCCGATAACCGAGCGGGCCGAGGTGCGACGCGAGATCGTGGCCCTCTACGACGGCGCGTGCGCGGCCCTCGGCGTCGAACCGCGGCCTCATTCCTGAAGAATTCCTAGGTTTCCGGGCCCCTTCCTCCGCTAAAGTTAGGTAACACTTACCTCGACTCGACCGCTTGGAATGACTATGGCTGCCGTAATCCCCTTCTCGCAGGCGCTCCGTGAGCGCACCTGGACCGGACACAGCGACAGCGAAGGCGCCGGCTTCATGACCGACCTGATGAGCGGCAAGGGCACGAAGGACGACTACATCGCCCTCGTCGCCCAGCACTACTTCATCTACGAGGCCATCGAGGCCGCGGCCGAGCGGATGAAGAACGACCCGGTGGCGGCCGAGTTCATCTCGCCCAAGCTCACCCGGCTGCCGGCCATCGAAGAAGACCTGCGCTTCCTGATCGGCGAGGACTGGAAAGACCAGATCACCCCGTTGCCCACCACCGAACGCTACGTGAAGCGGATCAACGAGGTCGCGGCCACCTGGAACGGCGGCTTCATCGCCCACCACTACACCCGCTACCTCGGCGACCTGTCGGGCGGCCAGATCATCCGCACGCTGATGCAGCGCCAGTTCGGCTTCGAGACCAACGGCGTCGGCTTCTACCTCTTCGGCGACATCGCGAAGCCCAAGGAGTTCAAGGAGACCTACCGCACCCAGCTCGACGCCGTCGGCTGGGACGACGCGGAGCGTGAGCGCGTGATCGACGAGGTGCTCGTCGCCTACCGCTTCAACACGGAGCTGTTCCTCGACCTCGCCGACGCGAAGGCCTCGGCCACGCAGGTCGCCTAGCCTCAGGCCGGTCTGGGCGCGGATGCTGCGATCGGCAGCACCACCACGGTGCTCCGGGAGCGCGCACGGGCGACCGCGATCACCGTGAGTGCCAGCCCGATCAGGGCGAAGACGATCAGCAGCGCCCCCTCCTGGGCCGCCACCGCGGCCGATCCGCCCCCGATCAGGGCTTGCATGCCGGTGATGGCATGCGACAGCGGCAGCAACGACGCGAGGCCCGTGTAGAACGGCGAACTGAGCCCGTTCGGCACGATCACGGCCGCCGCGGCGATCTGCACGACCACCAGCGCGAGCGAGATCAGGCGTCCCGCCTGACCGAACAGGGCCACCAGCCCCTGGTGCAGCATCACGAACGACAGCGACATCACCAGCGAGAACAGGATGCCGCCCGCCACGAGGGCGGGCTGGGCGCCCACCGCGAACAGCACGATCGCCACGATGGCGGCCTGCACCACTCCGAGGATCGCCGCCGGCACCAGCGAGCCGACCACGACCCGGAAGGTGGACGCCGTCGACGCCAGCTCGCGGCGGCCGAACGGCAGCAGCAGCAGGTAGATGGCGAAGGCGCCGATCCACAGCGCCAGCGGCACGGCCACCGCGGCGATGGCGGCGGCGGGGGAGGGGAGCGCGTCGACATCGCTCTGCGTGGTGACGACGGGCTGCGCCACCACGGTCGCCATTGTGTTCTGCTGGTCGGTCGTGTAGGTGGGGATGTTGGCGACGATCTCGCCGAGACCGGTGGCCAGTCCACCCATGTTCGTCGCGAGGTCGTTCGATCCCGTGGCGATGCCCGAGGCGCCGGTCGAGAGGTCGCCGAGACCCTTGGCCAAGCCGCTCGTGCCCACCGCCAGCTTCGCGGTGCCGTCGGCGACCCCGGAGAGCGTGGTGGTGAGCAGCGGCAGGTCTTCCGCGAACGCGGCGTTGCCCCGGCTGACGAGATCGGCACCGGGAGCGAGCAGCCGGTCGACCTCGGCGTAGTTGATGCCGAGGGCGACGGTGAACACCTGCTGGCCGGCGGCGATCACGCCCGCGTCCGCCGCCGCATCGCCCAGGGCCTGCTTGTTCGGATCATCGTCGGGCATCCCGTCGTAGATCGCGGTGAGCTTCTGCGCGAGTGCGGCCTGGGCGTCGGTGAGGCCCTGGCTCTCGGTGGTGCGGGCGCCGAGCTCCGTGCCGATGTACGCAGAGCCTTTGCTGACCAGATCCGAACCCTGCGACAGCTTGTCGGCGTAGTCGGGCAGATCGGCGGTGCCGTCGGCGATCGCCCGCATCCCCACCGCCAGAGCCTGCACGGAGGTGTCGAGATCCGTCCCGCCCTGCGCGGCCTTGGCGAGCCCGTTCGCGAGTTCTCCCTGGTACCCGGCGAGGGTCGTCGCACCCGTGGCGAGCTTGCCCGCTCCGTCGGCGGCCTTGGCGAGGTTGGTGTTCAGCGTCGTGAACGCACCCAGGGTGTTGGTGACGAAGCCCTGCGTGGCCTTGTCCGAGAGAGCGGCCTGCAGATTCGCCGACAGGGCGCTGGCCAGCAGTTCGGTGACGTAGCTGTTGGCGCCGTTGGTCTGCACCTGCAGCTGAGCCTGCACGGGAGCGCTGGTCGCGGTGGAGACGTACGCGGCCGAGAAGTCCTCGGGAATCGTGACGACGGCCGAGTACTGCCCGCCGGTCAGGCCGTCGGAGGCCGTGTCGGCATCCGTCACCGTCCAGGAGAAGCCCTGACCCGAGTCGCCCGAGGTCAGTTCGCTCACCAGCAGCTTGCCGGCGGCGACGGGTGTGCCGGCCTGGTTCGGCGTCGACGGATCGGCCGGCACCACGGTGCCGTCGTCCTGCAGGTAGACGATCCGGTCGAGGTTCACCACGGCCGCCGGCAGCACGGGCGCCGAGGCCGAGGAGTCACCACCGCCGGCTCCGGAGGCGACCGGATCAGCGTTCGCCCGGAGCGCCGTCACCGCGACGCCCGCGATCAGCAGGGGCGTGAGCACGGCCAGCACGATGGCCACTCGCCGGGCCAGCGGCGAGAGGCCGCCGCTGTCACCGCGGCGGACGAGGGAGCGGAGGCTGCTCATGCGGTCACGTCCTCTCGGGGATTCGGGGCGGTCGGGTTGTCGGGAGTGTCCGGTTCGTCGGGCCCCTCAGGGCCATCGGAGGCGCCCGGGTCGTCCGGTGCCGTGGTCACCCCCGGCGGCGACGGGGGAGTGGGCGGGGTCGGCTCGACCGCGGCGAGCGCGATCACGCTGACCGCACGGGCGCCGGCCTCGAGCCGGGCGCCGTGGTGTGCCACCACGAGCGTGGTCTCCAGGGGCAGTGCGGCGTCGATCACGCCGAGCGCGTGCTGCAGGTGCGCGGTGGGGATGCCGGTGCCGTCGAGCGCGATCAGCCGTACCCGCGGATGCGCGCGCGACCCCCGACCCGAGACGATCCCGGCGGTCGCCGTGGCGATGGCGACCTGACGGATCCACTCCGTGGCCAGCTCACCGCCCCACAGCTCCGCGAGCTCCTCGCCGAGCTCGCGCTGCAGGCGCTCCTGCACGCTGAGCGCGCCGGGCGGCAGCTTTCCGAACGGCAGGCGGTCGGCCAGAAGGTCGGCCTCCACCGGGCGGGCCACGAGCAGGGTGTGGCGGCGCAGCGCCGCGCCGTGCACGGGCAGCGGCTGGTCGAGCACGCGCAGGTGCCCGTCGAGCAGGCGCTGGCGGCCGGCGATGGCGGCCACGACGGCTTCCGGATGCGTGTCGGCGGCGCCCGTGACGAGCACCAGCGATCCCGCCTCGGCCCGCACCGAGAACGGCGCCACCAATCCGCCCGAGGCGGCGGACTCCACGATCGCGTGCTCGGCGGCGACGGCGTAGGGACGGGCGTCCGCATTCGGCAGGGAGACCGCAGGGGCGGCATCCGGAGCGTCGACGGCATCCAGAGCGGCCGGAGCCTCGCCCCGCAGCGGCCGCCAGGCCACCGCGTCGAGCATCTCGCGCACGCCCTCGCCCTCGAGATCGACGTCCGGCAGCGCCCGTCCGAGCTGGCGCGGCATCGCCCAGCCGAGCCGCCCGAGCAGCGTCATGACGGCCGGGATGAACGTCATCCGCACCAGGAAGGCGTCGATGAACACGCCCGCCGCGAGCCCCAGTGCGATCGGCTGCAGCACCGCGTTGCCGCCCGGCACGAACGACGCGAAGACCGCGAACATGATGCAGGCGGCCGCGGTCACCACGCGCGCCGCACCGATGAAGCCGTGTTTCACCGCGTAGTGCGGGTCGCCGGTCTTCACGAACTCCTCGCGCATCCGCGACACCAGGAACACCTGGTAGTCCATGGCGAGACCGAACAGCACGGCCATCAGCAGGATGGGGAAGAAGCTGATCACCGGCCCCACCTTCGCCACCCCGAACACGTCGGCCAGCCACCCCCACTCGAACACGGCGGTGACGATGCCGAACGAGGCACCCACCGAGAGCAGGTAGCCGATCGTGGCCGAGATGGGTACCGCGAGCGAGCGGAACACGATCGTCAGCAGGATGATGCAGAGCCCCACCACCACCACGGCGAACGGCAGCAGCGCATCCGCCAGTCGCGCCGAGACGTCGATACCGAGCGCGGTCTGCCCGGTGACCTGATACGTGAACCCGTTCGCCGTCTCGAAGGCGGGCGCGGCGTCGCGGATGGTGTGCACGAGGTTCTCGGTCTGCACGCTGTCGGGTGCGCTCGAGGGGATGATCGACACGATCGCCATGTCCAGCGTGGGGTTCGGGATGACCTGGCTCACGCTGGCCACGTCGTCGAGCCCCTCGAACTGGTTCTTCAGAGCGGTGAGTGCCGGGGTCAGATCGGTGATCGTCGAGATATCGGCCGTCACCAGCAGCGGCCCGTTGAACCCGGGCCCGAAGCCGTCGGTGAGCTGCTCGTAGCCCTCGCGCGACATCGATCCCGGCGGGTTGTAGCCGGCATCCGGCAGCGTCAGGCGAAGGGACGTCGCGGGCAGCGCCACCACGATCAGGCCGATCACCACCACCGCCACGGTGATCACGGGCTTTGCGGTTGCGAGCGCCACCCAACGCGCCCCGAGCGTGCGGCGGGTGGAGGTGGGATCGGCCGAGGCGAGCTCGCGGCGGGCGGCGCGCGAACGGGGCTTCGGGATGAGCGCGCGCCCGAACAGCCCCAGCACGGCGGGCACGAGCGTGAGCGCCACCAGAACGGCGATCACCACGGAGATCGCGGCCCCGATGCCCATCACGGTGAGGAACGGGATCTGCACCACCGAGAGCCCGAGCAGCGCGATGATGACGGTGAGCCCGGCGAACACCACGGCGCTGCCGGCGGTGGCCACGGCGGTGGCGGCCGACTCCTTCGGATCCATGCCGTGGATCAGCTGCGAGCGGTGCCTGGCCACGATGAACAGCGCGTAGTCGATGCCGACGGCGAGCCCCAGCATGGTGGCCAGCAGGGGAGCGGTGGAGGAGATCGTGACGAAGCCGGAGACGATCGTGATGAGCGTGGAGGTGACGACCACGCCGATCACCGAGGTGACCAGCGGCATGCCGGCCGCGAGCAGCGAGCCGAAGGTGATCAGCAGCACGATGAACGCCACGATCAGGCCGATGGCCTCGGTGTAGTCGACGGCCGCCTCGGGTGCGTCGGTGACGCCGGAGAAGTACACCGTCAGGCCCCCGGATGCCGCGGTGTCGCCGGCCGTGACGACCTCCTCGTTCTCGGCCTGGGTGAGCGTCGTGGTGGGCACGTCGTACTGCAGGGTCGCGTAGGCCATGCTGCGGTCGTCGTTGATCTGCGCGGTGGCGTCGGAGGAGAACGGGCTGGTGACGCCCGAGACGTGGTCCAGCGGCGTGAGGGCGGTGACGGATGCCGCGATCTGGCTCTGGAAGTCGTCGACCGTCGTGCCCTCGGGCGCGACGTAGATCACCTTGGCGGAGCCGCCGGACGCCGCCGCGAAGCGCTGGTCGAGCATGTCGATCGCCTGCTGCGACTCGGTGCCGGGGATGGCGAACGACGAGGTCATCACGCCGCCCAGGGCGCCCGCGCCGGTGACGGCGAGGCCCATCAGCACGATCCAGCCGACGATGACGGCGATGCTCCGCCGCGCGGCGAACCGCCCGATCCGGTACAGCAGCGTAGCCATGACTCCCCTTCCCTGTTGAAGGGTATCGGCTGGCCAGCCCTGAGATCCGGCTGCGCGTTCCCCCCTTAAGGGGCAGGCGGAGCGGGCCGGCGGGCCCTGGAACTCATGAACTTCAGCACGTCTTGGTCGACGATCATGTCGGAGGGCCGCAGCGGGCGCGTGAGGTAGAGGCCTTCGAGGGAGGTCAGCCGGCTGAGCGCCACGTAGGTCTGGCCGGGGCTGAACACCCGCGCGCCGAGGTCGACCACGGCCGAGTCGTACGTCTGACCTTGCGACTTGTGGATGGTGACCGCCCAGGCCAGCCGCAGCGGGAACTGCGTGAACTCGCCGATCACCTCTTTGGAGAGCTGCTTCGACTCGGGCGCGTAGGAGTAGCGGTGCTTCTCCCAGGCCACCGGATCCACTTCGTGCACCTCGCCGTCGACCTCCACGAACACCGTGGAGTCGATCTTCGTGACCGTGCCGACGGTGCCGTTCACCCAGCGCTGGTCGGCGTCGTTGCGCAGGAACATCACCTGCGCGCCCACCTTCAGCTCGAGGTTCAGGTCGGCCGGATAGGCCCGCCCTCCGAAATCGCCGCTGATCTCGGCCTTGGCGCTGAGCATCCGGCCCGGGAGCTTCTTGAGGGCCGTCTGGTTGATGCGGTTGACGGCGTCGTTGCGGGTGGCGAGCGTGATCGGCCCGTCGTCCGGCGGCGTACGGGCACCCGTGCTGTTCAGCACGTCGGCGATCTCCTTGGTGACCATGCCGAAGCGCACCGCGTTGAGCATGAACTTGAACTGGTCGTCACTCTGCCGGTGGATCTCGGTGAGCTCGACGATGTTGAGCTCCGCCTCCTCCCACACCTTCGCGTCGAAGAACCACATCGAGCGGTAGTGGTCGGCGAAGTAGGCCCGCTCCTCGCCGTCGCCCGGAACCGGCGCCAGCTGGTACGGATCGCCGAACAGCACCACCTGCACGCCGCCGAAGGGCTCGGCCCGCCGCTGCCTCGCCTTGCGCAGCGAGCGGTCGATCGCGTCCATCAGGTCGGCGTTCACCATCGAGACCTCGTCGATCACCAGCGTGTCGATGGTGTTGAGCAGCTTCCGCACCTCGGCGTTCTGCTCGATGTCGTGGTCGGCGATCACTCCGATCGGCAACCGGAAGAGGGAGTGGATGGTCTGCCCGCCCACGTTCAGCGCGGCGACGCCGGTGGGAGCCGAGATCACGAGCTGCTTCTCGGTGTTCCAGGAGAGGTGGTTCAGCAGGGTCGACTTGCCCGTTCCGGCCCGACCCGTGACGAACACGTGCTTGCGCGTGCCCTCGATCAGCTCGAACACCCGCTGCTGTTCGGCGGAGAGCGGAGGACGGGACACCACCCCAATGTACCCGGCGGCCAGGGGCCTTCCCGGGCCTCCCGCCTAAACTGTGCACATGAGCTCGGCCGACGACGAGAGGCGCACGGCGCTGCATCGTTCGATCGTGATCTGGACGGGCCTGTTCCTGCTGACGGTCGCCGCCCTCATCTCGGCCGTGGGCATCCTGAACCGCGAGGTCTACAGCGCCCAGGCCTTCGTGCGCATCTACCTGGATGCGCTCGCGCAGCGCGATCTGGGCGCGGTGCTGGCGACACCGGGTCTGGACATCGGTCCCGACGAGGCCGGCACCGGATCCGCGTCGCTGATCTCGACGGCCGCGATGAGCGACCTGCGTGACATCCAGCTGGTCAGCGACACCGAGATCGCGTCGGACCGGCACCGGATCGTCTACTCCTACCTCCTCGAGGGCGCGAACGGGCTCAAGGTGCCCGCGCAGTCCGAGTTCGACGTGGTGCAGACCGGCTCCAGCTGGCTGGTCTTCCCGCAGTGGTCGTTCCAGCGCTCGCCCACGGCGACCGCCACGGTGACGGTGTCGCACGCGGCCTCGTTCACGGCCGGCGACTCGCAGATCGCCCTCGACGACCCCTCGGCGTTCCATTCGGGCGGGGCGTACACGGTGCTCGTGCCGAGCCTCACCGAGCTCTCACACTCCTCGGAGTACCTCGGTGCCGTGCCGGTGAGCCTCACCGCCACCACCGCCTCGAGTTCGATCACGGCCATCGTCGACGTGCAGCCCACCACCGGGTTCCTCCAGGCGGTCCAGGATGCCGTCGACGGCTTCCTCGACGACTGCGCCGCCCAGCCGCTGCTGTACCCGCCCGGCTGCCCCTTCGGTCTCGATGTGAACGACCGCATCACCACCGAACCGCAGTGGTCGATCGAGAGCTACCCGCAGCTCACCCTGATCGCCGGGCAGGACAGCTGGGTGGTGCCGAACGCCTCGGGCAGCGCCCATGTCTCGGTGCAGGTGCGCTCGCTCTTCGACGGCACGGTCTCGGCCCGCGACGAATCGATCCCCTACGCGGTCACCTTCACCGTCACGATCCAGCCCGACGGATCGATCACATTCGCTCCGCGCACGTAGCGTCGGCGACCGGGGCGGATGCGGCGCCCAGCGCCCGGAGCAGGGCGCCGGCCTTCAGCTGCACCTCGTCGTATTCCTCTTCGGGAATGGACAGCGCCGTGATCCCCCCGCCGACGCCGATCGTGGCGCCCTGGGCGTCGACCACGATCGAGCGGATCGACATCGCCAGGTCGATCCGGCCGTCCCGGCCGAACGTGCCGAAAGCGCCTGCATAGAGACCGCGCGGGCGCTGCTCCAGCCCGTTCAGGATGCCGACCGCGCTCCGCTTGGGCGCCCCGGTCATCGAGCCGGCCGGGAACACGGCCTCGAGCAGGTCTGCCGCATCCGTCTCCGGCCGCAGCCGCGCCCGCACACTACTGACGAGCTGATGCACCTGCGGGTAGGTCTCGGTGAAGAGCAAGCGCTCCACCTCCACGCCGCCCGGCTCGGCCACCCGCGCCAGGTCGTTGCGCATCAGGTCGACGATCATCACGTTCTCGGCCCGCTCCTTCTCGCTGGCGAGCAGCTCGTCGCGCAGCCGGTCGTCGGTGAGCGGATCGGCCGAGCGCCGACGGGTGCCCTTCACCGGGTGCGTGCGGGCGACGCGCTCCGCCGGGTCGACCTCGAGGAAGGTCTCGGGGGAGGAGCTGATCAGCGCCACGTCGCCGATCCGCAGGTAGGCCGCGTGATGGCTGGGCGAGAGCGCACGCAACCGCCGGTGCACCGCGAGCGGATCCAGCGCATCCGGAGCCGCGTCCACCGCGATCTCGGTCGAGAGGTTCAGCACGTAGGCGTCACCGCGGGCGATCGCCTCCTGGCAGGCGCGCACCTTGGCGAGGTAGGAGCCGCGGTCGTCGAGCCATCGGGCCGCGAGTGGTGCATCCTCGGTCGGCACGGTGATCGTGGGAGCCCGCCCGCCGAGCACCCGGAGCACGTGCGCACGCCAGGCCGCGGGCTCGGCGCCCCAGCGCTCCTTCGTGGCCTGGGGGCCGCCGGTGGCCAGGAGCACCGCGGATCCGTCGGGTGCGAACGCCACGGCCCGGTCGACCCGCAGGAAGGCGGCCTCCGGATGCCGCGACCGGGGCATCCCCGGAAGACCCATCGTCTCGGCGGCGAGGCCGTACCCCAGCCAGCCGATCAGCCCCAGCTGGAAGCCCGGCATCCCGGACCGCGCGGGGTCGTCGGAATCACCGGAGTCACCGGACTCACCGATGCCGCCGGTCGCGTACCCCTCGCCCCACGCCTGCCGTTCGAGCTCTGCCCGCAGCGCCGGCAGGACGGGCCCCTCGGGCGACCACGGCGCCCCCGACCCGATGTAGCTCCAGCCGCTCGGGTCGTCGAGCCAGAACACGTCTCCGCGATCGCCGTAGAGAGCCGCGAACGCGTCCGACGCCGTGAGGTCCGTCTCGACCCGGAGCGACAGCAGCCTCGACGACATCCCTCGATGGTAGCCGCAGCCTCGCCGCCCGCCGCACCGGGGCACGGCGCCGGGCACAGCGAAGGCCCGGCATCACGAGGATGCCGGGCCTTCTGCGCTTCAGGTGAAGCGGTGTTGCAGGGTACCGGTGTTACTTGGTGTTGACCGTGATCTTGGCGACGCCCACGAGGAGGCCTTCCTTGACCGCGTCGGTCTTGTAGGTGGCGTTCAGCAGGTCGGCGGCGTCGGCCGAGACGTGAACCGTGGTGCCCTCGAGGATGGCGGTGTCGCCCTCGGTCTGCAGCGGCTTCAGGGTCGAGCCGTCGAGGTCGAACAGGAAGGCCTGCTTCACGACCGACTCGCCGTTGGCGGCGACGTCACCGTAGAGCTTGGAGGTTCCGGGGTCGATGGTGAAGTTGGTCAGCTCGACGGTGGTGCCGCCGGCGGTCAGCGACAGGCCGGAACCCTCGTGCTCGATGCTGCCCTGCACGTACGGGCGGTAGCTCTGCTCGGGGTCGTAGTAGTCGACGTTGCCGCCGGTGATCGGGAAGGCCAGAACGCCGTCGGTCAGGGTGGCGGTGCCGACCACGCCGGGGGTGAGGCCGAGCGAGGTGAGGGCGTCGAGGAAGCCCGCGTCGACGGTGACCTCGGTGTCGACGCCGGTCAGGCTGGCGATCGAGGCGATGGGCTCGGGCGTGGCGCTGGCCGACGAGGAGGTTTCGGAGCTGGACGAACCGCTGTCGCTGCTGCCCGACGCGCAGGCCCCGAGGCCGAAGGCGAGGAGGCCAGCAGTGGCGAGGCCGAGGGTTGCTTTCGTGATCTTGCGCATGGTCGTGATCCTTAGTGTTTGGTGTGCTTGCTGGACACTAAGAGTTCGGCGCACCCCCGCAATTGGGTGGGTGCGATTTTCACGGCTGCCAGGAGAAACTCAGGTTTCGCCGGTCGTTCCGCGTGGTTCCGCGGATCTGCAGGCGGTGACGCACGATCCAGAACCCCGCGATGACGACGATCGCGCCCACCAGGCTGAGCCGCGCGATCCACAATTCCGGCAGCAGCAGCCCCAGGGTGAGGGCCAGCGGCACGGCGAGCCACTCCCAGCGCCCGGTCATCACCACGAAGGGTACGAGCAGCAGCGCGTACCAGGAGTAGTGCGGGGTGACGATCAGCAGGGTCGCCCCGATCATCAGCAGCTGCCCGCGCCACGGCGACTCCGGATCGGTGCGCCGCCACACCACGACGGCCACGGCGAGAAGCAGCACCGCCGACGCCCAGAGTGCGGCGCCGCCCGGGAACAGCAGCGACACGAGCGCGAAGCGCGATCCGTCGTCGTAGCCCTCTTCGGAGAGGTAGCCGGGCAGATAGCCGATCACGCCGACCCCGCTCAGCAGCACGTACGGCACGTAAAGCACGGCGAAGGTGAGCACGGCGCCGACCACGACCTTCCACGGCTGTTTGCGCAGCAGAGCGGGCGCGGCGATCACCGGGATCAGCTTCACGGCGATGGCGGCGCCGAGGGCGATGCCGCCGCGCAGCCGGCGCCCGGTGGCGACCAGGATGCTCGCCGCGAGCACCAGGAGGGCCGCCAGCACGTCGACGTGCGAGTTGGTGACCGCCTCCGAGAGCACGAACGGGCACCAGCCCCAGAGGGCGGCCCACCGCGGATCCAGGCCGCGCCGGCGCAGGGCGAGCAGCAGCAGGCCGGTCACGCCCAGCGAGAGCACGAGGCCCGACGCCTGGAGGGGCCAGTACGCGGCCTCGGCCGGCACGACCGCGCGCACGCCCGCGAAGTACAGCTCGGCGGCCGGCGGATAGATGGTGGGCACCTGAGGGCGGTTGATGGTGGTGCACAGCACCGTGAAGCCGGGCACGTTCAGGGTGCGGGAGATGCGGTCGCCCTCGTCGGCGCACTGGGGGCGGCCCTCGGCATCCGGGATCGTCGCCGGGTAGAGCCAGTCGGGGCGCAGGCTCTCGTAGGCCTGGTCGGCGGGGGTGTGGTCGTAGGGGGAGTGGCCCGCGCTCTGCACGATGCCGTCCCAGGCGTAGCGGGCGGAGTCGGTGCTGGTGGTGGGCGGGCCTGCGAGGGCTGCGGCGCCCAGGGCTAGGGAGCCGGCCAGCACGAGCACCACGGCGGAGCGGCCGCTGCGCACCCCCCGCAGCGCGAGGAACGCTGCCGCGAACACGGCCCAGGAGGCGAGGGCGAACCACACCAGGCCGCCGGAGTCGGACGGGTCGAGAAAGCCGACCGTGGTCACGCCGAGCCAGGTCAGCACGGCGAGCGCCGCCAGCAGCACGGCGGTGAGGATGATGCGCACGCCTAATCCTCGCGCGTCACGGCCTGCGCGGGAGCGGTTGCGGATGCCCGGCGCCGTGCGCGGGCCAGGTACAGCACGCAGCAGGCCACCGTGAGCACCGCCACCGCGGCCCAGGTCAGCACGAGGTTGAGCGTGTAGTCGAGCGGGAGCACGGTGGGGTTCGCCACGCCGAGCGTCTTGGCGTAGATCTCGGGGGCCACGATCAGGCCCAGGATGGCGGCCAGCACGACTCCGGCCTGCACGATCGCGAGGAGACCGTAGGGAAGCCGCCGCCCCGTCTTGCGCACGAGGATGCCGGCCCCCACCACGAGCGGCGACAGGATGGCGTCGTGCAGCACGATGGCACCGATCATCCAGACGCCCACGCCCACGATCTGCGCCGGATCCTGCTTCATCAGCAGCACCAGCGCGCCGAGCAGCAGGCCGAGAACGCCGACGACCAGCAGGACGATGCGGATGATCCTCATCACAGCACCTCCAGCGAGCTCAGCCACTTGGTCTGCAGCACCCCGGGGCGCCCGGGCGCGATGATGCGCGCCGGATAGCCGTGGTCGAGGTCCAAGGTCTCCCCGTTCAGCTCGAGGGCCACGAGGGTGCTGTCGTCACCGACGTACTCGGGCCCCATCGTGGTCACGCGGTAGCCGCCCTCCTTCTCCAGGCTCGTGATGCGCAGGGCGCGATCCTGGGAGGCCCCGACGGCGGCCGCGAGATCCTTGACCCGCACGCCCCGCCACGACGCCGTCTGGCTCCAGCCCTCCACGCAGGCGATCGGCAGGTCGACCGCGGTCTGCGGCAGGGCGAGCAGCTCGTCGCGGGTGAGGGTGAGCTGCATCTCGCCGTTGCGCACCGAGAGCCGCCAGTTCGGCGCGACGGCCGACACGGTCACCTGGGCGGCCTCGGCCGTGCGGTTCACCGGCAGGTTCTGCGGGCCGACGCCCTGGGCGCGGGGCGCGAACAGGTTCGACGGGCGCAGGAAGGCGAAGGACTGGCCGGCGGTCAGCACGACCACGGCCAGAGTCGAGAAGCCGATCACCCCGAGGAAGCCACGGCGTGAGGCGACGGGCTCCGGGGCGGGGGTGTCGTCGATCCAGCGCAGCACGCGGCCGGTCACACCCCCGACGGGGCGGGCATCCGTCGCCGTCTTGTCCGCGAGCGCCCCGGGCTCAGGCTCGGTCTCGGCTCCGGCTCCGGCTCCGGCTCCGGCTCCGGCTCCGGCTCCGGCTCCGGCTCCGGCTCCGGCTCCGGCTCCGGCTCCGGCTCCGGCTCCGGCTCCGGCTCCGGCTCCGGCTCCGGCGGCATCCTCCGCGAAGGCGAACTCGGCCCGGCGCTTCGTCCAGAACCGCGCGATCACCGGTAGCTTCACCGCGATGTGGATGGCGAGCGAGCCGATCACCACGAACGAGAGCGCGAAGTGAACCTCGCGGAAGCCGAACGGCCACGGGTACCACTGGTAGGTGTTGAGCAGGCCGATCGTGATCTGCACGAGCGAGGCGCCCACGAAGATTGCGATCGAGGCGCGCTCCAGCAGATGCGCGAAGCCCTTCAGCGGCGGCGTCTGGAACAGCTCCGGGAAGACGGTGTAGAGCTTTCCCAGGATCAATGGGAAGCAGGCGATCCCGGCCGTGATGTGGATGCCCTGGGTGAGCTGGTAGAGCCCCTCGGGCCGGGTGGGGAACCGCATCCAGGGCAGCGGCTCCTGCAGGAAGTGGCTGTACAGGCCGGTGCCGAAGCAGAGCAGGAAGGCGATGGCCAGCAGCCGGCCGAGCACCACCGCCATCCGCGGGTTGCGGGAGGGCGCGGCGACGACCCGCTGCAGTTCCGAGAGCAGGCGCCGCATGAGCGAGCCCCGCCTCAGCTCGTGGCGTGTTCGGCCACGAGGCGGCGGCTGATCGCGCGGAAGGCGCGGCCGAAGCGGCTCGTCGGCACGAGTTCGGCCACGTCCAGGGCGTCGTCGATCGTGTCGATGTCGTTGATCGTGGGCAGCAGCCGCACAGTCAGGCCCGCGGAGTGCAGGCGCTCGAGCTGCAGCGCGCCGGTGTCGTCACGCGACATCGGGACGCCCCGGATGAGCGAGCCGTCGGGGTCGCGCATCCCGAGGGCCCAGAAGCCGCCGTCGGAGGCCGGGCCCATCCAGGCGTCGACATCCGGGCGCCATCCGGTGAGCACGCTCTCCAGCGAGGCACGGCTCACCTGCGGGGTGTCCATGCCGATCAGCACCATCGGTCCCTCGATCGTGTCGAAGATGGCGGCGAGCCGCTGGTCGAGGGTTCCGGCGATCTGCGGCAGCACCTCGAAGCCGTGGGCCTCGACGGGCACGTTCTCGCCGTCGAAAGCGAGCACCAGGCGGGTGAAGGGCAGCGAGCGCACCGTCTCGAGGGTGTCGGTCAGGCTGGCGGATGCCACCTCGGCGGCCTCCTCGTAGCTCAACGGCGGGTGCAGACGCGTCTTGACCTTGCCCGGGATGCATTCCTTGGCGATGACGACGATGGTGAGCATGATGGGTCCCTCGTTCGGTGCTGCTGTGTGCGACTTCGAGGTCGTACCGGGCATTCGGCGCGGGAGTCGGATCGGATCGCTCTGTTCAGACGACGTTCAGCGAACGTACCGCTTCTGCGGCCGCAGAGGAACCGTCCTGGCGCTGCACGTCGCGCAGCAGGCGTGACATGTCCGTCACGGCCGTGATGGTGCCCCGGATGGTGCCGGTCACCTTCGAGCGGCCCACCCGCGGGTTGTAGGCGGTGTCGTACTCGCGCACCGTCCAGCCGTCGGCGTGCGCCTTGAGCAGCATCTCGAGCGGGTAGCCGCTGCGGCGGTCCTGCAGGTCGAGAGCGAGCAGGTCTTCGCGTCGTGCCGCGCGCATGGGGCCGAGATCGTGCACCCGGATGCCGGCGCGGCGGCGGATGAGGAAGGCCAGCGCCCGGTTGGCGAAGCGGGCGTGCAGCGGCCAGGCGCCGCGGGCGGTGGGGCGGCGACGGCCGAGCACGAGCCCGGCGGTGCCCGCGGTGATCGGCGCCACCAGACGGGGGAGTTCAGCGGGGTCCATCGAGGCGTCGGCGTCGCAGAACGCCACGATCGGCGCGGTCGCGGCCAGCAGTCCCGCGTGGGCGGCCGAGCCGAACCCCCGTGTCGGCTCGGTCACCACCAGCGCGCCGGCCGCGCGCGCGATCTCGGCCGAACGATCGGTCGATCCGTTGTCGACCACGATCGCCCGGTAGCCCTCGGGCAGGCGCCCGATCACCCACGGCAGGGCGCCCTCTTCGTTCAGGCAGGGCAGCACCACGTCCACCAGCGGCGCGCTCATGCCGGCACCGGGCTTCGCAGAGCCTCGGGCGATGGCGACACCGCGGCCCGAAGGGGAGCGGCCGCGAACCCGCGCACACCGGCCTCGAAGTCGACCGTGGCCGACCAGCCGAGCAGCTCACGGATGCGCGCCGACGAGGCGGTGATGTGCCGCACGTCGCCCAGGCGGTATTCGCCCGTCACCACGGGATCCAGCCCGCCGAACGCCCGGCTGAGCGCTTCGGCCATGTCGCCGATCGTGTGCACGACGCCGCTGCCCACATTGAGCATCTCGACGCGTTCGGGCGACGCATCGGCCGTCCAGGCCAGCGCGGCGAGGTTGGCCGAGGCCACGTCGCGCACGTGCACGAAATCGCGGCGCTGGCGCCCGTCCTCGAACACGCGCGGCGCTTCGCCACGCTCGAGCGCCGAGCGGAACAGGGACGCCACACCGGCGTAGGGGGTGTTCTGCGGCATCCCCGGGCCGTAGACGTTGTGGTACCGGAGCCCCACCACCCGGCCCCCCGTGCTGCGGGCCCAGGCGGCGGAGTGGAACTCCTGCGCCAGCTTGCTGGTGGCGTAGACGTTGCGCGGATCCAGCGACGAGCCCTCGTCGATCAGCTCGGGATAGAGGGCCTCACCGGTGAGCTCGTCACGGGGATCGAAACGCCCGGCGTCGAGGTCGGCCCGTCGCCGCGGAGCCGGACGGGTGGCCCCACGCGAACTCACGTAGCGTCCCTCGCCGTAGACCACCATCGACGAGGCGAAGACAAGGCGGTCGACGCCGGCTCGGGCCATCTCGTTCAGCAGCACCGCCGTGCCGAGCTCGTTCGACCCCACGTAGTCGGGCGCATCCGAGAAGTCGACCCCGAGCCCCACCTTGCCGGCCTGGTGGCTCACCGCGTCGACGCCCTGCAGAGCGGATGCCACGGCCGCGGCGTCGCGCACGTCGGCGCGCACCACGTCCACCCGCGGGTCGATCGCAGAAGCGTCCGCCCAGTCGGCGTGCACGTCGTCGCGGAAGCTGTCGAGCACCCGCACATCCCAGCCGGCGTCGAGCGCCTGCCGCACGATCTCGGATCCGATGAAACCGGCGCCGCCCGTCACGAGGAGCCGGCCCGGCCGGGCATCCGGAACCGATTCGGCCTGCGCGCCCGTCTTTCCCTCAGAACCCATGACGCCAGTCTCCTCCCGCCCGCCCGAAAGCGGGCCCGGCACAGAGCATTCGGAGCGCCGCGCGCATCCGACTGCCCGCACCCCCGCCCTGCCGGGAGGCGGGCTCGAGCCGGGATCAGCGGGAGGCGGGGGGCGCTCCAGTGCTGTCGCGGGAGGCCAGGCGCTCGAGCATCGCGTTGTACTCGCCGAGCTCGGCCTCGTTCGTGCGATCGGCGTTGCGGTCGCGGCGCTTGGTCTCCTTCTTGTCGCTGCGACTCCACTGCACGGCGACGATCAGCGCCAGGATGAAGGTCGGCACCTCGCCGATGCTCCAGGCGATCCCGCCGCCGTTCTGCTGGTCGACGATCGCGCTCGGTCCCCAGTCGCGCCCGGTGGCGCCGAACCAGTCGGCCAGCAGCAACCCGTTGCCGCCCATCAGCGCGAGCCCGAAGAAGGCGTGGAAGGCCATCGTGATCAGCAGCAGCAGCAACCGGAACGGATACGGCAGCTTGTACGGCACCGGATCGATGCCGATCAGCGCCTGCACGAACAGGTAACCGACGATCAAGAAGTGCACGATCATCCACTCGTGCCCGATGTGGTTCTCGGTCGCCCAGCGGAACAGCGGCGTGTAGTAGAACGCCACCAGGCTCGTGGCGAAGAGCACCCCGGCCACGATCGGGTTCGCGATCACGGTGGCCACCTTCGAGTGCACCCCGAGCAAGATCCACTCCCGGATGCCCCGCGTGCCGTCGTTCCGCTTGCGGACGGCCCGCAGAGCCAGCGTCACCGGCCCGGCGGGCACGAGCAGCAGCGGCACCATCATGCTGAGCGTCATGTGCCCGGCCATGTGCACGCTGAACAGGAACTTCTCGTAGACGTTGAGGCCGCCGTTGGTCACGTAGAACAGCAGCAGGATGCCTGCGATCCAGAGCACCGTGCGGTACCACGGCCACCGGTCGCCACGCCGGTGCAGACGGATGACGCCGGCCAGGTAGAAGAAGATCGCGAAGGCGCACACCAGCACCCAGATCAGGTCGAAGTTCCACTGCGTCAGGAACGTCTCGGGCGTCAGCTCGGGCGGCAGCACCGATCCGGTCAGGATCTGCGCGGCCGTCTGCGTGGTGGCGACGGTCTCGGGCACCGGCGTCGCGGTGCGGGCGAGCGCCGCCGCGAAACCGGTGGCGATGCCCATGAAGCCGAGTTCGGCCACGACCAGCCACCAGAAGTGGCGACGGTTGCCGGTGCCTTCCAGACGCCGGATCACGAAGCGCCGGTGGAACGCCCCGAACACGCCGAGCGCGATCAGCGCGCCCACCTTGACGAGCACGAGCAGCCCGTAGGGCGTGGTCAGTCGGTCGAGCGAGCCCACCCGCAGTTCGGCGCTGACGTACCCGGATGCGGCGACCACCACGAAGCACACGATCGCCACGCTGGAATAGCGGGCCACCACATCTACGAGGCGGGGGGTGTCGAGCTGACGGCTGAGCAGCACGATCACGAGCAGGCCGCCGAGCCAGGCGGCGGCGAAGATGAGGTGCAGGCCGAGGGCGGTGATGGCCACGTCGTGACCGTCGACGCCGGCCGCGTGGCCCTGCTGGGCCATCGGGATCAGCGCCACCACCGAGAGCAGGCCCACGAAGAAGAGCGCCGTCTGGTTGCGCACCGCGAAGCAGAGAACGGTGAGCACCGCGCCGATCAGGGTGGTCTGCAGCCAGGCCTGGCCGAGCGCGATCTGGGTGAGGAACTGCCCGAGGCCCTGGCTGAAGGCGTCGTCGAAGCTGAGCGCGCGGGCGGTGACGCTGAGGTAGTTGAAGAAGCCGGTGAGGGCGGCGGCCACCGTGAACAGCGCCGCGGATCCGGCGGCCACGTCCAGCGCGCGACCGTAGGCCGTGCTTCCCGGCGGGATCGCGAACAGCACCAGGCCGAGAGCGCCGATCATGCCGGCCGCCGAGATGTTCACGAGCATGCTCGAGATGGGCAGTCCGAAGCGCACGACGGCACCCGGGTCTTCCAGCAGCTGGGGTGCGGCGCCCCCGCCGATGGCCAGCGCCACCAGCAGTGCCACGACCGACACCGCCACCAGGGTGGCGGGCCCGGCGACACGCACGACTCTCAGCACCCGTCCACTTTACGCGCCGCATCCTGAACCCCCGCCCGGTGCCGGCAAGTCGCCCCGGGCATCACCCGGCATGCAGAAAGGGCGCCGACCGAAGTCGACGCCCTTCCGGAAATGCAGTACTACTTGGCGGCAGCCTTCAGCTTGGAGCCGGCCGAGATCTTCACGGAGTGGCCCGCGGGGATCTCGATGGTGGCACCGGTCTGGGGGTTGCGGCCGGTACGAGCGGCACGCGAGGTGCGCTCGACAGCGAGCCAGCCCGGGATCGTGACCTTCGTGTCGGAAGCGACCGAGTCGGCCAGCGTGGAGAAGAGAGCGTCAAGAACCTCGTTGACGGAAGCCTGCGTCTGGCCGGAAGCGGCGGCGACGGCTGCGACGAGCTCGGTCTTGTTGAGTGACTTGTCAGCCATTTAAGGTGTCCTCCTCGGACCTTTTCGCTACGAGTTGTAGCTGTTTACTAGGAACGGTCCCGGCCACCAGGGCCAGTGCTGTTGGTCGTACGACCGTGGGTAATTTACCAGCTGGACTTCGTAATGCCCGGCAATTCGCCACGGTGCGCCATGTCGCGGAAGCGAACACGGCTGATTCCGAACTTCGTCAGCACACCGCGGGGGCGTCCGTCGACGGCGTCGCGGCTGCGCACGCGGATCGGCGAGGCGTTGCGGGGGAGCTTCTGCAGACCGAGGCGAGCGGTCTCGCGCTCCTCGTCGGTCGACGTGGGGCTCACGAGAGCCTTCTTCAGCTCGAGGCGCTTCGCGGCGTAGCGCTCCACGATGACCTTGCGCTGTTCGTTACGGGCGATCTTGCTCTTCTTAGCCATGTGTTACCGCTCCTCTCGGAAGTCGACGTGCTTGCGGATGACCGGGTCGTACTTCTTCAGCACGAGGCGGTCGGGGTCGTTGCGACGGTTCTTCTTGGTCACGTAGGTGTAACCGGTGCCCGCCGTCGAGCGGAGCTTGATGATGGGACGGACGTCCTGCTGCTTTGCCATTAGAGCTTGATCCCCCGTGCCTGGATGTCCTTGACCACGGACTCGATGCCGCGAGCGTCGATGACCTTGATGCCCTTGGCGGACAGGGTCAGGGTGACGTTACGGCGAAGCGACGGCACGTAGTACGTCTTCTTCTGCACGTTCGGGTCGAAGCGCCGCTTGGTGCGACGGTGCGAGTGCGAGATGTTGTGACCGAAGCCGGGAACGGCTCCAGTCACCTGGCACACTGCTGCCATTGTTTCCTCCATTGGTTACCGTGAGACGAGTGCCTCACCCAAGATGACTTGTCGACAAGCCCGCCACCGATTCTCTCGAACCGGGCAGGCTCGCAATGGGCGGAGGATTCCACCCAACCTGAGTAGCTTAGGACAGACAGCCGCCTGCAGCAACTCGAGGTCGGGCGCGGGCTCTTGTGTGGACGATCATCCACACGCTACGATGTGGACGATCATCCACATACGCGGATGTGCACGAACGTCCACAGGAGCCCCATGTTCAAATCCGCCCGGCAAGTCGGTGGCTATGTGCGCGAGCTCCGATTGGAGCGCGAACTCACCCAGGCCGAACTCTCCGCACGATCCGGCGTATCGCGGGAGTGGCTCGTCGCCTTCGAGAAGGGAAAGCCGAACGTTGACCTCGCCCGTGTGCTAGATGTCTTGGCGGCGCTCGACATGACGATCGACATCATCCCGGATGCGCGCGATGGCGCGAACGACGACCTCCTGCGGCGCCTCTTCGAGGAGGGTGCGGAATGAGCGAACGACTCGATGTCTACATGGATGGCCGGTTCTGCGGAGTGGTCGAGCAGACCGCACGTGGAGGTCTGAGCTTCGACTACGACGAGGCGTATCGTCATGACACCGCGTCGACGCCGCTATCGCTCTCGATGCCCCTCTCTCGTGCTCACCACCGCAATTCCGCGATCCGCCCCTACCTCTCCGGGCTGCTGCCCGACAACGACGAAGCGCTGGCTGCGATCGGACGGCAATTCGACGTCTCGCCCGAGAATCCGTTCGCTCTGGTGCGCAACGTCGGGCTCGACGTAGCCGGGGCGATTCAGCTGGTGCCCGAGGGGGAAGCGGCCCCCGACGCCGTGCTGCCGCGCGGCGGGGTCGAACCGATGGACGAAACCGCGATCGAGGCGGAACTCGATGCGGTCGTCTCGGAGTATCGCGATGGACTGCCGTCGCCTGAACTGACCCAGCGCTTCAGCCTCGCAGGCGCCCAACCCAAGATCGCACTGCACAGGATGCCCGACGGATCCTGGGCGCGACCATCCGGATCGACGCCCACCACACACATTCTGAAGCCGGCGGCCGGGTCCTTCCGGCGTATCGATGTCGTCGAGCACGTCACGATGAGAGCTGCAGCCGCCCTCGGGCTCACAGTCGCGACCTCTGAGCTCGCCACCTTCGGCGAGCGCCGCGCATTCGTCACCACTCGATACGATCGGAGGTACATCGACGGCCGGTGGCTGCGAATCCATCAAGAGGATCTGTGCCAGTCGCTGGCGGTGCCTCCGCAGAAGAAGTACCAACGATCCGATGGCGGCCCGGGGGTCGGAGCGATCGCATCGCTGTTCCGATCGCTTCCGGTGAGCGCGGATCGCACCGCGGCCGCTCGGTCGTTCTTCGACGCGCTCGTTTTCAACACCGTACTCGAGTGCACGGATGCTCACGCCAAGAACTACTCGGTCATCCTGCTGGGCGATCGAGTACTGCTGGCGCCGCTTTATGATCTGCTCACGTTCGCGCCCTACCGCACGGGGGCTACGACCTATTCGGCGATGCAGGTCGGCGGTGAGTACAGGTTCTCGGCGATCGGACTGACGCAGATCGTCAAGGCAGCGGGCACGCTGGGCATCGATTCGGACTACGCAGAAGCAGTACTGGAACGCATCCGCGATGACGCGATGGGCGCTTTCGAACAGGCCAGAGATGAACTCGGGGATGTCGATGCCGACACTCGACGCATCGCCGACGAAGTCGTCGACGCCGTCGCGAAGCTTCCGAGCCTCACTCGGCTGGCTTAGGAGCCAGGACTACTGCGGGGGGACGCAGGCCGAGCAGAAGCCGAAGACGTCGACCACGTGCTCGGGGCGGCTGAAGCCGTGCTGGGTGGCGGTGCGGTGGGCCCACTCCTCCACCTCGTCGGCCTCGATCTCGACCGTGAGGCCGCAGCTGCGGCAGATCAGGTGGTGGTGGTGCGCCAGCGAGCAGGCGCGGTAGAGCGCCTCGCCCTCGGGCGACTGCAGCGAGTCGGCCTCGCCCTCGTTCGCCAGGTCGGCGAGCGCGCGGTAGACCGTCGCCAGGCCGATATGCGAACCGGCCTGCGCCAGCGAGGCGTGCAGACCCTGCGCGCTCACGAAGCCCATCTGCGTGCCGAGGGCCGAGCGCACGGCCTCCCGCTGCCAGGTGTTGCGCTTCACGACCATGCCGACCCCTTTCCCGAACGGTACAACGCTAGCCCGCACGGCTGGATGCCGCCCGGGATCATGCGGTCACCGCATCCGCTCGCCGTCCGGAGAGACCGCGACGACGCCGGCCCGCCGACACCAGCCGGCAGACGAGGTAGATGAGGAACGAGATGGTGGTGACGTAGGGGCTGATCGGCACCGAGGCGCCGAGCGCCAGCAGGATGCCGCCCACCAGTGACACCACCGCGAACAGCGTGCTGAGCAGCGGTACCGCGATCGGCGACGAGGAGATGCGCAGCGCCGCCGCCGCCGGCGTGACGAGGATCGACAGCACCAGCAGCGATCCGACGATCTGCACCGACACCGCCACCGCGAGCCCCAGCAACAGCATGAACACGATGGAGAGGGCGCGCACCGGCACCCCGCGCGCGGACGCGACGTCGGCATCCACGCTCGCGAAGGTGAGAGGCCGCCAGATCAGCAGCAGGCCCAGCACCACGACGATCGAGATGGCGATCAGCGAGTTGAGCTTGGGGTCGTCGACGGCCACGATCTGGCCGGTCAGCAGGCCGAACCTGTTGGCCGAGCGCCCCGGATACAGCGACAGGCACAGGATGCCGAGCCCCAGCCCGAAGGGCATCAGCACGGCGATGATCGAGTTGCGGTCGCGCGCCCGGGAGCCCAGCACGCCGATGATCGACGCGGCCACGAGCGATCCGATGATCGAACCCTGCACCACGCCGACGCCGAAAAGCAGGCCCGCCGCGGCGCCCGCGAAGGAGAGCTCGCTGATGCCGTGCACCGCGAACGCCATGTCCCGCGACATCACGAAGACGCCGATCAGGCCGCCGACGACGCCGAGCACGGCACCCGCGATGATGGAGTTCTGCAGCAGCACGAGCAGTTCGCCGTAGTCGGTGAAGTCGAAGATCTGCGACCAGAAGTCGCCGCTCACGAGGGGCGCCCGTCGGAGGCTGCGCCGGGGGCGAGCCCGTAGGAGTGGCCGTTTTCGTGGGAGAGGCCGTGGCCGTGCGCGGGCCCGTGCTCGTCTTCGTGCACGTGCGCGTGGTCGGGTGCGCCCACCACGATCACGCGGCCGTGGGTGCGGATGACGTCGACGCGCGACCCGTAGAGCTCGCTGAGCACCTCGGTGCGCAGCACCTCGTCGGGGGTGCCGATGCGGAAACCGCCGCCGGCCAGGTAGAGCACCCGGTCGACCATGTTCAGGATCGGGTTGACGTCGTGCGTCACGAACAGCACGCCGAACGCGCGCTCCCGGCGCTGCCGGTCGATCAGCTCGCTCACCGCACGCTGATGCGTGAGGTCGAGAGAGAGCAGCGGTTCGTCGCAGAGCAGCAGGCGGGGCGATCCGGCCAGGGCCTGGCCGATCCGGATGCGCTGCTGCTCGCCGCCGGAGAGCGTGGAGACGCCGACGTTCGCGTAGGCGGTGGCGCCGACCGCGGCGAGCAGCTCGTCGACCTCGCGACGACGGGCGGTGGAGGGCACGGGGATACCCCAGCGATGGCCGCTCAGGCCGAGCGCGACCAGGTCGCGGGCGCGCAGCGGAGTGCCGTCGTCGGCGAGCTTCTGCTGCGGCACGTAGCCGATCCGCCGGTCGCCGCGCCGCCCCGGTTCGCCGAGGAACCGGATGCTGCCGCCGGAGAGCCGCTGCTGGCCGAGGATCACCTTCAGGAGGCTCGATTTGCCCGATCCGTTGGCCCCGAGCACGGCGATGAACTCGCCCGGCCGCACGTCGAGATCCAGCCCCGACCAGAGTGTGCGCTCCCCGAAGGCGAGCGAGGCGCCGCGCAGCGACAACACCGGATCGGCCGGCACCACGGGGGCACCGGCCGACTCGGGTCGAGGGCTGCGGGTCACGGGGAAACCCTACTGGGCGAGCGCTTCGGCTATGGCATCCAGGTTGGCCGTCATCCAGCTGAAGTAGTCGTCGCCGTCGGGCAGGGTCTCGGTGACGGCGACGACCGGGATGCCGTTCTGGTCGGCCGCCTCGACCAGGGCGTCGGTCTGAGGGCCACCGGTCTGGGCGTTGTAGACCAGCAGGGAGACCTGCTTCGAGTCGAAGAGGGCGAGCGTGTCCTGCAGCACGATGGCGGGAACGTCGGTGTCTTCCTCGATGGCCTCGCTGAAGGCATCCGGAGTCTTGTTGTCGAGACCGATCGCCTCGAGCAGGTAGAGCGGAACCGGCTCGGTGATGGCCACTCCGGTGCCGGCCGCGGTGGTCTTGAGCTCGGCCTCGGTGCTCTCGAGGGTCGCCAGCTGCGCCTGCACGCTCTCGCCGTTGGCCTGGAACACGGATGCTTCGGCCGGGTCGGCCGCCGAGAGCTCGGCCACCAGCTGGTCGACGACCTTCGACACGGTGGGGAAGTCGTACCAGACGTGCTCGTTGAACTCCCCCTCGGCCGGCTCCTGGTCGTAGCCGGAGAGGTCGGAGGCGTTCAGCACCACCGCGTCGGGGTTGCCGGCGGCGGAGAGCATGGTGTCGATGAAGTCGTCGTAGCCGCCGCCGTTCTCGATCACGATCTGCGCCTTCGAGAGCGCGAGCTGGTTCTGCGCGTCGGCCTGGTACTCGTGCGGATCCTTGTCGGGGCTGTCGATGATGCTCGTCACGTCGACGAAGTCGCCGCCCACGAGCTCGGCGAGGCTGCCGTACACGTTGGTGGAGGCGACGACGCGCACGCCGTCACCGCTGGCGGAGGCCGCGCCGGTGCTGCTGCCGGCACCGTCGGCCGAGGAGCCGGACGCGCAGCCGCTCAGCACGAGCGCCGAGGCGGCGAGGGCGGCGGCGGAGAGGAGAATGCGTGATTTCACGAAAGAGCCTGTCTATTTCGGGGACGGCTCCACCGTAGCTAATTGATAATGATTTTCAAAATCAGTGCGGCACCGCCGCGAAATGAGGCTCAGTCGAGCAGGAGGGCGGGCTCCTCGATGATCGAGGCGACGTCGGCCACGAAGCGGCTGGCCACATCGCCGTCGACGACGCGGTGGTCGAAGCTCGCGCCGATGGTGGTGACGAAGCGGGGGCGCACCTCGCCGTCGACCACCCAGGGCTTCTGCTTGATGGTTCCGAGCGCGACGATCCCCACCTCACCGGGGTTCAGGATGGGGGTTCCGGTGTCCATCCCGAACACGCCGATGTTGGTGACCGTGATCGTGCCGTCGGCCATGTCGGCGGGGGAGGTGCGGCCCTCGCGCGCCGTGATGGTGAGCTGCTCCAGGGCGCCGGCGAGCTCGCGCAGCGACATGTCCTGCGCATCCTTGATGTTCGGCACGATCAGGCCGCGCGGCGTGGCCGCGGCGATGCCGAGGTTCACGTAGTTGCGCACGACGATCTCTTTGTCGGTCCAGGCCGAGTTGACCATGGGGTTCCGGCGCACCGCCCAGATCATGGCCTTGGCCATGATGAGCAGCGGGGAGATCTTCACGCCCACGAAGTCGGGCGAGGTCTTCAGCCGCTTCACGTACTCCATCGTGCGCGTGGCATCGACGTCGACGAAGAGCGAGACGTGCGGCGCCGTGAACTTCGACGCCACCATCGCCTTGGCGATCTGCTTGCGCATGCCCTTGACCGGGATCCGCTCCTCCCGCACCGGCGCCCACTGGGGTGTCTCGATGTTGTGGAAGACCTTCGCCTGGTCGGCGTGCCGGATGACGTCCTCCCGCGTGATGTCGCCGATCAGGCCCGTGGGGACCACCTCGTTGAGATCGACGCCCAGGTCTTTGGCGAGCTTGCGGATGGGCGGCTTGGCGATGACGGGCAGCCCCGCGATCGGCTGCGGCACCCGCGCGGGACGGGTGGACGGGCGGGCGGCGCCGGGCGCTTCACCGATGGCCGGGATGGCGGCGCGGGCGCCGCTGCGGCCGGTGCGCCGGCTCGAGACATGCCCCTTGATGCCGTAACCGACCAGAACCGCTCCGGGCTTCTCTTCGGCGGCGGCCGTCGACTGCGCCGAGGCGGCGAGCGTCGCGGCCGCGGTGGGATCGGGGGAGACGGATGCGGCAGCGGCCGCGCCGCCCACACCCGCACCGCCGGACGCGGCGGCCTCGTGCCGGTCGACGGGCTCCGGCGCCGGCGGCGCCTCCTGGCCGTCGGTGGCCGTCACCGTGATGATCGGCGTGCCCACGTCGACCGTGGCGCCCTCCTCCACGAGCAGGCCCTCGACGGTGCCTGCGAAGGGCGAGGGCAGCTCGACGAGTGACTTGGCGGTCTCGATCTCGACGATCACCTGATTGATCGCGATGGTGTCGCCGGGCGCGACCTTCCACGAGACGATCTCGGCCTCGGTGAGGCCCTCGCCGACATCCGGGAGGTGGAACTGGGAGCTGGTCATGGCAGGTCTCCTCCTGGCCCTAGTGGGCCATCACCCGGTCGACGGCCTCCATGACGCGGTCGGCGTCAGGGAGGTAGAGCGTCTCGAGCTTGGCGGGCGGGAACGGGGTGTCGAAGCCGGAGACCCGCAGCACGGGAGCCTGCAGCGAGTAGAAGGCGCGCTCCGAGACGGTGGCGGCGATCTCGGAGCCGAGGCTCACGAAGCCGGGGGCCTCCTGCGCCACGACCAGACGGCCGGTCTTGGTGACCGACTCGATGATCGGCCCGTAGTCGATCGGGCTGAGCGAGCGCAGGTCGATGACCTCGGCGCTCACCCCCTCCTCGGCGGCGATCTCGGCGGCGGCCATCAGCACGCTCACCATGGCTCCGTGGGCCAGCAGCGTGACATCCGTTCCCGTGCGCACCACGCGCGAGGCGTGCAACGGCGCCGCGGTGCCGGCGAAGTCGACCGGCCCCTTGGGCCAGTAGCGGCTCTTGGGCTCGAAGAACATCACCGGGTCGTTCGAGGCGATCGCCTCTTGGATCATCCAGTACGCGTCGTTCGGCGTGGACGGGCTCACCACGCGGAGGCCGGCGGTGTGCGCGAAGTACGTCTCCGGGCTCTCCTGGTGGTGCTCGACGGCTCCGATGTGCCCGCCGTAGGGCACCCGGATGACCACCGGCATCGAGAAGGCGCCCGATCCGCGGTTCGTCAGCTTGGCCAGCTGGCTGGTGATCTGGTCGAAGCCCGGGTAGATGAAGCCGTCGAACTGGATCTCGCACACCGGCCGGTAGCCGCGGAGCGCGAGGCCGATCGCGGTTCCGACGATGCCGGACTCCGCCAGGGGCGTGTCGACGACGCGATCCGTGCCGAACTCGGCCTGCAGGCCCTCGGTGACGCGGAAGACGCCGCCGAGCCGGCCGATGTCCTCTCCCATCAGCAGCACCTTGGGGTCGTCGGCGAGCGCCTGGCGCAGCCCGGCGTTCAGCGCCTTGGCCATCGGCAGCTCCTCCACGCGTGAGGAGCCGGAGGAGCCTGCCGTGGGCGCGCCGGCCCCGGATGCCGTGGCCGTGCCGGTCAGATCGGTGACGCTCATGCCTGGTCCCCTTCGAACGAAGCCTCGTACCGTTCGAGCCAGAGCTTCTGCTCCTGCATCACGGGGTGCGGCTCGGAGTACACGTGGTCGAACATGATCGAGGCCGGCGGCGGGGTGAGCGCCAGGGTGCGGTGCCGGATGTCGGCCGCGAAGTCGTCGGCCTCCTCGGCGGTCGCGGCGAAGAACGCGTCGCCCTCGCCGAGCGAACGGAGGTACTTCTCGAACCGGATGATGGGGTCGCGCGCCACCCAGTAGTCGTACAGCGCCTGATCCTGGTACTTGCTGGGGTCGTCGGACGAGGTGTGCGCGCCGATGCGGTAGGTGAGCGCCTCGATGAACTGCGGGCCGTTCCCGGCGCGCGCCTCGTCGAGGTGCTTCGCGGTGACGGCGAAGCTCGCGAGCACGTCGTTGCCGTCGATCTGCACGCTGGGCACCCCGAAACCGCGCGAGCGCAGGTAGAGCGGGATGCGCGACTGCACCGACACCGGCACCGAGATGGCCCAGTGGTTGTTCTGCAGGAAGAACACGTTCGGGCTCTGCGCCGAGGCCGAGAACACGAAGGCCTCGCTCACGTCGCCCTGCGAGGTGGAGCCGTCTCCGAAGTAGGCGAGCACGGCGGCATCCACGGAGTCGTCGCCCGTGCCCACCACGCCGTCGCGCTGCATGCCCATGGCGTAGCCGGTGGCGTGCAGCGTGTGCGAGCCGATGACGAGGCAATAGCCGTGGAAGTTGCCGTTGGCCGGGTCGGTCGGGTCCCAGCCGCCGTGCGTGTTGCCGCGCAGCAGCTCGACGATCGAGAGCAGGTCGATGCCGCGCACATGGGCCACCGCGTGCTCGCGGTAGGAGGGGAAGATGTGGTCTTGCGGCTTCGCGGCGAAGGCGGAGCCCACCTGGGCGGCCTCCTGGCCGTGGCTCGGCACCCAGAGCGCCATCTGGCCCTGGCGCTGCAGGTTGGTGCCCTCGTGATCGAAGCGGCGCACCACGGCCATGTGGCGGTAGAACCGCCTCAGGTCGTCGTGGCTGAGGCGATCGAGGTAGGAGGCGTACTCCTCCGCGCTCTCGCTCGGCGCGAACTCGCCTTCCGGGGTCAGGAACTGCACCGTGGCCTCGGTGGCGGGCCCGGCGGTGGGGTTCGCGATGATGGTGTCGGCCATCCGGTTACCTCGCAATCTCTTCGGCGGCGGACAGGACGTTCTCGACCGACTCCTGCTCGCCGATGGTGAGCCGCACACCGTCGGGCAGGTAGGCACGGGCGACGATGCCGTGCCGGAGGAAGGTCTCGGCGGCCTCCTGGCTGCGCTCGCCCGTGGGGAACCAGACGAAGTTGCCGTGCGGTCGGGGGATGTCGGTGTGCCCGAGCTCCACCAGCGCGTCGTAGACGGCGTCGCGGCGGGCGGTGATGTCGGCGACGCGCGCGCGCAGCTCCTCGCTGCGGTCGAGCGAGGCGACGGCGGCCACCTGGGCCTGGTCGGTGAGGCTGAGCGGGATGATCGTGGTGCGGGCCGCGGCGAGCACGGCGGCCGGGCCGATTCCGTAGCCGATCCGCAGCCCGGCGAGCCCGTAGGCCTTGGAGAAGGTGCGCAGCACGACGAGGTTCGGGTAGCGGTGGGTCAGCTCCCGGCCGTTCACGGCGGCCGGATCGGTGACGAACTCGGCGTAGGCCTCGTCGAGGATGACCAGCACGTCGCTCGGAACCTTCGCCATGAAGGTCTCGAACTCGGCCTTCGTGACGATCGTGGAGGTGGGGTTGTTGGGGGTGCAGACGATCACGAGCCGCGTGCGGTCGGTGATCGCGGCGGCCATCGCGTCGAGGTCGTGGCGGTGGTCGGCGGTGTTGGGCACCGGCACCTGCACGGCGCCCGGGATGACCGTCATCCACGGGTAGGCCTCGAACGAACGCCAGGAGTAGACGACCTCGTCGCCCGGGCCGGCGGCGGCCTGGGTGAAGTGGGTGAGCAGGGCCACCGAGCCGGCGGCCACGATGACCTCCTCGGGCTCGACACCCCAGTCGGCGGCGAGCCGGGCGGTGATCTCGGGGGCGCCGGCGTTCGGGTAGCGGTGCAGCTGACGGGCGGCGGCATCCACCACCTCGAGCACGCCGGGCAGCGGATCGAAGGGGTTCTCGTTGGAGGAGAGCTTGAAACCGCCCACGGCCGCCTTGCCCTGCTTGTAGGAGGGCAACGCCAGGATCTCAGGGCGGAGCTTCACGGGGGGCGACGCAGCGTCGGAACGCGCTTCCAGGGGGCCGGAACTCATTCGTTCATCTTAGTTCGCGCTGCGAAAGCGGCCCGGGAATATGTTCGCCTGTGGACAACCCGGGAAGCGGCCTGTGGAAACGCACCGGACGCCGGGCCGGTCAGCGCCGGTACGCCTCGACGAAGAGCTCGCCGCGAAGCGCTCCGAGCACGGCTGCGAGCTCGTCGACGAGCTTCGCGGTGACCCCCGACACGACCAGGTCGTGCGGCCCGAGCGCGAGCAGCGGGCGGCACCGGATGCGCACGACCTCCCAGCCCGCTTCGCGCAGCAGGCGGTCCTTGCGACGATCGGTGTCCTCCCTCGGGCCGACGTGCTCGAGGCCGAACCGGCCGACGGTGTCGTACTCGAGCGCGATCCGCAGTTCGTCGATCACGATGTCGGGCCACACCTCGTGGCGCCCGAAGAACGGCCGGCCGACCGCCACCGCGTTGGGGGTGAGGTCGAAGGCGAAGTGCTCGCCGAGCCGCTGCCGCAGGCCGGCCTCGACGGCGGAGGCCGGTCGAGGTGCCCGCGCACTCCAGAACGCCGTCCCCGGTGGACGGCGCACGTCGAGGGTGCCCTGGGCGGAGGCCCGGCGCGTGGGCGCCGGCGGTTCGACCGCGGCGCTGGGCGTGACGCGCTCGGGCTCTTGGCCGAGCGGATGCCCGCGCTGGGCCACCACGCGGGTCGGCACGGCCAGCTCGGCGCACACCGGGCACCACACCGAACGCCGGCGCCTCCCTCCGCTCGGCCGGCTGCGCTGCTCGCTCGGCGTCGCCACGAACAGGTGCCCGGCGTCGCACTGCCAGGTGAGGTACACGTCGGCCGCCGGCGGGATCTGGCTGAGGGTGCGCCCGGCGTTGAACTCCGGATGGTACTGCCGCACCAGCACGGGGTACCGCCGCCAGGCCTCCCGGTAGCGCCCCACCGGGTAGGGGGTCTCGCACCCTTTCGACCGCTGCCGCCGCTCCCACCACGCGGTCACGTTCTCGGGCACCCCTCCTCCTTCCTCGCGCAGGACGCACTTCCCCACTCGGCACGGACCGTCTCCTGAGACGCTAACCACCACCTCCGACATCCCTCCCGAGCGCCCCGCTTCCGGACCAGCGCCCCGGATGTCGGACGCCACGAGTAGCGTGCGAGCATGCCGACCTCCTGCGCCCTGGCCGGTGCCGATCCCGCCTCGCCGTGCAGCGCCGACGGCCGCCCGGCCGGGTCGCCGCTCGCCCTCTGCCGGGGCCATCTGCAGGAGGCCTACGAGTGGATGGCGGGCGAGGTGGGCGTCACCGACGTGCTGCCCTCGCCCTGCGTCGCGTGCGGCTCCCGGCTCGGCGTGCGCTACCCCTCCGGCTGGCTCTGCGCGCGCTGCGACTGGCAGCACGGCGAGCATCCGGAAGATGGATCGGCGCCGGTGCTCGTGGAGGTCGTCTACTACTTGCGCTTCGGCGACCGGCTGAAGATCGGCACCTCGGGGAACCCGCGGAGCCGCCTCGCCCAGCTGCGCTACGAAGAGCTTCTCGCCTTCGAACGCGGTGGCCGCGCCCGCGAGCAGTCCCGCCATGCCCAGTTCGCCGAGCACCGCCTCACCGGCGAATGGTTCGCCCTCACCGGCGACTTGGCCGACCACGTCGCCGCTCTCACGGCATCCGGAGACGACCCCTGGCAGCTCCTCGCCCGCTGGCGCAGCGAGGCCGAGGCCCTCCGCGGCCGATAAGATGAACAAAGTTCATATTGCGCTAAACGGTGGAGGAAAGGAAACGCAGTGTCAGGTAGCCCGCTCACCCGCCTGCGCGCCTTCTTGGGGATCGGCGGTCTCGCGAGCTTCCACCGCCTCGAGCGGCTGGTCGCCTCGACGCCGTTGCGGCCGACGACCCCGGCCGCCGTGGCCGCTGAGCTCGCCGCGATCGACGACCTCCGTCTTTCGGCCGCCAGCCGCTCGTGGACCGACGACGACCTTCGTACCTTCTGCGTCACCGCGCACGCGGCCGCCACCCGCACCCTCGGTCAGCGTCCCTTCCCGGGGCAGCTGGTCACCGCTCTGGCGCTGTTCCGCGGTCACGGTGTACAACTGGCCACCGGCGAAGGAAAGACGCTGGCCGGAGCGATCGCCGCGATCGCCTTCGCCCTCCACGGCCGCCGCGTCCACGTCATCTCGGTGAACGACTACCTCGCCCGGCGCGACGCCGAGTGGATGAGCCCGCTGTTCGAGGCCTTCGGAGTCGCGGTCGGCTGGATCGCGGCGAACCAGGCCCCGGATGAGCGGCGGCGCTCCTACGCCGCCGACGTCGTGTACGTCTCGGCCTCCGAACTCGGCTTCGACGTTCTGCGCGACCGCTTCCACGTGGAGGCCGAGCCGGGCCCGATGGTCCGACCCGATGTGGCCCTCGTCGACGAGGTCGACGCCGTGCTGATCGACGAGGCCAGCACACCGCTGGTGCTCGCTTCGGCGAGCGCCGAGGGCTCGCACGGCACCGACGCCCGCTGCATCGCCGCGGCGGTGGCCACCCTGAGAGAGCACGAGCACTTCGAGATCGACGCCGATCGACTCAACGTCTCCCTCACCGAGCGGGGCACCTCGGCCGTCGAGCAGAACCTCGGCATCGCCAACCTCTTCGACTCCGGATCCCACGACCACCTCACGGCGGTCAACCTCGCTCTGCACGCACGCACCCTGGTGCATCGTGACGTCGACTACCTCGTGCGCGAGGGCCGGCTCGAGCTGATCAGCGCCGCCCGCGGCCGTGTCACCACCGCCCAGCGCTGGCCCGACGGCCTGCAGGAGGCGATCGAGGTCAAGGAGGGCTTGCACCCCAGCGTCGTCAGCGAGGTGCTCGACTCCCTCACCGTCCGCGCGCTGATGTCGTCGCACGCCACGGTCTGCGGGATGAGCGGCACGGCCCTGGCCGTCGCCCCGCTGCTGGCCGAGGGCTACGGCTTCACCACGGGCGAGGTCGCCTCCCGCGTGCCCTCGCGGCGAATCGACCGTCCCGACCGCCTGTTCCGCACCCCCGCCGAGAAGCACACCGCCCTTCTCGACCGCATCCGCACCGAGCACGCGACCGGCCGGCCGATCCTCGTCGGCACCGCCAGCGTCGCGGCGTCGGAGCAGCTGGCACAAGCCCTTTCCGCCTCGGGCATCGAGGCCGCGGTCTTGAACGCCAAGAACGATGCCGAGGAGGCCGCCATCATCGCCCGGGCGGGTGAATACGGCCGGGTCACCATCTCGACCCAGATGGCGGGCCGGGGAACCGACATCCGTCTGGGCGGTCCCGACGAGAGCGATCGCGAGCGGGTCGCCGCGCTCGGCGGCCTCAGCGTCATCGGCGCCGAACGCTACGACAACGCACGGCTCGACGCCCAGCTGCGCGGTCGGGCCTCCCGGCAGGGTGATCCGGGCTCCAGCGTCTTCTTCGCCAGCCTCGAGGATGCCGTGGTCACCACCCAGCTCGACCTCGTGTCGGACGAGTACTCGACCGCGCTCGAGGCCGGCGGGCTCGACCGCGCGGCCGGCATCCTGAACCACGCCCAGCGGATCGGCGAGGCCTCCCGCGAGCAGCTGCGCGCCAGCACCCTGCGGTTCTCCGAGGCGCCGGCCCGCCAGCGCGCCGCCGTTCTGCGGCTGCGCACCGCGGTGCTCGAGCAAGGCCTGAGGCACGCGTCCGGTGCCGAACCGCTGCTGAGCGCCGCGGCCTCACGTCACCTCGCCGAGCTCGAGGGGGAGTTCGGCGCCGCGGCGGCGGACCGTTTCGCCACCCGCACCGCACTCTTCCATCTCGACGAGACCTGGTGCCGGCACGCCGCCGTCCTCGCCGACGCCCGCGAGGGCATCCACCTGCGGTCCCTGGCACGCGACAACCCGCTCGACGAGTACACCAAGATCGCCCAGCGGGAATTCGAGTCGTTCCTGCCCGAGGTCGCCGGCGCGGTGGAGGCGGCCATCGGCCGGGCGGTCGCCGATCACGACATCCGCCGCGATCCGCCGGCCTTCCTCCGCCCCGGCTCCACCTGGACGTACATGGTCACCGAAGACCCGTTCGGCTCCCCGGAGAAGCGCCTCTGGCGCCGCGCGTCGACCTCACTCCGGCGGTTCCTGCGCTGAGGGGCGCGTGGGCCACTCCGCGGCCAGGATGCCGAACACGAGGGTGTCGGTCCACTCGCCCTTGAAGTACTCGTCCTCGCGCAGGTGCGCCTCCTGACGCATCCCGAGGCGGGTCAGGAGGCGAGCGGATGCCCCGTTCCGGGCGTCCAGGCGGGCCACCACGCGGTGCAGGCCGAACGGGCCGAAGGCGAGGTCGAGCATCGCACGGGCGGCCTCGGTGGCGTAGCCGTGACCCTCCACGTCGGCAGCCATCGCGTAGCCGAGCTCTCCCCGGGCATCCGTCTCGCTGTCGTACTTCAGCAGCATCTCGCCGATCACCCGGCCGCCGGCATCCTCCCCGCTGTGCTCACCCGACCCGCCGTCCGGCAGCTCCATCGCCAGCACGAGCCACTGCCCCGGCTCGAACACCACGCCCTGCCGGGTGCGCGCCTCGAGCGCCGCCTGGGTCTGCGAACGGGTGCGCGCCGGCCACGGGATGTACCGCACCACCTCCGGATCGCAGTGGAACCGCAGCAGGTCGTCGAGGTCGTCGAGCCGGTGCGGTCGCAGGCGCAGACGCGGCGTGACGACGGGGTACGCGGGAGCCCAGGGAACGGTGACCATGCATCGACTCTGCCGCATCCGGATGGGATAGTGGTGGCATGCGCAGATTCCTGGTCTCCCTCATCGCCAATGCGATCGCCCTGTGGCTCACCACGCTGATCGTCGCCGGGGTGAAGATCGACCCGATCGGCGACGGCGGAGCGTTCGAGACCGTCATCACCTACCTGCTGGTGGCGCTGGTGTTCGGCATCATCAACGGCTTCGTCGGCTCCGTCATCCGGGTGGTGGCGTTCCCGCTGTACATCCTCACGCTCGGCATCATCTCGCTGTTCGTGAACGCCCTGCTGCTGTGGCTGGTCTCGGTGGTCACCGGCTGGTTCGGCTTCGGCCTCACGCTGGAGAGCTTCTGGTGGACCGTGCTCGGCGCGCTGGTGCTCGCCATCCTCTCGGCCATCATCGGCGCCATCCTGCGCCCGCTGGCCGGCCGCCGCAACCGCTGACCCGCGGTACCGGATGCGAGAATAGGCAGCATGCCCCGACACGCCGCGGAATCCACTCCGGAGGAATCCACTGACGACGACTTCACCGCCGGGGCCTTCCGCGTCTGCGTCGTCTGCACCGGCAACATCTGCCGCTCGCCGATGGCCGAGGTCGTGTTGCGCGACCTCGTCGATCGCGCCGGCCTGACCGGCCGGGTGATCGTCAGCTCCGCCGGGACGGGGGAATGGCACGTCGGTGAGCACGCCGATCCGCGCACCGTGGAGGCGCTCCGGGCCCGTGGCTACGACGGCTCCGCTCACCGCGCGCGCCAGTTCGAGAGCACCTGGTTCGACGATCTCGACCTCGTGATCGCCCTCGATCGCAGCCACGAGCGGGTGCTGCGCTCCTGGGCCCGCTCCGAGGAGGACCGGCAGAAGATCCGCCTGCTGCTCGGTTTCGACCCCGACTACGCCGGCCGCCACGACGTGCCGGACCCGTACTACTCCGATGCCGCCATGTTCGACTCGGTGCTGGCCATGATCGAACATTCCAGCGCCGCCCTGTTCCGTCAGCTCGAGCCCGCGTTCCGCCGTTCCCCCGCGCTCTAGATCCTCCGCCCGCACCCCCGCCACACGAAAGACCACGAAACCCTCATGCCTCCTCTGCCCCCTCAGCCCATCAGCCCCCTCGACGGCCGCTACCGCGCCGCCGTCTCCGAGCTCGGCGAGTTCCTCTCCGAGGCGGGCCTGAACCGCGCCCGGGTGCACGTCGAGATCGACTGGCTGCTCTACCTCACCGACCACTCGATGTTCGGATCGGCTCCGCTGGACCCCGAGCTCGCCCGTCGCCTGCGCGCCGTGGTGCAGGACTTCGGCCAGGACGAGATCGACCGCATCGGCACCCTCGAGGCCACCACCCGCCACGACGTGAAGGCCGTGGAGTACTTCGTGCGCGAGAAGCTGGCCGAGCTGGGCCTCAACCAGATCGCCGAGCTCACCCACTTCGGCTGCACAAGCGAGGACATCAACAACCTCTCCTACGCCCTCACCATCCGCCAGGCCGTCACCGAGGTGTGGCTGCCCAAGTTCACCGGTGTGATCGAGAAGCTGCGCGGTCTCGCGGTCGAGCTGCGCGACGACGCGATGCTGGCCCTCACGCACGGCCAGCCCGCCACGCCCACCACGATGGGCAAGGAGCTCGCCGTCACGGTGCACCGCCTCGAGCGCATCAAGAAGCAGATCGAGGGCACCGAGTACCTCGGCAAGTTCTCGGGCGCCACCGGAACCTTCGCCGCCGACCTGGTGGCCGATCCGGATGCCGACTGGCAGTCGATCTCGCGCGGTTTCGTGAACTCGCTGGGCCTGGAATGGAACCCGCTCACCACCCAGATCGAGTCGCACGACTGGCAGGCCGAGCTGTACTCGCGCATCAGCCACGCCAACCGCGTGCTGCACAACCTCTGCACCGACGTGTGGACCTACATCTCGATGGGCTACTTCACCCAGATCCCGGTGAAGGGCGCCACGGGCTCCTCCACCATGCCGCACAAGATCAACCCGATCCGTTTCGAGAACGCCGAGGCCAACCTCGAGCTCTCCAGCGCCCTGCTCGACTCGCTCGCGGCCACCCTGGTCACCTCGCGCCTGCAGCGCGACCTCACCGACTCCACCACGCAGCGCAACATCGGGGTGGCCCTCGGCCACTCGCTGCTCGCGCTGGACAACATCACGGGCGGCCTCGGGGCCATCTCGCTCAACCGCGAAGCGCTGGCGAAAGACCTCGACAGCAACTGGGAGGTGCTCGGCGAGGCGATCCAGACCGTCGTGCGGGCCGAGGTGACGGCGGGCCGCTCGTCGATCGCCGATCCGTACGCCCTGCTGAAAGAGCTCACCCGCGGCAACCGGATCGGCCAGGCCGACCTCGTGGCCTTCGTCGAGGGCCTGGACATCGGGGACGCCGCCAAGGCGCGCCTCGTGGCGCTCACCCCGGGCGTCTACACCGGTCTCGCCTCGCAGCTGGTCGACCACATCCTGCCGACGCCCGCCGCCGACTGAGGCGAGTCACCGAGCCCCGCCGCGCCGAGCCGCGGTCAGTGCCCGGCGGGGTGGTCGCCCTCGTCATCGATCTCGAGCTGCTCGGTGTCGTTGGGCTTGATCGACAGCGAGAACATCGCCATCACCACCAGCACCACGATGAAGGCGACGCCGAAGAAGATCAGCGAGAGCACGACCTCCCGGGTGGCCAGAAGAACGGTCAGCCCGACGAACAGCGACAGGATGGCCGAGAGCACGAGCAGCTCGACCGGCTTCAGCCGATCGCGCCTGGAGGGTTGGTTCACGATGCCTTTCCCCTTCGCGGCGTCTGCCCGGTTCGGGCCGCAGCGGATGCCGCGGTTCCGGAGGCCGGCTGGGTTCCCCAGCGCAGTGACAGACCGGCGATGATCAGGAACAGCCCCACGATCGCGGAGTACGCGCCGAGCATGCCGACGGCGAAGACCGGATCGGTGGGGAAGAAGATCAGCACCAGGGCGAAGATGACGGTGAGCGCTCCGACGACGGCCCAGTCGCGCGCCGCGGGGTTCTTGGTGTGGCGAAGGCCCGCGTAGAGCTCGAGGAAGCCGGTGATGGCGGAGTTCATGGTGGCGCAGAACAGCAGGAAGCCGAGGCCGCCGCCGTTGAACGCGATGGCCAGCGCGCCGAACACGACACCCGAGACACCCTGGATCAGGAAGTTGATCCGCAGCGAGCGCTCGGTGAGGGTGCGCCACGACAGTACGCCCACCAGGATGCCCGACACGATCGCCAGCACCCCGTAGCTCAGCAGCCCGATCTGGGCGGAGTGGTTCGACAGGAAGGTGATCACCAGAGCGGTGATCACGAACGGGATCGCCCGGGCCACGGGCACGCCCCAGTAGGGCGAGCGCGGCAGGTGACGGGGTGAGTCGGTCACTCCGGGGTCCTCGATTCAGATCATGCGCGTGCTCCTAGTTTATTGCGCCGCGCCTGAGTGCCTCGCGTGTGCCGGCCCGGCCACCGCATCCACAGCCCCGGAAGACGACGGATGCGCGTGCGCCGCCGGTCGCGACGGCCACCAGAAGGCGTTTCCCGTCAAGAACACCAGGGCGGGCACCAGCACGGTGCGCACCACCAGGGTGTCCAGCAGCACACCGATGCACACGATCACGCCGATCTGGGTGAGCGCCACGACGGGCAGCACGCCGAGCACCGCGAACACCGCCGCCAGCAGGATGCCGGCGCTCGTGATGACCCCGCCGGTCGAGGAGAGTGCCCGCACCATCCCCTCCCGGGTGCCGTGCGCGACCGACTCCTCGCGCGCCCTGGTGGTCAGGAAGATGTTGTAGTCCACGCCCAGCGCCACCAAGAACAGGAACGCGAACAGGATGACGTTCGAGTCGAAGGCCGGGAAGCCGAGCACGTTCTGGAACAGCACGTTCGAGGCGCCGAGGCTCGCGAAGAAGGTGGCGAGCACGCTCGCGATCAGCAGCACGGGCGCGACGAGGCTGCGCAGCAGCAGCGCCAGGATGACGAACACGATCGCCAGGATGAGCGGGATGATCAGCGCCTGGTCGGCGGCCGCGGCGGTGTTCGTGTCGAGGGCGGTCGCGTCGCTGCCGCCGACGAGCGCCTGGCTGACCGGATTGTCGGGGCCGGCGTCGGCATAGGCGGTGCGCAGGGCCTGCACGGTCGCGAAGGCCGCGTCGCTCTCCGGCTCGGCGCTCAGCGTCACGTCCAGGCGGGTGAGATCGCCGGAGACCTCGATCGGCTGCACCGATTCGACGCCATCCACGCCCTGGGCGATGCCCGTGGCATCCGGAACCGCGTCGGTCGGGGTGAGAACGATGGTCTGCCCGGTGAGACCGGCCGAGAACGAGGCGTCGATCACCTCCTGGGCCCGCACCGAGTCAGGGTTCCCGATCAGCTGGTCGGTCTGCGAGAGCCCCACCTTGTAGCCCGCGAGCCCCAGGGCCAGGATGCCGATGCCGAGCGTGGCGACGACGGCCACCACCGCGGGGCGCTTGGACACCCCGCGACCGAGACGCATCCACAGGCCGGGCTTCGTGGTGGCGTGATGGGTGGAGCCGTCGTCGGTCTGCGCCCGCGGAACGAACGGCCAGAACAACCCCCGCCCGCACACCACGAGCGCGGCCGGCAGCACGAGCAGCGCGAAGGCGATGGCGATCACCACGCCGATGGCGCAGGCGAAGCCGAGCGCGCGGTTGCCGGCGAGCTGGGCCAGCAGGAGTGTCAGCAGGCTGAGGGCCACCGTGCCGCCGCTGGCCGCGATGGCAGGGCCGGCACTCCGCACGGCGGTGAGCATGGCGGCGTGCCGATCCTGAACCTTCGTGAGCTCTTCGCGGTATCGAGCCACCAGCAACAGGGCGTAGTTCGTGCCCGCGCCGAACACGAGCACCGAGAGGATGCCGCCGATCGAGGCGTCGATGGTGATGCCGAGCGGATCGGCGAGAGCGGTCACCACCACCCGGGCGAGGCCGTCGGCGAGGCCCACCACGGCGAGCGGGACGATCCAGAGCACTGGAGAGCGATAGGTGACGATCAACAGGATGGCCACAACGATCACGGTGACCAGCAGCAGCCGGAAGTCGGCGCCGGCGAAGGCGTTCGTGATGTCGGCCTGGAACCCGACCGGACCGGTCAGCAGGGCGGTGAGGCCCTCGGGCAGGTCGGCGGAGGCGTCGGTGCGGATGCCCTCGGCCGTCGCCTCGATGTCGTCTTCTGCGGCGGCCCCGTCCAGGGGCACCGCCACGATCGCCGCCCGGCCGTCGTCGCTGAACTGTGGCACGACGGCCTGCGGGGCGATGGACTGCTCGGCCAGCACCGCCGCGTTCGCGGTGATCGCGGCGCGGTCGGCATCCGTCAGTGCCTCGCCGGCGCCGTCCGTACCCGGGCCGCGGCTGTAGACGACGATCGCGGCGGTGCTGTCGGCGGAGGGGAACTCGTCCAGCAGCGCGGTCACCTGGGCCGCCTCGCTCGAGTCGGGCAGGCCCGAGGGCGGGTAGCTGTCGCTCGAGCCCTTGGGCAGCAGGCCGAACAGCAGCACGATGGCGACGGCGGCGATGCCGAGGGCGATCCAGGCGGATCCGCGTCCGGTCACGAAGCGGGAGATGGCGCGCATGCAGAGTCCTTCGCGGATGGATCGATGCTTCTAAGCAACTTAACTACCTAGGGGTTTAGCATGTCATCCATGGCAGACATCCGCAAACCGCCGTCGAGCACGGACCCGGACGTGCCCACACCGGGCGAGCAGCCTTGGTCGCGTGCCGAACTCGCGGATGCCGGCATCACCGATCCGACCGCCATCACCAGGGCGTTGCGCGACCTCGACGTCTGGTCGCGCGCCTTCGAGCGCCACCTCGGCACGGTGCTCACGGTGAATCCGACCGATCTCTCCGCGATGCAGCACCTCATCCAGAACGGCCCGCTCAGCCCGAGCGAGCTCGCCGGGCGCCTGGGCGTCTCCACCGCGGCCAGCACCCTGGTGGTCGACCGCCTCGTCGCACTCGGGCACGCGGAGCGGCACCCGCACGACCACGACCGGCGCAAGATCGTGGTGGTTCCGGCTCGCGCCTCGGTGAACCGCGCCGTCGACGAGCTGCTGCCCATCATCGCCGGCATCTCCGGCCTGGTCGAGGGCCTGGCGCCGCACGACCGCACGGTCGTCGAGCGCTTTCTGCGCGACGTCACCGAGGTCTACCGCACGGCCACCGAGGCGGCGCGGCCCCTCGACTGATCCGGAGCCCGGCGCGTGCGGGCGAGTGCCCGATGCCCCGCGCACGCCCGCAGGTGCCCTCACTGCGCCGTGTAGCCGCCGTCCACGGTGAGCACGGCGCCGGTGATGGCGCCGGCCCCGGCCGAGAGCAGGAAGGCGATCGGAGCCGCGACCTGCTCCGGAGTCGCGATCCGGCCGAGCGGATGCCCCGCCGCGATCGCGCGCCAGGTGGCCTCCGGATCGGGGTCGCCGGCCAGCGCCTCGTCCATGAACCCGGTGGCGATCGCGCCCGGTGCGACGGCGTTCACCCGGATGCCGCGTGGCGCCAGTTCGACGGCGGCGGCCCGGGTCATCTGCACCACGGCGCCCTTGGTGGCGGAGTACGCCATCTGGGCCGGCAGCCCGACCAGGCCCGAGATCGAGGCCACGTTCACGATCGCCCCGCGGCTGTCGGCCAGCGCCGCCACCGCCGCCCGCACGTGCAGGTGCACCCCGCGGATGTTCGTGGCCATCAGCGCGTCCCAGTCCTCGGCGCCGATGTCTTCCAGTGGCGCCGAATGAAATCGCGCAGCGACGTTCACGAGGGCATCCAGCCGCCCGAACCGCTCGACGGCCGCGGTCACGGCGGCCTCGGCCGTGCCGGGGTCGGCCACGTCGCCCGTGATCACGTGCACCTCGTCGTCGCCCCGGTGGCGCTCCTCCAGCCCTGCACTGATGTCCTCCGCCACGACGCGCCCGCCCGCGGCGCGCACCGCCTCGACGACGGCCGCCCCCACCCCGCCGGCCGCCCCGGTCACCAGTACGACATCCCCCGCGGCCGGCGCGTTCGCCAGCACCCCGCGGCCACCCGTCTCAGAGAAAAGCATCGTCGCTCCCATCGCCTGTCCTACTGTCCGACGATAGTCCCTTTCGGCCGACGCGACGCGAGCTGTGGAATCGCGATCGGTCCGCTCAGACCTTGAGCGAGCTGCCTAAGCCGGGGGCATGTCCGCGAAGCGGGAGAAGTGGCCGTGGAAGCCGACCGTGATGGTGGCGGTGGGGCCGTTGCGGTGCTTGGCCACGATGAAGTCGGCCTCTCCGGCGCGCGGGTTGTCCTTCTCGTAAGCGCCCTCGCGGTGCAACAGGATGACCATGTCGGCATCCTGCTCGAGCGAGCCCGACTCACGCAGGTCGCTGATGGCGGGCTTCTTGTCGGAGCGCTGCTCCGGGCCACGGTTCAGCTGCGACAGCGCGATGACGGGCACCTGCAGCTCCTTCGCCATCAGCTTGAGCGCCCGGGAGAACTCCGAGACCTCCTGCTGGCGGCTCTCGACCTTCTTGCCCGAGGTCATCAGCTGCAGGTAGTCGATGACGACGAGCTTGAGGCCCACCTTCTGCTTGAGCCGCCGGCACTTCGCCCGGATCTCGACCAGCGTCATGTTGGGGCTGTCGTCGATGTAGAACGGGGCGTCGTTGATGCGGCCGCGGGTGGAGGCGAGGGTCGTCCAGTCGCGACCTTCGATACGGCCCTTGCGCATGCTCTGCAGGGGAACGGATGCTTCGGCCGAGAGCAGACGCATCGCGATCTCCGAGCGCCCCATCTCGAGCGAGAAGAAGATCGAGGGCATGTCGTTCTTGATCGAGGCGGCGCGGCAGAAGTCGAGCGCCAGCGTCGACTTGCCCAGCGCCGGACGGGCGGCCACGATGATCATCTGGCCGGGGTGGAAGCCGTTGGTGAGGTTGTCGAGGTCGGCGAAGCCGGTGGGCACACCGGTCATCGACCCGTCTTTGCCGGCGGCGGCCTCGATCTCGTCGATGGCCGCGGTGACCGCGACGGTGAGCGGCACGTAGTCTTCGGCCTCCACGCCGCCGTTGACGGCGTAGATCTCGGCCTGGGCGTTGTTGACCAGGTCGGTGACCTCGCCCTCGCTCGCGTACCCCATCTGCACGATCCGCGTGCCGGCCTCCACCAGGCGGCGCAGCACCGCCTTCTCGGAGACGATCTGGGCGTAGAAGCCGGCGTTGGCCGCCGTGGGCACGAGGCCGGTGAGGGTGTGCAGGTAGTCGGCGCCACCGGCGCGGCTGAGCTCGCCGCTCTTGGTGAGCTCGTCGGTGACGGCGATCACGTCGGTGGGCTCGCCGTGCGAGTAGAGGTTGAGGATGGCCTCGAAGATGACCTCGTGCTTGGGGATGTAGAAGTCGACCGCGCGCATCACCTCGACCACGTCGGCCACGGCGTCTTTGCTCAGCAGCATGCCACCGAGGGCACTCTGCTCGGCCAGCAGGTCGTGCGGGGGAGTGCGGTCGCCCGCACGGGTGGAACCCTGGCCGTCGCCCGGGCGCTGTTCGCCGGCGAGACCGAGATGGGCGATCGACAACCTGGACTCCTGCTCTGCCGCGCGAGGCGGCTCGTACTGCTCGTACCCATTCCATGACCGACCACCGACATCGGCCTCCCCGAGGGCGCTGCCCCAGAGTAGGAAGGGCTCCCGTTCCCCTCCAAACAGCCTTGTGGATAAAGGTGTGGACTATCTGCGCGAAACGCCGGAAGCTATGTGTGAAAACTGTGGACTGGCCTGTGGAGAACCAGTGGGAATATGGCTTGAAATAGCTTCTGACCAGGATAATTGTCATTCCACATGCTGTTAGTGGAGACATCCTTCGACCATCGGTTGAAGCTTGCATTCTCCCCAGTGGCCTGTGCATAGATCTGGGGAGAAATGGGCAGCGAAAAGGGGTGCCACGGACCTGACGGCCCCTGACACCCCTTCTCGGGTACGACTACTTGGCAGCGACCACCTGGAGGGTGATCGTGGCCGAGATGTCGTCACGCAGGCGCACGGTGGCCTCGTGGGTTCCCGTGGCCTTGATGGCCACCGGGATCTCGATCTTGCGCTTGTCGAGCTGGGCGATGCCGGCTGCCGACACCGCGTCGGCGATGTCCGAGGTCTTCACCGAGCCGAACAGGCGTCCGCCCTGGCCCGCCTTGACCGTGAGCTTCACGGTGGCGTTCTCGAGCGTCAGCTTGACGTGCTGGGCCTCTTCGATCGTGGCGTGCTCGCGGGCGACGCGGGCGGCCTTGATCTGCTCGACCTGCTTCTCGCCACCGCGGCTCCACGCCACGGCGAAGCCCTTGGGAACGAGGTAGTTACGGGCGAAGCCGTTCTTGACCTCCACGACATCGCCGGGAGCTCCCAGACCGGTCACCTCGTGGGTGAGGATGATTTTCGACATTCTGCTGCTCCTTAGCGGCCCGAGCCAGCGTAGGGCAGAAGTGCCATCTCGCGGGCGTTCTTGACGGCACGGGCGATGAGGCGCTGCTCCTGGACGGAGACTCCCGTGATACGGCGGGCGCGGATCTTTCCACGCTCCGAGATGAACTTGCGAAGGGTCGCGACGTCCTTGTAGTCGATGACGCCGACGCGGATCGACTTCGCGGGAGCGGCGTTCTTCGCACCCTTGGCGCCGCGGAGCGGCTTGCGGCGGTCGCCGCTTGACTTTCCAGCCATTGTTTTGGATTCCTGTTCTGAAAGAAGAGAAGTTTAGAAGGGGGTGTCGTCGGCGTAGCTGCCGGGAGTGTTCCACACGTCGCCACCGGTGCCGGAGGACGAGGGCGCGGATGCGGCCCAGGGCTCCTCGACGGCCGACTGGCCACCGCGGTTGCCACCGCCGCCGTTGCCACCGAAGCTTCCGCCACCGCCACCGGCGCCACCACTGGTGGCTCGGGTGACCTGAGCGGTCGCGTAGCGCAGCGAGGGGCCGATCTCGTCGACCTCGAGCTCGATCGAGGTGCGCTTCTCGCCCTCTTTCGTCTCGTAGGAGCGCTGGCGCAGGCGGCCGGTCGCGACGACGCGGCTGCCCTTGGTCAGCGAACCGGCCACGTGCTCGGCGAATTCACGCCACACGCTCGCGCGGAGGAACAGCGCCTCGCCGTCTTTCCAGTCGTTCGACGCGCGGTCGAACGTACGGGGGGTCGATGCGATCGTGAAGTTCGCGACCGCCAGCCCGTTCTGCGTGTAGCGCAGCTCGGGGTCGGCGGTGAGGTTGCCCACCACTGTGATTACGGTTTCGCCCGCCATGACGACTACTCGGCGGCCGGGGCTGCTGCTGCGGCAGCGGCGGGCTTCGCCGACGCGGCCTTGACGGCGGCTGCCGGAGCAGCGGAGCTGGAAGCGGCTGCGGGGGCAGCGGCGGCCTTCGGGTTGGCGGCCTTGCGGGCGGCCTTCTCTTCGGCGAGCTTCGAGGCTGCGGCGACCTGGGCGATCGACTCTTCGGCCCGCAGCACCTTGGTGCGCATGACGGCTTCGGAGAGCTTCAGCTGACGGTCGAGCTCGACCGTGGCGGAGCTGTTCGCGGTGAGGCTGACGACGGCGTAGATGCCTTCGGTCTTCTTGTTGATCTCGTAGGCCAGGCGACGGCGGCCCCAGATGTCGACCTTGTCGACGGTTCCACCGTCGTTGCGGATGACATTGAGGAACTTGTCGAGGCTGGGAGCCACGGTGCGCTCGTCGATCTCGGGATCGAGGATGACCATGAGTTCGTACTGATGCGTCACAAACCCACCTCCTTCGGACTAGAACGGCCACAGAATCTCTGTGACAGGAGGGTTATGCATCGGTCTCGCGCCCTTCGGACGATTTCCGCCGGGCACAAGACAACTTCCTCACCCTACCAGAGCAGCGCATCCGGGTGTGGGGAGTTTCGGTGGGTGATGGAGTTTCGATGTGTGAAGGTGTGAGGGTGAGCCTGCGCATCGCCCTCGTCACCCTGCACACCTCGCCGCTCGAGCAGCCGGGACAGGCGGATGCGGGCGGCATGAACGTCTACCTGGTGGGCGTGGCCGACGCGCTGGCCGCTCGGGGCCACGAGGTCGAGCTGCTGACCCGGGCGACGGATGCCGCGGCCGGGGCGACCGGGATCGGCACGACTCCCGGGGGAGTGCCGGTGCGGTTCCTGCGCGCGGGGCCCCTCGCTCCGATACCGAAGGCCTCCCTGCCGGCCCTGATACCGGAGTTCACTCGAGCCCTCGTCACCCTCCCGCGCTTCGACGTGGTGCACTCCCACTACTGGCTCTCGGGTCTGGCCGGGCTCGAGGCCGCCGCGGCCTGGAACGCTCCCCACGTCCTGAGCCTGCATACGGTGGCCGCGCTGAAGAACGAACGCCTGGCACCCGGCGACCGACCGGAGCCCGCCGAGCGGCTCGATGCCGAGCGGATGCTCGTGCGGGCCTCCGCCCTCACGGTGGCGGCCACCTCGGCGGAGCGGGCCGCGATCCTGCGGGCGACCGGTGTCGATCCCGACCGGGTGGTCGGGGTGCCCCCGGGTGTCGACACGGCCCTGTTCCATCCGCCGGTTCCGGATGCCACGCCCCGCGGCCGCGCGTCCCTCCTGATCCTGGCGCGCATCCAGCCCCTGAAGGGGATCGAGCTCGCCATCGAGGCCCTCGCGCTCGTCCCGGCCCCGCGCCGTCCACGCCTGGTGATCGCGGGCGGCACGAGCCCGGGCCACGCCGACTACGCCGACGGTCTGCACCGCCTCGCCGTGGAGCGCGGCGTGGGGGAGGACGTGGACTTCCGGGCCGCCGTGCCCCGGGCCGAGGCCGCCCGGCTGCTGCGGGAGGCCTCACTGCTCCTGGCGCCCTCGCACTCGGAGACCTTCGGTCTGGTGGCACTCGAGGCGGCGGCCAGCGGCACCCCCGTGATCGCCGCGCGATCGGCGGGCGGTCTCGCCGAGGCGGTGGCCGATCGGGTGAGCGGCGTACTGCTCGACGGCCGGTCGGCGAGCGCATGGGCGAGTGCGATCGACGCCCTGCTCCAGGATCCCGCCCGGCTGGCTGTGCTCTCCGCCTCGGCGGCCGAACACGCCCAAGCACACAGCTGGATGCAGACCGTCCGGCTGCTGGAGCGACTGTATGAGAGAGTCCTCTGACGATGACGGCTTCCGAATCCTCCCGCCCCGCCCGCCCGGACCTGACGGCGTTCGGCGCGCATCCGGTCTTCCTGCACGCGCATCCCGACGACGAGTCGATCTCGACCGGGGGCACGATCGCGGCGCTGCGCGCCTCCGGCGTGCGCGTGACCGTCATCACGGGCACCCGCGGGGAGCAGGGGGAGGTCGTCGCCGGTCCGTTCTCCGAGCTGGAGGGCACCTCCGCCCTCGGGCCGCATCGGGAGACCGAGCTCGCTGCGGCCCTCGGCGCGCTCCGAAGCCCGGAGCACCGTTTCCTCGGTGCGGCGCCCTCGCGCGTCAGCGGTCTGCCGGATCGGGTATATGCCGATTCCGGAATGCGCTGGGCGGCGAGCGGATTCGCCGAGGCGGCCGACGATGCAGGGGCCGATTCGCTCAGCCTCTCGGACGTGGGGGAGGAGCTTGCCGACCTGCTGGCCGCGTTCCCCCGCGATGCCACCGCCGTCGTGGGCTACGACGCGCTGGGCGGCTACGGCCACCCTGACCACGTGCGGATGCACGAACTCGGGCTGCAGACGGCCCGCGAGCGCGGACTTCGGTACCTCGCGATCGTCGAACCGCGGGTCGCCGACGATGCGAGCGCACCCGCCCCCGAGTCCGACCTCACCGTCGACGTGGGGCCCCAGCTCGCGGCCAAGGTCGCCGCGATGGCCGCGCACGCCACCCAGCTCACGATCGAGCAGGCCGCCGACGGCACGCCGTGGTTCGTACTGAGCGGGGGTCAGCGGCATCCGGTCGCCGGTGTCGAACGGTACCGCCGGCTGCTCTGAGTCAAGCGGCTCGTCGACCTTTCCGTCCCCCGATAGGATCGTTAAGTTTTGACAACGACGAAGAGGGCTGCCCGAATGAGCATCAAGGTCGCAATCGCGGGGGTCGGCAACTGCGCCAACTCGCTGATCCAGGGCGTGACGTACTACGCCGACGCCGACGAGACCGAGGCCATCCCCGGCCTCATGCACACGCGGTTCGGTCCGTTCCACGTGGGCGACCTGCAGTTCGTGGCCGCGTTCGACGTCGATGCGGCGAAGGTCGGAGCCGACCTCGCGGACGCCATCTGGGCCAGCGAGAACAACACCCTCAAGTTCGCCGACGTGGCACCCACCGGTGTCACGGTGCTGCGGGGCCCGACCCTGGACGGTCTGGGCGAGTACTACACCGACATGATCGACGAGTCCGAAGCGGAGCCGGTCGACGTGGCCGAGGCGCTGCGCGCATCCGGTGCCGAGGTTCTCGTGTGCTACCTGCCGGTCGGTTCGGAGAAGGCCGCCAAGCACTACGCGCAGGCCGCTCTGGATGCCGGGGTCGCCTTCGTGAACGCCATCCCGGTGTTCATCGCCTCCGACCCCGAGTGGGCCGCGAAGTTCGAGGCGGCGGGCCTGCCGATCGTCGGCGACGACATCAAGAGCCAGGTCGGCGCCACCATCACCCACCGGGTGCTCGCCCGTCTGCTGGAGAGCCGCGGCATCCAACTCGACCACACCTACCAGCTGAACGTCGGCGGCAACATGGACTTCAAGAACATGCTGGAGCGCCGCCGCCTCAACTCGAAGAAGATCTCGAAGACGCGCGCCGTCACCTCGAACATCGACATCGACCTGCCCGAGGGCGACGTGCACATCGGCCCGAGCGACCACGTGCCGTGGCTGGACGACCGCAAGTTCGCCTTCGTGCGTCTCGAGGGCCACGGCTTCGGCGGCGCCCCGATGAGCCTGGAGTACAAGCTCGAGGTGTGGGACTCGCCCAACTCGGCCGGCGTCATCATCGACGCCGTGCGCGCCGCGAAGCTGGCGCTGGACGCCGGCCTCGGCGGTCCCGTCGAATCGGCCTCGGCCTACTTCATGAAGTCGCCGGCTGTGCAGCTGCCCGACGACGTGGCCCGCACCCGCCTCGAGGAGTTCATCGCCGCGAACACCCCCGCCGGCTGACCGCCGCTCAGGGGTGGCGCTCGGCCCACCACGCGCGCAGGCGCGCCTCGGCCTCCTCGGGGGGCAGCGGCCCCTCGTCGAGCCGCAGCTCGAGCAGGAACGCGCGCGCCTGCCCCACCTCGCGCCCCGGGCCGATGCCGAGGAGCGCCATGATCTGCGAGCCGTCCAGATCCGGCCGCACCGAATCGATCTCCTCCTGGGCCGCGAGCACGGCGATCCGCTCCTCGAGGTCGTCGTAGGCGAAGGAGAGCTGATCGGCCTTGCGCCGGTTGCGGGTCGTCACATCGGCGCGGGTCAGGATGTGCAGCCGTTCGAGCTGCTCGCCGGCATCGCGCACGTAGCGGCGAACGGCCGAGTCGGTCCAGGCCCCCTCGGTGTACCCGAAGAAGCGCAGGTGCAGCTCGATCAGCCGGCCGACGGCGGCGATGGTGTCGTTGTCGAAACGCAGCTCACGCAGGCGCTTCTTGGCGAGCTTCGCGCCCACGATGTCGTGGTGGTGAAACGACACCTGGCCACCCGGCTCGTTGCGCTTGGTGGCGGGCTTGCCGATGTCGTGCAGCAGGGCGGCCAGGCGCAGCACGAGGTCGGGGGAGGCGATGCCGGTTCCGGATGCCGCGCGCGACTTCTCCAGGTCGATGGCCTGGTCGAGCACGGTGAGGCTGTGCTGGTACACGTCCTTGTGGTGATGGTGCTCGTCGCTCTCCAGCTGCAGCGCGGGCACCTCGGGCAGCACCAGCTCGGCGAGGCCGCTCTCGACCAGCAGCTCGACACCACGCCGGGGCGCATCCGTCTTCAGCAGCTTGGAGAGCTCGTCGTTCACCCGCTCGATCGAGATGATCCCGATCGACTCGCGCATCTCGGCGATGGCGATCGCGGTCGCGGCCTCGAGCGTGAACCCGAGCTGGGCGCTGAACCGGATGGCCCGCAGCATCCGCAGCGGGTCGTCGCCGAACGACACCTCGGGAGCGCCCGGGGTGCGCAGGATGCCGGCCACGAGGTCGTCCATGCCGCCGGAGGGGTCGACGAGCTTGAGCTCGGGAACCCGTAGGGCCATCGCGTTGACGGTGAAGTCGCGCCGGCGCAGGTCGCCCTCGAGCGAGTCGCCGAACTCCACGGCGGGCTTGCGACTGGCGCCGTCGTAGCTGTCGGAGCGGTACGTGGTGATCTCCACGCTCTCGCCGTCGATGCGGGCGGCGATGGTGCCGAAGGCGCGGCCCACGTCCCACTGCGCCTGCGAGATGGGCGTCACGATGGCCAGGATCTGGTCGGGCGTGGCATCCGTCGTGAAGTCGAGGTCGGTGATCGGGCGGCCGAGGAAGGCGTCGCGCACGGGCCCGCCCACCAGCGCCAGTTCGTGCCCGGCGTCGGCGAAGGCGGTGGCGAGCACCGCGACGGGACCGTCGGCCGCGAGCTGCGCCAGGAAATCGAGGGACTGCTGAACCGGCTGCACCGGCCCATTTTAGCCGGGGCCCACGGCTGGCCCCGGCGGTTCCCGGATCTCCCAGGCCCCGTCTCCTAGAATCGGTCGAGGACGGCGACCGCCCGCGACCGCCTCCCCGACTACCTATGAACTCCCCAGCGCGTCGATTCTCACGAGTTGCGCCCGCGACCGCCGCCCGTGCGCTGATCGCCGGTGCCGCGTTGGCGACCCTGGTGTTCGCCGCTCCGCTGACCGCCTCGGCCGCCACCACGCCGATGCCGACGCCCGAGCCGGCTGCGACGGCGGCCTCCGACGACCCGGCCGCGGCCGCGACGACCCAGGCGCCCGAGACCGGGGGAGTGGCGCTAGCCCTGTCGCCCGCCGGCAACGGGGTGCTCACCGCCGGCGGCGACCTCGCGCTCTCCGTCGAGATCGCCGACCCGGGCCCGGATGCGGTCGGTGGCACGATCGCCATCGGCATCCGCGACACCGCTCTCGAGGGCGCCAGCGACTACACGGCCTGGCTGGCGGACGAGGGAGCAGATGAAGCCGCCGACCTCACCGTCGTCGGCACCGTCGACGCCGGAACCGTCCAGCCCGGCGGCTCGCACACCGTCACCCTCACCATCCCCGCGGCGGCGCTGCCGTTCGGCACCTCCGGGGTCTACGGCATCTCCGCCGAGCTGACCGACTCCGGCAGCAGCCTCGCCACGACCCGCACCACCATCGTCTGGAACGACGGCGTCAGCCCGGCCCCCGCCACCGCCGGGGTGACCGTCATCGCCCCCATCACGAGCGTCGCGAGCGCGACCGGACTCATCCAGTCCGCCTCACTGGAGGCCTTCACGAGCGACACCGGCGTGCTCACCCGCGAGCTCGACGCGGTGATCGGCAAGCCCGTCACCATCGCCGTCGACCCGCGCATCATCGTCTCCATCCGCTCGCTCGGCTCCTCCGCTCCCGCCTCGGCCGTCGGCTGGCTGGAGCGGCTCGACGCGGCCCCGAACCCGATCATCCCGCTCAGCTACGGCGACTCCGACCTCTCCGGCGAGCACCAGGCCGGCGCCGGGGCCGTGCTGCAGCCCACTTCGTTCGCGTACGCCCTCAAGGCCTCCAACTTCACCGACGTCGACGACCTGATCGAGCCCTCGGCCACCGCGCAGTCGACGACGGCCGACGGATCGGGGAGCAGCACCGCCTCCCCGACGCCCACCCCCACCGACGCCGCGGCATCCGTGCCCACCCTCGAGCAGCTCACCAGCTGGGACTACACCGCGAGCGACATCGCCTGGCCGCGCAGCGGCAGCGTCGTCACGAGCGACCTGCCGTTCTTCGCCGAGTCGGGCCTGACCACCACCATCCTCGACTCCCGCCAGGTGGTGGCCGTGGACAGCACCGGTGCCGCCGACCCGACCGCCACCCTGAACGCGTCGGCGACCACGGGTCAGCAGACCGTGCTGGTGGCCGACCACGGCGTCTCCACCGCCATCCAGGATGCTCTGGCCGCCACCACCGACGCCCGCCGCGGCGAGGCGATCGCACAGCTCACCGGCACGCTCACACTGGCCGCCGAGAACCGCACCGGCGGCAGCACCACCGACACGGGTGCGTCCTCGTCCACCGGCCCGCCCACCGTGCTCGCGGTGCTCGACCGCAGCGCCATGAACTTCACCAGCATCGACCAGGTGCTGAGCACGATCGAGGCGCTGCCGTGGGCCTCTCCCGCACCGATCCAGCCCCTGCTCGACGCCACGCCCAGCCAGGTCGTGCAGGTGATAGACGCCCCGCAGTCCGAGGAGCGCCTCGCCACCATCCGCACCCTGCTGGCGGGCGGGCAGAGCATCGACGCCTTCGCCAGCATCCTCGCCGACCCTTCCGTGATGACCGGCGAGTACCGCGCCGATCTGCTGGCCCTGCTCTCGAACAACTGGGTGTCGAACGAGGGCGGCTGGAGCGTGGCCGCACAGACCTTCGGCGACGCCACGGCCAAGACCCTCGGCTCCGTTCAGGTGGTCGACGGCTCGAACATCAACATGGTGGCCAACCAGGCCAATCTGCCGGTCACGCTGAGCAACGAGCTACCCTATCCGGTCACCGTCATCCTGCACGTCACGCCCTCCAACGGGCGGCTCGTGGTGGAGAAGGGCGACGTCGAGGTCACCATCGAGGCTTCCTCGCGCAAGGGTGCGCAGATCCCGCTCGTGGCCGGTGTCGCGAACGGGCCCGTGACGCTGAGCTTCCAGCTGCTGAGCCCCACGGGCGTGCTGCTGTCGACGCCCTCGCCCGTGCTGGTGAACGTGAGCGCCGACTGGGAGACGCTCGGCACGGTGATCTTCGCCGCGCTCGTGGTTCTGGTGTTCGGCTTCGGCATCGTCACCAACATCCTGCGCCGTCGCAAGCAGCGGCGTGCCGAGTCGGACGGATCGGCGGAGCCACCCAGTGTCCAGTAGCAGTAGCCCCAGCATCGGCCGCTCGAGCGCCTTCCTCGCCTCCGGCACGATCGTCTCGCGGGTGATCGGCTTCGTGCGCACGATCGTGCTCGCCCAGACCATCGGCACGGTCGGCGTCAGCGCCGACGCCTTCGCCATCGCGAACCAGCTGCCGAACAACATCTACGTGATCATCGCGGGCGGCACCCTGAGCGCCGTGCTGGTGCCGCAGATCGTGCGGGCGCTGCTGCACGCCGACGGCGGCCGCGGCTACATCAACAAGCTGCTCACCATCACCATGGTGATCCTCGGCGGCGCCACCATCCTGGCCACCCTGCTGGCGCCGGTACTCGTCACCATCTCCGCCACCCGATTCAGTCCCGACCAGCTCGCGCTCGCCACCGCCTTCGCGTACTGGTGCCTGCCGCAGATCTTCTTCTACGGCCTCTACACGGTGCTCGGCGAGGTGCTGAACGCCAAGAACGTGTTCGGCCCGTTCACCTGGGCGCCCGCGGTGAACAACATCGTCTCGATCATCGGCCTGGTCGTGTTCATGCTGCTGTTCGGCTCGGATCCGGCCGGCGGCCGCCTGGTCTCGGAATGGACGCCCACCTCGATCGCCGTGCTCGGCGGTTTCACGACCCTGGCCGTGGCCGCGCAGGCGCTCATCCTGTTCCTGTTCTGGCGCCGGGCCGGCATCCGCTACCGCCCTGACTTCGCCTGGCGCGGAGTCGGCCTCGGCACCGCGGGCAAGCTCGCCGGCTGGACCTTCGGCATGCTGCTGGTCACCCAGGCCGCCGGCCTGGTGGAGACCAACGTCGCCTCGATCGCCTCGGGGTCGGATGCCTCGGTCGCCATCATCCAGTACGCCTGGCTGATCTTCATGCTGCCGCACTCGCTGGTGACGGTGTCGATCGTCACGGCCTACTTCACCAAGATGAGCGGGCACGCCGAGCGCGGAGAGACGCCGCAGCTGCGCACCGACGTGGCCGCCGCCATCCGCACCACCGGTCTGTTCATGGTGCTGGCGATGTTCGTGCTGATCGTGGTGGCGTATCCGTTCTCCAGCCTGTTCAGCAAGTCGTTCTTCGACACCGCCGCCATGGGGAACGTGCTGATCGCCTTCCTGGTGGGCCTCATCCCCTTCACCGTGCTGTTCGTGCTGCAGCGGGTGTTCTACTCGCTCAGCGACACCAAGACGCCCTTCTTCCTGCAGGTGCTGCAGGCGATCATCTTCACGGTGCTCGCCCTGCTGTGCTCGATGCTGCCGGTCGAGTGGATCGCCGTCGGTCTGGCGTTCTCGCTCTCCTTCGCCACCGCGATCCAGACCGTGGTGGCCGCGGTCATCATCCGTCGCCGGCTCGGCGGAACGGGTGGGCGGCGGCTCACCCTGAGCTTCGTGCGCTACCTGGTGGCCGGCATCCCCGCCACGGCCGCCGGATTCGGGGTACTGGTGCTCCTCGGCGGCACGGTCGAGCACGGCTTCGCGGTGTCGCGCTACGCGCCCGCGATCATCTCGATGGCGATCGTCGGCGCGGTGATGCTGGTGGTGTATCTCGGGGCGCTCTTCGCCCTGCGTTCACCGGAGCTGAAAGCAGCGCTGGGCCCCGTCCGAGCCCGGCTCGGTCGGTAGTCGCTCAGCCGGTGAAGCGGCCTCCTGAGTGCCCCCTGACCGCGCCGGATCCGCGGAATAGTCCGCGCATATGATGGGTTGTACCGGTCAGTGACCGACCCGGGCAGCCTGCCCGCGATCATCCTCAGGAGTGAGAGACACATGCGCGAGATCATCATCATCGGCTCCGGCCCCGCCGGCTTCACCGCGGCGATCTATGCCGCGCGCGCCGGCCTTGCCCCCCTGCTCCTGGCGTCCAGCGTCGAGGCCGGCGGCGAGCTGATGAAGACCACCGACGTGGAGAACTTCCCCGGCTTCCCCGAGGGCATCCAGGGCCCCGAACTGATGATGAAGCTGCAGGAGCAGGCCGAGAAGTTCGGCACCGAGGTCATCCTCGACGACGTCACGAGCGTGCAGCTCGAGGGCGAGGTCAAGTCGGTCGAGACCGGGTACAGCGGCACCTTCGAGGCCCGCTCGGTGATCTTCGCCACCGGATCCGCGTACCGCAAGCTCGGTCTGCCCGACGAGGAGCGGCTCTCCGGCCGCGGCGTCTCCTGGTGCGCCACCTGCGACGGCTTCTTCTTCAAGACCAAGACCATCGCGGTCATCGGTGGCGGCGACTCCGCCATGGAAGAGGCCACCTTCCTCACCCGCTTCGCCGAGAAGGTGTACCTCGTGCACCGCAAGGACACGCTGCGCGCCTCGAAGATCATGCAGGAGCGCGCCTTCGCGAACGACAAGATCGAGTTCGTCTGGAACTCGGAGGTCGTGGGCATCTCGGGCGAGAACGCGGTCGAGGGCCTCACGCTCCGCAACACGGTGGACGGCTCCACCTCTCAGCTGCCGGTGCAGGGTCTGTTCGTGGCGATCGGGAACGACCCGCGCGTGCACCTCGTGCACGGTCAGCTCGACCTCACCTCGGAGGGCACCATCGCGGTGGCCGGGCGCACGTCGAAGACGAACCTCCCGGGTGTCTTCGCCGCCGGCGACGTGATCGACCCGCACTATCGTCAGGCCGTCACGGCCGCGGCCTCCGGAACGGTGGCGGCGCTGGATGCCGAGCAGTTTCTTGCAGCTCTAGATCAGACCGGCGACGAGGTCGAGGCCGCCGAGGTGGCCGAGATCGTCGACGAACTGGTCGCCGCCGAATAGCAGTTCTCCGAACGGCCCCCGCCGATCCGGATCCCCACTCCACGAATTCACCGAGTTCCACGAAAGAAGGAAACATGTCCAACGCCAAGGCCGTCTCCGACGCCAGCTTCCAGGTCGACGTGCTCGACTCCGAGAAGACCATCCTGGTCGACTTCTGGGCCGAGTGGTGCGGCCCCTGTCGTGCGGTCGCCCCGATCCTCGACCAGATCGCCGACGAGCACGGCGACAAGATCGAGATCGTCAAGCTGAACGTCGACGACAACCCGCAGACCGCGGCGAAGTACCAGATCACCTCCATCCCGGCCCTCAAGGTCTACAAGGGTGGCGAGGTCGTCAAGACGATCATCGGCGCCAAGCCGAAGGCGGCCCTCGAGGCCGACCTGGCCGCCTTCATCTAGGGCGCAGCCAGTCTCTTCCAAGTGGCCCGTTGCCTTCGTGCAGCGGGCCACTTTTTGATGTCCTACGATGGAATTTCGGTCTACGTCGGGAAGTATGTCAGTGAGCAGCCAGAACCCCCCACAGCAGTCGGGTAACAACCTCGATCCGTGGTACTACAACTACGCCGCACGCACGGCGGGTCTCGCCGCCAGTGAAGTCCGGGCCCTCTTCGCCGTGGCCTCCCGCCCCGAGGTGGTGTCACTGGCCGGAGGCATGCCGGCGGTCTCGGCCCTCCCGCAGGAGCTCGTCATCGACTCGATGAACCGGGTCATGCGCGAGCAGGGATCCGTCGCCCTGCAATACGGCTCCGGTCAGGGCGTGCCGAAGCTGCGCGAGCAGATCCTCGACGTGATGGCCATGGAGGGCATCTCGGCAAGCGCCGACGACGTGGTGGTGACCACCGGATCGCAGCACGCGCTCGAGCTCGTGACCAAGCTCTTCATCGACCCGGGAGACGTGGTGCTGGCCGAGGGCCCGAGCTACGTCACCGCGATGGTGATCTTCCGCTCGTTCCAGGCCGAGACCCAGCACGTGGCGATGGATGCGCACGGCATGATCCCCGAGGCGCTGCGCGAGCGGATCGCCGCCGTGCACGCGGCCGGCAAGAAGATCAAGTTCCTCTACACCATCCCGTCGTTCCAGAACCCGGCGGGCGTGACCCTCAGCTGGGAGCGCCGCCAGGAGGTACTCGCCATCGCGAAGGAGCACGGCATCCTGGTGCTGGAGGACAACCCGTACGGTCTGCTGCACTTCGACGCCCCGCCGCCCCCGGCCATCCGCTCGCTCGACGAGGACGGCGTGATCTACCTCGGCACCTTCTCGAAGACGCTCGCGCCTGGATTCCGGGTGGGCTGGGCGCTCGCGCCGCACGCCATCCGCGAGAAGCTCATCCTGGCCAACGAGGCCGCCGTGCTCTCACCCTCCTCGTTCAGTCAGCTGATCGTCTCGCAGTACCTCGACACGATCGACTGGCGCGCGCAGGTCGATCGCTTCCGTGGCGTCTACAAGGAGCGAAAAGAGGCGATGATCGGCGCTTTAACCGAATATCTGCCCAATCTCTCCTGGACCGACCCGCAGGGCGGTTTCTATGTCTGGCTCACACTCCCGCCGCATCTCGATTCCAAGCAGATGCTGCCCCGAGCGGTTAAGGAACTGGTGGCCTACACGCCCGGCACCGCGTTCTACGCCGACGGATCGGGCCGCAACAACATCCGTCTCTCGTTCTGCTACCCGACGCCCGAGGCGATCCGCGTCGGCATACGTCGCCTGCAGAACGTCATCAACGGCGAACTCGACCTGCTCGAGACCTTCGCCGCCACCGGTCCGCTCGACACCGTGCGCGACCGCACCTTCTCGGCTCCTCCGCCCAACCTCGACTGAGAGACCGCACCATGAGCGACAACTCCACCCCCCGAACCGTCGTCGTCCTCTCGGGCGGCATCTCGCACGAGCGCGACGTGTCGCTGCGCACCGGCCGTCGGGTCGCGGATGCGCTGATCGGTCGTGGTCACACCGTCATCGTGCGGGAACCGGATGCGAACCTGCTGCCGTTCCTGGCCGAGACGCGCCCCGACGTGGTGTGGCCCGCACTGCACGGAGCCAGCGGCGAAGACGGTGCCCTGCGGGCGCTGCTCGACATGCTGGGCATCCCCTACGTCGGCTCGCAGGCGAAGGCCGCGCGCCTGGCCTGGCAGAAGCCCACCGCCAAGGTGCTCGTCGAGCGAGCCGGCTTCGCCACACCGCGCTGGGTGACACTGCCGCGCGACACGTTCCGCGAGCTGGGTGCCACCCAGGTGCTCGATCTCGTGCTGTCGTCGCTCGGCTCCGAGCTGGTCGTCAAGCCAGCCATGGGTGGATCCGCTCTGGGTGTCGGGGTGCTCGGCTCCGCCGACGACCTGCCGCGCGCCGTGGTCGACGCGTACACCTACGGTGAGGTCGCCCTGATCGAGCAGCGGGCTCGCGGTGTGGAGATCTCGATCGGCGTCGTCGACCTGGGGGAGGGGCCGGTGGCTCTGCCGGCCGTGGAGATCGAGCCGCGCTCGGGCGTCTACAGCTTCGAGGCCCGGTACAACGCTGGGGAGACCAGCTTCTACGCCCCGGCCCGCCTCGACGCCGAAGCCGCCGCCACCGCGCGGGACACCGCGCTGGCCATCCACGCCGCCCTCGGCCTGCGGCACATCTCGCGCATCGACCTGATCATCGATGACGCCGGAACCCCGTGGTTCCTCGAGGCGAACGTGCTGCCCGGGCTCACCGAGACGTCGACCGTGCCGCAGGGCATCCTCGCCGCCGGTCTCTCGCTGGCCGAGGTGTACGAGAAGCTCAGCGACGTGGCCATCGCCGGCTGACGCTGTCGCCGCGCGCCATAACGCCGAACGCCCGCCCCCTCCTTATGGAGCGTGGCGGGCGTTCGGCGTTTGCGGCGGATGTTTCACGTGAAACGTTGTGTGCGGCGGTACCGCCGCACGTCCGGTTCAGCTGAAGCGCGGACCCCGGCTGCTCGAGGCTTGGCCGAAACCGTCCTCGCCCAGCTCGCCCAGAATACGATTGAGATCCTGGATCGTCGCGAAGTCGATCACGATCTGCCCCTTCGAGCGGCCGAGGCTCACGCGGACCCGCGTGTTCAGCCGGTCGCCCAGCCGCTCGCCGATCTCGTCCAGATGACCCCGCTTGGCGCCGGCCGTGGTCTTGGCGCGCGTCGCCTTCGGAGCTGAGGATGCCAGCGCCTCGGCCGCGCGCACCGAGAGGTCTTCGTTCACGATCTTGTCCGCGAGCTTGTTCATCGCGTCGACGTCACCGACGGCCAACACGGCGCGGGCATGGCCGGCGCTCAGCACGCCGGCGGCCACCCGGTTCTGCACCGCGGCCGGCAGTTTCAGCAGGCGCAGGGTGTTCGTGATCTGCGGGCGCGAGCGTCCGATCCGCTCCGCCAGCTGATCTTGCGTGATGCCGAAGTCTTCCAGCAGCTGCTGGTAGGCGGAGGCCTCTTCCAAGGGATTCAGCTGCGAACGGTGCAGGTTCTCGAGCAGAGCATCCCGGAGCATGTCTTCGTCGGCGGTGTCCTTGATCACCGCGGGGATGGTGTCGAGCCCGGCCTCCTTCGTCGCGCGCAGACGGCGCTCACCCATCACCAGCTCGTACTGCTGCGGCTTCCCGTCCTCGGCAGGCAATTCGCGCACCACGATCGGCTGCAACACGCCGATCTCCTTGACCGAATGCACCAGCTCGGCGAGGTCGGAAGCGTCGAACACGCTCCGGGGCTGCTTGGCGTTGGGGACGATGCTGTTCGGGTTGAGCTGTGCCAGACGCGCACCCGGGACGGCGACCAGCTGTACTCCGGAGTCCGCGGTCGCATCGGTGTCGCCGGGCCGAGCGTCGAAGAACACGTCGACGGGGCGTGAGCCCTCCACCCGCGGTTCGTCGGTGGGGATGAGGGCGCCGATACCGCGACCGAGTCCGGTTCTCTTCTTAGTTGCCACGCTGCGGCGCTCCTCTGTCTGCGATTTCAGCGGCTGCCTCGAGGTAGGAGACCGAGCCGGGGGAATTGGGATCGAAGCTGATGACGGTCTGGCCGTAACTCGGCGCCTCGGAGATCCGCACCGACCGGGGGATCACCGCGCGGAGAGTCTGGTCAGGGAAGTGCTTCCGCACATCCTCCGCCACTTGGAAGGCCAGCCGCGTGCGTCCGTCGTACATGGTGAGCAGGATAGTGGACACGGCGAGCGTGGGGTTCAGGTGCCGCTCGATCAGACTGATGTTGTTGAGGAGCTGACTCAGACCTTCCAGCGCGTAATACTCACACTGGATCGGGATCAGAACTTCGCGGGCGGCGACGAACGCATTGATGGTCAGTAGTCCGAGCGACGGCGGGCAGTCGATGAAGACATAGTGGAAGGGGGTTCCAGCCTCGTCCATCGCCGCCAGGAAACGGTCCAGGGCTCCACGAAGCCTCTGCTCGCGCGCGACCATCGGCACGAGCTCGATCTCGGCACCGGCGAGATGGATTGTCGCCGGGAGGCAGAAGAGATTCCCCGTCTCGGGGCTCTCCTGCACGACGTCGGCCATCGGCTCGTCCCGGATCAACACGTCGTACACGCTGGGCTTGTCACCCCGGTGATCGACACCGAGGGCCGTGGAGGCGTTCCCCTGAGGGTCCAGGTCGATAACCAGAACGCGAGCGCCCTCTCGTGCAAGTGCCGCCGCGAGGTTGACGGTGGTGGTGGTCTTCCCCACGCCGCCCTTCTGGTTCGCGACGGTCAGGACGCGCGCGTCAGCAGGGAGCGGGAATTCCCGCGTGGCCAAGAGGCGCTTGCGTTGCGACAGGTCCGCCAACTCGCGAGCGAGTGGGGTCGACGCGTCGAACGCGGTGGCATCACTGGTCATTCACAATCCTGTCGATATGTTTCACGTGAAACATGGGGGAGTGGATCCGGAGGGAGTGGGCCGAACCACCACTCCGACGGCCGACTTCGATGCTACCGAACTCCGCTGACACTCTCCGCGTGTCGCAGCCATGTAGCCGTCTCTGAGCGCTGCGCCGAGCTGGCCACCACGAGTCCCGACCCAACGAGGACGAAGTCAGGGTACTCGCGCTCGGATCACACGTGTCACGTCGATGCCGAGATCCTCACCCAGCTCGATCACCTCGACGTCAGACAGCCGATACTTGCGGATCGCCTTCTCTGCCGCCGTGATCTCCTTCGCCGCACTCGCGCCTTTCATCAGCACGAGTTCACCTCCTGGACGTAGCAGGGGAGCGGTCAGCGGGATCAGCTTCGAGAACGCACTCACGGCACGGGCAGTCACCTGGTCGAGTTCGCCGCGCTGATACTCCTCGGCACGCGCCCGCACCACCGTCACGTTCTCCAGCCCCAGCAGATCCTTCTGCTCGTCCAGCCAGGCCACGCGCCTCTCCATCGGCTCGATCAGCACGAAGGACACATCCGGACGAGCGATCGCCAGCACGATTCCCGGCAGCCCCGCGCCGCTGCCGATGTCGCCGACGACACCAGGGCGCAGCAGCGGAGAGACCACAGCGCAGTTGACGATGTGCCGACTCCAGATGCGGGGGAGTTCGAGCGGGCCGATCAGGCCCAACTCCTCACCTCGCCGGATCAGATCATCCGTGAACTGCCGTGCGACGTCGATCCGATCACCGAAGACGCGGAGCGCGGTCTCCGGCTCCGCCTCGACGTCTGCGGAGCCGGGTTCGGGGGCGTTCTCTGTCTGCATCAATGTTTCACGTGAAACTACGCGCGCGAGATGACCGTATGACGGTCGCGGCCTTCGCCCTCGGACTCCGAGGTGAAGCCACCGCGCTCGGCCACGATGTCGTGCACCAGCTTGCGCTCGTAGGAGGACATCGCCTCCAGGTGAGACGCCGCAGCGCCACCCTCGATCTCGGCGACAGCGCCGTCGACCAGCTTCTCGAGCTCACGCTGACGGATCTGCCGGCTGCCGCCCACGTCGAGGATCAGACGCGAGAACTCGCCGGTCTTCGTCTGTACCGCAAGGCGGGTCAGTTCCTGCAGCGCGGCCACCGTGTCGGGACGCGACAGGATGCGGAGGTTGCTCTCGCCCGAGGCGTTCACCGAGATGTACGCGCGGCCGTCGTTGACCTCGATGTCGATGTCGCCGTCGAGGTCGCAGATGTCGAGCAGTTCCTCGATGTAGTCGGCCGCGACATCGCCCTCGTCGACGACGGCGTCCGCCCCCTCGATCACGTCGGTGTCGACCGACGCCTCGGCCTGGGTCTCGGTCACATCAGTCATTTCTTGTCCCCTTGCTTCTTCGCCCGGTTCTTGCTCACGGGTTGCTGGCGCTGCGTCGTCTTCGGAACCTCCGGGATCGACTCGATCTCCGGCGCCCCCTTCGTCGGCTCGACCTTGCCCTTCTTTGCGAGACGGGCCTCACGGGCCTTTGCGGCTTCGCTACCGGGCGTCGGCATGTTGCGGATCACGAGGAACTGCTGGCCCATGGTCCAGAAGTTCGAGGTCAGCCAGTAGAACATCACGCCGAGCGGGAAGGCCACACCGGAGAAGACGAACACCAGCGGGAGGATGTAGAGCAGGATGCGCTGCTGCCGGTACATCGGGCTGGCCTTGGCCTCGGGGGACTGGTTCTTGGCCATGATCTGCAGCTGCGTGTAGAACTGCGAGGCGGTCATCAGCACCACCATCAGACCGGCGATCAGCATGACCTGCCACGGCCCGCCGGCGTTGAAGGCCCCCATGAAGGTGTCGTGCAGGGGAGCGACGCCGAACAGGGTCGCGTCACCGAACTGCTTGCCGAGCTCCGCATTCAGGGGGCCGACGCCGCCCTGGCCCTTCTGGGCGTTGTTGAGCACCGAGAACAGACTGAAAAAGATCGGCATCTGCAGCAGCAGAGGGAGACAGGATGCCAGCGGGTTGGTTCCCGTCTTACGGTAGAGCTCCATGGTCTCGCGCGACATGGCCTCGCGCGAGAACTGATCCTTCTTGCCCTTGTACTTGTCCTGGATCTTCTTGAGTTGTGGCGCGACTTCGAGCATCTTGCGCTGACTCTTGATCTGCCGCACGAAGATCGGGATGAGGGCGGCACGCACCACGATCACCAGGCCGACGATGGAGAGCACCCAGGTGAGGCCGGCTGCCGGGTCGAGCTGGAATACGTTCGTCCAGACCCAGTGCCAGGCGACGAGGATCAGCTCCACCACCCATTTGATGGGCCAGAGGATGGTGTCGAGGAGGGGGATTTCCATGGTGTGGGGTTAGCCCTTTCCGTGGCTAGCTACTACGAAACCGAACGGCGTCAACCGGTACTTCTGTCGGCGCACCGGCGGCACGTCGTCGACGCCGCCCTTCGCCCAGGGATGGCAGCGGGCGATGCGGTAGACGCCCATCCCGGAACCCACCACCAGACCGCGCTGCTGGATGGCCTGCAAGGTATAAGAGGAGCAGGACGGGTAGTAGCGGCAGACATCCCCATATAAAGGAGAGATCACCGCTCGGTACCCGCGAAGCAGCAGAACAGCGAGGTTGCGGGGGAGGAGCAGGATCGCCGTCACCACTGACATCATGCGAGCACAGATCCTTTGGTGAGAGAACGCGATAGTTCTTCGAAGAGTACGCCGTAAGGCTGAGACGCAGCTTCGGGCAGGGCGCGCACCACCACTTCGGTTCCCGGTGCCATCGACGGCAGCAACGCGAAGGCGGCCGCCTTCAACCGCCGACGGACGCGATTGCGAACCACCGCGACGCCGACGGATTTCGCCACGATGAACCCGAAACGCGCATCCGACGATGAGGAGTCGGATGCGCGAATGTAGGTCACGGTGTGCGGGCCCACGAATTTCGCACCACGCCGCACGGTGCCGCGATAGTCACGGCCGTGGGTGATGCGATTGGCTCTGGCCAGCACCGCAGCGAAGGGTCGGGCTCAGGCGGAGAGCTCGGTGCGACCCTTGCGGCGACGCGCCGACAGGATCGAACGGCCCGCACGGGTGCGCATACGCAGACGGAAACCGTGCACCTTGGCGCGGCGGCGGTTGTTCGGCTGGAAAGTTCTCTTGCTCATGATGTTCTCCGGTCCGGCGGGCAAGCAGGCAGCAAGACCGTCGTGAAGTCGTATTCGAGGGGGGCAGCGGGAAACCGCTACAAGTCAACTGATTAAACCTACGACCTCAAAGGCCCGGGGTCAAACCGGATCTGCCCAAAGAGTCAATTATCCACAGCATGTGGAGAACATCTGTGTAGGACACGCAGGCCGTCAATACACCGAACTTGCCCTGCGGCATGGCAGTCACTAGCTTAGGTGCCTACAGTTACTAACAGCCGGCGGGGGCCAAGCACGCGGCTGGTGACGGATGCATTCGTTCGTCACCGCTACACACGTTCGACAGGAGTTCCATTGGCTGAGGGTGCCGGTTCGACAGAAGAGAACTGGCGGAAGATCCTCCAGGTTCTCTCGGCCGACGAACGGATCACTCCGCAACTCAAGGGGTTCCTCGGGCTCGTGGTCCCGAAGGGCATCCTGGGCGGCTCGTTCTATCTCGAGGTGCCCAACGACTTCACCCGCGACATGCTCGAGCAGCGTGTGCGCCCCTCTCTTCTCGCCGCACTCGGCACACTCGATCCGAGCCTGGACGTCAGCAGCTTCTCGGTGGTGGTGAACCCCGACATCAGCGGCTATCCCGCGGCATCGGATGCGGCCGAGGCCACGTCGACCCCGACCGGCCCCACCGGCCAGGTGCCCGCTCCGGGTCAAGGCCTCGGCCAGCACTCGGCGCCCGAGTCGAGCTACGCGGAGTCGGTGGCATCCGTCGCCCCGCCCGTGCAGGAGACCGTGGGCCCGCTCCGCAACAACGACACCCGGCTCAACCCGAAGTACAGCTTCGACAACTTCGTGATCGGCGGCTCGAACCGCTTCGCGCACGCCGCCGCCGTGGCCGTGGCCGAGGCGCCGGCCAAGGCCTACAACCCGCTGTTCATCTACGGCGACTCGGGGCTCGGCAAGACCCACCTGCTGCACGCGATCGGCCACTACGCCATCAGCCTCTATCCCGGGGTGCGCGTGCGGTATGTGAGCTCCGAGGAGTTCACCAACGACTTCATCAACTCGATCGCGAACAACCGCGGCGCCGCCTTCCACTCGCGCTACCGCGACATCGACCTGCTCCTGATCGACGACATCCAGTTCCTGCAGGGCAAGGCCGAGACGCAAGAGGCCTTCTTCCACACCTTCAACACGCTGCACGACCACAACAAGCAGGTGGTCATCACCAGCGACCTGCCGCCCAAGCACCTCACCGGCTTCGAAGACCGGATGCGCACCCGCTTCGAGTGGGGCCTCATCACCGATGTGCAGACCCCCGACCTCGAGACCCGCATCGCCATCCTGCGCAAGAAGGCGCAGAGCGAACGGCTCCGGGTTCCCGACGACATCCTCGAGTTCATGGCCACGAAGGTCTCCAGCAACGTGCGCGAGCTCGAGGGAACCCTCATCCGCGTCACGGCCTTCGCGAGCCTGAACCGCACCCCGGTCGACATGGCCCTCGTGCAGACGGTGCTGAAAGACCTCATCACGCTCGACGACGACAACATCATCGCGCCGGTCGACATCATCAATCACACCGCCGACTACTTCAAGCTCTCGGTCGACGACCTCTACGGCTCCAGCCGCTCCCAGGCCATCGCCACGGCACGCCAGATCGCGATGTACCTGTGCCGTGAGATGACGAGTCTCTCGCTGCCGAAGATCGGCCAGCTGTTCGGTGGACGCGACCACACGACGGTGATGTACGCCAACAACAAGATCGGCAAGCTGATGACCGAGAAGCGGTCGATCTACAACCAGGTCACCGAGATCTCGAACCGGATCAAGCACAACCAGCGCTACAAGAGCGCCTGAGCCCCCCATCCTGGGTACAACCTGGGTGCGCATTCCACAGATTGTGAAGAGATTGTGGATAACCCGGCCCCGGATGTTGATCAGTTGGCCCCGCATGTGGAATGGTTCCGATCCCGTTCACCCGGCGTCAGTGGAGTTTTGAGCCGGATGCACAGCGGATCAACAACTCACACGCGTGTAGTTCAGCGGAACGGTGCGTTTTAAACAGACTTATCCACATATCCACAGGCGTTAAGACCATTAAGAATCCCAATTAATCAATGACATCCCACAACCTCTTCGGAGGTGGCCTCGGGTTCGCAGCCCGTTCCCGATCCGGGTGCACTCACCCGGTAGCATGGAGCGACCCAGGGTCTCTAATGCCGACAGAGGTGACTTCGTGAAGTTCCAAGTAAACCGAGACGTCTTCAGCGAAGCAGTGTCCTTCGCCGTGAAGCTCTTGCCCCAGCGCACCACGCTGCCCATTCTGAGCGGCGTGCTGATCGAGGCGAAAGACGACGGTCTCACCCTGTCCTCATTCGACTACGAGGTCTCGGCCCAGACCCAGATCACCGCCGACGTCGAAGAACCCGGCGTCATCCTGGTCTCCGGCCGGCTGCTCTCCGACATCGCCAACCGCCTGCCGAACGCCCCCGTGCGGTTCAGCACCGAAGACTCGCGCATCATCGTGAGCTGCGGCACCGCGAAGTTCACGCTGCTGAGCATGCCGGTGGAGGAATACCCCACGCTGCCGCAGGTCGGCGCCGAATCAGGGCTGCTCCCGGCCGAGCAGTTCGCCGCGGCCGTCGCCCAGGTGGCCGTCGCCGCGTCGCGCGACGATGTCACACCGGTCATCACGGGCGTGCAGCTCGAGGTCACCGAGAACAGCATCTCGCTGGTCGCCACCGACCGCTATCGCGTCGCCGTGCGCAACATCGACTGGGATTCCAACGACTCCGGCACCACCAGTGCCACCGCCCTGGTTCCCGCCCGCACCCTGCAGGAGGTCGGCAAGACCTTCGGTAACGCCGGCACCATCTCGGTCGCCATCACGAACTCCGACGACCGAGAGCTGATCGCGTTCAAGAGCGACAAGAAGACGGTCACCACGCTGCTGATCAAGGGCAACTTTCCGCCGGTCAAGCGCCTGTTCCCCGAGACCGTCGACAACTACGCCGTGATCAACACCGCCGAGCTGATCGAGGCCACCAAGCGCGTGTCGCTGGTGCTCGAGCGCGAAGCCGCCCTGCGCTTCACCTTCACCATCGACGGCGTGACCCTCGAGGCGATCGGATCCGAGCAGGCCCAGGCCTCCGAGTCGATCGACGCGCTGCTCACGGGCCAAGACACCGTCGTGTCGCTCAAGCCGCAGTTCCTGCTCGACGGCCTCTCCGCCGTGCACTCCGAATTCGTGCGGATCTCGTTCACGAAGACCGACAACCCGAACAAGCCCGGGCCCGTGCTGATCACCAGCCAGTCCTCGAAAGACCAGCCGGGATCCGACGACTACAAGTACCTGCTGCAGCCCAACCTGCTGCTGCGCTGACCCTCTCCACCACCTGCAAGGAGCTGTCATGAACATCGGACTCATCGGTCTGGGCAAGATGGGCAACAACATGCGTGCCCGCTTGAAGAAGTCGGGCATCGACGTGGTCGGCTACGACACCAACCCCGCCGTGAGCGATGTTCCCGATCTCAAGGCCCTCGCCGCCGCGCTGCCCGCTCCGCGCATCGTCTGGGTGATGGTTCCGGCCGGCAAGATCACCGACAGCGTCATCCACGACCTCTCCGAGGTGCTGGAGGAGGGCGACCTCATCATCGACGGTGGCAACTCCAAGTTCACCGAAGACTTCACGCACTCCGAGTTCCTCGCCCCCAAGGGCATCCAGTTCATGGACGCCGGCGTTTCGGGAGGCGTCTGGGGCCTGGAGAACGGCTACGGCCTGATGGTCGGCGGCACCGCCGAGAACGTCGAGCGGGCCATGCCCGTGTTCGACGCGCTGCGCCCCGAGGGCCCGCGCGACGAGGGCTTCGTGCACGTCGGTGAGGTCGGTGCCGGCCACTACGCCAAGATGGTGCACAACGGCATCGAGTACGGCATGATGCAGAGCTACGCCGAGGGTTACGAACTGCTCGACGCGCGCAAGGACATCATCAAAGACGTCACCGGCACCTTCAAGGCCTGGCAGCGCGGCACGGTCGTGCGCTCCTGGCTGCTCGAACTGCTGGTGCGCGCGCTCGAGGCCGACCCCGAGTTCGACCAGATCCACGGCTACGTCGAGGACTCGGGCGAGGGCCGCTGGACCCTCGAGGAGGCCATCGAGAACGCCGTGCCGATGCCCGCCATCAGCGCCTCGATCTTCGCGCGCTTCGTGTCGCGCCAAGACGACTCGCCGGCCATGAAGGCCGTCGCCGCCCTGCGCAACCAGTTCGGCGGCCACGCGGTCAAAGAGCTCGACTAGTCCAGCGCCAGGCCCTGCTTGTTCGTCCGTCACCTGAGCCTCACCGATTTCCGCAACTACGCCACCGCGGAGGTCGCACTCGAGCCCGGGCCGAACCTGTTCGTGGGCCGCAACGGCCAGGGCAAGACCAACCTCGTCGAGTCGCTCGGCTACCTGGCCACGCTCTCCTCGCACCGGGTCTCCACCGACCAGGCGCTGATCAGAGCGGGTCAGGATGCCGCGATCGTGCGGGCGCGGCTCGAGCACGACGGCCGTGAACTTCTGGTCGAACTGCAGCTGAACCGCAGTGCCGCCAACCGGGCGCAGGTCAATCGGGCGGCCATCAAGCCGCGCGAACTGCCCCGATACCTCTCTACTGTGCTGTTCGCGCCGGAAGACCTCGCCCTGATCAGAGGGGAGCCGTCCACCCGGCGCCGGTTCGTGGATGCCTTGCTCGGCACCCGGGCTCCGCGCCTGCTCGGCGTCTTCGCCGACTACGACCGCGTGCTCAAGCAGCGCAACGCCCTTCTCAAGTCGGCCAGAGCATCCGGCCTGAAGGATGCCAAGCTCTCGACGCTCGAGCTCTGGAACGAGCGGCTCGTCGAACTCGGCACGGAGATCATCGCCGAACGGCTGGCCATCGTGCAGGCACTCGGCCCGTTCGTGCGCGAGGCCTACCAGGCGGTCGCCGGCTCGGAACAGGAGCCCACGCTCGAGCTGGTGCTGAGCATCCTGGCCGAGAAGCCGGGTGACGACGACGAGGCCGGGGTTCCGGATGTCGCCCCCCGCGCATCCGGAACCGGCGGAGTCGCCGGCGAGAGCGCCGACGCGGTCTCAGCGCTGCCCAGCCGCGCCGAGCTCGCCGACTCGTTCCGCGGTGCGCTCGAGAAGGTGGCGCGCGCCGAGCGCGACCGCGGCATCACCCTGGTCGGCCCGCACCGCGACGACGTGCTGTTCCGGCTGAACGGGCTGCCGGCCAAGGGCTACGCGAGCCATGGTGAATCCTGGTCGTTCGCCCTCGCGCTGAAGCTGGCCTGCGCCGAACTACTGCGGGCCGAGTCGAGCACCGGCGATCCCATCGTCATCCTCGACGACGTCTTCGCCGAGCTCGATCAGGGCCGGCGCGGCCGACTGGCGGATGCGGTGAAGGACTACGAGCAGGTGCTCATCACGGCCGCCGTCTACGACGACGTGCCCGAGGCGCTGACGGCGCACACCGTGCGCATCCAGGCCGGCACCATCGTGACGGAGTTCTCATGACGCCGATCTGCGGGGTGCGCCGCTGATGACCGAGTCGCAGAACGTGTACCTGCGCCTGAAGGCCGCCTTCGGCAACCCCGACTCCCGCGCCGCGAACTGGCGCTCGCGCAAGACGCGCAAGCGCGGGGACGACGACGAGAGCGAGCCCTACGGCCGCGGGCGCGACCCGCACGGCCTCGGCGACGTGATGGGTTCGCTCACCAGCGAGCTCGGCTGGGGCTCGTCGCTGGCCAAGTCGGATCTTCTGCTCGCCTGGGCCGAGATCGCCGGCCCCGACACCGCCGAGCACTCCACGCCGATCGGCATCACGGATGCGGTGCTCACCGTGCAATGCGACTCCACCGCGTGGGCCACGCAGCTGCGCCACATGCGCGTGCTGATCATGACGACGATCGCCCAGCGGTTCCCCGAAGCGGGTATCGAGTCGATCCGCTTCGAAGCCCCCCACGCCCCGAGCTGGAAACGCGGCTCCAGATCGATTCCAGGGCGCGGTCCTCGCGATACCTACGGCTGAGTAGGCAAATGTGGTCACGGGCCCGAAATAAAGTCCTCAGAACGGCGTATGATCCGCGGAACCGCCCTCTCCTTTGATAGAATTAAGGGTCGCCTTGCCCGGCCGGAGGGCGCGACACTGAGGAGCACATTTCCATATGTCTGAATCGGACAAGGTCCACCCTGACAACGAGTACGGCGCGGACCAGATCCAGGTTCTTGAAGGCCTCGAGGCGGTGCGCAAGCGCCCCGGCATGTACATCGGTTCCACGGGCCCGCGCGGCCTGCACCACCTGGTGTACGAGATCGTCGACAACAGCGTCGACGAGGCCCTCGCCGGGTACGCCACGCACATCGAGGTCGTGATGCGCAAAGACGGCGGAATCACCGTCACCGACAACGGTCGCGGCATCCCCGTCGACATCCACCCGGTCGAGAAGAAGTCGACCGTCGAGGTGGTGCTCACCATCCTGCACGCCGGCGGCAAGTTCGGCGGCGGCGGGTACGCGGTATCGGGCGGCCTGCACGGCGTCGGCTCCTCCGTGGTGAACGCGCTCTCCAGCGAACTCGACGTCGAGGTGCGCCGCCAGGGCAGCGTCTACCGCCAGAGCTACAAGATCGGCGTTCCGCAGGCGCCGCTCGAGCAGGGCGAGTCGACCGACGAGACCGGAACGCGGATCACCTTCTGGCCGAGCCGCGAGATCTTCGAGACCGTCGAGTTCGACTACGAGACCCTGCGTGCGCGGTTCCAGCAGATGGCCTTCCTCAACAAGGGCCTCGCCATCAAGCTCACCGACGAGCGCGGCGGCGAGTCGGGCGAAGAGGAGGAGACCACGGTCACCTACCTCTACGAGAACGGCCTGAAGGACTACGTCGAGTACCTCAACCGCTCGAAGAAGGCCGACCTCGTGAACGAGGAGATCATCTCCTTCGAGCAGGAGGACACAGTGCGCAAGATCGCGCTCGAGGTCGCCATGCAGTGGACCACGGGTTACACCGAGAGCGTGCACACCTACGCGAACACCATCAACACGCACGAGGGCGGCACCCACGAAGAGGGCTTCCGCGCCGCGCTCACCACGCTGGTGAACAAGTACGCGCGCGAGAAGAACATCATCAAAGAGAAGGATGACAACCTCTCGGGCGACGACGTGCGCGAGGGCCTCACCGCCGTCATCTCGATCAAGCTCGCCGAACCGCAGTTCGAGGGCCAGACGAAGACCAAGCTCGGCAACACCGAGGCCAAGGCCTTCGTGCAGCGGGTCGTCAGCACCGAGCTCACCGACTGGTTCGACCGCAACCCCGTGCAGGCCCGCGACATCATCCGCAAGGCGATCCAGGCCTCGCAAGCCCGTCTCGCCGCGCGCAAGGCCCGCGAGCAGACCCGGCGCAAGGGCCTGCTCGAGGGTGGCGGCATGCCCGGGAAGTTGAAGGACTGCTCGAGCCGTGACCCCTCCAAGAGCGAGATCTTCATCGTGGAGGGCGACTCGGCCGGCGGCTCCGCCATCCAGGGCCGCAACCCCGAGACGCAGGCCATCCTGCCGCTGCGCGGCAAGATCCTGAACGTCGAGAAGGCCCGGCTCGACCGCGCGCTCGGCAACGCCGAGGTGCAGGCCATGATCACGGCGTTCGGCGCCGGGATCGGGGAGGACTTCAACCCCGAGAAGGCGCGGTACCACAAGATCGTGCTGATGGCGGATGCCGACGTCGACGGCCAGCACATCACCACCCTGCTGCTCACCCTGGTGTTCCGCTACATGCGGCCGCTGATCGAGCTGGGCTACGTGTACCTCGCGATGCCGCCGCTCTACCGCCTCAAGTGGTCGAACGCGCCGCACGACTACGTCTACTCCGATGCCGAGCGCGACGCACTTCTGGTCGACGGCCAGGCCGCCGGCAAGCGCATCCCGAAAGACAACGGCATCCAGCGCTACAAGGGTCTCGGTGAGATGGACTACCGCGAGCTGTGGGACACCACGATGGACCCGGACACCCGCACCCTCCGCCAGATCACCCTCGACGACGCGGCCGCGGCCGACGAGATCTTCAGCACCCTGATGGGCGAAGACGTCGAGTCGCGCCGCAACTTCATCCAGCGGAACGCCAAAGACGTGCGCTTCCTGGACATCTGACCCTTCGATCGAGACTGATACCTCCTTATGACAGACGAAATCACTCCGCCCGCCGGAGACCGCATCGAACAGGTCGATCTCCAGCTGGAGATGCAGCGCTCCTACCTCGACTACGCGATGAGCGTGATCGTGGGGCGTGCCCTGCCCGACGTGCGCGACGGCCTGAAGCCCGTGCACCGTCGCGTGATCTACGCGATGTACGACGGCGGCTACCGCCCCGACCGTGCCTTCTCCAAGTCGGCGCGCGTCGTCGGCGAGGTGATGGGCCAGTTCCACCCGCACGGCGACTCCTCCATCTACGACGCCCTGGTGCGCCTCATCCAGCCGTGGAACCTGCGGTACCCGCTGGCCCTCGGCCAGGGCAACTTCGGCTCGGCCGGCAACGACGGCGCCGCCGCCGCGCGATACACCGAGACCAAGATGTCGCAGCTCGCCCTCGAGATGGTGCGCGACATCACCGAGGAGACGGTCGACTTCCAGGACAACTACGACGGCCGCACGCTCGAGCCCGTCGTGCTGCCCTCGCGGTTCCCGAACCTGCTGGTGAACGGATCGGTCGGTATCGCGGTCGGCATGGCCACGAACATCCCTCCGCACAACCTGCGGGAGGTGGCATCCGGAGCCGTCTGGTATCTGGAGAACCCCGAGGCGAGCCGCGAAGAGCTGCTCGAGGCGCTGATGCAGCGCATCAAGGGCCCCGACTTCCCCACGGGAGCGCAGATCCTGGGCGTCAAGGGGATCCAGGATGCGTACCGCACCGGGCGCGGATCGATCACCATGCGCGCGGTCGTCAACGTCGAAGAGCTGCAGGGCCGCACCTGCCTCGTCGTGACCGAGCTGCCCTACCAGGTGAACCCTGACAACCTGGCCGTGAAGATCGCCGAGCTGGTGAAAGACGGCAAGCTCGCCGGCATCGCCGACATCCGCGACGAGACCTCGGGCCGCACCGGCCAGCGCCTGGTGATCGTGCTGAAGCGCGACGCCGTGGCCAAGGTCGTGCTGAACAACCTCTACAAGCACACCCAGCTGCAGGACAACTTCGGCGCCAACATGCTGGCGATCGTCGACGGCATCCCGCGCACCCTGCCGCTGGACGGCTTCATCACCGAGTGGGTGGCGCACCAGATCCAGGTGATCGTGCGCCGCACCCAGTACCGCCTGCGCGAGGCCGAGGCCCGCATGCACATCCTGCGCGGCTACCTGGCGGCGCTCGACGCTCTCGACGAGGTGATCGCCCTCATCCGGCGCTCGCCGACCGTCGAGGAGGCCCGTGACGGCCTGATCGACCTGCTCTCGATCGACGAGCTGCAGGCCCGCGCCATCCTGGAACTGCAGCTGCGCCGGCTGGCCGCGCTGGAGCGCCAGAAGATCCAGGACGAGGCCACCGAGCTGCAGACCCGGATCGACGAGTACAACGTCATCCTCGGCTCGCCGTCGCGTCAGCGCGAGATCATCACCGAAGAGCTCACCGAGATCGTCGACAAGTTCGGCGACGACCGCCGCACCGAGATCATGTTCGGTTTCGACGGCGACATGAACATCGAAGATCTCATCCCCGAAGAGGAGATGGTGGTCACGGTCACCCGCGGCGGCTACGTCAAGCGCACGCGCAGCGACAACTACCGCAGCCAGCACCGCGGCGGCAAGGGCGTCAAGGGCGCCCAGCTGCGGGCCGACGACGTGGTGGAGCACTTCTTCGTCACCACCACGCACCACTGGCTGCTGTTCTTCACCAACCGGGGCCGCGTGTACCGCGCGAAGGCCTACGAGCTGCAGGAGGCCGGCCGCGACGCGAAGGGCCAGCACGTGGCGAACCTGCTGGCGCTCGCGCCGGAGGAGCAGATCACGCAGATCCTCGACATCCGCGACTACCAGGCGGCGCAGTTCCTGGTGCTCGCCACCCGGGGCGGCCTGCTGAAGAAGACGGCGCTGACCGAGTACGACACCAACCGCTCGGGCGGCATCATCGCCATCAACCTGCGCGAAGACGACGAGCTCGTCTCGGCCCTGCTGGTGGACGAGGACTCCGACCTGCTGCTGGTGTCGAAGAAGGGCATGTCGATCCGCTTCACGGCGACGGATGAGGCGCTGCGGCCGATGGGCCGCGCCACCTCGGGTGTCATCGGCATGAAGTTCCGCGGCGACGACGCGTTGCAGGGCGCCTCGGTGGTCTCCGACGAGGGCTACGTGTTCATCGTCACCGAGGGCGGCTACGCCAAGCGCACCTCGGTGGAGGAATACCGGGTGCAGGGCCGAGGCGGCCTCGGCATCAAGGTGGCCAAGCTGCAGGATGCGCGCGGCGACCTGATCGGCTCGCTGATCGTCGGGGAGGACGACGAGGTCCTTGTGGTTCTTGCCAGCGGCAAGGTGGTACGCTCTGCCGTGGCCGAGGTACCGGCTAAAGGACGCGACACGATGGGCGTGGTCTTCGCTCGCTTCGCGGACGAGGATCGCATCATCGCGGTGGCCAAGAACACGGAACGCAACCTGGATTCCGAGGATGCGGAGCCGCTCGACCCCGAAGCCCCTGCGGCTCCTGGAGAGGACGTAACGACGGATGAGTAACCTCGGCGACAAATTCGCGAAGAAGACGGCGCGCGTCGCCACCACCAAGCAGGTTCGGCTGAAGCTGGTCTACATCGACTTCTGGTCGGTGCTCAAGATCTCCTTCCTCCTGGCGATCATCCTCGGTATCGTCACCGTGGTCGCCTCGTTCCTGGTGTGGTCGGTGCTCAACCAGACCGGTGTGTTCGACTCCGTCAACACGCTGCTGCAAGACATCGCGGGCGCCGGCAACTTCGACCTGTTCGACTTCGCCTCGCTGCCCCAGGTGATGGGCTTCTCCGTCGTCGTCGCCGTGCTGAACGTGATCGTGATCACCGCACTCGGTGCGATCTGGGCCGCGTTGTACAACCTCGCGGTGCGGATCACGGGTGGCGTGATGCTCGGCTTCACCAACAAGTAGGGCCGATTGGCAGAACGGGGCTTCCGTAAGGTAGTCTCGTCTCTGGTCAAAAGACGGGGCTATAGCTCAGGCGGTTAGAGCGCTTCGCTGATAACGAAGAGGTCCAAGGTTCAAGTCCTTGTAGCCCCACGAGAGATCCACAAGAAATCTCCGGGAGATCGGTGCGGTTCGTCCGCAAGATCTCTTGGGGGGCCTTAGCTCAGTTGGTAGAGCGCCTGCTTTGCAAGCAGGATGTCGGGAGTTCGATTCTCCCAGGCTCCACTCCGCTTAGGGAAGAGGATGCGTACACGCATCCTCTTCGTCGTTAACGGCTGGTTTCATGGGACGAGAAAGGCCCCGCACGGTTTGTGCGGGGCCTTTCTTCTTGGGGAGAGCTGGTGGTCAGCTCTCGGGGTCGGTCTCGGGCTCCGGGTCCTCGTCGGCGATCCAGAGCTCGTCGTCGGCGCGGAAGGTCTGCCAGATGGCGTAACCGAGGCCCACGGCGGTGACGACGCCGAGGCTGATCGCGAAGACGAGGCCGACCTTCGAGCCCGCGGGCTTCGGAGCGGCCTTCTGCAGCGACTTGGAGGCTTTGGAGACCTGCTTGCCGGCCTGCTGCACGAACTCCGGGTTCTTGGAGGACTGCAGCACCGCCGCGGCGGAGCCGACGGTACCGGCGATCGCGGGCAGCACGTCGGTGGCGAAACGGTGCTTGACGGTCTCGCCGGCCACCTTCACATCCGCGACCTTACGGCTGATGGCCACCGCACCGCTGTCGACAGCGGTCTTCACACGGGGCTTCACTTCTTCATCGGCCAGAAAGCTGGCCTGGCGCCCGGCCTCACGCAGAATCGCGTTGGCACGGTCGAGAACGTCCTGCTGGTCGACCCACAGGTCTTCTGCCGTTCCCTTCAGGCGCGTGAGCGCTTTGCGGCGCTTGCGGGAAAGACTCATAAGAAACCTCCATCGGCGAGAGCACGGTCAGTGTCATCTTGCCACGCAATCCCGAAGCGGAGTAGTTCGCACCACTGATCATCGCCTTCGCATCGCCTGGACCTTCACTGGATGCCCGATGCCGGTGTGACACAATTGGGACATGCCCGCACACACGCACGTCGCTACCCTCACCACCAACCACGGCCCGATCGTGGTCAACCTGTACGGTCACCAGGCACCTAAGACCGTCAAGAACTTCGTCGGCCTCGCCACGGGCGAGATCGAGTGGACCGACCCGAAGACGGGCCAGCCCACGAACGCCCCGCTGTACGACGGCATCGTGTTCCACCGCATCATCCCCGGCTTCATGATCCAGGGCGGCGACCCGCTCGGCAACGGCACCGGTGGCCCGGGCTACAGGTTCGACGACGAGATCAACGGCGAGCTGAACTTCAACGAGCCCTACATCCTCGCGATGGCCAACGCCGGCATCCAGGGCGGCAAGGGCACCAACGGTTCGCAGTTCTTCATCACCGTCGGCAACACCAGCTGGCTCCAGGGCAAGCACACCATCTTCGGCGAGGTGGCCGACGACGCCTCCAAGCGCGTCGTCGACAAGCTCGCCGGTGTGGCCACCGACGCCTACGACCGTCCGCTGGACGACGTGGTGCTCGAGAGCGTCACCGTCGAGGCGGTCTAGGCCCGGCCCAAGCCGTTTCCACCGTCCCCGTTCCGCGTTCCGGCATCCTGACCCGTCGATGAGCAGCGCCTCGGCCAACCCCGACAACTACTGCTACCGGCATCCGGGCCGGCAGAGCTACATCCTCTGCCAGCGTTGCGGGCGCACGGTGTGCCCCGACTGCCAGGTGCAGGCCGCGGTCGGCGTGCACTGCGTCGAGTGCGCGGCTCAGGATCGCCGGTCGGCACCGAAGATGAACCGCGGGCGGCCCGCCTTCCTGCGGAACCTGACGGGACAGGGCGCTCCCGTGGTCACGTATGCGCTGATCGCGATCTGCGCCGTGGTGTTCCTGCTGCAGTCCATCCCCGGGCTGGGAGTCACGACGGCGCTGCAGTTCGCGCCGGCGTACGTGCTCCCCGTCGGGGCGCCGTTCGAACCGTGGCGGATGATCACGTCGGTGTTCACCCACGGCTCGATCCTGCACCTGCTGCTGAACATGTACACCCTGTTCATCTTCGGCAGCGGCCTGGAGCGGCTCCTCGGCCGCTGGCGCTATCTGGCGCTCTATCTGATCTCGGGTCTCGGCGGCTCGGTCGCGGTCGTGCTCTTCGCGAGCCCGCTCTCCGCCGTCGTCGGCGCATCCGGGGCCATCTTCGGCCTGATGGGCGCGTTCTTCGTGATCAACCGCCACCTCGGGGGCAGCAGCATCCAGCTCGTCGTGCTCGTGGGCATCAACCTGGCGTACGGTTTCTTCGTTCCCGGTGTCTCCTGGCAGGCCCATCTCGGCGGCCTCGCGGTCGGCCTGCTGATCGCCTTCATCTACGTGCGCACGCGTCCGATCCGGATGAAGAACGTGCAGATCCTGCTGGTGGCGGCCGTCGCCGTCGCCCTGGTGGCCATCACGGTCGTCCGCGCGCTGGTCTGATCTGCGCCATCCGGGACCCTGCTCGCGGCAGCTATTCCACAGGGTTATCCACAGCTGTGGACTTATCCACAAGGTTATTAACATTGGGGATAATTACAGCAGTGTAATTCTTCCCCGGGCGGGCGTCGTCGAAAGCGCGGCTCAGCGCCAGCGCGTGGTCATGATGAAGCCGATGAAGGCGATGCCGAAGCCGATCAGGATGTTCCAGCTCCCGAGGTCGGGGATGGGGAACAGGCCCTGTGACACGTAGAACACGATGATCCACAGCAGACCGACGATCATGAACCCGAACATCACCGGCTTGAACCACACCGGGTTCGGGTTGTTCGCGGAGGACTCGTCGCTCGATGCGCGCTGAACGTCGCGGCTTCGGCGGGCGACGTCCTTCGTGGATGCTTTGTCTCGGGCCATGCCGATGATTCTAACGGGCTTTGCCGACGCGTTCTCCACCGGTTCTCCACAGGCTGCGCACTCGGGGCGGCTGCACAGCCATTACCTTTTAGGATGGTGGACATGAGCGAGCCGTCCGCCCCGCACGACGCCGTGCCCGAACCGCTCCCGATGCGTCCCCGCCGTCGCAAGCGCAGTCCCGTGTCCAAGGCGATCGGCGTGGTCGGCGAGCTGCTGATCACGGCCGGCGTCCTGGTGCTGCTCTTCCTGGGCTGGCAGTTCTCGCTGAACGGCATCATGCTCAACAACCAGCAGGCCTCGGATGCCGGGTCGCTGTCGCAGAACTGGGCCGCGGAGTCGCCGACGGCCGCACCCACCCCGAGCGCGAGCACCGGTGCCGAGCCCGCAGGCACCTTCCTCTACGGTGAGCCGCCGGCGGCCGGCTCCGAACCCGGTACCGGCGACGACTTCGCGGTGATGTACGTGCCGCGCTTCGGCAGCGACTTCAAGAAGACCATCGCCGAAGGCGTCGATCCGAAGACCGTGCTGAACAACGGCGGGGCCGGCCACTACACCACCACGCAGATGCCGGGGCAGGTCGGCAACTTCGCCATCGCCGCGCATCGCGACGGCTGGGGCAGTCCCTTCCTCAAGATCAACGAGCTGCAGGTGGGCGACCCCATCTACATCGAGACGCAAGACGGCTGGTACACGTACACCTACCGCAGCTCCGAGTACGTGACGCCCCTCGGCGTCGGAGTCATCGACGAGGTTCCCCAGGTTCCGGATGCCACGGCCGTCGACCGCATCATCACGCTCACCAGCTGCAACCCGCTCTACATCGCCTCGGAGCGCATCATCGCCTATGGCGTGCTGACCGACTACACACCGCGATCGGCCGGCGCGCCCGCCGCCATCGCCGGACTCGTGGGGGCCTAGACCATGTACGCAGCCTTGTGGCGCATCCTGCCCGGACCGTTGTGGGTGCGCATCCTGATCGTGGTGGTGCTCGTGGTCGCCGTTCTGTACGCGCTGGCCTTCTGGGTCTTCCCCTGGATCGACGATTTGACCGCTCCGGCCCAGGATGTCACGGTGGACCAATGACCCGCGTCCTCGTCGTCGACAACTACGACAGCTTCGTCTACACGCTCAACGGCTACCTGCAGCAGTTGGGCGCCGAGACCGTCGTGGTGCGCAACGACGCCTTCGACGCGGCCGACGCAGCCGAGACGATCGCCGGGTACGATGCGGTGCTGCTCTCGCCCGGTCCCGGCAAGCCGTCGGAGGCGGGAGTGTCGATCCCCGTCGTCTTCGCGGCACTCGACGCACAGAAGCCGCTGCTGGGCGTGTGCCTCGGCCATCAGGCGATCGCCGAGGCGATGGGCGCCACGGTCACGAACGCCGAAGAGCTCATGCACGGCAAGACCTCGGTCATCCGCCACGACGACAGCCCGTTCTACGACGGGGTGCCCGACGGCTTCACCGCCACCCGGTACCACTCACTCGCCGTGGTCGACGGCACGGTGCCCGACACCCTCGTGGTGACGGCCCGCACCGAAGGCGGCGTCATCATGGGGCTCCGTCACGCCGAAGCGCCCGTGTACGGCGTGCAGTTCCACCCCGAGTCGGTGCTCACCGAGGGCGGCTACCGGATGCTCGGCAACTGGCTGGCCACCGCCGGCCTCGACGACGCCCCGGCCAAGGCCGCCACGCTCAACCCGCTGCTGCGCACCGCCCAGGCCTAGCCGTCCGCAGCGGAGGGCCATCCCGGCCCGGTGAGCGCTTCGACGATCTCGTCGAGCGTGCGCCCGAACGCGAATCGGTACCAGGCCACGGCATCCTCGCCGGAGAGCTGAGCGACGAAACCGTCGTCCCCGGTCGCCGACCAGCGCTCTCTCCCGGGCGGCCACGATGTCATCGACCGCAGTGGTGGGCCCTGATCCGGCACCGGGGAGGGCAGCGGAGGGAGCCCGTCCTTCTCCCGCCCGCGCGCACCGACCGCCGACGCGAGCCAGACCTCGGCGAAGGCGCGGGGGCGGAGGGACGCGATCGGTCCCGGATTCTCCCCATGGTGGACGAGCGTCATCGTGTCCGAACGCACGACGATCCAGCGCTCGCCGTGGGCGTCGAATCGACAGCGCGTGTCCGAATGCAGGTCGATCCTCGCGCCGAGGCGTTCGAGGGCCTCGATGCAGACGGCCGACAACAGCCTCTCCGGAACCTCACGCTCTCGCCGGCGCTGTTCCTGCTCCAGACGCTCGGCGGCGATCGGCGCGTACTCCGCGCTCAGGGCGTCCCGGTCGGCGGGAGCTCCCGCTGCCAGCCGCTCGTGCAGCCACTGCGGGTCGATCTGCACGAAGTAGCGGAAGACCACCGGCAGGGGAGAGGCGCCTGCCCGCAGCCGGCGGTTGTCGACCAGGAGCCGCACGCCCAGGTCCACCGACCACACCGCCGACACGGTGCCGTCGACGACCGCGACCCAGGACCATCCGCGGCTGTGGATCTCCGGATGCGTCGCCTCGAGCACCCCGGCGAGTCGCGTGCCGCTCCGGAACGACCGGCGATACGCATGGGACGCCATGTCGTCGCCCATCGCGACGCTGTCGCGATCGACGTCCACTAGAAGACGAGCGCCGAGCTTGGCGAGGATGCTGTCCGGTCGAGGCCTGATCAGGTGCCGGTGCAGTAGGTCAGGCTGATCTCCGACTTCTGCAGAGCATCGCCCGCCGCGATCGACTGACGCGTCACCGGGTTGTCGGCCTGCGCCTTGCAGCCGGGATCGGCCACCCAGGTCACCGTGAGCAGGCTGTTCTGCAGCTCGTTGTTCGCGTCGGCGATGGGCTTGCCCGTGACATCCGGCACGTCGACCATCCCGCTGGAGACGATGATGTTGATCGTGTCTCCCGCGAAAGCCTGGCTGGCACCCTCCGGATCCGTGCGGATCACGGAATCGGCCGGCGCGTCTTTGGAGTTCTCTTTGATGGTCTGCCCGACGGTCAGTCGTGCCGCCGTGATGGCCGCGGTGGCATCGGCCACGCTCTTGCCGGTGAGGGTCGGTACGGCCACCGCCTCCTTGCCCTTGGAGACGTGCACCTCGATGACGGTGCCCGGGCTCACGATGGTGCCGGCCGCGGGATCGGTCTCGACGACCTGGCCCTCGGGGATGCTGTCGCTGAACACCTCGAAGCGGGCCGTCACCAGGTCGAGCTGCTGCAGCGTGGCATCCGCCGCATCGAAGGTCTGGCCGGTGACCGTGGGGATCTGCCTCGAGGTGTCGGGCAGAGCATTCGTCGGCTGCAGGGTGAGCACCCAGAACACGATGGCCACCAGGATCACGGCCACGGAGGCGATACCGGCCCAGATCCACACCACGGGCGGGCGGGACTGCGTGCGCACGGTGTACTCGTCGTCGCCGGCGAGCTGCGTGAGGGCGGACTCGTTGCCCTGGGCGAGGCTCGGCGGGGCGCCGAAGAGCGAGGACTGGAAGTCGTCGGCCGGCAGGCGCTTGGACGGGATCTTGCCCGCACCGGCCACCTCGAGGTCGGCGCGGAACTCGACTGCGCTCTGGAAGCGGGTGAAGCGGTCCTTGGCCAGGGCGTGCAGCACGACCTGATCGATCGCCGGCGAGACCAGCGGGTTGATGCTCGAGGGAGCGACCGGCATCTCGCTGACGTGCTGGTACGCGACGGCGACCGGGGTCTCGCCCTTGAAGGGCGGCTCGCCGGTGAGCATCTCGAACAGCACCACTCCGGTGGAGTAGAGGTCGGTGCGGGCGTCGACGGATTCACCGCGCGCCTGCTCCGGCGAGAAGTACTGCGCCGTGCCGAGGATGGCGGTGGTCTGCGCGACCGTGGCGGAGGAGTCGGAGATGGCCCGGGCGATGCCGAAGTCCATCACCTTGACCTGACCGCCGTGCGTGACCATCACGTTGCCGGGCTTGATGTCGCGGTGCACCACGCCGGCGCGGTGCGAGTACTCCAGCGCCGTGAGGATGCCCTCGGTGATGCGGATGGCCTCGGCCGAGTCGACCGGACCCTCGCGGATCAGGTCTTTGAGCAGCTTGCCCTCGACGAACTCCATCACGATGAAGGGCACGATGCCCTCGAAGCCCCCGGCCTCGGCCACCCGCTCCTCGCCGGCGTCGAAGACGCGCACGATCGTCGGATGCGCCATCCGCGACGCGGCCTGCGCCTCCTGCCGGAAGCGGGTGCGGAACACCGGGTCGCCGGCCAGCGACGACTTCAGCAGCTTGATGGCCACCTGGCGCCCGAGTCGCTCGTCACGGCCGGAGTACACGTTCGACATCCCCCCGCGGCCGATGAGCTCGCCGAGGCGATACCTCCCGGCGAGGAGACGGTTGTCGTCGGTCACTGTTGCTGCTCCTGGATCGTGGGGTGAGCCTCGGGTCGCTCGTCGTGGGAAGGGAAGGGAAGCGAATTGGGTTGGGTCGGGGAGCCGTCGCCGGAGGGGATCCGGGTCAGTCGTCGTTTCCGCCGTTGCCGTTCCCGTTGCCGGGGTTGGCGCTGCTGGTGGGCCCGGCGCCGGTGCTGAGGCTCAGCACCGGCGAGTTGCCGGAGGCCGATCCCGAGCAGCTCACGCTGTAGCTGATCTCGATCGGCGTACCCGCGGCACCGGCGGTGAAGCCCGCCGAGGTTCCTGACTGCGTCTGCAGGGTGGCACCGGTGGCGTTGACCGTGTAGCCGTCGAGCGTGGTGCCCGAGGGGCAGCTGTAGCTCGGCCAGGTGACCTCGAAGCCCTGGCTGGCGATCACGCTGCCGCTGGTGACCCCGCTGCCGCCGGTGGGCGCCGAGGAGGGGGAGGTGGGCACGATCACGTCGCCGTAGACCGTGAGGGTGACGGTGGCGCCCGGCGCGAGGTTGCCCACCGGCGAGGCCTGGTAGACGAAGTCGACCTGGTCGGCCGCCGGCGCCGCGTTGCCGACGGCGCGAGCGGCGCTCAGGCCCTTCTGCGACAGGATGGCGGCGGCCTCGTCGAAGGACTTGCCCTTGAGCTCGGCCTCGGTGATGGCGACGGTCGTCGCGCTCGGCGTCGGGGTGGGTGTGTTCGAGGTGGGAACCGGCGTGGGCGTCGAGCTCGTGGCCGGGGTGGTGACCGGGGCCGCGCTGTTGCCGCCCTGCAGCACGAGCGCCACGATCGTTCCGACGAGCACCAGGGCCAGGATGATGATCAGCACGATCAGCGGCCAGGTCCAGGGCGAGCGCTTCTTCGGCTCGTCCTCGGCCACCTCGGTGCCGACCGGCGTGGGAACGGGCTGAGCGGATGCGGCGCCCGGGGCCTGCAGCACGGTCGTGGCCTGCGTGGCACCCGCGGCCGGCATCAGCTGGGTGGCCATGGTGGGCGGGAGCGGCTCGTTGCCGAGCACGGCCGGCACGGCGGCCGCGGCCGAGGCGATGTCGCCGCGGCGCAGGGCCATCGCCGCGCGGGCGAGGTTGCCGGTGGAGGACGGCCGGTCGGCCGGCTTCTTGGCGATGCACGAGAGCACGAGGTTGCGCACCGGCTCGGCCACCGTGACCGGCAGTTCGGGCGGGGCCTCGTTGATCTGCGCCATCGCGATGGCGACCTGCGACTCCCCCGTGAAGGGGCGCTTGCCGGCGAGGCACTCGTACGCCACGATGCCGAGCGAGTAGATGTCGGTCGTCGGCGAGGCGGGCTGGCCGCTGGCCTGCTCGGGGGAGAGGTACTGCACCGTGCCCATCACCTGACCGGTGGCCGTGAGCGGCACCTGGTCGGCGATCCGGGCGATACCGAAGTCGGTGATCTTGACGCGGCCGTCGGGCGTGATCAGCAGGTTGCCCGGCTTGATGTCGCGGTGCACGAGGCCCGCAGCGTGCGCGGCCTGCAGGGCGAGCGCGGTCTGGGCCACGATGTCGAGTACGCGATCCGTCGACAGCACGTGCTCGCGCTCGAGGATGGTGGAGAGCGCCTCGCCGGGCACGAGCTCCATCACGAGGTAGGCGCTGCCCTCTTCTTCGCCGTAGTCGAAGACGTTGGCGATGCCCTCGTGGTTGACGAGCGCGGCGTGGCGGGCCTCGGCGCGGAAGCGCTCGAGGAAGCCCGGGTCGCCCAGGTACTCGTCTTTCAGGATCTTGATGGCGACGGTGCGCCCGATCACGAGGTCGGTGGCCTGCCAGACCTCGCCCATGCCGCCGATCGCGATCCGGCTCGAAAGTTCGTACCGGCCACCGAAGGTCACCCCTGCTGTGGGTCTCATTTACTCAGCACCGCCTCTAGTACTCGTTTTGCGATCGGTGCGGCCAATTCGTTGCCTGAACCGGATTGACCCAACCCACCACCATCTTCTACGACCACTGCGACGGCTACCCGAGGGTTGTCGGCGGGAGCAAAACCGGTGAACCACAGCGTGTAGGGATCGCCCTCCCCGTTCTCCGCAGTTCCGGTCTTACCGGCCACACTGACTCCGTCTATTCTTGCATTAGTCGCTGCGCCGGAATCGACTGCCTCGACCATCAGATCCGAAAGTGTCGAAGCTGTTATAGAAGTCAGCGGAGTGCCGAACTCCTTCGCTTCGAAGCCCTGCAGAAGGCTCAGATCCGGGGCTCGGATCTCGTCCACCAAGTTCGGGGTCATCAGCGTTCCTCCGTTCGCGACCGCGGCCGAGAGCATCGCGATCTGCAGCGGGGTGGCCGTGTCGCTGCCCTGGCCGAAGGCCGAGAGCGCGAGCTGTGCGTCGTCGAGTCCGCGGGGGTACACGCTGGTGGAGACATCCATCGGCACCGACAGCTCGCTGCCGAAACCGAAGGCCTTCGCCATGTCGGCCAGCGGGGTCTCGCCCATCTCCATGCCGAGCTCGGCCATCGGGATGTTGCAGGAGAGCACGAAGGCGGTGCGGATGCTGACGCTGTCGCCACCGCCGCAGGTTCCGCCGCCGGCGTTGGCGACGGTGGAGTCGCTGCCGGGGAGCGGCAGGCGTGCGAGGTTCGGTTCGGTGTGGTTCACATCGAGCCCCGCGTTCTGCAGCGCCGCCGAGGTGGTGACGATCTTGAAGGTCGAGCCGGGAGGGTTCAGGTCGTTGATGGTCTTGTTGATCAGCGGATCGCCGTCGGCCGCCAGCAGGGTGTCGTAGGTGTCGAGCACCTGCTGCGTGTCGTGCGCGGCGAGCGTGTTGGGGTCGTAGTCGGGCTTGGAGACCATGGCCAGGATGCGCCCGGTCGAGGGCTCGATCGCCACGACCGCGCCCTGGTAGCTGCCGAGCGCGTCGTAGGCCGCCTGCTGCACCACGGGGTCGATCGTGAGCTCCACGGAGGCGCCCTGCGGGTTCTGGCCGGTGACCAGGCGGTTGAGGTAGTCGAGGAACTGGGAGTTCGAGGTGCCCGAGAGGTAGTCGTTCATCGCCTGCTCGATCTGGCTCGAGCCCTGGCCCAGCGTGTAGTACCCGGTGACCGCGCTGTAGAGCGGTCCCTGCGGATAGCTGCGCTGGTACTTGAACTCGTCGTTCGTGGGCACCGAGACGGCGATCGGCTGGCCGTCGACCAGGATCGGGCCGCGCTCGGTGTCGTAGCTGGCGTAGATGGTGCGGGCGTTCCGGGCGTCGCTCGCGAGAGCATCCGCCTGGAAGAACTGGATGATCGTGGTGGACACGAGCAGGGTGAGGAACATCGCGAAGACCACGATGCTCACGCGTTTGAGTTCTCGGGTCACGGCTCTAGATCACCAGCCTTGGCTGATTGCGGACTGTGTCCGACAGGCGCAGCAGCAGCGCGACGATGATCCAGTTGGCCACCAGCGACGATCCGCCGGCCGCCATGAACGGGGCCGTGAGGCCGGTCAGCGGGATGACCCGGGTGACGCCGCCGATCACGATGAAGCACTGCAGCGCCACCGTGAACGAGAGGCCCACGCCGAGCAGTCGGCCGAAGTCGTCCTGCCCCGCGAAGCTGATCCGGAACCCGCGCGAGATGAACAGCAGGTAGAGCGCCAGGATGGCGAACATGCCCGCGAGACCGAGCTCTTCGCCGAGCGAGGCGATGATGTAGTCGCTCTGCGCGAGCGGGGTGATGTCGGGCCGGCCTTCGCCGAGACCGGTGCCGATCAGGCCGCCGTTGGCCAGGCCGAACAGGCCCTGCACGAGCTGGTAGCTGCCGCCCTGGGCGTCGTAGATCGCCGGGTTCAGCGCATCCAGCCAGTTGGTGAAGCGGTCGTTGACGTAGACCAGCACCTGACCGGCGATCACGGCGCCGGCGAGGAAGAGCCCGACGCCGAGCACCACCCAGCTGGCGCGGCCGGTGGAGACGTAGATCATCACCACGAACAGGCCGAAGTAGAGCAGCGCCGTGCCGAGGTCGCGCTGGAAGATGATGATCGACATCGACAGCGCCCAGAGCACGAGGATCGGCCCGAGGTCGCGCGCCCGAGGGAACCGCATCCCGAGCACCTTGGTGCCTACCATCGAGAGGCTGTCGCGCCGCGACACCAGGTAGCCCGCGAAGAACACGGCGAGGGCGATCTTCGCCACCTCTCCGGGCTGGAACGAGAACTGGCCGACGTGGATCCACACCCGTGCGCCGTTGATCTCCTGCCCGATCACCGGCAGCATCGGCAGCAGGAGCAGGAGGGCGGCCACCAGCATGGCCAGGTAGGTGTAGCGCTGCAGCACCCGGTGGTTGCGGATGACGACGATCACCACGAGCGCGAGCGCGATGGCCAGACCGCTCCAGACGACCTGGCGGACGGCCGTGCTCTCCCAGCCGGTGAGCTTCTCGGCGATGTCGATGCGGTAGATCATCGCGATGCCGATGCCGTTCAGCAGTGCCGCGATCGGCAGGATGAACGGATCGGCGTTCGTGGCCACGAAGCGCAGGGCGATGTGCATGCCGAGCACCAGCACCGCGAGACCCGCGCCGAGCGTGAACACCGTCATGTCGGCGTAGCCGAGCGCGCCGAACTGCACGAGCACCACCGCGAAGGCGTTCACAGCGCAGACGAACAGCAGCAGGAAGAGCTCCAGGTTGCGCAGCTTCTGCGGCACCCGGATGCGCCGGATGCCCCTGTCCGGCGTGGCGGGGGCGGGCTCGGCGGCCGCGGGGGCGACGGCGTTCGTCACTGGCCCGTCCCGGGAGCGGGCGCGGTCGTGGGGGCGGGCGTCGAACCGGGGGTGGGCGTGGCGGTGCCGGTGGGCGCGGGGGTCGCCGATCCGTCGGCCCCCAGCTGGGTCTCGGTGCCGGTGGCCGCCGCGTCGCTCAGCCGCTTCACGATCTCCAGCGCCGCGGTGACGGAGTCGGCGCTGATGGTGTTCTCCACCTGGCGCTGGGTGTACGGCGGCAGCACCTCGGTGGTGATGTCGGTCTCCTGGAAGACGTGCGAGAGCTCGATCGGGCCGACGCTCTGCTGGATGCCCTGGAAGATGGCGACCGTGCCGTCGGAGCTGCCCACGTAGTAGCGGGTCTGCGTCCAGCGGTAGCCGGCGTATAGGCCCACGGCGATCAGGGCGAGCACGACCAGGGCGCCGACCAGCCAGGTGACCTTGCGGCGGCGGCTGCGGCGGCGGTCTTCTTCGATGAGCTCGTCGAGGTAGTCGTCCGACTCGGCCTCGAAGTGGCTGACCGCGGGGGTGCGGTGCAGGCGGAGGCCGGGGCGGGAGGAGCGTCGGCCCGGCTGCTGCTCGAAAGCGATCGGATGCGCGGCCGAGCCGACCATCACGGGGCTCGCCTCCGGCGTCTCGATCGACTGGTGCACGTCCACCACCACGACAGTGACGTTGTCGGGGGCCCCGTGGTCGAGACTGGCCTTGACCAGGGCGTTCGCGGCATCCTTCGGCTGGATGTTGCTGCCCAGGATCTTCTCGATGTCTTCCGGCTCGACGACGCCGGAGAGGCCGTCGGAGCAGAGCATCCAGCGATCGCCGGGGCGGGTGTCCATCACCTGCAGATCGACCTCGGGGGCCGCGTCGACGTCGCCGAGCACGCGCATCAGCACCGAGCGGCGCGGGTGGGTCTTCGCCTCCTCGGGTGTGATGCGGCCGGAGTCGACCAGGCGCTGCACGAAGGTGTGGTCGATGGTGATCTGGGTGAGCGCCTCGTCGCGCAGGCGGTAGACCCGGGAGTCGCCGATGTGGGCGAGGGCGACGCTCTGGCCCACCCGCACCAGCGCGCTGAGCGTGGTGCCCATGCCGGTGAGCTCCGGATGCTCGTACACGGTCTCGGTGAGCACGGCGTTCGCCGCGACGATGGCCTCCTGCAGGGCGAACTCGGCGTCGACCGCCGAGGTGTACTGACCGTCGATCTCGACCAGACGCTTCAGGGCCAGGGCACTGGCGACGTCGCCGCCCGCGTGACCGCCCATCCCGTCGGCCACGGCGAAGAGGGTCTCGCCGGCGTACCCGGAGTCCTGGTTGTTGGAGCGGATCTTGCCGACGTGGGAGACGGCCGCGCTCACGGTCACGATCGCCATGGGCTACCGCCGCAGCTCGAAGCTCGTGGCTCCGATTCGGATCGGCGTGTTCAGGGGCACGTGGGTGGGTGAGGTGACCCGCTGGCCGTCGAGGAACGTGCCGTTCGTGGAGTCGAGGTCTTGGATGACCCACTCCTCGCTCCACACCATCAGGCGGGCGTGGTGCGTGGAGGTGTAGTCGTCGCGGATGACGACGCTGGAGTCGGAGGAGCGGCCGATCGTGAGCGGCTCGGTGCCGAGCGGGATCTCACTGCCGGCCTTGGCGCCGGAGGTGATGACCAGGCGCCGGGCGTTGGCCGTGCTGGCGTGCGGCGGGCCGCTCAGCTCGGTGCCGGGGGCGGGGACGAAGGTGGGCACCTTGGGGGCCGGGGGAGCGGGGGCGGCCGGCGCGGCGGCGGCGGCTGCGTTCGCTGCTGCTCCCGCTCCTGCTCCGGCTCCTGCGGGTACGGACGGCTGGGCTGCGCCGGATGCCGCTCCCGCCGTGGCCGCCGGGGCCTCGCGCAGCTTGCGCACACGCTGGCCGAACAGGTCGGACCGCATCGCGTAGACCACGATGAAGATGAACACCCAGAGCAGCGCCAGGAAGGCGAGCTGCAGGATGAGGAGTGTCAGTTCGCTCATGTCGCCGCCTACCGCCAGAACCCGCCCGGATCGGCCTGAGGCCGACCGTCGGAGGCGGAGCCGGCTCCGGCTCCGGCGGGGCCCGACCCCCGCGCGCCGGTCTGCGGCACCACCCGGAAGACGATGCTCGTGCGGCCGATCAGGATGACCGAGTCGGGCTCGAGATTGGCGCGCTGGAAGGCCTGACCGTTCAACTGCGAGCCGTTGGTGCTGCCGAGATCACGCGCCTGGGCGTGAGAGCCGTCCCAGAGGATCTCGACGTGCTTGCGCGAGGTGCCGGAGTCGTCGATGGTGATGTCGGCGTCGCTGCCGCGGCCGATGACGGTACGCGACTTGGTGATCGGATGCCGCTGGCCGGCGACGTCGAGAACCGGCGTCCAGGTGACGTTGCCCTGCACGGTGGAGGACTCGATCCGCACCACGCCGGTGGTGAGCTTCGCGTCGTTCTCGAGCTCGATCGAGACGGCGCCGGCGAATTGGAAGCCCTGCTGGGCCGCGTGCTGGGTGACGATCTGGAGCAGGTCGTCGATGAGGGCCTGGCCGATGCCCGTCATGCGCTGCAGATCGGCCGGCGCGAGCAGAACCCGGAAGCTGTTGGGAACCAGGATCCGGTCGCGCGAGACCACGGCCGCCGTGGTGTCGAGCTCGCGCTTCAGGGCCGACGAGATCTCGACCGGCTGGAGCCCCGAGCGGAAGGTCTTCGCGAAAGCGCCGTTGACGGCGCGCTCGAGACCCTTCTCGAAGTTGTCCAGTATTCCCACGTCAGATCGTTCCCATTCTCCCGGCACTGCTCCGATGATGTTACTTGCCTTGCGTGACAATCCACCTAAGGGGCACCTGAGGGCGCCCCTTTATTGCCCCTCCGGGCGCACCCGAAGACGCCTCCGGGACGGTTCCGGCGCCCCGGTTCGCGACCATCGCATCCGTCGTGCTAATCTCTCCTAGTTCGCGCGAGTGGCGGAATTGGCAGACGCGCTGGCTTCAGGTGCCAGTGCCCGCAAGGGCGTGGGGGTTCAAGTCCCCCCTCGCGCACGAACGCAAGGGTCCGACTTCCCGGAGTACCAGGGAGTTCGGGCCCTTCTCCTTTTGCGGCTCCTCGTGCTTCTGCCGCGCTTCTCAGGCTCTGTCGGTTCGGGTCAGTGTTTCGCGAGGAAGGGGTCGAGGGCGGCGGTGATGTCGGCGCGCACCTGGGGGTCGGGGGTGGTCGAGACGCCGTCGCCGGGCTGGGGGCCGTAGTCGCCGAACTGGGCGTGGTTCGCGCCCTCGATGACGACGAAGTCGGTGTCGGCGGGCAGCTGGGTGCGGGAGGCCTCGATCTTGGCGGGGGTGCTGAGGCCGTCGTTGCTCGCCGAGATCGACAGCACCGGCTTGCCGAGGCCGGAGGCGTCGCCCGCGCAGTACGAGCCGAAGAGCACGAGGCCCGCGATCGCGTCGTCGCCGGCGTACTGGCACGCCTTCACACCGCCGAGCGAGTGGCCGCCGACGTACCAGGTCTCGACGCCCGGCGCGAGGGCGGTGAAATCACCGATCGGGCGCCACTCCAGGATCGCGTAGTTGGCGAGCGGGCGCACGATCACCACGGTGCTGCCGGCCTCGACGGCGCCGCTCAGCTTCTCGGCGTAGGCGAGCGGATCGACCTTGGCCCCGGCCAGGAAGACCAGACCCACGCCGTTCGCCTCGCCGGTGGGGGAGAGCACGACCGAGCCGTAGCTGTACTGCACGTCGACCGCCGGGTTCTCGGCCAGCGCGAGCACCGGATCGCGCTCCGCGGCATAGGTGATGTGGGCGTCGGCCAGGAACCCCACGACGGCCAGCACCAGGAGCACGAGCAGTGCGAGGGCCGCGGCCCCGATGCGGCGGGCGACCGGATGCCGGCGGCGGACGGGTGAGGATGCGGCGTCGGTCACGCTTCGACCCTATCCCCGGGTGCCGACGTCCGCGGCGTCGCCGGGTATCGGCGTCAGCGGCCGAGTCCCTGGAGGTCGTAGCGGGCCAGCGCGTCGGCATCCGTCGCCCGGGTGGCGGCCCGGCGTGCTCCGTCGAGCGCGGCCACCGGATCGGCCTCCTGTCGCGCCAGCTCGAGCTCATGACGGGCGGCGGCGAGCCGCGTGCGCGCATCCGTCCCCACCCGGCCACGACCCGAGGCGATCGCGTCGTCGGCGGTGCGGATGTGGCTCTCGGCGATCGCGATGGCGCCCACCAGTGCCGAGCGAGCCGAGTCCAGCCGCTGCTGCGCGGTGCGGGCGACGGCCAGCGTCTCGTCCAGGTGGGCGGCCGCGGCCGCGAGGGCGTCGACGTCGGCGACGGGATCCGCGGCGGTGCGCGCACGCGCGGTGTCGACGGCTGCCTCCAGGGCGGCGGAGGCGGCGGTGATCCGCTCGGCGGCCGCCGCATCCTCGACCGTGTCGCGCAGGCGGGCCGCCTCGGTGCGCTGGGCTCCGGCGGCGCTCAGCGCCGACTCGCGGGCGACCCGCGCCTCGCGCAGTCCCTGGCGCATCCGCTCGACGCCGTCCAGCCGGGCCAGAGCGCGGCGCACCGCCGACTCGGCCTGCTGCACGGGGCGGGCGACGGGGGCGAGCGCGTTCGCGGCCAGGCTCTGCTCCAGCCCGGTCAGCTCCGCGTCGGCCGCATCGAAGGCCGCTTCGGCCTCGGCCGCGGCATCCGTCACCGGGGCGATCGCCGTGCTCGCATAGGCATCGGCCAGCTCGGACAGGGTGGCTCGGGACTCGGGCAGCCGGGCACGCCCGGCGACGATCGCGGAGCGCGCCCGGGCGAGGGCGGCGGGGGCGGAGGTCTCGTCGCGCCGCCGATCCTGGATGCTCCGGGACTGCGCCGTCACCAGTGCGAGCGCGGAATCGCTGAGGCTCAGGATGCGCTTGCTCCAGTCCCTCTGCTGCTGCTCGGTGTCGGGCACGGAGTCGTCGAGCCGCTGCCGCAGAGCGAAGGCCTCGGACGCGCGCCGGCGGGCCGTGTCGAGGGCCTCGGCGAACTCCGTCGCGGCGGCGTCACCGAACTCGGCCCGGGTGAACTCGATCTCGTCGGCGGCCTCGCGCAGGGCGTCGTCCATCTGCACGAGCTGGATGCTGGCGCGCTTGACGAGTTCGTCGACCGGCAGGCGCACGGGGGCGCCGCCACCCGGCGCGGGAGCCGCCGGATCGCGGCTGAGCCGGCCCGGTACCGGTCGGCCGAGACGCCGGCTGCGGCGGCGCAGCAGCGTGGCGCCGACGACCAGGGCGGCGATCACCCCCGCGAACACCACGAGGCTGGGGAGGAGGGAGAAGTCACCCATGCCACCCATCGTAGGGAGTGCGGATGGGCGCGGGCTGGTCGTCGGGCCGGGCGGATGCGCCGCGCGCTGAGTAGAGATTGCTCATAACGCAGCCGGTTTTCGCTCGAACAGAGTGGGGAACGGATCCGTCGCACCCGGCGCCCGGATCGCCTCACGACCGTCGAAATGAGCACCCTCCATGACTTCCTCCCCCGCACCCGGCCGCACGCGATCCCTTCGCCCTGGACTGCTGGCCACGGCAGTGGTCGCAGGGGCTGGCCTGGCGCTCGTGGCCGCGGGGCCGGTCTTCGCGGCGACTCCGGAACACGGGGCCGCGCCCGCTGCGCCACATCCGATCGTCGTGCAGGCACCCGGAGACCCGATCTCGGTCTCGTTGCCCGGAGTCGGGCCGGACTTCGGGTACGTCAAACAGGGCAACGTCATCACGCGCACCATCGAGATCCTCAACGACGGATCCGATGGGATCACGATCGATCCAGCGAGCTTCAACTCGCTCGCCGCACCATTCAGCCTGGTCTCCACCACCATCGTCAAGGGGGTGGCGATCGCCCCCGGTCAGCGCAAGTCGGTCACCGTCACGTACACCGCCCCTCCCGCCGGGGCGAAGGATTCCCAGTTGATCAACCTCCAGCTCGTCGACGTCGATCACGCCGGCACGGGCTCCTACGGGATGGTCTTCGCCGCCGAGTCGCTGGCGACCGACCGCGCGCACTTCGAGGCGAGCACCGTCGCGAGCAAGAGCTTCGTCGACTTCGGTTCGGTCAAGGTCGGTGCGACGGGGGTGGTCGCGATGAAACTCGTGGTGCAGGGGATCGATCCGCTCTTCTTCCGCGAAGGAGCCATCGAGGTGAAAGACCAGAAGGGCAATGCGCTGCCCGTGTCGGTGTCGAGGTCGTCGTTCGGCACCGGAAAGACCTACGCACCGGGTGAGACGGCCACCTTCGAGCTGACTTTCGCGCCGACGGCGGCCGGAACATTCGAGGGCACCGTCACGATCGCGGCTCAGGTGATGAACGGCAATCCGGAGACTCCCGCACTGCGGGAGGTTCTGCCGGTGACCGGATCCGCGCCGGCTGTCGTGACGCCCACGCCGACGCCGACTCCGACGCCGACGCCGACTCCAACCCCTGCGCCGACCAGCACTCCGAGGCCGACGGCGACCCCGGGGACGGGTGGTACCGGCGGTTCGACCGGAAGTGGGAGCGGGAGCGGGACCTCCGGCACCGCCGGCGGGCCCGCTTCTGCGGTCGGCGGCTCGGGTTCATCTCGCAGTGGTTCGGCGCTGGCGCAGACGGGAGGATCGCCCGTCATCGGGATCGGGTTCGCCGCTCTCACTCTCGCTCTCGGGGGCGGAGCGCTCGCGGTGGTGCGCCGACGCCCGAAGCGCGACGCCTGAGCTCTCGGCGGAGTACGCCTAGAGCAGGGCTTCGCGCAGCTGGTCGACCGAGTGCACGACGGCGACGGCTCCGACCGCCTCGGCGGGGGAGCCGTAGCCCCACTCCACCATGATCGCGGGCACGCCGTGTGCCGCCGCGCCCTTGATGTCGTGCTCGCGGTCGCCCACCATCACGAGGTTCGAGAGGTCGACGTGCTGAGCCCGGAGCCGCACCAGCGCCTCCTCCACCACGTCGGCCTTGGCGCTGCGGGTCTCGTCTTCCGACGAGCCGCAGACGACGGTGAAGCAGTCCGAGAGCTCGAGGTGCGCCAGCACGCGGACCGCCTGGGTCTCGGCCTTCGAAGTCGCGAGAGCGAGCGGGATGCCGGCCGCGTGCACGGCCCGGAGCAGCCCGACCATACCCGGGTAGACCGTCGAGTCCCCTTGGGGTCCCTCCGACGCCGCAAGGCCGCGATAGACCACCAACGCCTCCTGGGCCTCCTCATCGGTCATCGAGGCGACCTCGCGGAAGCCGTCGAGGATCGGTGGGCCGACGAACGCGACCAGCTCGGCCGGCAGCGGCACAGGGCGCCCCATCTTCTCCAGCGTGCGGGACAGCCGGCCGATGATGCCGGGTGCGGAATCGGTGATGGTTCCGTCGAGGTCGAAGAGGATGCAGGACCAGGGTTTCGCGGGGCTGTGGCTAGTCACTCGCCCGATTCTAGGGTCGCGCCCCCCACGGCTCGGAATCCGGCCGCCCGGTTCACGAGCACCGACAGCATTCGCGCGGATCGGAGGGAATAGAATCGCCCGACCATGCTCGCATTCGCCGCGCGCCGGATCGGGCCGCTCCTGACCGCGCTCCTCCTCATCGCTGCCGTGATCGTGATCGCCACCGGCGTGCTGCCCTGGCCCGACACCGTCGCGCTGGCCCGACGGGTCGTTCCGGTGCTCGGCTTCGTGGTGGCCATCACCGTGGTGGCCGAACTGGCCAGCGAGGCGGGGGTCTTCACGGCGCTCGCCGAGCGGATGGCGGGCTGGGGCCGCGGCCGGATCGCGGTGCTCTGGCTGCTCGTGCTGGCGCTCGCCGTGGTGAGCACGGCGTTCCTCTCGCTGGACACCACGGCGGTGCTGGTGACCCCGGTGGTGGTGGTGCTCGCTCTGCACGTCGGCATCTCGCCCATCCCGTTCGCGCTCGCGGCCGTCTGGCTCGCCAACACCGCCTCCCTCTTCCTCCCGGTGTCGAACCTCACGAACCTGCTCGCCGCGGGCTCGTTCGACGGTGGGGTCGGCGGGTTCCTGGCGGTGGTGTGGGCGCCGGCGGTCGTGGGCGTGGTGGTGAGCGCCGGCATCCTGTCCCTGGTGTTCCGCCGCTCGCTGCGCGGACGGTTCGAGCTGCCCGAGCGCACCCCGGTGGACGACCGGCCGCTGCTGGTGTTCAGCGCGATCGTGGTGGTGCTGCTGCTGCCGATGCTGGTATCGGGCCTCGAGGTGGCCTTCGTGGCCGGGGGCGCGGCGGTGCTGCTGCTCGCCGCGTTCGTCGTCCGCCGCCCGCGGGCCATCGGCCCGGCGCTCGTGCCCTGGCAGGCCCTCGGCATCGCGATCGGCCTGTTCGTGCTGGTCGAGGCGGCGCACGTGCACGGCCTCGAAGACCTCCTGGCGACGGTCTCCGGATCGGGCGACGACCCGCTCAGCCTGCTGCACCTGGCCGCCGTCGGCGCTCTCGGCGCCAACACCATCAACAACCTCCCCGCATACCTCGTGCTCGAGCCGCTCGCCGGCGACCAGGTGCGGCTCGCCGCCCTGCTGATCGGCGTGAACCTCGGCCCGCTGGTCACTCCGTGGGCCTCCCTGGCGACCCTGCTCTGGCATCAGCGGCTGACCGCACTCGGCGTGCGCATCTCCTGGCCACGGTTCATGCTGCTGGGTGTCGTGGCGGTGGCCGTGATCGTGCCGCTGGCCACCGTGGCCCTGGCGCTCACCAACCCCGCCTGACGCGAGACGGGCGGGGCGGCCTCAGGCGGTGACGAACTCGCGCTTCACGACCTGCGCGAGGCTGCCCGCGTCGAACTGCACGGCCACGAAGTCGGCGGTCTCCACCAGTGCGAGCGCCTGCGGTGCGGCGAGGAACATCGCCTTCGTGCCGGCCCGATCCGCTTCCGGGACCGCCAGGCGGAGCTCGGCGAGCGAGGTGAACAGCGGCAGCACGAGCTCACCGGTGGTCGAGAGAAGGGTGCGCACCTGCGGGTCGGCCGCATCCGTCGTCCCGGTGATGTCGACGACGAGGCCGCCGGTGCGCATCGCCTTCAGCAGGGCGTCGAGGGTGCTTCGATTCGGCAGGCGCCCGAACGTCTCCAGCGCCTTGCGCAGGGGGCGGTTCGAATACGACTTGGGGAATGCCGGAGTGCTGCGTGCCACGCGTTCAGCCTAGAGGGCGGCATCCGCGGGCCGCTGACGCCGTCAGAACAGGCGGCTGTCGGCGTCGTCGAGACCGCGCATGGCGTCGTAGTCGAGCACGACACAGCGGATGCCCCGATCCTGAGCGAGGGTGCGCGCCTGCGGCTTGATCTCCTGGGCGGCGAACACGCCCTGCACCGGCGCGAGGTGCGGATCGCGGTTCATCAGCTCGAGGTAGCGGGTGAGCTGCTCCACACCGTCGATGTCGCCGCGGCGCTTGATCTCGACCGCCACCGCGGCCCCGCCGGAGTCGCGGGCCAGGATGTCGACCGGCCCGATCGCCGTCATGTACTCGCGACGCACGAGCGTGTGCCCGTCGCCCAGGAGCGTGATCTGCTCGGCCAGCAGCTTCTGCAGGTGCGCCTCCACGCCGTCTTTCACCAGGCCCGGGTCGAGCCCGAGCTCGTGCGCGGAATCGTGCTCGATGTCGTACAGCGAGACCACGAGCACGTCGTCGGTCTTCTTCTGCGTGACCTTCCAGAGCTCGGTGATGCCCGCCTCGGCCTGGTCGGCGTCCGGTTCGAGCACGGTGATCGAGCAGGGCGGGCTCATCCAGTTCAGCGGCTTGTACGAGCCGCCGTCGGAGTGCACCAGGATGCTGCCGTCGCTCTTCAGCATCAGCAGCCGCTTCGCGAGCGGCAGGTGGGCGCTCAGACGCCCGGCGTAATCGACGGAGCAGGTGGCAATGACAAGACGCACCTGTAGAGCGTAACGGTCGGGCGGGGCCGGGGGAGGCTCAGGAGACGCCGGCGCCCGCGTCCGCCCTCACGCGGGCGCGCGGGCCGGTGAGTTCGCGGGCGGCGGGAGAGGCGAGGCCGGCCAGGGCCACCAGCACGAGCACCAGCAGCAGGGCGTTCCGGATGCCGAAGTCGTGACCGAGCAGCCCGATCACCGGCGGGCCCACCAGGAAGGCCACGTAGCCGATGATCGCGACGGCGCTCACCCGGGCCGCGGAGCTCTTGGGGTCGGGCGCATCCGCCGCGGCCGACATGCCCACCGGGAAGCCGAGCGAGCAGCCGAGCGCCCAGAACACCACGCCCACGACGCCGATCCAGAGGGTGGGCGCGATGATGAACGCGAGGATGCCGAGGAAGCCGAGGATCGCGCCGGTGCGGAGCACGGGCACGCGGCCGAAGCGGTCCAGCAGGGGGCCGCCGGCGATCCGGCCGGCCGTCATCGCCACGGTGAAGACGCCGAACACGACGGCGCCGAGCGTGTTGTCGGTGGAGAAGCCGTCGACCACCGCCAGGGCCAGCCAGTCGTTCGCCGAGCCCTCGGCGAACGCCATCCCGAGCATGATGACGCCGATGGCGAGCAGGCGGACATCGGTCCAGACGGAGAGGCTCGCGCGGAGGCGCCGGCCCCAGGTGCCGGTGGCGGCCAGAGCCCGGGCGTCGGCGTCGGCGTCGCTCGCGGGCTCGGTCGGGGCCGCGGCTTCGGCGCCCCTCGGGACGAAGCGGATGGCGGCGAGCGCGCTCGCCACGATCAGCACCGCGATCACCGACAGGTGCACTCCCACACTCACCGACAGGGCGGAGGCGAGTGCTCCGATGCCCGCGCCGGTGACCGTGCCGAAGCTGAAGAAGGCGTGCATGAGCGGCAGCACGGTCTTGCCGATGCTGCGCTCGACGGCGGCGCCCTCGACGTTCATCATCACGTCGACGGCCCCGTTGCCGAAGCCGAACAGGGCCAGTCCCGCGCCCACCACGACCGCCGAGCCGGTAAGGGTGGCGCCGAGGCCGATCACCGCGGTGGCGACGGCGATCAGCATCAGGCACAGCAGCATGCCCGCACGCGCACCCCAGCGGCCCATGACGTGCGGCGCCGCGATCAGGCCGAGGATGGCGCCGATCGACATCATCAGGATCAGCACGCCGACCTGGGCCGTGTCGATCTGCAGGAGGTCGCGCACAGCGGGCAGCCGGGCGATCCAGCTGGCGATCGAGAAGCCCGAGAGCGCGAAGATCGCGAAGATCGCGTTGCGCCAGGCGGTCAGCTGCCGGCGGGTGAGGGTGTCGGTCATGGGTTCCTATTCCGGTCGAATCGATTCGATCGAAACGATTCGACTACGCTACCGAACATGTCCCGTCCGGAGCAACCGCGTGCCACGCTCTCGCACGTCGCCGAGCGCGCCGGGGTCTCGCGTTCGACGGCCTCGCTCGCGTTCAGCGGCGCGGGCCCGGTCTCCGGCGCCACGCGCGAGCGGGTGATGCGCGCCGCGGCCGAGCTCGGCTACTCCGGTCCGGATCCGCGGGCCCGATCGCTGCGCCAGGGCCGCTCGGGGGTGGTCGGCATCGTCTTCGACGAGCGCCTGCTGCACGCCTTCCGCGATCCGGTGAACATCGCCACGCTCGACGGCATCGCCTCGGGCCTCGGCGTCGACAGCAACGGCCTGCTGCTGATGACCGAGACGGGGGCGACGGGAGGCGGCATCCGTTCGGCGTCGGTCGACGCGGTGGTGTTGATGGGCTGCAGTCCGCTGTTCGACGAGATCGTGGCCGTGATCGGGCAGCGCGGCATCCCGCTGGTGTCGATCGAGGGTGGCCGGGCGGCCGGCGTCGTCGACATCGCCCTCGACAACACGGATGCCTCGGAGACCCTCGCCCGCCACCTGCACGCGCTCGGGCACCGGCGGGTCTCGATGGTGACCCTCGGGGTGGATGCGACGCGGAGCGAGGGACCGGTCCCGACGGCGCAGCTCGGCTCCATCACCACGACCGTGACCGCCGACCGGTTGGCCGGCGCCCTCCGGGTGTTCCCCGATCTGGTGGCGTACGCCTCCTCGTACAACCTGGTGGAGGACGGGATGCGGGCCGCGCGAGCCCTGCTCGACGTACCGGCCGCCGATCGCCCGACCGCCATCATGGCGCAGAGCGACCTGCTCGCCGCCGGGGTGCTGCAGAGCGCCGCCGCGCTCGGGCTGCGCGTGCCGCAGGATCTCAGCGTGACCGGCTTCGACGGCGTTCCGCTGGACGGCCTGGGCGTGCACGATCTCACCACGATGCGGCAGCCCGCCGCCGAGAAGGGCCGCGCGGTCGGCCGTGCCGTCGCCGCCCTGCTGGCGGGCGAGGAGGCGGCCTCGGAACGGTTCGAGTGCCGCCTTCACGTGGGCGACACGACGGGGCCGGTGCCCGCCGGGGCCTAGTGGCGGGCGCGCGGGAGAGGACGCCGGCGGGCGCACGGGAGAATGGGGTCATGCGTCTCACCGTGCTCGGCACCGCAACGCCCTTTCCCCGCCCCGACAACCCGTGCTCCGGCTACCTGCTCGAGAGCGGCACCGTGGGGGACGAGACCGGCGAGACGGATGCGGCGGGCGCGACCGTCTGGATCGATGCGGGCGCGGGCACCCTCGCCGAACTGCAGCGTCACACCTCCCTCGACGCGCTCGACGCGATCTGGATCTCGCACCGCCACGCCGACCACGCCGCCGACCTGCTGGTGGCCTACTACGCCCTGCGGTTCGCCGAGGGCCGGCCCGAGCATCCGGTTCCCCTTCCGCTGATCGCGCCCGAGGGGATGCTCGAGCGGCTGAGCGCGTTCCTCGGCCCGTCGTCGGTCGACGAACTGCCCCGGGTGTTCGACTTCCGGCCGATGAGCGGCTGGGGCGAGGCCGTGTTCGGCTCGCTGACGCTCAGCTGGGGACCGGTGCAGCACGGCGTGCCGGCGTTCGGCCTCACCGTCGACGAGGGCGGCCGCCGCTTCGCCTACTCGGGCGACTGCGCGCCGTGCCTGTCGCTCGAGGAGATCGGCGAGAACGCCGACCTGCTGCTGGTGGAGGCCGGCTACGACCGCGTGCCCCCGGGGGAGGCCGCCGTGCACCACACCCCGGAAGACGCGGGCCGCTCGGCTGCCACGGCCGGTGCCGCCCGCCTGGTGCTCACGCACCTCGCGGAGTCGCTGGCTCCGGATGCCGCCCACGCCCGAGCGGCCACCGCCTACGCCGGCCCCGTCGAGGTCGCGCATCCCGGAGCCGTCTTCCGCGTCTGACGCCCGTCCCGCTGGGCGCGCGTCGGCTCGTCCCGCCCCCTCCCCAGTCCCGTCACCCCTCCCCGCCCCCTCCCCGCGACTTGCCACAACTTGTGTCATGTGGGCCGAAGAAGCGGCGCCTTCTGTCATGTCGCGGAGCATCCTGGAGCGCTCTTCCGCGCGACCTGCCACAAGTTGTGGCAAGTCGGCCCGGAAGGCGGCGACTTGGCAGAAGTCGCCGTGGCCCGCCGGTGCGCGGCAGGAGGCCGGCGCGGCGGGGCGGGGGTGCTCGGCGGGTGTGGGTGGCGCCGGGGTGGAGGGGCGTCAGGGGGCGGCGGGGGCTCCGGTGACGATCCAGCGGGAGCCCCTGGCCCGGAGGCCGAGGGTGAGGGCGCGGGCACCGATGTAGCCGAGGCCGAACGCGAGCCAGAGCCAGACGAGACCGGCGGCACCGGCCGGCTGCAGCACGGCCACGGCGGCGAGCAACGGGGCGTACACCGAGAGGTTCACGAGTCCGGTCACCGCGAGATAGCGCGCGTCTCCGGCGCCGATCAGCACGCCGTCGAGCACGAACACGAAACCGGCCAGCGGCACACCGAGAGCCATCACGAGCATCGTCGCGGTGAGATCCTGCCGCACCTCGGGCGAGGAACTGAACACGAACCCGGCGAACGGCGCGGTCACCGCCACCAGCACGCCGAGCAGCACCCCCGACAGCAGGCCCCAGCGCACCAGTCGCCTCGTGACGGCGTGCACGCGCGGCACATCCGAGGCGCCGAGCCCGTGCCCGACCATCGCCTGTCCGGCGATCGCCAGGGCATCCAGCACGAACGCCAGCGTCATGAACACCGTCATGGCGATCTGGAACGCCGCCAGCTGCGTCACCCCCAGCGAGGACGCCACCACGACCGTGGCGAGGATGGCCGCCCGCAGACTGGCCGTGCGCACGAGCAGCCATCCGCCGGCCAGGGCCGCGCCCGTCACGCCGTCCAGTCCCGGCCGGAGCGACACACCGTACCGCCTGGCGGCGCGGATCGCGATGACCACGTACACCGCGGCCATCGCCCACTGGGCCACCACCGTGCCGACGGCGGATCCGGCGATGCCCCAGCCCAGTCCGTAGATCAGCACCGCGTTCAGGCCGGCGTTCGCCGCGAATCCGGCCACCGCCACCACGAGCGGCGTGCGGGTGTCCTGCAGGCCGCGCAGCAGTCCGGTCGCCGCGATCACGATCAGCATGCCGGGCAGCCCGACCAGCGAGATCGACAGGTACGTCTCGGCGTTCTGCTGCACGGCTTCGGTGCTTCCGAACAGACGGATGACGGCACCCACGAGCGGCCAGCCGACGACGGCCAGCAGCACCCCGACGCCCAGCGCCAGCCACATGCCGTCGATGCCCGCCTTCACCGCGCCGGGGGTGTCGCCCGCACCCAGGCGCCGGGCCACGGCCGGCGTGGTGGCGTAGGCGAGGAAGATCAGCAGACCGACGACCGTCTGCAGGACGGTGCCGGCGATGCCGAGGCCGGCCAGGGCATCCGCCCCCAGATGGCCCACCAGCGCGGTGTCGGTGAGCAGGAAGAGGGGCTCGGCGACGAGCGCTCCGAGGGCCGGGACCGCGAGGCGCAGGATGTCGCGATCGATGGCCAGCACGCCAACAGCCTAGGACTCGAGCAGCCCAGGACTCTGGTGCCCTCGGCCTCCCGGCTGGTAGCGTGCGGATCGTCAGCACCGAGCGCGCGGCCCGCGCGCCCGGGCAGCTGCCCCTCTTGCGCGAAAGGCCGCGATGCCCGAATTCAGCTATGGACCGGTCGAACTCATCCTGGTCGGATTCGAGGGGGAGCGGCCGGGCCCCGAGATCGTCGACGCGCTGCGCGACGTGATCGACGCCGGCACCGTGCGCCTGCTCGATCTGCTGTTCGTGACGCGCTCGCCGGAGGGTGAGCTCACCGTGCTGGAGCTCGAAGACGCGGGCGACGCGATCGGCCTCGGCGAGGTCGTGCTCGACGCGACCGGTCTGGCCTCCCTCGAGGACGTGGAGGAGCTCGCCGCCGAGATCCCGGCCGGCTCCTCGGCCGCTCTGCTCGTGATCGAGCTGACCTGGGCGAAGACCCTCGCCTCCAAGCTCGCCGCCGGACGCGGCATCGTGCTGAGCACCGAGCGCATCCCGGCCCCCGTCGTGAACGAGGTTCTGGCCGCGCTCGCGGAGTAGTTCCGCGCTGCACCGTGCCGCGCCATCCGACGACCTTTCCGACCGCCCCGCTCGCTTGGACCGCCCCGCCCGCTCTGACAGCCCCACCCGCTCTGACAGGAGAACCGACATGCCGATGTTCCGACGAATGGGCCGCCCCGGCCTACTCGGCCTCGCCGCCCGCACCGCCGTGGTGGCCGGCACCGCCACCGCCGTCTCCGGCGGCCTGCGCAACCGCCAGATGCAGCGCGCCGAAGGCCAGCAGGAGCAGCAGGCCTACGAGGCCCAGCAGCAGCAGGCGCAGATCGACGCCGCAGCGGCCGCCGCGGTGGCCGCTCAACAAGCGCAGGCGGCCGCTCCGGCACCGGCGGCTCCTGCACCGGCCGGCGGTGTCGACATCATCGCCGAGCTGCAGAAGCTCGCCGCGCTGAAAGACGCGGGCGTGCTCACCGACGCCGAGTTCACGGCCGCGAAGGCCAAGCTCCTGGCCTGACCCGAGGAGGGGCCGGTGACTCTCGACGCGCTGTCGGACGGGGTGCGTAGAGTTACGGGGTGACTGCATCCGGAATCGACACCAGCGAAATCGACCCCAGCATCCGCGCGCAAGACGACCTGTTCCGGCACGTCAACGGCCGGTGGATCGCGCGCACCGAGATCCCCGAAGACAAGGCGCGCTACGGCTCGTTCTACGAGCTCGCCGAAGAGGCCGAGAAGAACGTGCGCACCATCATCGACGAGGCCCAGGATGCCGCCGAGGGAACAGAAGCCCGCAAGTTCGGCGACCTCTTCTCCTCCTTCGTCGACGAGGAGCGCATCGACGCCCTGGGCGCGGCGCCGGTCGCCCCTCAGCTGGCGCTGATCGACACCATCGACGATCTGCCCTCGCTCGCCCGCACCCTCGGCCGCCTCGAGCGCGAAGGTGTCTCGGGCCTGCTCCGCCTGTTCGTCGACAACGACCCGGGCAACCCCGAGCGATACCTCGTGTTCGTCGAGCAGGGCGGCATCTCGCTGCCCGACGAGAGCTACTTCCGCGACGAGAAGTTCGCCTCGGTGCGCGAGGCCTACCTCGGCCACATCCAGCGGATGTTCGAGCTCGCGGGGCTGGATGACGCGCCGCGCCGGGCGCAGCGCGTGTTCGACCTCGAGACGGCCATCGCGGCCACCCACTGGGACAACGTGCGCACGCGCGACGCCCAGGCCACCTACAACCTGCTCGGCTGGGATGCGGTGGTCGATCTCGCGGGCCCCTCGGGCACCGTCGACGGCGGATCGTTCCTGGCTCTCTGGCGCGAGGCCCTGGGTGCCCCGGCCGGAGTGTTCGACGAGCTCGTCGTGCGCGAGCCGAGCTTCGTCACGGGCGTCTCCGAGGTGCTGGCCGGTCAGCCGCTGGAGAGCTGGAAGGACTGGCTGGCCTGGAAGGTCGTGCACGGCTGGGCGCCCTACCTCTCGAGCGACTTCGTGGAGGAGAACTTCGACTTCTACGCCCGCACGCTCACCGGCACCCCGAGCATCCGGGCCCGTTGGAAGCGCGGCGTCTCGCTGGTGGAGGGCGCCATGGGTGAGGCCGTGGGCCGCATCTACGTCGAGAAGCACTTCCCGTCCACGGCCAAGGCGGCCATGGACATCCTGGTCGCCAATCTGATCGAGGCCTACCGCCAGTCGATCACCACGCTCGAGTGGATGAGCCCGGCCACGCGCGAGCGGGCCCTGGAGAAGCTCGGCAAGTTCACGCCCAAGATCGGCTTCCCGGTGAAGTGGCGCGACTACTCCGCGCTCGAGATCAGCCCCACCGACCTCATCGCGAACGTTCGCGCCACGAGTGAGTTCGAGTTCCAGCGCGAGCTCGGCAAGATCGGCAAGCCGCTCGACCGCGACGAATGGTTCATGACGCCACAGACGATCAACGCCTACTACAACCCCGGTTTCAACGAGATCGTGTTCCCGGCGGCCATCCTGCAGTTCCCGTTCTTCGACGAGTCGCGGGATGCGGCGGCCAACTACGGGGCGATCGGCGCGGTGATCGGGCACGAGATCGGCCACGGCTTCGACGACCAGGGCTCGCGCTTCGACGGCGACGGCAAGCTCACCGACTGGTGGACCGAGGCCGACCGGGAGGCCTTCGAGAAGCTCACCTCCTCGCTGATCGCGCAGTACGACGCGCTGGCGCCCGCGCAGGTTCCTGATCATCACGTCAACGGCGCCCTCACCATCGGCGAGAACATCGGCGACCTCGGCGGCCTCGGCATCGCCTGGAAGGCCTACCTGCTCTCGCTCGACGGGGCCGAGCCGCCGGTGATCGACGGGCTCACGGGTGCGCAGCGCTTCTTCCTCTCCTGGGCGCAGGCCTGGCAGCAGAAGTCGCGCGACGAGGAGGTCATCCGGCTGCTGTCGATCGACCCGCACTCGCCGAACGAGTTCCGCTGCAACCAGATCGTGCGCAACATCGACGAGTTCTACGCGGCCTTCGACGTGGCCTCCACCGACGGTCTCTGGTTGGACCCAGCTGAGCGTGTGACCATCTGGTAGTACTGCTGATCCCGGGCGCGCGGTCCGATCGCGCCCCGGGCGGCCGAGGGAGGCTCCTGAGCATGCCGGATTCGATCCGTCGCCGCGCGCGAGACGAACGGGACGCCGCCGCCCCGCGCGGTCGCCGCTCGGTCGGCGACGGCTCGGAGGGCGTGATCTTCCGCAAGGGCTTCGCCTCGCTCACCGAACTGGCGCTCTCCGGCGTTCAGGTGACGGCATCGGCGGTCGACCTCGAATCGGGCCGGGTGCTGTTCTCCGTCGACGACCACCTCTCGGTGCCCACGGCGTCGATCGGCAAGGTGCTGCTGCTGATCGAGGTCGCGGCGCGGATCTCCGCCCGCGACGGGCGCTCACGCGTGGCCGGCCGGGAGGGCACCTCGCCCCGCACGGCGCGGGCCGCTCCCGGGGCGGAGGCGCTCAGCATCCTGAACCGCACGGCGCAGGACTCGGTGGCCGACTCCGGTCTCTGGCAGCACCTGCAGGTTCCGGCTCTGCCGCTGGCCGACCTCGCCGCGCTGATCGGGGCCACCAGCGACAACCTCGCCACCAACGTGCTGCTGCGGCGCATCGGTCTGGACGCCGTGCGGGCCCGGGCGGAATCGCTAGGCCTCCGGCGCACCCTGCTGCTGGACATCGTGCGCGAGGTGCGGGGCCCGGACGACGCGCCCCAGCTCTCCGTCGGCTCCGCGCGCGAGCTGGCGGGCCTGTTCCGCCGGCTGCAGCGCGGCGAGATCGTCGACGCGACGACGAGCGAACTCGTGGTCGGCTGGCTGGGCCTCGGCACCGATCTCTCGATGGTCGCGGGAGCCTTCGGGCTCGATCCGCTGGCCCATCTGGGCGAAGACCACGGCATCACCCTGTTCAACAAGACCGGAACGGATGCCGGCATCCGCTCGGAGGCGGGCGTGGTGCAGGGCCCGCGCGCCGGTGTCTCCTACGCGGTCACGATGCGCTTCAACGACTCCACGCTGCCCGGCCGTCTCGCGGTGCTCGAGGGCATGCGCACCCTCGGCACCGATCTGCTCGAGTACATCTTCTGAGCATCGGCCCGCGGCTGTCGTGAGTCCGGCCGTCGGCGGGCTCGCGACCGTCAGCGAGTGAGGGCCGAGAGCAGGCGCAGTGCCTCGCCGACGGCGGGCACGTGGTCGGCACCCGGGCGGGTGACGGCGACGATCACGCGGTGGTCGCCGCCGGCGGTGGACCGCGCGAGCACGCCCGGCGGCAGCGGCGAGGTGGTGAGCGCGAGGGCCGGTAGCAGGGCGACGCCGAGACCGGCCGCCACCATGCTGATCACGGCCACCACGTTGTCGGTCTCGAAGGCGATGGCGGGCGCGAAGCCGCTGCGGGCGCAGGAGTCGAGCAGGTGACTGCGGCAGCGCGGGCAGCCGGCGATCCAGTTCTCGTTGCGCAGCACGGCCAGGTCGACGGCGGTGGAGTCGAGCCCGTGGTCGTCGCCCGCGCCGCCGCGGGTTCCGGATGCCGCGACTCCGCCCCGCAGCGCCGGATGCCCTTCCGGCGCCAGCAGCACGAGATCGTCACGCTGCAGCTCGGTCACCACGAGCCCTTCGGTACCGGCCGCGAAGGCGTCGTTCGGATCGGCCGGGTAGTGGAACGCGATCGCCACGTCGCTGAGGCCGTCCCGCACGGCCACGACCGCCTCGGGCGGCTCGGCCTCGAGGTAGGTGAACCGCACGCCCTCGTGTTCGACCCCCATCGCCCGGATCAGCCGCGGCACGATGGTCGACGACGCCGAAGGGAACGCGGCCAGCCGCACGCGCCCGGTGCGCAGGCCCGACAGGTCGGCCAGCTCACCGGCGGCCGCATCCAGCGCCCCGAGCACCACCTCCGCGTGACGGGCGAGCACCTCGCCCGCATCCGTCAGCCGGATGCCGCGACCGGCGCGCGTGACCAGCGGCATGCCGATGCGCGATTCGACGCGTTTGAGCTGCTGGCTGAGCGCCGGCTGGCTGAAGCCGAGCACGGCCGCGGCCCGCGTGATGGAGCCGTAGTCGGCGATCGCCGCCACCACGCGAAGGGTCTGCGAATCGAGGTCGAAGGTGCCGGCGAGCGGGGTGAGGGTCACAGCCATAGGGTACGACAGATCCATAACCGGATGTGATGCCGAACATCCCAAATCGGCTCTTGTCGAATGAATGGCGGGTCGCGAGGCTGGAGCCATGACACGAGAAGCCACGGCGACCCCGCTCTCGCTCGCCGCGCTGCGCGAGCACTTCGCGGTGCGGCCCGGGTACCTCTCGGCCTGCATGATCGGGGTGCCGCCGCGCGAGGCGGTCGACGCGCTCACGGCCGACCTGGCCGCCTTCGCGGAGGGCCACCGCGATCCCGGCTCGTACGGCGTCGCGGTCGAGCGGGCGCGCGAGGCCTTCGCCCGGCTGAGCGGCGTGCCGGCCGACCAGGTGGCGGTCGGCTCGCAGGCCTCGGTGACGGCGGGGATGATCGCGTCGTCGCTGCCGGCCGGCTCCGAGGTGCTCGTCGTGGAGGGCGACTTCAGCTCGATGGTGTTCCCCTTCCTGGTGCAGGAGCAGCGGGGGAACCTCTCGGTGCGCTGCGTTCCGCTCGACGCCCTGGCGGCGAGCATCCGCCCGGAGACCGCGCTCGTGTCGTTCTCGCTGGTGCAGTCGGCCACGGGCGCGGTGGCCGACGTCGACGCCGTGCTCGAGGCGGCGGCCGCGCACGGAGCCGCCACCTTCTGCGACACCACGCAGGCGGTGGGCTGGATGCCGGTCGACGCCTCCCGCTTCGACGCCACCGTGTGCCACTCCTACAAGTGGCTCTGCGCGCCCCGCGGATGCTGCTTCACAACTTTGCGCCCGGCCTTCGCCGCGCAGCTCGTGCCGAACTCGGCCGGCTGGTACAGCGGGGACGACGTATGGGGCTCGTGCTACGGACCGGGGATGCGACTGGCCGGATCCGCCCGCCGCTTCGACGTCTCGCCCGCCTGGCAGGCCTGGATCGGCGCGGCCGAGTCGCTCGAGTTGTTCGCCTCGGCCGATGCGGAGGAGATCCGCCGCCACTGCGTGGGACTCGCGGATGCGCTCTGCTGCCGGCTCGGGGTGCCCGAGGCGCACAGCGCGATCGTGACCTGGCCGGATGAGGACGGCCGCGCGATCGCCGCGCTCACCGAGGCCGGCATCGCCGCCTCGTCGCGGTCGGGCCGGGTGCGGGTGGCGTTCCACGTCTGGAACGACGAGACCGACGTGGAGCGCGTCTGCGCGGCACTCGGTCTGTCGGTGTGAGGGAGATCAGTCGATCAGGTCGAGGGCGGCCAGGCGGCGGAGGGTCTCGGCGCCGGCCGGGGGACAGCGGTCGAGGTCGGCCGTGGTGACCCAGTGCACCGCGTCGACCTCGCTCGAGGCGACCGGAGCATCCGTCGTCTCGCCCCGGAACACCTGCATGTGCACCAGCCGCCCCTCGGGCTCGCCGTGCGCCTGCACGCTCACCGTGAACAGCTCGTCGAGGCTCGCCGGGTCGACCGCCACGCCGATCTCCTCCCGCGCCTCACGCAGCACGGCCTCGGCGGCGGTCTCGCCCGGATCGATCTTGCCGCCCGGCATGTAGTGCACCTCGCGCGCCCGCGCGGTCACCATCAGCACCCGCCGCTCGCGCACGAGCGCCAGCGCGGCCACGGCGATCGGCGGCAGGGCAGCCCTCGACGCCGTCACCGAGTCGCCTCGAACGGCCGGGATCCCCGCGGAACGACGGCCGTATGAGGCAACGCCACGGAGGGGGAGGGCCGTCGCACGAGGATCAGGCGCGGTCGGTGCCGGTGCGGTAGTCGTCGAGCGTGACGGCTCCGGATGCTGCCGCGGCGGCATCCGCCTGGGCGGCGATCTCCGAGCGGAGGGCGGCCGCGGAGCCGAGACCGAAGAGCGTCTCGACGGCGGCGAACACCTCGTCGGCCCGGCCTTCGCGCGCCAGTTCGCGGGCACGCACCGAGGGGGAGTGCAGGATGACGCCCACCAGGTGCCGCAGTGACCGTTCGGTCTGCTCGGCGGCGGCCGCCGCGAGCACGGTCGCGGACGGGTCGGCGGTCGCCGCGGTGGCGATGGCCGAGGTGCGCGAGCGCCCGATCTCGGCGTCGAGCAGGTCGAACAGGTGCGAGCGCAGAGCGACGACCGCGGGGGTGACGGCCGACTCGGCCTTGCCGGCGCGGTACTCCGCCGCCGCCTGGTCGACCAGCGCGCGGGCATCCGACTCGGCGTTCAGCTCGTCGAGCGGCGCGTGCAGGCTGATGGTCTCGAGGTCGAGCAGCTCGGATCCGGCCACACCGGCGACGGCGGGGTCGACGTTGCGCGGCAGACCGAGGTCGATGATGAGCCGGCGGCTGAAGGCGCCGGGAAGTGAGGCCGCGGCGCGCAGGTGGTCGGCATCCAGCACGACGGTGGCCGCCGTGCTGCAGGTGATCACCACGTCGGCCGTGGCGACGGCCTCGAGGAAGCCGTCGGCGGGCACCGGCACGAGCTCCTGCTTGGCGGCGAACACGGCCGCGCGGCCCGACGGCGAATACACCCGGATGTCGGTGACCCCGCGGTCGCGCAGGTTCGCGAGTGTGACGCGGGCGTACTGCCCCGTGCCGACCAGCAGCACGCGGGTGGCGGCCCAGTCGGTGACCCGGCTCTCGCCGAGGTCGAGGGCGAGGCGGGCGAGCGAACGCCCGGCACCGCCGAGGCCGGTCTTCGTCTTGACACCGCGCGAGGTCTGCGAGGCGCGCTGGAACAGCCGCTCCAGGTCGGAGGAGGTGGTGCCCTCGATCCGCGCGGTGCTGAGTGCCCGCTTCACCTGACCGGCGATCTCGTCTTCGCCGACGACCACCGACTCCAGGCCCGACGACACCGCGAACAGGTGGTCGGCCACGCCGTCGCCGCAGAGCAGGGTGAGGCTGTCGCGCAGCTCGTCGACGTCGGTTCCGGATGCCGCACTGAACGATTCCGCGGCCTGCTCGACGGCCAGCGAGAGGCCGGCGGTGAGGGGCTCGTCGATGTCGAGGTAGGCCTCGAAGCGGTTGCAGGTGGCCAGAACGACCGCGCCCTGCACGAAATCGCTCTCGGTCACGAGGCTCTTGGCCACGTCTGCGGTGCCCACCGACAGCTTCTCGAGGAGGTCGAAGCCCGCGTTCCGGTGATTCGCGGTCAGGCAGATGAGCACTGAACGATTGTACGCCCGTTATTCCTGAGATGAGCCGAGGGCCCGAGGTCCGCCGGGAGCTGCCCCGGCGGACCCCGGGTTCGCGGTCAGTCCCAGAGCACCGTGAGGTTGTCGCTGGCCATGTCCACCGAGGGGGAGCCGAGCGACGGGGCGAAGATCAGGTCGCAGGTTCCGGATGCTCCGCCCTGGCTGCACTGCGCGGTGACGTCGACCGAGCCGATGTAGTCGCCCTGGGCGAGGGTGGGGTTGTCGTAGCTGAGCGTCGGTTCGAGCGAGCTCAGCGTGGTCTGGCCGTCGGCCGAGAGGGTGCGCTTGATCGTGCCGTCGACCAGGCTCGTGCCGTCGTCGAGCGTGGCGGGCAGCTCGAGTCCGCAGCCGGCGGCCAGGGTGGTGGAGGCCAGGCACTCGTTGGCCGCCGCGGTCACCAGGCTGCGGAACTGCTGCAGCGCCTCATCCGACAGCACCGGCTCGATGTCGCCGGTGTCGCCGGATTCGAACGGCGCCGTCACGACGACGGTCGTGGTTCCCGCGAGCGTGAAGTTGGGGAGGTCGGTCGCGAGCGCGTAGGCGCCGGGGAAGACCTCGACCTCGTCGCCCTCCACCGAGACGCCGTTGACGGTCAGTCCGATGCCGTCGAACTTCGCCGTGCTGATGTAGCCGGTGCCGCCGCTGACCTGCCACTCGCCGTCGCCGTCGTAGTCGAGCACCGAGTACTCGGCCTGAACCGGGTCACCGCCGAGGAGGTAACCGACCGTGACGTCGGCCGATCCCTCGTCGCCCACCTGCTGCACGACCTCGATGTCGGTGATCGGCGCGAGCTCGTTGGAGGCCGCGAGCACCTCGTCGGTGAGCAGCGTGTCGTCGTCGGGCGCGGTGCCGAGCAGTCCGAGCGCGGTCTCGGCGTCGCCCTCGCTCAGCGCGGTGAGGTAGCTCACCACCGTGTCGGAGGGCTTGCGGGCATTCGCGGCGTTGGTGGCCGCGATGCTGTTGGCGACCAGGGCGATCACCACGATGATGACGATGATCAGCGCCACCCCGCCACCGATGATGGCGATCAGGGCGCCGGCGCCGAGCCCGCGCTTCTTGGGCGGGGCGCCGTCCGCACCGGGGGCTCCGGATGCGGGGCCGTACCCCGGGTGCGGCTGCGGGGCCTGAGCGGCCCCGGGACCGTAGCCCGGATGGGGCTGGCCGGGAGCGTACGGCTGGCCGGGCTGCGGAGTCCCGTAGCCGGGCTGGGGCTGGGGCTGGGGCTGGGACTGCGCCAGCTGCTCCGGCGTGTAACCCGGGTGGCGCTGGTTCTGGGCGGGCGCCGCCGGGTACGCGGGCGGGGCGGCCGGAGGTGCGGGGGGTGGCGGCGGCGGCGTGGCGCCCGGCTGCCCGCCCGATCCGTTCGTCTTCGCGGGATCGTTCTGGTCGTGGTCTGCAGTGGTCTCGTCGTCGCTCATGGCGCCCCCTTGTATCGACCCCTGTCTACCACCCGCGCGCCGCCGGGCCCATGGGCAGAAGTCCCCATCGCCCGCCGTAGGATGTGGCGGTGACTCTGCCCGCGACGCATCCGCTCTCCGACGGCCGCACGGCCGACTCCCCGCTCATCACCACCTACCGCGGCAGGCGGGGCCCGATCACCCCCGTGTGGTTCATGCGCCAGGCCGGCCGCTCGCTGCCCGAGTACCGCGAACTGCGGGTCGGAACCCGGATGCTCGACGCCTGTCTCGACCCGGCGATGGCCAGCGAGATCACCCTGCAGCCGGTGCGCCGGCACGGGGTCGACGCCGGCATCTTCTTCAGCGACATCGTCATCCCGCTGCGCCTGGCGGGCGTCGACGTGGAGATCGAGCCCGGCCGCGGCCCCGTGCTCGCGAAGCCGGTGCGCACCCTCGCCGACGTGCAGGCGCTGCCGGATCCGGCCGGCGCCGACTTCTCGGCCATCCAGGCCGGTGTCGCCCTGACCGTCGCCGCGCTCGGCCGCACTCCGTTGATCGGCTTCGCCGGCGCGCCCTTCACCCTCGCGGCCTACCTCGTGGAGGGCGGGCCGTCGAAAGACCACATCCGCGCCCGCACGCTCATGCACGCCGACCCCGAGGCCTGGGAGGGGTTGCTCGACTGGGCCGCCGCGGTGACCGGCGCCTTCCTGCGCGCCCAGCTGCTGGCCGGTGCGAGCGCCGCGCAGCTGTTCGACTCGTGGGTGGGCTCGCTCTCCCGCGCCGACTACGTGCAGCGCGTGGCGCCGTTCTCGGCGAAGGCGCTCGCGCCGATCCGGGACCTCGACGTGCCGGTGGTGCACTTCGGCGTGGGCAGCGGCGAGGTGCTGAAAGAGATGCACGCCGTGGGCGCCGACGTGGTGGGCGTGGACTGGCGGCTGCCGCTGGACGAGGCCTCGGCGCGGCTGGGCGGCGGCGTGACCGTGCAGGGCAACATCGACCCCGCGCTGCTCGCGGCGCCGTGGGAGGTGCTCGAGGCGCACGTGCTCGACGTGCTGCGCCGCGGCCGGAGCGCCCCCGCGCACGTTCTGAACCTGGGGCACGGGGTGCCGCCGGAGACCGACCCGGCGGTGCTGACCCGCATCGTCGAGCTCGTGCACGCGCAGGGCCGGGAGGCCTGAGATGACGGATGCGGGATCGGCCGCCGTGCCCGGTTCGCGCGACGGCGGCTCCGGCGACGACATCCCCGGCTCGGTCGACGTCGTCGTGATCGGCGGCGGCGTGGCCGGCCTGGTGGCCGCCCGCCAGCTCGCGCACCTCGGCCAGTCGGTGCTGCTCGTGGAGGAGCGGCCCGTGCTCGGAGGGTTCGTGGCCCGGCACGAGGTGGCCGGCATCGCCCTCGACGCCGGAGCCGAGAGCTTCGCCGTCCGCAAGGGAACCGTCGCCGGCCTCGCCACCGATCTCGGTCTGGCCGACGACATCGTGACCCCGGATGCCGCCGGCGCCTGGGTCACCTGGAACGGCGGCGCCGCCCCCCTCCCCGCTGCGGGCGTGCTCGGCATCCCGGGCTCGCCGCTCGCCGACGACGTGCGCCGCATCCTCGGCTGGGGCGGATCGCTGCGCGCCTACCTCGACCGCCTGATGCCGCTCGTGCGGGTGCGCGCCGAGACCGACCTCGGCGACATCGTGCGCCGCCGGATGGGGCAGAAGGTGCTCGACCGGCTCGTGACCCCGGTGGTCGCCGGTGTGCACTCCGCCGATCCCGGCGTGGTCGACGTGCACGCGGTCGCGCCCGGTCTCACACAGGCCATGACCACGCAGGGCTCGCTCTCCGGCGCCGTGATGGCGCTGCGCGAGCAGGCGCCCGCGGGTTCGCTCGTGCAGGGCATCTCGGGGGGCGTCTACCGTCTCGTCGAGGCGCTCGAGGCCGACTGCCGCTTCTACGGCGTGCAGATCAGCACACGCACGCGGGCGGCCACGGTGTCGCGGGTCGGCCAGACGGCGACGGCCCCGGATGCGACGACCGCGGCGGTTCCGGATGCCGGCGCCTCGGGCGCGGTCGCCGCGAGCTGGCGGGTCGAGCTGGAGAGCGTGCCGGCGACGGGCGTCGAGGGCGGTGGCGAGCCGGATGCCGCCGACGCACCGGCCGCATCGCGGACGGGCGTCGCGGCCCGGGCCGTGCTCGTGGCCACCGGGTTCCGCGGCGGACTGCGCCTGCTGGGCGAGATCGCCCCCGAGGTGCTGCCGCCGGCGGGGGAGTGGCCCGAGCCGGCCTCGATCACGCTCGCCACGATCGTGGTGGACGAGCCGCGCCTGGACGCGCATCCGCGGGGCACCGGCGTGCTCGTGGGCGAGGACACCCCGGGCGTCGCCGCCAAGGCGCTCACGCACTCGAGTGCGAAGTGGCGCTGGCTGGCCGACGCGCTGCCGGCGCACCGGCACGTGCTGCGCCTGTCGTACGGCCGGGGGCACGCCGCCGGCCCGGAGGTGACGCTCGCCGGAGCCCTGGACGACGCGAGCACCCTGCTCGGCGTGCCGCTCGCGGAGGCCTCGGTGGCCGGGTTCGCGGTGACGGAGTGGACCGACTCGCTCGCCTTCGCGACCGTCGGCCACAAGGCGCGGGTGCGCCGCCTGCTCGCGGGCGTGGACGAGGTGCCGGGTCTGGACGTCACCGGGGCGTGGGTGGCCGGCACCGGCCTCGCCGCCACCGTGGAGCAGGCGCGAGCAGTCGCATCCGGAGTCGCCGCCGAACTGCGCGGAGACCACCGCGCACCTCGCGCCTGACCCGGGACCGGCAGGACGCGGGGCCTGCGCCGTCTCGCACGGTGACGCCCGCCCGTCGCCCGCCCGGAACCTGGCAATCGACGCCATGCGGCCTCGGGGCGGGGGGACTACGCTGGTGAAGACCCTGTGTTCGTGATCGATCGGAGTAGTAATGCGCGGAAAGATCGTCTTCGTCGTCGGGCTGGCAACGGGATATGTGCTGGGAACTCGGGCGGGGCGTGAGCGCTACGAGCAGATCAAGGCCGGAGCGGACAAGGTCTGGAACACGCCCGCCGTGCAGTCGGGTGTGGACAAGGTGCAGGAGTTCGCCGGTGCGCGGGTCGACGCCGTGAAGGCCGACCTCTCGGTGAAGGTACGGCGTGCCCTCGGCGCCCTGATCGGCCGTGAGCCGAGCACCTCTGCGTCCTCCTCGCGCGCGGCCGCGTCGGTCGGATCGACCCGGGCCACGCCCGCGAAGAGCGCCGCCGGTTCCTCGGCCAAGCCGGCCGGTGGCGCGAAGAGCGGTGCGGCCGGTTCCGCCGCCACCTCGACCGCCTCGACGAAGCCGGCCGGCAAGTCGGCTGCCGACACCGCCGACGACGAGTAGGAGAAGGCACCGTGACCGAAGAACGCGACAAACGAGCGCGCCGCTCGCTCGTCTCCTTGTTCGCCGAGCTGCCCACGCTGGTCATCCAGCTGCTCAAGGACGAGATCGAGAACCTCAAGCGCGAGCTGACCGCACGCCTCGCGAAGCTCGGCATCGGTATCGGCCTGTTCGTGGCCGCCGCCCTGTTCGCGTTCTTCGCGCTCGCGACGCTCGTGGCCGCAGCGGTGCTCGGCCTAGCCACGGTGCTGCCGGCCTGGGCTTCGGCCCTGATCGTGGCCGGTGCCCTGCTGGTGCTCGCCGGCATCCTGGCCCTCGTGGGCGTCTCGTCGGTGAAGAAGGGCGTGCCGCCCATCCCCGAAGAGGCCATCACGAGCATCAAGAAAGACATCAACACCGTCAAAGGATTGGGTCAGTGATGAGTGAAGTGGCGAAGACGGGCCAGACCCCGGCCGACGAGGCCCCCCAGCGCTCCAAGGCCGAACTGCTCGCCGACATCGAGAAGAACCGCGCCGACCTGCGCGCCACGCTCGACGCGATCGAGTTCAAGCTCAACGTGCCCAAGCAGGCCCGCCACGCGGCCCACCGGCTGAAGAGCAGCGTCAACCGCCTGCGGCACGACAACCCGGTCGTGTTCGGCACGGTGCTGGCCGGAGCCGTCGTGGCCGTCGGGGCCGCCGCCGTGCTCGGTTTCCGTTTCGCCGGCAAGAAGTAGCGTGCCGCCCGCCCGAGCATCCGCACGCCCCGCATCATCGCGTCACCGCACCACGATCACGAACGAAGAGGAACATGACTGACCCGACAGTCCAGTCGACCGTCCACACCGATGCCCAGCCGTCGGCCGCCCGCGATGTGGAGGACTCGGAGGCGGTGCCGGTCATCGGCTACACGCTCTGGGCGGTGTTCCGCCGCAACCCCGACGCCCCGCTCTTCCTCGACGGCGCCGAGGTTCCGGATGCCATCGCGCAGCTCGACGACACGATCGCCTCGGTCGAGGCGGAAGACGTCATGGTGCGCGGCCTGTACGACGTCTCGGGCCTGCGCGCCGACGCCGACGTGATGGTGTGGCTGCACGGCAGTGTGCCGGAGACCCTGCAGTGGGCCCTGCGCCAGCTGCGCCGCACGCGCGTGTTCGTCGACCTCCTCCCCACCTGGAACGCGATGGGCGTGCACCGCGACGCCGAGTTCTCGGCCAACCATCTGCCGGCCTACATGCGCGGCAAGGAACCGGCCGCCTGGCTCACCGTCTACCCCTTCGTGCGCTCCTACGAGTGGTACATCTTGCCCGAGGAGGAGCGACGCGCGATGCTGGCCGACCACGGCCGGAAGGGTGCGCAGTACCGCTCGGTGCTCACCAACACGGTGGCCTCCTTCGCCCTGGGCGACTACGAGTGGATCCTCGCCCTCGAAGACGACGACCTCATGAACCTGGTCGACCTGATGCGTCACCTGCGGGCGACGGATGCGCGGATGCACGTGCGCGAGGAGGTCCCGTTCTTCACGGGACGGCGCATCGACACCGCCGAGATCGTCGAGGTGCTGCAGTGAGCGCCCGGATCGTGCCCAACGCGAGCCCGGCCGCCGCATCCGGACCGGAGCACGTCACCGAGCCGGTGGCCTACGACGCCATCCTGCTCGCCTCCTTCGGCGGCCCGGAGGGGCAAGACGACGTCATCCCCTTCCTCCGCAACGTCACCCGCGGCCGCGGCATCCCCGACGAGCGGCTCGAGGAGGTGGCGCACCACTACCGCGCCTTCGACGGCATCAGCCCGATCAACGCGCAGAACCGCGAGCTCAAGGCCGCCCTCGAGGCGGAGCTCGCCGGCCGTGGCATCGACCTGCCGGTGCTCTGGGGCAACCGCAACTGGGATCCGTACCTCCGCGACGCCCTCACCGAAGCGGATCAGCGTGGTTTCCGTACCCTGATCGCGATCGCCACGAGCGCCTACAGCTCCTACTCGAGCTGCCGGCAGTACCGCGAGGACTTCGCGATCGCCCTGGACGAGACGGGCCTCGGCGGCACGATCACGATCGACAAGGTGCGCCAGTTCTTCGACCACCCCGGCTTCGTGCAGCCCTTCATCGACGGCGTCGGGAAGGCGCTCGCCGACGTCCGCGAGCGCTTCGAGGGCATCGATCCGACGCGCGAGATCGAGGTGCTCTTCACCACGCACTCGATCCCGAGCGCCGACGCCGAGCGCTCGGGCCCGGCCTCCCGCGGGTTCGGGCCGGACGGCGCCTACGCGGCGCAGCACCGGGCCGTGGCCGAGGTCGTCATGCTCGCCGCGGCGGGTGCGAGCGAGGTGCCCTGGCAGCTGGTCTACCAGTCTCGATCGGGCCCGCCGAGCCAGCCGTGGCTCGAGCCCGACATCAACGACGCCATCGCCGAACTCCCCGCCAAGGGCGTGAAGGCCGTGGTGATCGTGCCGCTCGGGTTCGTGAGCGACCACATGGAGGTCATGTGGGACCTCGACAACGAGGCCCTCGAGTCGTGCGCCGAGCACGATCTGTTCGGCGTTCGCGTGCCGACGCCGGGCGTCGACCCCTCCTACGTGGCGGGGCTGGTCGACCTGGTGCTGGAACGCGTGAACGGCACGCCCGTGGCCGAGCGCCCCGCCGTGACCGATCTCGGTCCGTGGTACGACGTGTGCCGCCCCGGGTGCTGTGAAAACGTGCGACTGGGCTTCAAGCCCGCGCTCTCCGGGATCGCGCCGTAGGCTGGCAGGAGGGCGGGAGCATGAGCGGAGCACTGCGCGTGGCGACACGGGGCAGCGCTCTGGCGCGCGCCCAGACCGGCCACGTCGTCGCTGCGCTGACGGAGGCGACCGGGATCGAGATCGAGACGATCATAATCACCTCCGAGGGCGACCGCTCCAAGGAGTCGCTGGCCAGCCTCGGCGGCACCGGTGTCTTCGCCAGTGCGCTCCGCGAGGCCCTGCTCGCCGGCGAGTGCGACTTGATCGTGCACTCGCTCAAAGACCTGCCCACCGCGCCGTACGACGGTCTCGTGCTCGGCGCCGTCCCCGAGCGCGAAGACCCGCGCGACGCCCTCTGCACCCGCGACGGACTCACCCTCGACGAGCTGCCCGAAGGCGCCTCGGTGGGCACCGGCTCGCCGCGCCGGGTGGCTCAACTGCTCTCGCTCCGGCCCGATCTGCGGATCGTCGACATCCGCGGCAACGTCGACACCCGTCTCGGTCGCGTGCGGGACGGCGACCTGGACGCCGTGGTGCTCGCGGCAGCCGGGCTCGGTAGGCTGGGTAGGCTGGACGCAGCATCCGAACTCTTCGCACTCGATCTCTGGCCCACTGCGCCGGGCCAGGGTGCGCTCGCGATCGAGACCCGAGAGGGAGACAGCATCCCCGAACTGCTGAGCATCGAACACCCGCCCACACGCACGGCGATCCTCGCCGAGCGTGCGGTGCTCGCTGCCCTCGAGGCGGGATGCGCGGCTCCGATCGGGGCTGCGGCCACCGTCGCCGACGACGAACTCCACCTCTCGGCCACCGTCTACCAGGCCGACGGCGCCGCCGAGCTGGGCTGCGAGCGATCCGCCAGCCTCCTGGGCGACGATCTGCTCGTGGCCGACCTGCTCGGCCAGGCCGTGGCCGCCCAGCTGATGGAAGACGGGGCTGCCGAGATCGCACCCCTCGGCCCGGGCGGCGCAGAGTGACCGCCTGGTCGCAGCGCCCGCTCGGCGGCTGGCGCATCCTCGTTCCCCGTGGTGGACCGTGGGGCCACGGCGTCGCGGCCGACCTGCGGGCCGTCGGCGCCAAACCGATCGTCGCGCCGATGATCAACTTCGCTCCCACCGAAGACGCCGAGACCCTCGAGCGCGCCCTGCAGGCCCTCGCCGCCGGCTCGTTCGACTGGCTGACCATGACCAGTGCGACGACGGTCGACGTGCTCACCGCCCACCAGGCCGTCGTTCCGCCGGAGACCCACATCGCCGCCGTCGGCGAGACGACCGCCGCCGCCCTCACCGCGGCCGGGTACAAGGTCGACCTCGTGCCGCCGGAGGACAACTCCGCGAAGGGCCTGCTGCGCGAGCTCAAGCGCTTCGAGCAGTTCGGCCCGGAGCTGCGCGTGCTCACGCTCCGCAGCGACATCGCGAAACCGGTGCTCACCGAGGGGCTGATCAAGCGCGGCCACACCGTCGAGTCGGTCGTGGCCTATCGCACCATCGGGGTGGAGGTCGATCCGCAGATCCGCGCCGACGTGGCCGCCGGGGCGATCGACGCGGTCTTCGTGACCTCGGGATCCGTCGCCGAGCAGGTGCAGCTTCAGCTGGGGCCGGTGCCGGAATCGACGCTCGTGGCCGCGATCGGCCCGCGCACGGCCGACGACGCGCGCGCCTACGGCCTTCGGGTGGACGTGATCGCCAAGGGCCGCTCCTCCGAATCGCTGATCAACTCGGTGATCGAGGTGGCCAACGCCCGCCGCGCCGAGGACCGCGACGAGGACGACCGCTCCGACTTCTGAGTGCGGGGCCGGCCGTCTCCACCGGGCCTCACCTGGGCCACACCGGCCGGAACTGCACGCTGATGCGCGGCCCGACCGCCTGCTTGGTCTTCAACACGGCGTGCTCGTGGGTGCGCTGACAGCTGCCGCCCATCACCACCAGATCGCCGTGCCCGACCGGGAAGCGCAGCGTCTCGCCTCCGCCCTTCGGCCGGACGGAGAGGGTTCTGGCCGCCCCCACCGACACGATCGCCACCATCGTGTCGCGATCGATGGTGCGACCGACCCGATCGCCGTGCCAGGCCACGCTGTCGTCGCCGGTGCGGTAGAAGCACAGCCCGGCCGTCTGGAACACCTGACCGGGCGGGCGCCCGTAGTGCTCGTTCAGAGCATCCTGAGCCCGGGTGAGCACGAGATCGGGGTAGACCGACCCGGCGCCGAAGCGGGAGACGAGCCGGGGCACCTCCACCACGCGGTCGTACATCTCCCGCCGGTCGGCCTGCCAGGGCACGTCGACCGCGAGGCGCTCGAACAGCGCGTCGGAGTTGGAGACCCACCCCGGCCGCAGGTCGATCCAGGCCCCGTCGCCGAGCACGGTGCGCTGCACGGTGCCCCCGAGACCCTCCAGGCCGGGGTCGGCGTCGAGGTCGTCGAAGAGCGAGGTCTGGAAGTCGATGTTCATGTCGCCATCGTACGCACATTCGAACATGTGTTCGACTTAATTGTCGCGCCCTGTGGAGAACGGGCCGGCTCTGCACAGGCGGCCGACGTCCAGCACGGTCGGCATAGGCTGGAGACATGAGTTCAGGATCGTTCCCCGATGTCCGGCCGCGCCGGCTCCGCTCCACCCCGGCGATGCGCCGGCTGGTCGCCGAGACGCGGATCGATCCGGCGCAACTCGTGCTGCCGCTGTTCGTGCGCGACGACGTGGTGGAGCCCGTTGCGCTCACCTCCATGCCCGGCGTGCTGCAGCACAGCTTCGACAGCCTGAAGGCCGCTGTCACCGAGGCGGCGGAGGCCGGCCTCGGCGGGGTGATGCTGTTCGGCGTGCCGGCCGACCAGGCCAAAGACGCTCAGGGCACCGCGGCCACCGACCCCGACGGCGTGCTCAACGCCGCCACCCGCGTCGTGGCGGCCGAGGTGGGAGACGCCCTCGTGGTGCAGACCGATCTCTGTCTCGACGAGTTCACCGACCACGGCCACTGCGGCGTGCTCGACGCCCGCGGCGCGGTCGACAACGACGCCACGCTGCTGCGCTATCGCGACATGGCGCTCGAGCAGGCGCGCGCGGGCTCTCAGCTGCTCGGCCTCTCCGGCATGATGGACGGCCAGGTGGCGGCGGTGCGCACCGCGCTCGACGCCGAGGGCTTCGAGGAGGTCGCCCTGCTCGCCTATGCCGCCAAGTACGCCTCCGCCTTCTACGGCCCGTTCCGGGAGGCCGTCGGATCGACGCTGCGCGGCGACCGCAAGACCTACCAGCTCGACCCCGCGAACCGCCGCGAAGGCCTGCGCGAAGCCGTGCTCGACGTGGAGGAGGGCGCCGACATCGTGATGGTGAAGCCCGCGCTCAGCTACCTGGATCTGGTCGCCGACGTGTCAGCGGCCGTTCCCGTGCCGGTCTGGGCGTATCAGGTGTCGGGCGAGTACGCGATGATCGAGGCCGCCGCGGCCAACGGTTGGATCGATCGGGAGCGCGCCATCCTCGAATCGCTCGTGAGCATCCGCCGCGCCGGCGCCGACGCGGTGCTCACCTACTGGGCGGTCGAGGTCGCCCGTGCTCTGAAGGGATCAGCATGACAGGGATCCGCATGACCGCGGTCACAGACACCACCACCGCCGCGTCGCTCGGCGTGAGCAACGCCGAGCAGTTCGAGCGGGCCCAGCGCTCCATCCCGGGCGGCGTCAACTCGCCCGTGCGCGCCTTCCGCTCGGTGGGCGGCACCCCCCGCTTCCTGGTCTCCGCGCGCGGGCCGTATGTCACCGACTCGGAGGGCGTCGAGTACGTCGACCTGGTGAGCTCGTGGGGCCCCGCCATCCTCGGCCACGCGCACCCCGAGGTGGTGTCCGCCGTGCAGGAGGCCGCCGCGCGCGGGCTCTCGTTCGGCGCCACGACGCCGGCCGAGACCGATCTGGCCGAGCTCGTGCGCGGGCGCGTGGAGGCCGGCGGTGTGCACCCGGTCGAGAAACTCCGCCTCGTCTCCACCGGCACCGAGGCCACGATGACCGCCATCCGGCTGGCCCGCGGGTTCACCGGCCGCGACGTGCTGATCAAGTTCGCCGGCCACTACCACGGGCACTCCGACTCGCTGCTGGCGGAGGCCGGATCGGGGCTCGCCACGCTCGCCCTCCCCGCCTCGGCGGGCGTCCCCGCCGCCACGGCCGCCCTCACGATCGTGCTGCCCTACAACGACCTCGGGGCCGTGCGCGAGGTGTTCTCGGCGCGCGGCGACGAGATCGCCGCCATCATCGTCGAGGCGGCGCCGGCCAACATGGGCGTGGTGCCGCCGGCGGCCGGCTTCAACGCGGCTCTCGCCGACATCGCGCACGCCCACGGCTCGCTGCTGATCGTCGACGAGGTGCTCACCGGGTTCCGGGTGGGCCCCGCGGGCTGGTGGGGCCTGGAGAATCCGGGTCACCCGGTGGCCGAACCGCATCAGGATGCTCCGGACGAGCTTCCCGTGCCGGCGTACGTGCCCGACCTCGTGACCTTCGGCAAGGTGGTGGGCGGCGGGATGCCGCTGGCCGCGCTGGGCGGGCGGGCCGACGTGATGGACCACCTCGCGCCGCTCGGCCCGGTGTACCAGGCCGGCACACTCTCGGGCAATCCGGTGGCGGTGGCCGCAGGGCTCGCCACCCTCCGCCTGGCCGACGCCTCGGTCTACGCCGCGCTGGACGCCACGGCCGGCACCGTCTCCTCGGCGGTGTCGGAGGCGCTCACGGCGGCCGGGGTCGCGCACAGCGTGCAGCGGGCCGGAAACCTGTTCAGCTTCACCTTCGGTTCCGACGTGGCACCGCGGAACTACGCGCAGGTGCAGCAGCAGGAGGCGTTCCGCTACGCTCCGTTCTTCCACTCGATGCTCGACGCCGGGGTCTCGCTCCCGCCCTCGGTCTACGAGGCGTGGTTCGTCACCGCCGCGCACGACGAGGCCGCGATCGGGCGGATCCTCGACGCCCTGCCGGCCGCGGCGGCGGCCGCCGCGGCAGCCCGCCGATAGATTCCCGAATCGTTATATCGCCCGCCGATGCAAACCCTGCCCTTCTTCAGCCAAGCCACGGCAGACTAGGACCATGGCCGTTCTCTTCGTCCACACCGATCGCCTCGAGATCCGTCTCACCCGCGCCGAGAAGGTGCTGTCGCTGCGCCGCACCGACCTCGTGGTGCCGCTGGAGAGCATCCGCTCGGCCGCGCTCACCGACGACCCGTGGGTGTGGGTGCGCGGCATCCGGGCGCCGGGAGCGGCGATCCCGCTCACCCTGGCGGTGGGCACGTGGAAGTTCCACGACGGCAAAGACTTCCTGCTCGTCAAGGGCACCCGCACCTCGGTGGTGATCGACCTCGAGGGTCAGGAGTTCTCGCGGCTGATCATCACCACCTCGCACTCGATCGAGCTGCTGCGCGCCCTGCGGCTGCCGCCGCTGGAGGGCACCGAGATCATCGACTGACCCCGGCGGCACCCGCCTCGCGGCACCGACCAGCTTCGCACCGAACAGCTCAGAGCGCCGGATCGACCACCGTGCGCCCGCGCACCTGACCGTCGAGGATCCGTTCGGCCACCTCGAGCGCGCCGCTCAGCGGCACGGTCTCGGTCATCGAGTCGAGCGCCGCGAGGTCGAGCTCCGACGCCAGCGCGGCCCACGCCCGCTCCCGCAGCGCGAGCGGCGCCTCCACCGAGTTGGCCCCGGTGAGGGTGACCGAGCGCAGGATGAACGGCATCACGCTGGCCGGCAGGTCGCCACCCTGGGCGAGACCGCAGGCCACGACCGTGCCGCCGTAGTTCGTCTGCGCCAGGATGTTCGCGAGGGTGTGGCTGCCCACGCTGTCGACGGCGCCCGCCCAGCGCTGGCGTTGCAGCGGCTTGCCGGCCTCGCCCAGCGGCGCGCGGTCGATCACCTCCGAGGCCCCCAGCCCGGTGAGATACCCGCCCTGCTCCTGCACCCGGCCCGTGGATGCCACGACCGTGTAGCCGCGCGACGCGAGGAGGGACACCGCGATCGAGCCGACCCCGCCCGCGGCGCCGGTGACCAGCACCTCGCCGGCATCCGGAGTCACGCCCGCGTCGTCGAGCGCCAGCACGGCGAGCATGGCGGTGAAGCCCGCCGTTCCGATCGCCGCCGCCCGCTGCGCAGAGATGCTGTCGGGAAGCGCGATCAGCGCATCCGGTCGCACCCGCGCCCGCGTCGCGAGGCCACCGTGCCGGGATTCGCCGATGCCGTCACCGGTCAGCACCACGAGGTCGCCCACGGCGAACCGCGGTGAACCGGAGGCCGCGACCCGGCCCACCACGTCGATGCCCGCGACCAACGGCCACTCGCGCACGACGCCCGGGCGGCCGAGCAGTGCCAGGCCGTCCTTGTAGTTGATGCCGGAGAACAGCACGTCGAGATCGACGGCCTGGTCGCCGCCGGTGCCGTCGAAGAACTCCCGCTCGTCGATCTCGAGCAGCTGCGCCCTCGATCCCTTCTCGGTCACCACGAGTGCGTCGGCCACGGCTTCTCCTTCGTCGGACGTGCTTCCTCGAACAGAGGGCGGATGCGGAACGGATCCGCTCTCCACGCTAGCCCCGCGACCGGCTCACGACACGTCGCGGCGCCAGCTGGTGACGTAGCCGATCACCGTGGCCACCACCGCGATGCCGGCGAGCACGAGCCCGCCCTGCCACCACTCCAGACCGGTGCCCGCGGGCGTGGCGATCAAGAAGATGCTCGACCCCACCAGGGCGTCGCTGGCCGCACCCGGCAGGAACTGGCCCAGCTGCGCCGACCAGTCGGTGATGCTCGAGCCGAACCGCAGCAGCGGCTCGAGGAACTGCGTGAACGCCAGCACGATCACGATCGCGGCGACCTGGCTGGGCACCAGGGTGCCGAGGCCGACGCCGATCACGGCCCAGAGCGCCATCGCCAGCACCGATCGCCCGACGAAGGCCCAGATCTCGGGCTCGCCGAGCAGCGGATCCACGCCGAACCCCGCGAGGACGCCCGCACCGGCACCCATCGAGGCCAGCAGCGCGATCACGCCGAACACGGCACCCACCAGCAGCATCGTGATGAACTTGCCGCTCAGGGCCACCACCCGGCGCGGCTGAGCGAGGAAGGTGGGCGTGAGCGACTGGAAGCGGAACTCGCTGGTGACCGCGAGGGCGCCGAAGAGTACCGGGAAGACGTAGCCCACCGAGGTGGCGAAGCTGTAGATGAGCAGTGGCAGCTGGGCCTCGGGCACGACCGGCCCGCCGGCCCGCGTGCCGACCCCGCTCAGGATGGCCGCGAGGCCGCCGGCGCAGAGCGCCACGTAGCCGACCATGATGATCGCGAGCACCCACCACAGGCGCGTGCTGAGAACTTTCGTGAGTTCCGATCGGATGGCCGCGACGAGCTTCACAGCGCGCCCTCCTCTCCGACCAGGGCGAGGAAGGATTCCTCCAGGCCCGTGCGCTTCTGCGAGAGGGCCGTGAGCGGTATGCCCGCGTCGAAGGCGAGCCGGCCGATCTCGGCGGCCTCGGCGTTCTCCACCAGCACCCCCGAGCGCAGCGACGCGACCGTGTAGCCGGCCGAGCGGACGACCTCGGCCAGCCGGTCGCGGTCGTCGGCGTTCACCTGCACCTGCTTCGAGTCGGAGACGTCGAGGCTGGAGAGCTCGCCGCGGTGCACGAGCGTGCCGTGGGTGATGATGATCACCTCGTCGACGGTCTGCTGCACCTCGCTCAGCAGGTGCGAGCTGATCAGCACCGTGCGGCCCTCGGCGGCCATGCCGCGCAGCAGCAGGCGGATCCACTTGATGCCCTCGGGGTCGAGGCCGTTGATCGGCTCGTCGAGCACGAGCACCGCCGGGTCGCCGAGCAGGGCGAAGGCGAGGCCCAGCCGCTGGCGCATGCCCAGGGAGTAGCCGCCCACCCGGCGATCGGCGTAGCCGGAGAGTCCCACCTTCTCCAGCGCCGCATCCGGAGCGGTCTTGGGCAGGCCCGCGGCCTGCGCGTAGACGGCGAGATGATTGCGGGCGGATCGGCCCGGGTGGAAGCTCGCGGCCTCCAGGGAGGCGCCCACGGTGGCCAGCGGGGAGTCGAGCTCCGCGTAGGGCGTGCCGCCGAAGGTCGCCGTGCCGGAGGTGGGGCGCACGAGGCCGAGCAGCATCCGGAGCGACGTGGTCTTGCCGGCGCCGTTGGGCCCGAGGAACCCGGTGACCTGACCGGGTTCGACCGTGAGGCTGAGGTCGGAGACGGCGTCGACGGAGCCGAACGTCTTCGTCAGGTGAGCGAATTCGATGGGTACGCCGGTGGGCATGGATCGTGTCCTGTCGGTGTCCGGAGGGGGGTACGGCGGTGGTGGCCGTCTTTCCAGCCTAGGGTGGCGGTCGCGACTTGTCACAGCATTCAGGCGAAGCTGCGAGAATCGCAGGGACGAAAGGATGCCTTCGATGGCCGAGAGCGTGGAGCCCTCGCTCGACGATCTCGAGGAGGCCAGCCTCGTCGAGCACATTCGCCGTCGCACCTTCCGGGGCTCGGTCGGACTCGTCGTCGACAGCGCCTTCTTCCTGGTGGGCACACTCTCGGCCGCCTGGCTGGCGTACCTCGTGGTCACGGAGTCGTTCGCGCGCGGCTGGCAGCAGCTCTGGTTCCTGCTCGTGTTCTGGCTCGTGGTGGCCTATCTGCTGCTCCCGCGGGTGCACAGCATCCTGACCCTGTTCTACGTTCCCGACTACTTCATCGGCCGCGCGAAGACCCGAGAGGGTCTGCTCGGCGACCCGGTGAACGTCGCCTTCCGGGGCGAGGAACAGCAGATCCACGCGGCCATGATCCGGGCCGGCTGGCACACCGCCGACGACATGGGCCTGACCTCGGCGCTGCGCACCGTGCGTGGAACGCTGCTGCGGCGCAGCTACCCGGGTGCCCCCGTCTCCCGGCTCTACCTCTTCGGCAACGTGCAGGACTTCACCTATCAGCAGGAGGTGTCGGGCAATCCCTCCAAGCGGCACCACGTGCGCTTCTGGCGCTGCCCCCAGGGCTGGCTGCTGCCCGGCGGGCACACGGCCGACTGGCTGGCGGCCGGCACCTACGACCGCAGCATCGGCATCTCGTTCTTCACCCTGCAGGTGACGCACCGCATCGACAAGGAGACCGACAAGGAGCGCGACCACATCGTCTCGACGCTGATCGAGGCGAACGACCGGGCCTCGGTGGAGCTGATCCGCAACTTCTCAACCGGCTACCACCACGTGAACGGCGGCGGCGACGCCATCACCACCGACGGCGACCTGCCGGTGGTCGACCTGCGCGAGATCGAGGTGGAGACGGATGTCGACGGGGCGGCGACGCCTCTGGAGCCCACGGTGGCGCCCACCCCCTCCGCGGTCTTCTCCGAGACGCCGATCGCCGGGCGCCGCCGCCCGGCCTCGATCTACCTCGGCGTGCTGCTGATGGTGCTGCGCGTGCTGTCGGCGCTCGGCGCCGCCGCGGTGGTGGCCTTCTCGATCGGCGACGGCGAACTCGACCTTCGCACCCTCACCGGGGCGCTCACCCCCGCCGACGCGCACTTCCTGGCCTCGCTGGTGGCCGCTCTGTTCGTCTCGGTCGCCCTGCTGATCAGCGCGCTGTACTCCGTGCTCGCCTTCCTGATCTACCACGGCCACAACTGGGCGCGCTTCGCCGGGATGGGCATCAGCGCCGCGGCCGTGCTCGTCACCGCGCTCGACTTCATCAACGGAGGCCCCCAGATCACCCTGCAGACGAACCTGGTGGGGCTCTCCTTCGACGTGCTGGTGCTGCTCGCGCTCTCGGGCACCGAGGCCCGCAAGTTCTCGCACCGCCGGGCGGTGGAGCGCCGGGAGGCCCGCCGGCAGCGTCGGGAGGCGAAGCGCCTGCTCGGCCGGCTCAGCTGACGGTGCGCGTGCCCTCGGGCAGCCCGCCTCCCGCGTAGAGCCCGAGCGCGGCGTCCTGCAGCGCGGTGAGCGCCGCCCGCTGCGGCCAGGGACCGTAGGAGATGCGCGCGATGCCGAGCCGTTCGTACTCGGCCGGGGTGAGCGATCCGGGCCCGCCGATCACGCTCACCCGGCGCTCGCCGAGGCCCTCCACCAGCCGCTCGGCGAGGCCGCGGTCGATCGGCCCCGGCACGAAGACGCAGGCGGCCCCCGCGTCGAGGTAGGCGCGACCCCGCTCGATGGCGTCCTCGATCGCGTCGTCGAGCGGCCGGTCTCCGCGTCGCAGCAGCGCATCCGTGCGGGCGTTCAGCACGAAGCGCACGCCCTCGGCCTCGGCGGCCTTCATCACCTCGGCCACGTTCTCGACCGACTCGATGTGCGGCCGCAGGCCGTCTTCGAGGTTCGCGCCGACCACGCCCACGCCGATCGCCCTCCGCACCGTCTCGCCCGGGTCGCCGTAGCCGGCCTCGAGGTCGGCCGTGACGGGCAGGGTCGTGGACAGCGCGATGCGGCCGACGGCCTCGATCATCAGGTCGACCGGAATGCGCTCGCCGTCGTCGAATCCGTACGACGCGGCGATCGCGTGGCTCGCGGTGGCCAGCGCCTTCGTCTCGGGGAGGGCGGCGATCGCGGCGGCGCTCGCGACATCCCACACGTTCACGAGCGTGAGGATGCGGGGGGCGTGGTGCAGCGCGAGCAGCTCGTCGGCGCGGTCGTGGATGAGCTCATGGCTGGTCATGCGCCGAGCCTACGGTGCCGAGGGTGCGGCGGGACCTCCTGGGGATGGTTCCGGCCGCGGAGTCGGGCCGGGGAGTCAGGCCGGGACGTGCTCCGAGCATCCGATGGGGGAGGAGTCACCCGCGCACGCCTCGCACACCACGAGCTGCGACCGGCACGACGGCTCGGCGCAGTTCTGCAGGCGCGAGGTCGCGCTCCCGCAGCGCACGCAGTGGCCGATCACGGCCGCGCCGGGGGAGAAGGCGATCGATCCGCGGGCGTCGAAGACGTACAGCGACCCCTCCCAGAGGCCCTTGTCGCCATAGGTCTCGCCGTAGCGCACGATGCCGCCGTCGAGCTGGTACACCTCGCGGAAGCCGCGCGCGCTCATCAACGAGGAGAGCACCTCGCAGCGGATGCCGCCCGTGCAGTACGTCACCACCGGCCGGTCTTTGAGGTGGTCGTACCGCCCGCTGTCGAGCTCGGCGACGAAGTCGCGGGTGGTGGCGACATCCGGCACCACCGCGCCGCGGAACCGGCCGATCTCGGCCTCGAAGGCGTTGCGGCCGTCGAAGAACACCACCTCATCGCCGCGAGCCGCCACCTCGTCGACCAGCTCGTGCAGCTGCTCGGGCTGCAGCTTCACGCCGCCGCCCACCACACCCTGCGCGTCGACGCGCAGTTCATCGGGCGCACCGAAGCTCACGATCTCTTCGCGCACCTTCACGCTCAGGCGCGGGAAATCGGTGCTGGGGCGGTAGACGGTATGCCGCGAGGCCGGCTCGGGCTCGAGCCCCGTGCCCTCGCTCCACTTGGCGTCCAGGCCGGCGAAGGGGGCGAACTCGCGGGTCTTGCGCAGGTAGCGCTTGACCGCGTCCAGCTCGCCGCCGAGCGTGCCGTTGATGCCCTGGGAGGAGAGCAGGATGCGGCCGCGCAGCCCGAGCGACTCGCACAGATCGCGCTGCCAGAGCCGCACGGCCTCGGGATCGGCCACCGGCGCGAACACGTAGTAGAGGATGATCTTCGGCACGGCCACCCGGCGATCTTAGTCGGCGCGACTGCGGTGCCCGCCCGCGATCGGCCGTCCGTCTTGTAGACATCCGCACACGTCTTTTCGCTCCCGGATGCCGAACCCTACGATCGGGCTCGTGCATTTCTTCCTCCGAACCCTCTTCCAGTCCTGGCGTTCGCGGTTCCGCTCGCGGCTGGGCATGTGGGACGTCGCGTCGACGCCGTTCCGCGTGCTGCCGACGGATCTGGACGTGCTGAGGCACATGAACAACGGCGTCTACCTCTCCATCCTCGACATCGCGCGCCTGGACCTGATGGTGCGCAGCGGCATGTGGAGACGGCTGCAGGCGGTGGGCTGGTACCCGGTGGTGGTGTCGGAGACCATCAGCTTCCGGCGCTCGCTGCAGCTGTGGCAGCGCTTCGACGTGCAGACCCGGGTGCTGGGCTTCGACACCAAGGCGATCTACGTCGAGCAGCGCTTCGTGGTGGAGGGGGAGATCTTCGCGCAGGCCTACATCCGTGCGCGCTTCCTCAAGCGCAGCGGCGGCACGGTCACCGTCGACGAACTCGTCGGCCTGGCCGGCACCTCACCGGACTCCGCCGCGCTCCCGGACTGGGTGCGGCAGTGGGGTGCGGATGCGCAGCTGCCGCCGAGCCGGGCCGCCGCCCCGAGCGTCTGGAGCTGAGCGCTCCGACGAGGTGTGCGGTCCGCTTCCCGACCGGCTCCGCCTAGTCGCGGTCGAGTCCGTCTTCCAGCAGGGCCATCGCGGCGCTGTGACCGCCGAGGCCCGAGACCGCCCCACCGCGGCGTGAGCCCGATCCGCAGAGCAGGATGCGCGGATGCCGGGTGGCGACACCCCAGCGCTCGGCGGGGGTCGTGCGCGGCTCGTCGTCGTCGAGGAAGGGCCAGTCGAGGGCGCCATGGAAGATGTTGCCGCCCGGCAGTCCGAGAGCGCTCTCCAGGTCGGCCGTGGTCTTCGTCTCGATGCAGGGCTCGCCGTGGGCGTCGCGCAGCAGCAGCGGCTCGATCGGTTCCGCCAGCACGCTGTTCAGCGAAGCGAGCACGGCGGCCTGCAGCTCGGACGCGCCGGCCCCGAGGCGATGGGGTGTGTGCAGTCCGAAGACGGTCAGGGTGTGGGCGCCGGATGCCGCCAGCTCGGGCGAGAGGATGCTCGGGTCGGTCAGGGAGTGGCAGTAGATCTCGGCGGGGAGCGGGTCGGGCACCGCGCCGGTGGCCGCCTGCTCGAACGCACGCTCCAGCTGGGTCGCCGTCTCGTTGATGTGGAAGGTGCCACCGAAGGCCGCCTCCGGCCTCACCGCGGCGTCGAGCAGGCGCGGGAGCCGGGACAGCAGGAGGTTGACCTTCACCTGGGCGCCCTCGGGCATCCGCTCGCCCGTCGTCTGCTCTCCCGCCTCGCCCAGGAGTCGCTCCAGCACCGAGGGCGCCACGTTCGCGAGGATCGCCGCGCCCTCGAGGCGGGACTCGCCCTCGGCCGTGCGATAGGTCACCCGGCCATCGGGGTCGACGGAGGTGACCTCGGCGCCCGTGCGGATCTGCGCGCCGGCCCGCTCGGCGGCGCGCCTCAGCTCGCCGCTGACCGCGCCCATGCCGCCGACGGGCACGTCCCAGTCGCCCGTGCCGCCGCCGATCACGTGGTAGAGCAGGCAGATGTTCTGCCGCAGCGAGTCGTCGTCGAGGGAGGCGAAGGTGCCGATCAGGGCGTCCGTGGCCACGACCCCGCGCACGAGGTCGTTCGCGAAGCGGCTGCGGATGGCCTCGCCGACGGGGCGCTCGATGAAAGCGCGCCAGAGCTCGTCGTCGCCGAGCATCCGCCGGGCCTCGCTGCGCGTGGGCAGCGGTTCGAGCAGGGTCGGCCAGAAGGCGGCGGCCAGCCGGGAGAGCTCGGCACCGAAGGCGACGAGGGCCTCGGCGTCGGAGTCGGCGTCGATCGAGGCGAAGGATGCGCGGGTCGCCCGGGCGTCGTCGCGATCGATCAGCAGGCCACGGTCGGTGCCGGGAAGAGGGGTGTAGGAGGAGTAACGGCGGCGGCGGAGCTCGATCCGCAGGCCCAGCTCCTCAATGACGCGCCCCGGGAGCAGGCTGACGAGGTAGGAATAGCGGGACAGTTTCGCGTCCATGCCGGCAAAGGCATATGAGGAGACCGCGGCACCACCGACCTCGTCCAGGCGTTCGAGCACGCAGACACTCCGGCCGGCCTTGGCGAGGTAGGCGGCGGCGACGAGCCCGTTGTGGCCGCCTCCGACGACCACGACGTCGAAATTCTCCACAGGTCGCAAGTTGTCCACAGCTCGCATGGCATGAGCCTAGTCGGCACCCCCACGACCTATTCTCGAAGAATGGCCGAGCTGAACGACACCACCCCCGAATCCGCGGCGACCGATCTGGCCGGCGAGTCGGTGGAGCTGGCCCGTCGCTGGCTCGACGAGAGCCGAGATGCGGCGGTCGATCCCTCGGCCGCGCGGCTGGCGGGCGTGCTGAAAGACCCCGACGGGCTGGCGTTCACGGTGGGGTTCGTCGATGGCGTCGCGCGCCCCGAAGACGTGTCGGCGGCCGGCAAGAACCTGGCGCTGCTGGCCAAGAAGACGCCGCAGTTCCTGGCGTGGTACCTCCGCGCCGCGGTCACCGCGGGCGGCACGCTGGGCGAGGTGGTGCCCGGGGTGGTGGTGCCGGCCGCCCGGACGGTGCTGCGGTCGATGGTGGGTCACCTCATCGTCGACGCCCGGCCCTCGAAGTTCGGGCCGGCGGTGAAGGCGTTGCGCGAGAAGTCGGGCGGGGATGCCGTGCGGCTGAACATCAATCTGCTCGGCGAGGCGGTGCTCGGCGATCGCGAGGCGGCCAAGCGCCTGGAGGGCACGAAGGAGCTGCTGCAGCGCCCCGAGGTCGACTACGTCTCCGTCAAGGTCTCGTCGGTGGTGGGCGAGCTCTCGCTGTGGGGCTTCGACCGCACGGTCGAGGAGATCGCGCAGACCCTCATGCCGCTGTACCGGATCGCGGCCCAGCGCGGCATCCTCGGTCTGGAGACCGGGGGCCACGGCTCGCGCCGCAAGTTCATCAACCTCGACATGGAGGAGTACCGCGATCTCGATCTGACCATCGCGGTCTTCCAGCGCATCCTCGACGAGCCCGACCTGCTCGACTACGAGGCCGGCATCGTGCTGCAGGCCTACCTGCCCGATGCCCTCGGCGCCCTCCAGCGGCTGCACGCCTGGGCCGCCGAGCGCCGGGCGCGCGGCGGCGCTCCCATCAAGGTGCGCGTGGTGAAGGGCGCCAACCTCGCGCTCGAGCACGTCGACGCCGTGCTGCACGGCTGGCCGCAGGCCCCGTACGGCTCGAAGCAGGAGACCGACACCAATTACAAGCGGGTGCTCGACTGGGCGCTGCGCCCCGAGCACACGGATGCGGTGCGGATCGGTGTCGCCGGTCACAACCTCTTCGACGTGGCCTGGGCCTGGCTGCTGGCGGGCCGGCGCGGTGTCACCGAGGCGGTCGAGTTCGAGATGCTGCTCGGTATGGCGACCGCGCAGGCGGAGGCCGTGCGCAAGACCGTCGGGCAGCTGCTGCTGTACACGCCCGTCGTGTCCCCGGCCGAGTTCGACGTGGCGATCGGCTACCTGGTGCGGCGGCTGGAGGAGAACGCCGGCAGCGAGAACTTCCTCTCCTCGGTGTTCGACCTCGCCGACTCGCCCGCCGCCTTCGAGAAGGAGCGCGACCGCTTCCTGGCCTCGCTGGCCGCGCTCGAGGCCGATCCGGAGACCGTGCCCGAGCCCAACCGCCGGCAAGACCGGCTGGCCGGCGAGATCGAGCCCGCGGGTGCCCTCTTCGAGAACACCGCCGACACCGATCCCTCCCTCGCGGTGAACCGGGCCTGGGGGGCGCGCATCCTCGCGCGGGTTCCGGGGTCGGCTCTCGGCACCGAGACCATCGAGGCCGCCCTCGTCTCCGACCCCGATGCGCTGGAGGCCGTGATCGCCGGAGCGGTCGAGGCCGGCACCGCGTGGGGCGCGCGGCCGGCGTCCGAGCGGGCCGGGTTCATCCGCCGGGCCGGCTACGCGCTCGAGGCCGACCGCGACCGCCTGATCGAGGTGATGGCCGCCGAGACCGGCAAGACGATCGACCAGGCCGATCCGGAGGTCAGCGAGGCGATCGACTTCGCCCGGTACTACGCCCACACCGCCGTGGAGCTGGATGCGGTCGACGGCGCGGCCTTCGTGCCCTCGAAGCTCACCGTGGTGGCGCCGCCCTGGAACTTCCCCGTGGCCATCCCGGCCGGGTCGGCGCTCGCCGCGCTCGCGGCCGGCAGCGCGGTCATCCTCAAGCCGGCGCCGCAGTCCAAGCGTTCGGCGGCGGTGCTCGCCGAGGCGCTCTGGGAGTCGGGCATCCCCCGCGACCTCCTGGTGCTCGTCGACCTCGACGAAGGGGAGCTGGGGCAGCAGCTGATCGCCGACGAGCGGGTCGACCGGGTCATCCTCACCGGCGCCTACGAGACGGCGGAGCTGTTCCGCTCCTGGCGGCCCGACCTCCCCCTGCTGGCCGAGACCAGCGGCAAGAACGCGATCGTGGTCACGCCGAGTGCCGACCTCGATCTCGCGGTGGCCGACATCGTGTCGAGCGCCTTCGGCCACGCCGGGCAGAAGTGCTCGGCGGCGAGCCTGGTCATCCTGGTCGGCTCGGCCGGCCAGTCCAAGCGGTTCACCCGTCAGCTGGTGGATGCGGTGAGCTCACTGCGGGTGGGGTATCCCGACGACCCCTCCGTGCAGGTGGGCCCGCTGATCGAACCGGCGGCGGGCAAGCTGGCCGAGGCGCTCACGACCCTGGGCTCCGGAGAGCGCTGGCTGGTCGAGCCGAAGCAACTCGACGACTCCGGCCGGCTCTGGTCGCCGGGGGTGCGCGACGGTGTGCTGCCGGGAACCCCGTTCCACCTCACCGAGTACTTCGGGCCGGTTCTCGGCATCCTGCACGCTCCCACCCTGGAGAAGGCGATCGAGCTGCAGAACGCCGTGCCGTACGGGCTCACGGCGGGTCTCCAATCGCTCGACGCGGCCGAGATCGAGCTCTGGCTGGCGACCGTGCAGGCCGGCAACCTCTACGTCAACCGCGGCATCACCGGAGCGATCGTGCGCCGGCAGCCCTTCGGGGGCTGGAAGCGCTCGTCGGTCGGCGCCGGAGCCAAGGCGGGAGGCCCGAACTACCTCGTGCACCTCGGCTCGTGGCACGACGAGCCGGGCGCGCCGAGCGAGGGCCTCAGTCTCGCCGGGCTCGATGCGCGGGTCGTGGCGCTGCTCGAGGCCTCCACCGGTGGGCTCGAGTGGAGTGATTTCGACGTCGCGCGGCGTGGAGCCAAGAGCGATCAGGCGGCCTGGGAGACCACGTTCGTCGCGCGCGACGAGTCGGCACTCGGGATCGAGTCGAACGTGTTGCGTTACGTCTCGGTGCCCGTGCAGCTGCGCCTGTCGGAAGGGCGGCCGCTGCATGAACTGGTGCGGGTGCTCGCGGCGGGCACACTCGCGCGTTCGGCGATGACCGTGAGCTCGGCGCTCAAGCTGCCGAGGCCGTTGCGGGCACTGCTGAAGGAGCGCGGCGTCCGGGTCGTGATCGAGAAGGATGCGGCATTCGTGAAGCGCGCCGGCGATCTCGTCGGTCAGGTGTCGCGCATCCGGCTGATCGGTGGCGACGCCCACGCTCTGGCCGAGGCGCTCGGCGGGTCGGCGGAGGTCGCCGTGCACGCCGGCGAGGTGACGCAGGCCGGGCGGATCGAGTTGCTGCCCTTCGTGGTGGAGCAGTCGATCAGCATCACGAACCATCGTTTCGGCAACCCGAGTGCGCTCACCCGAGGGCTGCTGCCACCAGCCTGAGGGCCTCGTCGGCCGTCACTCCCAGACTCGCGGCACGGTCGGCATAGGCGCGTGCCGCGGCCTGCAGCTCGCGCTGCGCCGGTGAGCCGGAGGCGGCCACGAACGAGCCGAGGCGGCCGCGGGTCTCGATCAGGGCATCCGTCTCGAGTTCGCGGTACGAGCGGGCCACGGTGTTGACTGCCACGCCCAGCTCGGCCGCCAGGGCGCGCACGGTGGGCAGTTTCGCGCCCGCCGCCAGCTCACCCGACGCGATCGCATCGCGGATCCGCGCGCGGATCTGCTCGAACGGCGGCGTGGCGGCGTCCGGCTGCAGGTCGATGGCGATCTCCACCACGCCCGCTACCGCCGGATCAGGTTCGACAGCACGATGGCGCTGCGGGTGTGGTCGACGTTCGGGGCGATCCGCACCCGTTCCAGCGCATCCTCGAGGCTCGGGATGTCGCGCGAGCGGATGTGCACGATCGCGTCGGCGCTGCCCGTGACGGTGCCGGCGTCGACGACCTCGGGAACGCCGGAGAGGATGCGCTTCAGCTCCGCCGGGGCGACCGTGCCGCGGCAGAACAGCTCGACGTAGGCCTCGGTGACGGTGCCGTCGAGGGCGGGGTTCAGCTGGATGGTGAACCCGGTGATCACGTTGTCGGCCACCAGGCGGTCGATGCGGCGTTTGACGGCCGAGGCGGAGAGGCCGATGACCTGCCCGATGTCGCCGTATCCGCTCCGGGAGTTGATCTTGAGCAGGTCGATGATGCGGTGGTCCAAAGCGTCCATCCCGCGATCGTACGCCCGATTCTTGCGTGCTTCGCCCCGCCCCGCGTGATTCGCCTGAGCGATGGCGGCAAACGCCGGATACCGCGTGCGAACCGGCACGGCGACGCCCCGCGAGACGGCTGCGGCACCGACCGCCGGTCGGGTGCATGCGCCGTCGTATACATGCCGTTACAATCGGAAAATGGGAGCGCCGAAGAGCACATCCGGCGCTGAGGGGAGGTGATGATGGCCGTTTCCACCGAGGCGGGTTCGCGCGTCGACGATGCGTACGAATGGCTGTTGGCCGAGATCACGGGGTTCCGGCTCCGCTCCGGGTCGCCGTTGAGCGAGAACCGGCTCGCCGGCCAGCTCGGCATCAGCCGCACCCCGGTGCGGGAGGCGCTGCAGCGACTCGAGAAGGAGGGCCTGGTCAAGCGCACCGACAACGCGCGCTTTACCGTCTCCCAGCTCACCGCCACCGAGGTGAACGACGCCTGCGATCTGCTCGAGGTTCTCGACACCTACATCTGCTGTAAGGCCGCCTCCACCCTGACCGACGACGAGGCGAAGAAGCTCAAGGGCTACGTCGACGACATGTACAAGGCGGCGGCGAACGACGACCGCGCCGCCTGGGCGCTCGCCGACCAGCTCTTCCACCGCTACGCGAACGCTCTCTCGGGCAATGTGCTGGTGGCCGAGACGGTGCGCGAGACGCGCCGGCGCATCCAGCGTTTCTGGCTGCGCGCCGCGAGCATGCAGAGCCGGCTCCGTTCCTGCGCCGAGGAGTACGACGAGCTCTACAACGCCATGGTGGCCGGCGACTTCGCCGCCATCGAGCCGGCCGTCAAGAAGCACATCGGCCACATGCGCGAGCGGATGCTCGAGATGATCGCCGCCGCCGCTATCCTGCTCGGCGACGACTGACCTCCTCGCGACCCGTCAGGAGGGCCGGGGGTCAGGCGGGTTCGGTGACGAAGTCGATCAGCTGCTCGACCCGGCCGAGCAGCACCGGTTCGAGGTCGGTGTAGGTCGACACCCGGGAGAGGATGCTCTTCCAGGCCCGGGCGATGTCGGCTTGTTCCTCGTGCGGCCAGCCGAAGGCCTCGCAGATGCCGTGCTTCCACTCGGTGCCGCGGGGGATCACAGGCCAGGCGCGGATGCCGAGCGCCTTGGGCGTCACGGCCTGCCAGATGTCGATGAATGGATGCCCGACCACGAGCACGTTTGCGCCGTAGGGTCCGCGCGCCACGGCGTCCGCGATCCGGCTCTCCTTCGACCCCGCCACGAGATGGTCGACCAGCACGCCGATGCGACGTTCGCGGGTGGGGGCGAACTCGCGCACCACGGCATCCAGGTCGTCGACGCCCTCGAGGTACTCCACCACCACGCCCTCGCCGCGCAGGTCGTCTCCCCACACCTTCTCGACCAGCTCGGCGTCGTGCCGCCCCTCGACGTAGATGCGGCTCGGCCGGGCGACGCGAGCCCGCTCCAGCGGAGCGGCGACCGACCCGGAGGCCGTGCGCTTCGGCCCCGTCGGCGCGGCGGCCTTCGGGTGCACCAGGCGCACCGGCCGCCCCTCGAGCAGAAAACCGGCACCGAGCGGGAAGATGCGGCGCTTGCCGTGCCGATCCTCCAGCTCCACCGTGCGGCCCTCCACGCGGGTGACGCTGCCGCAGAAGTCGCTCGCCACCTCTTCGACCACGAGGTCGAACACGGCCTCGACGGCCGGCAGCTCGACCGGCTTGGCGCGGCGGTTGTAGTCGGCCAGCACATCGCTGCCGTAGCGGTCGGCGCCGAAGCGCTCGGCGAGAGGATCGTGGGGCATCGCATCAGGCTACGACGCCCCACCGCCCGCGCCCCGCAGCACCCCCGGCGTGCGCCCGATCCGCCCGCCCCCCGAGTCTCGTCCCGCCCCACCCCACCACCGCGACCCGCCGAGCCGTCACTCAGTCCCGTTATCGGGGCGCCAAACAGGGAGAAAGTGACGGGTCGGCGAGGGGGAACTCCTCTAGGCTGGGGCGAACCCGCGCGGCACCGACCCGAGAGGATCGACGATGATCATCCGCCTCCTGGCCATCGGCGAATCGCTCGTCGACGTGGTCGACGCACCCGACCACGACGGCTCACCGATCCTGGTCGAGCACCCCGGCGGATCGCCGATGAACATCGCCGTCGGCGCCGCCCGGCTCGACGTGCCGGCCACGCTGCTCACCGCGGTGGGTCCGGATGCCCGCGGCCAGGCCATTGTGGAGCACGTCGAGGCGTCTGGCGTCACCGTGGATCCGTTGTCGTTCCGCGACGAGCCCACCTCCTCGGCCACCGCCCACATCCAGACCGACGGATCGGCCGACTACTCCTTCGACCTGCGCTGGTCGCTGCCCGACGGCCTCCCCGCGCCCACCTCGGGCATCGTGCACACGGGGTCGCTCGGCGCCTTCGTGGAGCCGGGCGGCTCCGCGGTGGTCGAACTGCTGCGCGCGATCGGCCCGGAGGTGCTGATCACCTTCGACCCGAACATCCGGCCCGCACTCGTGGGCGAGCATCCGGATGCCTACGCCCGGTTCGCCGAGATCGCCGCCTTCGCCGCCGTGCTGAAGCTCAGCGACGAAGACGCGGCCTGGCTGTACCCCGGCCTCGGCCTCGACGAGGTGATCGACCGCATCCTCGACCTCGGGCCGGCGCTCGTGGCCGTCACCCGCGGCGGCGAAGGGGCCCTGCTCGCCACCCGACGTGATCGGGTGGCCGTCGCCGGCGTGCGGGTCGACGTCATCGACACCATCGGCGCCGGTGACTCCTTCATGAGCGCGCTGATCGCACAGCTCGCCGGTCTGCTCGAGGCGGGGGCGACCCCGCACGAGGTGCGCACGGCATCCGTTATCGACGCCGATGCCCTCGAGCGCATCGGTGCCTTCGCGGTGCGTTGCGCGGCCATCACGGTCTCGCGCGCCGGCGCGAACCCGCCGCACCTGTCCGACGTCGACTGATCGGACGCTCCAGGGAGTTGCTACTGAGCGGCTGCCCCCAGGGAGCTGCCACTGAGCGGACGCCCCCGAGGGAGGTGAGGCCGCCCGCTCACGAGGTGCGGCTGAGCGCCCGCCCCAGGATGGCCGACTTCAACGCCTCGATCGGCTCCGCCGGCGCCGCCGGGTTGGACAGCAGCGTGAAGTCGACCTCACCGAGATCCGGCAGCGAGAAGCGGTTGCTCACCTTCACCAGGTCGTCGGGGATGAGGGTGTGCGGATGCGGCGCGATGCCGATCCCGGCCCGCACCGCCGCGAGCAGCCCGTTCACCTCGCGGGTGTTGCAGGTGATCCGCCAGGTGCGGCCGGCCGATTCCAGGGCGTCGATGGCGAGCTGCCGGCTGATCGAGGGCGCCTGGTAGGCGATCAGCGGCACCGGATCGCCGGGCTCGATCAGCGTACGCTCCTCGGCCATCCACACCAGGGTGTCGCGGCGCACGATGGTGCCGGTCTCCGGGATGGCGCTGTCGGCGGCATCCGGGATCTGCTTGATGAAGATCAGGTCGAGGTGCCCGGCCTTCAGCCGCCGGTACAGCGGCACGCTCTGGTTGACGGTGAGCTCGAGGTTGATCTGCGGGTGCAGCTGGCGGAAATGCCTCAGGATGCGCGGCAGCTGGGTGGCCGCGAGGTCGTCGGCGGCGCCGAAACGCAGACGGCCGCGCATCGCCGATCCGGTGAAGTAGCTCGAGGCGGCGGCGTTCGCGGCCAGGATGGTGCGCGCGAAGCCGGCCATCGCGTCGCCGTTGTCGGTGAGCGCCACCTCGCGGGTGTCGCGGCTGATCAGCACCCGGCCGGCCGCGTTCTCGAGCTTGCGCACCTGCTGGCTGACCGTCGGCTGGCTCAGGCCGAGCTGCTCGGCGGCGCGGGTGAAACTGTGCGTCTCGGCCACGGCGAGGAAGGTGGCGAGCAGGGCGGGATCGAACATCCACTCCTCCATCATTCGAAAAACCAATACCACTTATAGCGATGATTATGACAGTCAATGCCACTCGCGCCGGTACCGTCGAAGGAGAAGAAGACTCCATACGCAACCGGAAACTCCATACGTGACCACGCTCTCCGCCCCCTCGCCCGCCACCGAACCCATCACCGTCCTCAGCTCGGCCCCGCCGTGGAAGCACACCTTCCTCTCGCTCACGGTGCGCAACTACCGCATCTTCGCCGCCACCAGCCTGGTCGCCCTCACCGCCCTCTGGATGCAGCGGATCGCGCAGGACTGGCTGGTGCTGCAGCTCTCCGGCAGCGTCGTCACCGTGGGCATCACCACGGCGCTGCAGTTCGCGCCGATGCTCGTGTTCGGGATGGTGGGCGGCGTGATCGTCGACCGCTACCCCAAGCGCACGCTGCTGATGATCACGCAGAGCGCCTCGGTGCTCACCAGCGCGACGCTCGCCGTGCTCTCGCTCACCGGCGCCATCCAGGTCTGGCACGTGTACGTGGTGGCGGTGGTGCTCGGCTTCATCACCGTGATCGACAACCCGGCGCGGCAGGTGTTCACGAACGAGCTGGTGGGGCCGGGACTGCTGCGGAACGCCATCAGCCTGAACTCCTCGACGTTCCAGATCGGCGCCCTGCTCGGGCCCGCGCTCAGCGGTGCCCTGCTGGTGGCCGTCGGCGCCGGCTGGTCGTTCGGCATCAACGCGATCGCCTGCGCGCTCGTGGTGGTGGCCCTGACCCGGATGAACGCGGCCGAGCTGCATCCGGCCCCGCGGGCTGCCCGCGCGAAGGGGCAGCTGCGCGAGGGCATCCGGTACGCCGTGGGCAAGCCCGCCATCCTGTACACGCTCGTGCTGCTCGGCGTGCTGGCCGTGTTCGCGCAGAACCTGCCGGTGCTGCTCGCGGCCTACGCCGACGACGTGTTCGCCACCGGGGCCGGCGGCTACGGGCTGTTCAACTCGCTCGTGGCGATCGGGGCGCTGACCGGCGCCATACTCTCCACCCGGCGCCGCACCGTGCGGCTGCGCACGGTGGTGCTGTTCGCGGGACTGTACGGTCTCGCGCAGGCGCTCGCCGGGCTGATGCCGGGCGAGACGGCGTTCGGCGTGGGCCTCGTGGTGCTGGGCCTCGGCTGGCTGCTGTTCATCACCGCCGCCAATGCGCTCGTGCAGATGTCGACCAACATGGCCGTGCGCGGCCGCGTGATGGCCCTCTACCTGCTGGTGCTGCTCGGCGGCCAGGCGATCGGCGGCCCGATCATGGGTGCGTTCGTGGAGCAGGCGGGGCCGCACCTCGGCATGGTCGTCTCGGGGGCGGTGCCGGCCGTGGTGGCCGGCGTGCTCGCCCTGGTGCTGCACCGCAAGGGCCTGCTCGCCGCCGACGCCTGAGCGCGGGGCGGGCAGGCCCGGAACGGCGCGCTAGACCTGCTGCACGTCGATCACGATGCCGCCGCGGCTGACTCCGCCCGGCGTGTAGATGGTGGCCGTGACGATGCCGGGCGCCGCGGTGTAGGTGAAGCCGTTGATGCGGAAGCGCACGAAGTCCGCCTCGTCGGTGACGAGGTAGCGGCCGGGCGTGCTGGTGGCGACGAGGCCCACCAGGTTGCCGATGCTGGCGTAGCCCGAGCCGTTGCCGGCGATCAGGATGTACCAGCCCGCCTTGTACGATCCGCCGTTCTCGTAGTTGCCGTCGGCGTCTTCGACCTGCGAGAAGAAGTTGTAGGTGGCGCTCGTACCCGCGTTCGGCGAGGTGTTGCCGAGCACCGCGGTGCTCTGCGCATCCGGGAACTGGCCCGAGGCGGCCGCCAGCGGCGTGGCCGCGGCGACCGCGATCACCGGTGCGGCCCACGCGGCGGCCGCGATGACGGTGCGGCGCGGGACCCCGGAGGAATCCGTGCTGGTGACATCGTCGGTGTGTTCGTTCTTCATGGATTCTCCCCGTTCCGGCCGCGGCCGAGCGCCGCGGTGACTGTGTGCACGACTCCCAAGTGCAGAAGCTCTGCGTGGAGGATAACCCGGGTTCGGAGAAAATGGCACCCGTTCGGGGGCGAGAAGCCCGTCGCCTAGCCCGCGGCGACCCGCTCGAGCTCGGCCGCGGACTGCTCGGTGACGGGTCGGCGAGAGCTCACGCCGTGACGGCGGGCTTGCGCGCCGGTGCCTTGCGCGCGGGCGCGGCTGCTGCGGCGTGCACGGCGGCGGGGGCCACGGCGCGAGGGACGAGGCGCTCGAGCTGCGTCACGTGCGAGGGATTCAGCTCCTCGAGGGAGTTCACGCCGAGCAGGCGCATGGTGCGGGTGATCTGCTCGCCCAGGATGCCGATCATCCGGTCGACACCCTCGCGGCCGCCGGCCATCAGCCCGTAGAGGTAGGCGCGGCCCACCAGGGTGAACCGGGCGCCGAGGGCGACGGATGCCACGATGTCGGCACCCGACATGATGCCGGTGTCGAGGTGGATCTCCATGTCCTTGCCGTACTCGCGTGCCACATCCGGCAGCAGGTGGAAGGGGATGGGGGCGCGGTCGAGCTGGCGTCCGCCGTGGTTGGAGAGGGTGATGCCGTCGACGCCGAGCTCTGCCAGTCGGCGGGCGTCGTCGAGGCTCTGCACGCCCTTCACCACGAGCTTGCCGGGCCACTGCGCCTTGATCCACTCGAGGTCTTCGAAGGTGACGGTGGGGTCGAACATCGAGTCGAGCAGTTCGCCCACGGTGCCCGACCAGCGGTCGAGCGACGCGAAGGCGAGCGGCTCGGTGGTGAGGAAGTTGATCCACCACTCCGGCCGGGGCAGCGCGTTGATGACGGTGCCGGGCGTGAGCTGCGGGGGGATCGAGAAGCCGTTGCGCTTGTCACGCAGGCGTGCGCCGGCCACGGGCACGTCGACCGTCACGAGCAGGGTGTCGAAGCCGGCCGCCGCGGCCCGCTCGACGAGCGCCATCGAGCGCGGGCGGTCCTTCCACATGTAGAGCTGGAACCAGTTGCGGCCCGTGGGGTTCACCGCCTTCACGTCCTCGATGGCCGTGGTGCCCATGGTCGAGAGCGAGAACGGGATGCCCGCGGCGCCGGCCGCGCCCGCTCCGGCGATCTCGCCCTCGGTCTGCATCATCCGGGTGAAGCCCGTGGGCGCGATGCCGAAGGGCAGTGAGACGGGGGCGCCGAGCACGTCCCATCCGGTGTTCACCGTCGAGACGTCGCGCAGGATGGCCGGGTTGAACTGGATGTCCTGGAAGGCCTGGCGCGCGCGGGCCAGCGAGAGCTCGGCCTCGGCCGCGCCCTCGGTGTAGTCGAACGCGGCCTTCGGGGTGCGGCGCTTGGCGATGGTGCGCAGGTCGTCGATGGTGAGCGCGGCGGCGAGCCGGCGCTTCTTCGCGTTCAGCTCGGGCGACTTGAACTGCATCAAGGGCGCGAGGTCTTTGATCTTCGGGATGCGGCGCTGGACCATGACGGTTCCTATCGGTCGGCCGGCACGCGGCCGGCGGCTTCGGTGGCTTCGGTGGCTTCGGTGGAAGGGGCGGCCGTGACCTCGGTCTCGGCGTGGTAGCTCTGGATGTGGTCGCGGATGCGTGTGCGCGCCACCTCGGCGTCGCCCGCCTGGATCGCGCCCACGATGCCGCGGTGCTCCGCCTTCAGGCGCTCGGAGGTGGACTCCCACGAGGGCAGGTGCGACGCCCCGACGCGCACGTACTGCTCGATCGAGTCGCGCAGGCCCCCCATCATCGAGGCCATCACCTCGTTGCCGGAGGCCACTGCGAGGGCGAGGTGGAAGGCCTGGTCGAGTGAGAGGAACTCGTCGCGGGAGAGGGCTCCGTCGGCCGGATGCTCCATCGCGTCGAGCAGTTCGAGTGCGGGGGCGAGGTCGGCCCGCGGATCGGCGGCGAGCTCGGCCACGACCGCACTCTCCAGCACGAGCCGCGTCTTCACCACGTCGCGCACGGCGAAGCCCTGGGCCGCGACCTGCAGGCGCACGAGCGCCGACATCGCACCCGAGGGCCGGGCGATGATGATGGCGCCCGACTGCGGCCCCGACCCGGACTGCGTGCGGATGAGACCGAGCACCTCGAGCACGCGGATGGCCTCCCGCACCGAGGAGCGGCCGACGCCGAGCTCGGCGGCGAGGGTGCGTTCGGCCGGCAGGTGGTCGCCGGGCTTCAGCATGCCCGCCATCAGCTGCGCCTCGACGTGGCGCAGCACGGTCTCCCAGGCGCGGGCCGTGTCGAGGGGAACGGATGCCGCGGACAGCGCACTCATCGGACCCTCCTCGTCGAGTCGCATGTGGTCAGACCATGTGGTCAGACCACAGTAGCAGAGCGACGCCGGTCGCGACCAGAGCCGGCCGCGGCATCCGTTCTTCCCCGTGCGCCCGCGATGCGGCAGAGTTGGGGGCATGACGGATTACACCGACCCCAGCCAGTCCAGCCTGCGCCTCAGCAACGCCGACCGTGACGCCGCGGTCGCCTCGCTGTCGCGCGCCCACGCCGACGGCCGCATCACCACCGACGAGCTCTCCGAGCGCACGGCCTCGGCCCGCACGGCCGTCACCCGCGGCGATCTCGCCCCGCTGTTCAGCGACCTGCCCGCCACCGTGCACCACGACCCGTCGGCCGCGCCGGCCGGCTTCGCGACCCCTCCGGCATCCGCTCCGTACGGAGGCGCCGCCGTCCCGCGCGAGACCTACACCCGCGCCCGTCCACTCGGGGGCGCCGCGGGCGTCACCCTCGTGGCCATCACGCCCATCCTGGCGCTGGTGATCTTCCTCGGGCTCGGCTTCTTCGTGCCGGGAGGGTTCTCGTGGTCGTGGGTGGTCTGGCTGGCCGTGCCGATCGTGGCGATCATCGTCTACGGCCCCGGCGGCCGCACCGGCTACAACCGCGACTGACGCGAGACGCCGGGGGGGGGAGGTCAGTCCTCGACGCCGGCGCGCACCAGGATCGGCAGGTGGTCGCTCTCGCCCTGGGGGAGGGTGTCGATCGAGTCGATGCGGGTGTGCGCGCTCGTGACGAAGTCGAAGTGGCCCTTGAAGTACTTGAAACGCGCGTAGGTGGGCTTGTCGCTGAACGACAGCAGGTAGCCCGACTGCTCCATCCGCTCGCTGAGGTTCGCCCGGAACCAGGGGTAGTTGTAGTCGCCGAGCATGACGGTCGGCAGGCCCGGCCCCATGATGCGCAGGGCGCTGTGGGCGGCCGCGATCTGCTTGCGGCGCAGCGAGTTGGTGGCCGTGAGGGGCGCGGCGTGGAAGTCGCCCACCAGGATCTCCCTGCCGATCTCGTGGTCGAACAGCTTCGCCGCGAGCAGGCGCTCGTGCGCCGGTGCCATCACGCGGTCGTGCATCGACTTGCGCAGCGCGAACACGCGGGTGGCCTCGAGCCGGAAGCGGGACTCGCGGTAGTAGATCGCCAGGCCCAGCCGGTTGGTCTTGGTGGAGTCGGCCAGCACGAGGTGCTCGATCCGCTCCGGCATGTCGTTCGTGTCGCACTCCTGCAGGCACATCACGTCGATGTCGTACAGCCGCGCCAAGTCGCGCAGTTCGCCGCTGGCGTGGTGCTCGCGCAGGTTGTAGCTGACGATGTTCAGTTCGCGTCCCATGACCGTGTGACTCGCACCTTCCGTGGCATCCGCTGTGTAGGGGCCCAGCGTGGCCATTCTGACACGATTGCGCCACTCGGAACCTGGGTGCACCCTCCACGAGCGCTGGGCACCGGATGCCGCGCCCGTGCGGTCAGCGCGTGGCCGGTTCGTACCGCACGGGCGTGAAGGTCTTCGCCACGATCGCCCGCAGCGACTCGAGCGAGGAGTCGCCCGCCACCAGTCCCTGGGCGCGCGCCTGCACGAGCACGTTGCCGATCGCGGTGGCCTCCATCGGCCCGGCGAGCACGGGAAGCCCGGTGCGGTCGGCGGTCAGCTGGCACAGCAGGGCGTTCTGCGACCCGCCGCCCACCACGTGGATGACCCGGATGCGCGTGCCCGCGAGCTCGGCGGCGGCCTCGAGCGAGCGGGCATAGGCCTCGGCCAGGCTCTCCAGGATGCTGCGGGCGAACTCGGCCCGGCTGGCCGGCGGGGTGAGCCCGCGCTCGGTGCACCACTGGGCGATCCGCGCCGGCATGTCACCCGGGGCCACGAAGGCCGGGTCGCCCGCATCGAACACCGGCACCGGTGTGGTCACCGCCGCGGCCTGCGCGATCAGGGTCGGCAGGTCGATGCTCTCCCCGCCGCGCTCCCAGGTGCGCACCGATTCGCTCAGCAGCCACAGCCCCGAGACGTTCTGCAGAAAGCGGATGCGGCCGTCGACGCCGCCCTCGTTCGTGAAGCCCGCCGCCCGGCCGGCCTCCGAGACCACCGGATGCTCGAGCTCGACGCCCACGAGCGACCAGGTTCCGCTGGAGATGTAGGCGAAGTCCTGGTCGGCAGCCGGCACGGCCACCACCGCGCTCGCGGTGTCGTGCGAGCCGACGGCGCTGACCGCGAGCGACGCCGGTGCGCCGATCTCGGCGGCCACCTGCGGCAGCAGCGTGCCGACCGTCGAGCCGGGCGAGACGATCTCGGGCAGGATGCCGAGCGGCAGTCCGAGGCGCTCGATCAGCGACTCGTCCCAGCCGCCGCCGTGCACGTTCAGCAGTCCCGTCGTGGAGGCGTTCGTCTGCTCGGCACGCCGGGCGCCGGTGAGCCAGAAGTTCACCAGGTCGGGGATCAGCAGCAGTGAGTCGGCCCCGTCCAGCGAGCCGGCCAGCCGCTCGGCGGCCAGCTGGTAGACGGTGTTGAACGGCAGGAACTGCAGGCCGTTCGCCGCGTACAGCTCGGCGGGGGAGACGAGGGCGTGGGTGGCCTCGACACCGGCCGTGTTGCGGTCGTCGCGGTAATGGAACGGGTTGCCGAGCATCCGGTGGCCCCGGAGCAGCGCGTAGTCGACGGCCCAGGAGTCGACCGCGATGCTGCGGATGTCGGGTTCTTCGCGCACCGCCGAGGCGAGCCCGGTGGTCACGTTGCGGTACAGCTCGAGGATGTTCCAGTGCAGACCGTCGACGATTCGCACCGGGTTGTTCGGGAACCGCGCCACCGGTACGAGCCGCAGCTCGTCATGCCCCACGTACCCGAGCATCACCCGCCCGCTGGTAGCCCCGAGGTCGACGGCGGCCACCGCAGCACTCATGCGCCGAGCCTAACGGAGGAAGGCGGCGGCGACGCCGGCGTCGACCGGGATGTGCAGGCCCGTGGTGTGCGTGAGGTCGGCGCCGGTCAGCACCGCCACCGCGTTGGCCACGTTCTCGGGCAGCACCTCGCGCTTCAGCAGGGTGCGCTGGGCGTAGTAGGCGCCGAGCTCCTCCTCGGGCACGCCGTAGACGGCCGCGCGCTTGGCGCCCCAGCCGCTGGAGAAGATGCCGGAACCGCGCACCACGCCATCCGGGTTGATCCCGTTCACCTTGATGCCGTACTCGCCGAGCTCGGCGGCCAGCAGCCGCACCTGGTGGGCCTGGTCGGCCTTCGTCGCCGAGTAGGCGATGTTGTTCGGGCCGGCGAACACGGAGTTCTTCGACGAGATGTACACGATGTCGCCGCCGAGGTCCTGCTCGATCAGCACGCGCGCCGCGGCCTTCGAGACCAGGAACGAGCCCTTGGCCATCACGTCGTGCTGCAGGTCCCAGTCGGCCTCGGTGGTCTCCAGCAGCGGCTTCGAGATCGACAGCCCGGCGTTGTTCACCACGAGGTCGAGCCCGCCGAACTGCAGCAGGGCCGCGTCGATGCCGGCCCGGATCTCGGCCTCGCTCGTCACGTTCGCCTGCACGCCGATGGCGACGTCCGTGCCGCCCAGCTCGGCGGCCGCGGCCTGCGCCTTGGCCAGGTCGAGGTCGGCGATGACGACGCACGCCCCTTCGGCGGCGAGACGGGTGGCGATGGCCTTGCCGATCCCGGATGCGGCACCGGTCACCAGCGCGATGCGCGTGGCGTGCGACTTCGGCTTCGGCAGGCGCTGCAGCTTGGCCTCTTCGAGCGCCCAGTACTCGATGCGGAACTTCTCGGCCTCGTCGATCGGCGCGTACGTGCTCAGTGCTTCGGCGCCGCGCATCACGTTGATGGCGTTGATGTAGAACTCGCCGGCCACGCGCGCGGTCTGCTTGTTGGCGCCGTACGAGAACATGCCGACGCCCGGGATCAGCACGATCGCCGGGTCGGCTCCGCGCAGGGCGGGCGAGTCGGCCGTGGCGTGCCGGTCGTAATAGGCCTGGTAGTCCTCGCGGTAGGCCGTGTGCAGCTCCTTGAGGCGCGCGATCGAGTCCTCGATCGACGCGTCGGCGGGCAGGTCGAGCACGAGCGGCTTCACCTTGGTGCGCAGGAAGTGGTCGGGGCAGCTGGTGCCGAGCGCGGCGAGTCGCGGATGCTCGGCGCTGGCCAGGAAATCGAGCACCACGTCGGCGTCGGTGAACGAGCCCACCTGCGCCTTGTCGGTGGAGGCGATCCCGCGGATGGTCGGTGCGAGGGCCGCCGCCTTGGCGCGGCGCTCGCCCTCGGGCAGGGCGCCGTAGCCGTCGAGGGCGGGACCGAAGGGCTCGGTGCGACCGTTCTCGGCGATGTACGCGGCGGCGGTGTCGATGATCCAGAGCGAGTTCGCCTCGCTCTCCTCGCTGGTGTCGCCCCACGCGGTGATGCCGTGGCCGCCCAGGATGCAGCCCACGGCATCCGGGTTCTCGCGCTTGATGGCGGCGATGTCCAGGCCCAGCTGGAAGCCGGGGCGGCGCCACGGAACCCACACCACCTTGTCGCCGAAGATCTTCTGCGTGAGCTCCTCGCCGTCGGCGGCGGTCGCGATGGCGATGCCGGAGTCGGGATGCAGGTGGTCGACGTGGTTCGCGTCGACGAGGCCGTGCATCGCGGTGTCGATCGAGGGGGCGGCGCCGCCCTTGCCGTGCAGCGTGTAGTCGAACGCCGCCACCATCTCGTCCTCGCGGTCGAGGCCCGGGTACACGTTCGTGAGCGCGCGCAGGCGGTCGACGCGCAACACCGCGAGGCCGCCCTCGGTGAGCGTGCCCAGGTCGCCGCCGGAGCCCTTCACCCACATCAGCTCCACGTCTTCTCCGGTGACGGGGTCGGTCTCCAAGCCCTTGGCCGAGGTGTTGCCGCCGGCGTAGTTGGTGTTCTTGGGGTCGGAACCGAGGCGGTTCGAGCGGGCGATCAGCGCGGCGGCGGCGGGGTTGGTCATGGATGCTCCATCGAATCGGCATGTGATGCTATGTGAACTTCACAAAACATTACATACCGCACGGCGGTGCGTCAACATCCGGCAGGTGAACGCCTCAGCGCAGCTCCACCAAGGGACGCAGCTCATCCAGTCGCGGGTCCGACGGGTCGAGCTCGGTCACGACGATCGAGATGCGGTCCCAGGGCACGGCCACGGCAGCGGCGTGCTTGCCGAGCTTGGCCGAGTTGATCAGCAGCACGGTCTCGCGGGAGGCGCGCAGGAACTCGCGCTTGACCTGCGCCTCCTCGATGATCGTCTCGCTCGTGCCGTGCTCGAGGTCGGCGGCGGCGGCCGAGGTGAAGAAGCGGTCGTAGTTCAGCAGGGCGGCGGAGGCGCAGGCGATCGGGCCCACGAAGCTCTCGGTGCGCGGCTCGAGCTCGCCGCCGATCAGGATGCTGCGCACCCCGCGCTGGGCCCGGGCCAGCCCGTGGTTGTGCGCGGAGTTCGTGGCGATCACGAGGTCGGTGGTCGCGCCCGTGGTCGCGCCGGTGGTCGCATTCGTACCCGTGCGCAGCTGGGCCAGCAGATGCGCGGCGGTGGAGGAGGCGTCGACGGCGATCGTCCCGGTGGTCGGCACCAGGTCGAGCGCCTTGCGGGCGATCTCGGTCTTCGCCTGGTCGTCGGCGCCCTGCCGCTCGGCGAAGGAGCGCGCCTTCACGGTGGGCACGGCCCCGCCGCGCACCCGCACCACGACGCCCTCGAGCTCGAGACCTTCGAGGTCGCGCCGCACGGTCATCGTCGAGACGCCGAGCTCGGCGGCGGCCTCCTCCAGCCGGATGACGCCGCTCCGCTCCAGCCGCGCCAGCAGCCGCTCGCGCCGTTCCGCGCCGATCACCGCTGCCATCCGCGCCCTCTCAACTCGCCCTGCCCGTCCGACGCTAACTTATCCACCCCGTCGAGAAGTCGCACATGGCCCCCTAGTGGCGCCTTTACGGGCCACTCACGACTTCTCGACTCAGAGAGGCGGCGGCGGGGTCGTCCAGCAGGCGCTGGAAGGCGAGCTCGGCGGCGCCGACGATCAGCAGGCGGGAGCGCAGTTGGGCGCGCTCGAGGGTGACCTCGGTGGCGAGCTGCCCGAACGAGGCCTCGAGAACGCCCGTGCGGAGCCGATCCGGGTGCACGGCCACCAGGGAACCGAGGAAGCCGCCGAGCAGGATGCGCTCGGGGTTCAGCACGCTGATGAAGTTGGCCAGGGCGACGCTCAGGATGTCGAGCTGCCGGTCGATCTCGGCGCCGACCGCCGGGTCGGTGTTGTCGGCGAGCAGCTGGTCGAGCTCGTCTCCGTCGATGCGCTCGCGGCCGAGCACCGCGAGCAGGCGGGAGAGCTGCACCTCGGTCTCGAGGCAGCCGATCCGCCCGCAGTGGCAGAGCAGGCCGTTGCCGTTCACCAGGGTGTGGCCGAGCTCGGCCCCGAAGCCCTGGGCGCCGCGCAGCGGTACCCCCGCCACGAGCGCGCCGCCGCCGATGCCGCTGGGGCTGCCGTTGACGTAGATCAGGTCGTCGACGCCGCGCCCGGCACCGTAGATGCTCTCGGCGATGATGCCCACGTTGGCGTCGTTGCCCACTGTGGCCGGGTAGCCGAGCGCTTCGGCGACGTATTCGGCGAGCGGCTCGTCGTGCCAGTCGAGATGCGGCGCGAGCGTCACCATGCCGCTGTCGGCGCGCACGAGGCCGGGCACCGCGATGCCGACGCCCACGATGCGGTAGCTCGATTCGAGTTCGCCGCGCATCCCGTCGACGACGGCGCGCACGATGTTCACGGTCTCGCGCACGGTGGGCAGGCCATCGGTCTCGTAGCGGATGCGCTTGTGCACCACGCCGCCGAGGCCGACGAGCCCGATGATGATGGCGTCGGTGTCGGGGTTCACGGCGATGGCCGCGACCCGCTCGTTGGGGTGCACGACGGGGGAGGGGCGGCCCACGGTGCCGTGATCGGTGCGGGCGGTCTCGAAGGCGAGCCCCAGGTCGCTCAGCTCGCCGACGAGGGCGGCGATCGTGCTGCGGTTCAGGCCCAGGCGGCGGGTGAGATCGGCGCGGGTCTGGGATCCACCGTGGTGCAGGGTGGTGAGGATGGTCGAAAGGTTGTGGCGGCGGGTCTGGTCGTTGCTGTTGCCGACACCCGCCGACAGCGGGCGCGGAGAGCCGGTGCTGGACACAGCTCCTCCTAGGAATCGGGTGGAAGGACCGACGGGTACCCGGGTGCGGCCTCAGACCGCACCCGGGTAGGGCGTCAGCGGCCGGAGCGCCTCTTGTTGATGATGTCGAAGGCCACGGCGAGCAGCAGCACGAGGCCCTTGATGGCCTGCTGCCAGGCCGCGTCGACCGAGAGGATCGACAGACCCATGTTGAGCACACCCATCACGAGACCACCGATGACGGCGCCCACGACGGTTCCGACACCGCCCTGCACGGCCGCTCCACCGATGAACACGGCGGCGATCGCGTCGAGCTCGTAGCTCTGACCGGCGGATGCCACGGCCGAACCCGCACGGGCGGTCGCGACCACACCGGCGAGGCCGGCCAGCACACCCATGTTCACGAAGATCGCGAAGTTGATCCACTGCGTCTTCACACCGCTCATCTGCGCGGCGAACAGGTTGCCGCCCATCGCGTAGACGTGACGGCCGAAGACCGTGCGGTTCAGGATGAAGGTGTACAGCAGGATGAGCACGGCCAGGATGATCAGGATGATCGGGGTGCCCGAGTAGGCCGAGAGCTGCCACGACAGGGCCATGATCGCGATCACCAGGATGGCGCTCTTGACGATGGTGGAGGCGGCGGGCTCGCGGGGGAGCTCGAGCTTGCGCAGGGTGGCGCGGGTGCGCACCTGCTGCACCACGAACGCGGCCGAGGCGAGGAGGCCGAGCACCAGGGTGAAGGCGTCGCGGCCGTCGAGGATCTCACCCAGGAAGGGCGGGATCCAGCCGGCGCCGATGGCGGTGAACTCGTCGGGCAGGCCCGAGATGGTGCCGCCGGTGAGCAGCACGAGGGTGAGGCCACGGAAGATCAGCATGCCCGCGAGGGTCACGATGAACGCCGGTATGCCGACGAACGCCACCCAGAAGCCCTGCCAGGCGCCGATCACGGCGCCCACCACGAGCGAGAGGAGGACGGCGGCCCACCAGGGCATCCCCCAGGTGTTCATCGCCAGGGCGGCGACGGCGCCGACGAGGGCGACCACCGATCCGACCGAGAGGTCGATGTGCCCCGCGATGATCACGATCACCATGCCGATCGCGAGGATCAGCACGTAGGAGTTCTGCTGGATGAGGTTGTTGACGTTACCGGGCATCAGGAGGCGCCCGCCGGTCAGGATCTCGAACAGCAGGATGATGATGGCCAGGGCGGCGAGGATGCCGTACTGGCGCAGGTCGACCCGAAGCCTCTTGGGCGAGGCCACCGGCGCGGGGCCCGAAGGCTCCGTCGGTGCTTCCGTTGCGATGTTGCTCATTCGGGTCAGTCCCTTCCCGCGGTCATGTAGTGCATGAGAGTTTCTTGCGTGGCGTCTTCGCGGGCGACCTCGCCCGTGATCCGGCCTTCGGAGATGGTGTAGATGCGGTCGGCGAGGCCGAGGAGCTCGGGGAGCTCAGAGGAGATCACGATGACCGCCTTGCCCTGTGCCGCCAGTTCGTTGATGATGCCGTAGATCTCGTACTTCGCACCCACGTCGATGCCGCGGGTGGGCTCATCCAGGATGAGCACGTCGGGCCCGGTGAACATCCACTTCGACAGCACGACCTTCTGCTGGTTGCCGCCGGAGAGCTTGCCGACGATGGCCGACACCGAGGGCGCCTTGATGTTCATCGACGCCCGGTACTCCTCGGCGACCTTGGTCTCCCGGTTGCGGTCGACCACCCCGCCCTTGGCGAGCTTGCCGAGGCCCGCCGCCGAGATGTTCTCGGCGATGTCGGCGATCAGGTTGAGGCCGTACTTCTTGCGGTCCTCCGTGGCGTAGGCGAGACCGTTCTCGATCGCCTCGCTCACGGTGCGGGTCTGGATCTCCTTGCCGGCCTTGAAGACCTTGCCGGAGATGTTGATGCCGTACGAGCGCCCGAAGATGCTCATCGCGAGCTCGGTGCGTCCGGCGCCCATCAGGCCCGCGAAGCCCACGATCTCGCCCGCCTTCACGGTGAACGAGGCGTCGTCGACGACCTTCCGCTCGGTGTCGACGGGGTGGTACGCGGTCCAGTTCTCGACCCGGAAGTACTCCTCGCCGATGTCGGGCGTGCGCGGCGGGAACTGGTTGTCGAGCGAGCGGCCCACCATCGAGCGGATGATGCGCGCCTCGGTGGCGTCCTGTTCCTTCATGCTGAAGGACTCGATCGTCTTGCCGTCACGGATGATGGTGACGGTGTCGGCGATCTTGCGGATCTCCTTCAGCTTGTGGCTGATGATGATGCAGGTGATGCCCTGCTCGCGCAGGTGGTTGATCAGCGTCAGCAGGTGATCGGAGTCGTCGTCGTTCAGGGCCGCGGTGGGCTCGTCGAGGATGAGCAGCTTCACGCGCTTGGAGAGCGCCTTCGCGATCTCGACCAGCTGCTGCTTGCCGACACCGAGCTCGAGCACCGGCGTGGCCGGGTTCTCGTTCAGGCCGACGCGGGCGAGCAGGGTGGCCGCTTCGCGGTTGGTCTTGTTCCAGTCGATCACGCCACGGGTGGCGTTCTCGTTGCCGAGGAAGATGTTCTCGGCGATCGACAGGTAGGGGCTCAGAGCGAGCTCCTGATGGATGATCACGATGCCGTCGTGCTCGGAGTCGTTGATGGTCTTGTACGCCGTCGGGTGGCCCTCGAACTCGATGGTGCCGCCGAAGGAGCCGTGCGGGTAGACCCCGCTCAGCACCTTCATCAGGGTCGACTTGCCGGCGCCGTTCTCACCGCAGATGGCGTGGACCTCACCGCGCTCCACGACGATCGAGACGCCGTCGAGCGCCTTCACACCGTTGAAGTCCTTGGTGATGTCCCGCATCCACAGAATCGCGTTGCTCATGTGTCGCGTCGCTCTCTTTCGGGTGGGTGTGGGGTGGTGCGGGTGGAACAAGGATGATCGGCGGCGGCCCCCGGAGGAGGCCGCCGCCGACCGTGGTGCTACTTAGAGTCCGACGTCGGATGCCTGGAGGAATCCGGAGTCGATCAGGGTCTTCTGGACGTCGTCCTTGACCACGACCACCGGGTCGAGGAGGTAGGACGGGACGACCTTGTTGCCGTTGTCGTAGGTCTCGGTGTCGTTGACCTCGACCTCTTCACCGGCGGCGATCGACTGGATCATCTCGAAGACGCGCTTGCCGAGCTCGCGGGTGTCCTTCCAGACGGTCATCGACTGGGTGCCGTCGAGGATGGCCTTGACGTTGGCCTTGTCGGCGTCCTGACCGGTGATCACCGGGTAGTCGGCGCCGGCGGTGTAACCGGCCGACTTCAGCGAGGCCTCGATACCGAGCGCCAGGCTGTCGTTGGGGGACAGCACGACCTGGACCTTCTGGCCACCGGAGTAGAACGAGCTCAGGCGGTTGTCCATCTCGGCCTGGGCGTCATCCGAACCCCAGCCGAGGATACCGATCGACTTCCAGCCGTCTTCACCGGTCGGGTTCTTGCCCGAGGGGATCACGAGCTGGCCGCTCTCGACGTAGGGCTCGAGAACGTCCCAGGCGCCGTGGAAGAAGAAGCCGGCGTTGTTGTCGTCGGGGCTGCCGGCGAAGGGCTCGAAGTTGAACGGACCCTTGCCGTCCTTGAGGCCCAGCTGCTCTTCGATGTACTGGCCCTGGAGCTGGCCGACCTTGTAGTTGTCGAAGGTCGCGTAGTAGTCGACGTCGTCGGTGCCGTTGATCAGACGGTCGTAGGCGATGACCGTGATGTCCTGCTTCTTGGCGTCGGCGAGCACCGGGCCGAGGGTCTCACCGTCGATGGCCGCGACCACGAGGATCTTGGAGCCGCCGGCGACCTGGTTCTGGATCTGCGAGATCTGCTGCTCAGTCTTGTTGTCCGCGTACTGCAGGTCGACGGTGCAACCGGCGTCGGTGAGCTGCTTCTGCAGGCCTTCACCGTCGTTGATCCAGCGCTCGAGCGAACGGGTCGGCATCGAGATGCCGACGTTGCAGTCGGCGACCGAGGCTCCGTCGGTGCTGTCGCCGCTGGAGGAGGAGCCGGAGCTGCAGGCTGCCAGGCTGGCCGCGAGGCCGCCGACGACGGCCAGAGCCATCAGTTTCTTCGTCATTGACATGTGATGTCAGTCCCTTTCATCTTTGGAAGGGGGATCTAGCAGAACGCTATTACTCCCTTGTAACGGTCAACTCTTGGTGCTTCTTTGTTGACCTCCGAAACATATAACAGCGATAGGTCCAACGCAAAGAAAACGTGCCAGCGTTGGTGTTTGTTGCCAATTCGTGACCTGTCGATGTGCACCGACTGCTTTGACACCATCCAAACCGGGCAATATGTTGGGGGCAGTAACTTTTCCCGTCGCCGCCTCGGTGAGCGACTCTACAAAGACGTTGAACTGGAGCACCCTGATGTCGCTGACCCCCACCCGCGAAGACAAGTTCTCATTCGGCTTGTGGACGATCGGCTACAACGGCGCCGACCCCTTCGGCGGCCCCACCCGCGCCCCGCTGGACGTCGTGCACGGCGTCGAGAAGCTCGCCGAACTGGGCGCCTACGGCCTCACCTTCCACGATGACGACCTGTTCGCCTTCGGCTCGACGGATGCCGAGCGCCAGACCCAGATCGACCGCCTGAAGGGCGCACTGGCCGACACCGGCGTCATCGTGCCGATGGTCACCACGAACCTGTTCTCGGCCCCCGTGTTCAAAGACGGCGGCTTCACCTCGAACGACCGCGCCGTGCGCCGCTTCGCGCTGCGCAAGGTGATCCGCAACATCGACCTGGCCGCCGAGCTCGGTGCGAAGACCTTCGTGATGTGGGGCGGCCGCGAGGGCGCCGAGTACGACGCGGCGAAAGACATCCGCGCCGCTCTCGAGCGCTACCGCGAGGCCGTCAACCTGCTCGGCGACTACGTCACCGACAAGGGCTACGACATCCGTTTCGCCATCGAGCCCAAGCCCAACGAACCCCGCGGCGACATCCTGCTGCCGACCCTCGGCCACGCGCTCGCCTTCATCGAGACCCTCGAGCGCCCCGAGCTCGTCGGCGTCAACCCCGAGGTCGGCCACGAGCAGATGGCGGGCCTGAACTTCGCCGCCGGCATCGCCCAGGCTCTCTACCAGGGCAAGCTCTACCACATCGACCTCAACGGTCAGCGCGGCATCAAGTACGACCAGGACCTCGTGTTCGGTCACGGTGACCTGCAGAACGCCTTCGCGCTCGTCGACCTGCTGGAGAACGGCGGCCCCAACGGCGGACCGACCTACGACGGCCCCCGCCACTTCGACTACAAGCCCTCGCGCACCGAAGACGAGACCGGTGTCTGGGACTCGGCCGCCGCGAACATGCGCACCTACCTGCTGCTGAAGGAGCGCGCCGCGGCCTTCCGCGCCGACCCCGAGGTGCAGGAGGCGCTCGCCGCCTCGCGCGTGCCCGAGCTCTCGGAGCCCACCCTGAACCCGGGCGAGTCGTACGACGACCTGATCGCCGACCGCGCCTCCTACGAGGACTTCGACTCGGACGCCTACTTCAACGGCAAGGGCTTCGGCTTCGTGCGCCTGCAGCAGCTGGCTCTCGAGCACCTGACCGGCGCAAAGAGCTAGCTGCCGGGGGCGCCGGGCGTCGCTCGGCGTCCCCGGGTCGCGCCGGTCCCTGCCCGGCGCGACGCGACACGTGAGCGCGCGGTCGCCGGGCGCGGGCTTCGCTCGCACCCGTCGGCCACCCGCTCACCTTGGGTCGTCGACAAGGGCCTGAGACTTTGGATGCTCGGCTCGAGTGCTCGGTCGAGAACTGCAACACTTCACGAACGCCTCCGCCCTTTATGGCGCGGAGGCGTTCGTGTTTGGGGTTTCAGAGCGCAGCAGAGGTTGAGGGCTCGAAGTCTCACGCCGCGGGCAGCTTCAGACCGCAACTCAGGTGGAGGGCCCGAAGTCTCGGGCCGTACTCGTTTACCCAAGGTGGGGGTGGGGCCGAACGGCCCGACCGCAGGCCGGGCCGTTCGACCGCGCCCCCACATGTCGCGCTGCGCCGGGCAGGGACCGGCGCAGCCCGGTCACGCCGAGCGAAGCCCGGCGCGACCGCAGCTAGCACAGCAGGGTTGCACACAAGATACTTTTGTGGCAAAACTATGTTGAGCTCGACGACGGTGCGAGTTCTGACTAGGAGTGATCGATGAAGATCGTTGTCGTGGGTGCGGGGATCGGCGGGCTGGCCACCGCCCTGAGCTTGGATGCCGCGGGGTTCCGCGACATCGAGGTGTACGAGCGGGCCGACGAGCTGCGTGGGCTCGGGGTGGGGATCAACCTGCTGCCGCATGCTCTGCGGGAACTGACCGAGCTCGGACTGGCCGAGCGGATCTCGGCACTGGGCGTCGAGCCCACGTCGCTGGCGTACTTCAACGCGCAGGGGCAGCCGATCTGGAGTGAGCCGCGCGGGCTGGCGGCCGGGTACCGCTGGCCGCAGCTCTCGGTGCACCGCGGGCGGCTGCAGCTGGCGCTGCGGGACGCCGTGCAGGAGAGGCTCGGCGACGTGATCCGCACGGGCCACCGGCTGCTCGAGGTCGTGCGGGGAGAGACGGCCGACATCGCTCGGTTCGAGACGGCGGCGGGGGTCGTGGAGGTGCCGGCCGACGTGATCGTGGGGGCAGACGGCATCCATTCGGCCCTTCGTGCGCAGCACAATCCCGAGGAGGGGGCGCCGTCGTGGGGCGGGCTGACGCTGTGGCGCGGCGTGGCGTATGCGCCGCCGTTCCTCGATGGTCGCACCATGATCATGGCCGGGCACGGCGACCAGAAGTTCGTGGCGTACCCGCTCGGCGAGGTCGACGAGAGCGGACGGATGCGCATCAACTTCATCGCCGAGAAACGCGGAGCGGGCTCGGCCTCGGTGGACTGGAACCGCGCGGTGGAGATCGGTCCGATCGCCGAGCTGTTCGCGGACTGGCGGTACGACTGGCTCGACGTGCCCGCGCTGATCTCCTCCGCCGACGAGCTGCTGGAGTACCCGATGGTGGATCGCGAGCCGCTCGCCGAGTGGACCGTGGGGCGGTCGACGCTCGTCGGGGACGCCGCCCACGCCATGTACCCGAACGGGTCGAACGGCGGATCGCAGGCGATCATCGACTCGCGGGTGCTCGCGTTCCAGTTGGCGACCGCGCCGAGCGTGGCCGAGGGGCTCGCCGCGTACGAGGCCGAGCGGCGTCCCGCCACCGCGGCCCTGCTCGCCCAGACCCGGGAGGCGGGGCCCGAGAAGGTCATGGTGCTCGCCGAGCAGCGCGCCCCCGGCGGCTTCGAGCACATCCACGACGTGATCGGCCCCGAGGAGCTGGAGCGGGTGGCCACGGACTACAAGAAGGCGGCGGGATTCCACCCGGCCCTGCTGAACGAGCGGCCTTCCCTCACCGTGCGCCGTGCCGCCGAGGCGCGCGGATGAGCGGGAGCTCTTTCGAGCCCGGGCGCCTGGCGGCCGTGATCTCGCCGCTGCGCCGGGCCCTTCTGGCGGCGACCCGTTCGGCCGCCGGGCTGCCCGACATCCCGGATGCGCAGATCGACCTCATCCGGGCGTTGCCGCGCGGCACCTCGGCGAGCCCGGGCGAGCTCGCGGAGCGGCTGCGGCTGGACCGCTCGACGGTGAGCAACCTGCTCGCCACCGCGGAGCGCGGGGGGCTGGTGGTGCGCACGCCGGCGGACGGTGACCGGCGGCGCGTGGTGGTCACCGCCTCCGAGCGCGCACTGACGCTGTTCGAGACCTTCGACCGGGCGAGCGCCGCGCTGCTGCGCGAGGCCGCGGCGGGCCTGACCTCGGCCGAGGCGGCCGCGCTCGCCGAAGCCACCCCCGCGCTGGAGCGCCTGCTCGCCGTGCTGACCGACGGCGGCGCGCCGGCCGACGAGACGGAGTAACGATGACGCTTCCCCTTCCCACCCTCGAGCACGTGTTCGACGTCGAGGTTCGGCTCGGCGAGATCGAAGACCACGGGATGACCCGGGTCGGGCATCGTCGGATCGTCCCGATCGTCGGCGGCAGCATCCGGGGCCGCGTCGGAGGGACTCTCGGAGGTGTCCCCAGTGGCGCTCTCGATGACGTCCCGGACGACCTTCACGGCGGTTCTGGCGACGAACTGGTCGCGCAGATCCTGCCGGGAGGCGCCGACTGGCAGGTGGTGCGCGCGGACGGTTCGATCGAGATCGACGGCCGGTACTCGGCCTCCACCTCCGAGGGCGAGCTGCTCTACCTGCACGCCGCGGGCATCCGGAGCGGCGCTCCCGAGGTGCTGGAGGCACTGCTGCGCGGGGAGCCGGTCGACCCGGGCGACTACTACTTCCGCACCACGGTCTCGATCGAGACCTCGTCGCCCCGCCTCGCGGCGCTGCAGCGCGCGCTCTACGTCGCCGTGGCCGAGCGCGCCGCGAGCACCGTGCGGTACGCGACCTACCGCCTCACCTGACAGGCGGCCGCCGGCGGCATCCGAGTGGATGGAGTGCGGTGCCCTCATGCGCAACGGATGGAGCCAGCATCCGTCTTGGCGGTGCGGCCCCATCCGTTCGGACGCGCTGTTCGGGCGGGCGGGGGTCGCCCGCACCGCTCCGGCCGGCCGGTCAGGGAGCGGGGAGCAGCACGATGTTGCCGGCGCTGGTCTCGAAGGAGTACTGGCGGGAGGCGCCGGGAGTGCTCGGAACGCCGAGCTCGACGGAACCGACCGAGGTCTCGGTACGGATCTCGTAGCTGCCCGAGGGGAGGGCGACCCGGATGTCGCCGGCCGAGCTGTCCATCTCGATCGAGGAGGGCAGGGTGGTGAAGGAGAGTTCGGTGTTGCCCGCCGAGCTCTCTGTCTCGACCTCGCCGGCGACCGCGAGATCGTCGGCCGTGAGATCGCCGGCCGAACTCGAGGCGTACAGCGAATCGGCCGAGCCGGTGAGACGGATGTTGCCGGCCGAGCTCTCGAGGTCGAGGGCCGCGAAGTCGCCGTCGAGGTCGCTGTTGCCGGCGGAGGAGCCGAGCGAGACCGCCACCGGGGCGAGCGCGCTCGGCAGGGTGATCTGCAGCGTCGCGGGCTGGAAACCGCCGACGAGGCCGAAGATCCACCAGCCGCGGTTGTGCACACCGACCTCGAGGGTGTCGCCGGTCATCCGCTGTTCGTAGCGCAGCGGGGCCCCACCGGAGTCGAAGTCGATCCGCGCCTCGGAGACGGCGCCGTACCGCACGCTCACGTTCGCCGCGCTGGTGTCGATGTCGAGCGTGCGGAACGAGCCGGCCTGCGTGTAGCTGCCCGACTGGTTCTCGCCGGTGCTCGCCAGGGCGAACTGCACGCCGCCGATCAGCAGCAGCCCCACAATCAGGGCCGATCCGATGGCCAGCAGGGCTTTGCGCAGGGTGCGGTCGGGCTTGGGGGCGGGAGCCGGGGAGGGAAAGGCGGGGAGGGTGTGTGGTGTGGTCGACATGGGAGGATCTGCTTTCGTCGGAGGGAAGAAGAGGGGGCGGGGAGGTCGCCGCGTCAGGAGCGGCCGGTGGCGCCGAGGTATTTGAGCACCGCGAGCACGCGGCGGTTGCCGGAATCGGCGGCGGGCAGGCCGAGCTTGCCGAAGACGGCCGAGATGAACTTCTCGACCGAGCCCTCGGTCACGTGCATCCGGGCGGCGATGGCGCTGTTGGAGCGCCCCTCGGCCATCAGTTGCAGGGCCTCGCGCTCGCGGGCGGTGAGCGTGCCGAGTTCGGAGGAGCGCTGCGAGCGGATGACGATCTGCGCGACCACCTCGGGATCGAGCACGGTGCCACCCGCGCCCACCTCGGCGACCGCGCCGAGGAACTCCTCGACGTCGGCCACGCGATCCTTCAGCAGGTAGCCGAGACCGGACGAGTTCGAGGCGATCAGTTCGGCGGCGTAGCGCTCCTCGACGTACTGCGAGAGCACGAGTACCGGCAGGGGGCCGGAGCCGGCCGTGGCGGTCGCGCCGGTCGCGGACTCCGTGCCCGTCGGCGTGGCCGCACGGGCCGGGCCGGAGCGCAGCAGAACCGCGGCCCGGATGCCCTCGTCGGTGAAGGTGGGCGGCATCCGTACGTCGACCAGGGCGAGGTCGGGGCGGTGCTCGTCGACGGCGCGCAGCAGGTCTTCGGCGCTCGCGACCGAGGCCACCACCTCGTGGCCGGCGTCGGCGAGCAGGCGTTCGAGGCCGGCGCGCAGCAGCACGGAGTCTTCGGCGATCAGGATGCGCACAGCAGTACCTCCGGGAGGTGGGTGGTGGGGTGGTCGAAGCGGGCGGGGGTGCGCCGACCGAACCGGGAGAACCGGGCGGGGGCGTGCCGACCGAGGCGGGCGGGCGTGCCGGTCACAACGCGCACGGCACCTCCACGGTGAGCACGGTCGGGCCGCCGGCGGGGCTGTGCACGGCGACGGATCCGCCGGCCGAGCGCACCCGGTCGGCGAGGCCGGCGAGCCCCACTCCGCCACCACGGCCGAGTTCGGCTCCGCCCACGCCGTCGTCGAACACCACGGCGCGCACTCCGTTCGGCGTCTGCGTCACACCCACCGAGCAGCTGGCGGCGCGGGAGTGCTTGCTGACGTTGGTGAGCGCCTCCGACACGGCGAAGTAGATCACAGCCTCGGTCTCGGCCGAGGGGCGGGTGGGCAGGTCGACCCGCACCGTCGTGGGCACGGTGCAGTAGGAGGCCACGGCCGAGAGGGCGGCATCCAGACCCCGATCGGTGAGCACGGCGGGGTGGATGCCCCGGGCCAGGTGCCGCAGCTCGGTGATCGACTCCTTGGTCTCGCGGTGGGCTTCGTCGAGCAGGGCTCGGGCGCCGGCGGGGTCGGAGTCGAGCTTGCCCTGGGCCATGCCGAGGGTCATCGCGATCGCCACCAGGCGGGGCTGCACGCCGTCGTGCAGGTCGCGTTCGATCCGCTGGCGTTCGATCGAAGCGGCGTCGACCGCGCCCTGGCGGGCATCCTGCAGCACGTCGACCCGCTGCTCGAGGGCGGCGGTGCGGCTGGTGCCGAGCAGCACGGGGGCCAACAGTCGGTCGAGCGAGCCGGCGCCGTAGATGTAGAGCAGCACCACCGCGAGGGCGAGGATGCCGCCGACCATGGCGACGGGCGCACCGCTGAACGGCAGGCTCAGCCCGTCGATGGCACCCCGCTGGAGGCCGGCGACCACCGAGAACGCGCTCTGCAGCAGCACCCAGAACACGGTGCCGAGCACCAGGCTGAGCAGGGTGTGCAGGAAGCGCTTCCAGAATGCGCCCGAGAACACGTCGAGGAACACCTGCGCGATCCAGCCTCCGAACCCGCCCGCCACGGTGCGCGTGCGCGCCGGAGGCGTGATCCGGATGTCGTAGAGGGCCTGCGCCCGCCGGCGTTCCACGAAGAATATGCCGCGGGCCGCATACGCCGTGAGCCAGAGCAGGGCGATGCCGAGACCGAAGGCCGGGATGAGGCCGATGCCCGTGCTCACCATCGCGATCAGCACGGTGAACCACAGGATGCCGAGCAGTCCGTCGAGCGCCAGATCGGCGGCGGCGCACCAGAGGAAGAGCAGTGTTCTTTTCACGTCTCAACCGTAGGCGGCGGCCTGTGCCCGCGACCATGCGGCCACCCGCCCGATCCGTGCGGGGGATAACCCCCGCAGCCTCAGGGGCGGGAGAAGCGGGTGAGGATGTCGGCGAGGGCTTCGGGTTCGGGCGGGGGCGCCGCCGGGAGGGCGCGGGACTCGACGGCGGCGATGTGGGCGTCGACGATGCGGTCGGCGGTCGCCGGGTCGCCCGAGTGCAGCGCGTCGACGAGCGCGATGTGCTCGGCGAGGCTGTCGTCTTGCGGATGCGGCCGTCCGTGCACGGCGATGATCAGCGTGGTGCGGCCCAGGATCTCGAACACGTAGCGGCGCAGCAGCGCGTTGCCCGTCATCTCGGCGAGCAGGATGTGGAACTCGGCGCCGAGCCGCACCGAGAGCTTGTGGTCGCCGCTCTCGGAGGCCGCCCGCTCCTGCGCGATCTGCGCGAGCAGAGTGCGGTGCTTGCTCTCGTCCCACCGCCCGGCGACCAGACGCACGACCTCGCGTTCGAGCATCCGTCGCACCTCGAAGGCCTCCTCGGCCTCCTCGCGGCTCGGCTGGGCCACGGTGGCCGACTTGGTCTTGCCCACGTCGACCAGTCCCTCGGTGGCCAGTCGCGCGATCGCCGCCCGGATGAGGGTGCGGCTGACCCCGAAGTGCACACCGAGATCCTCCTCCGGCAGCTTCGTGCCGGGCTTCAGCGCGTTCTCCATGATGGCTTCGCGCAGGGCCGCGTAGGCGGTGAGCGAGCGGCTCGAAGACGGGTCGGACATGAGGAGAGTATAGGGCCTGGCATCCGTGACGCAGCGGAAACGAATACGAAACATAGAGTTTACGTATACCGAAACGCGCATTCATGCATACTTAACCCATGACCGATCTCCTCACCTCCGTGGCGCTGCAGCTGAACCAGCAGCAGCGCGCCCTGCTCGCCCGCAGCATCGACGCCGGCGAGGCGCCCGACCTGGGCGCCCTCGTGGCCCGGGCCGTGGCCGAGACCGCGAGCGGCGAGTACTCCACCCTGGCGGTGCCGGACGTCTCGGGCCGGGTCGACGACTGGGCGTCGCGGGTCGCGCATCCGGTGCCCGACGCCCGCGAGCTGCTCGAGGAGTTCGTGCTGGAGCCCGGCACGGGCAAGGCGGTCGAGGTCGCGGCCGGCGAACTGCTGCGGATCGAGCAGATCGAGGGCGCGCAGTGCGTCGACTTCAACTGCTTCAACCTGCACGACTACCGCGAGTTCTTCCACACCGGCCGCACCCGCACGCTGCACGGCATCAACCCCGGCGCGGGCGACTTCCTCTGGTCGTCGCCGCCCCGCGAGCGCGCGATGATGTTCATCGCCGCCGACACCGTGCACTGCAACGACGTCGTCTTCCCGCGCTGCAGCGCGAACCTCTACGAGACCGCGTACGGCTTCGCCGAGCACACCAACTGCGCCGACATCCAGGCCGAGGCGCAGCGCGAGTACGGACTGACTCCGGATGACGTGCACGACTCGTTCAACTTCTTCATGAGCACGACCGTCGACGAGGGGATGCCCGGCATCCACCACCAGTCGTCGCAGCCGGGCGACCACGTCGAGCTGCTGGCGCTGATGGACGTGCTCGCCGTGCCCAACATCTGCGGCGCCGATGTGATGAAGACCAGCAATTTCTCGATCAAGCCCGTGCTCGTGCAGCGGTGGCGGGCCTCCGGCGCCGACATCGCGACCGTGCCGGTACTGCGCGCCTACGATACGCAGCGCACGGTGGAGCAGTTCCGGCAGCCGGTCATCCGGGCCGAGCGGGAGCTTCGCCGCGACTCCTCTTACACGCCGCAGTTCACCAACGCCCCCATCGTGTACTCGCCGACCGAGGTCGAGCTCACGGCGGAGACGGCGACGCTGTTCGAGGCGCTGTGGCGCCGCGACCTCTACTCCGACGAGGGCTCGGCCCTGCGTGACGTGCTGCTGGCCTGGTGGGCGGCGACGCACCGTGCCTGACGTCGACTTCACGGCGATCGGCGAGTACGAGCGGTACAAGCTGATGGCGAGCCTGATCGTGCCGCGGCCGATCGCGTTCGTGACCACCGTCGATCCGCAGGGCACGGTGAATGCCGCTCCCTTCAGCATGTTCTGCATGCTGGGCGAGGAGCCGCCGCTGGTGCTCATCAGCCTCAACCGCTCGGGGCCGGATGAGCGCCGCGACACCGCGCGCAACATCGACTCCTCGGGCGAGTTCGTGGTGCACATGGTCGACGAAGAGCTCGCCGAGGCCGCCGACCGCTGCGGCGAGCGACTGCCGCACGGCGTCAGCGAGCTCGAGGCCGTGGGACTTCTGACCGATCCGTCGCGCGTCGTCGTGCCGCCCACCATCCGCACCGCGCCGGTGGCGTTCGAGTGCGTGCTGCACGAGAAGATCGAGACCACCAGCCGCGAGATCTTCCTGGGCCGGATCGTGTCGCTGCACACCCGTGACGACCTGATCGACACGGAGGCGTGGCGCGTGCGCCTGGCCGACTACGCCCCCGTCGCCCGTTTCGGGGCGAGCTTCTACACCACCACCCGCGACCGCTTCACGCTGCGCGGCGCGCCCGCCACGGCCGACGCCGACGAGCTCTGACAGCCGGGCGCCGCATCCGGCCGCGCCATCCGCCCACCCCGCACCACTTCCCCCACCCCCTCTCTGCACCACTCATCCCCCCACCAAGGAGACGTCATGCACCGCAGATCCACCCTTACCCGCCCGGCCGCCCGTCGCACCGTCGTCGCCGCCGGCGCCGTCCTGGTCTCGATCGCCGCGCTCAGCGGATGCTCGGCCGGAGCATCCGGAACCGATGCCAGCCCCGCCGCCGACCTCACGATCGGCTCGGTCGACCTCGCCGCCGCGGGCTGCCCGGCGAACGTCGTCATCCAGACCGACTGGAACCCCGAGGCCGAGCAGGGCAACCTGTACCAGCTGATCGGTCCGGATGCGACGATCGACGCCCAGAACAAGGCGGTCTCGGGGCCTCTGTTCGCGAGCGGCGAGTACACCGGCGTGAACGTGGAGGTGCGCTCGGGCGGGCCGGCGATCGGCTTCCAGACCGTCACCAGCCAGCAGTACACCGACCCCGACATCACGCTCGGCTACGCCAACACCGACGAGGCCGTGCAGCTCTCGGCCGACATGCCCACCACCGCGGTGTTCGCGCCCTTCGAGGTGGGGCCGCAGATCATCATGTGGGACCCGGCGACGTACCCCGACGTGAAGACCATCGCCGACCTCGGCAAGACGGATGCGATCGTGCGCTACTTCGGCGGCGCGGCCTACATGGAGTACCTGATGGGCTCGGGCATCCTCCCCGCCTCGCACGTCGACGGCAGCTACGACGGCACGCCCGCCTCGTTCATCGCGGCGCAGGGGGCCGACGCGCAGCAGGGCTTCGCGACGGTCGAGCCGTACGTGTACGAGAACGAGCTGGCCGACTGGGAGAAGCCGGTGGCGTTCCAGCTCATCCATGACGCCGGGTACCCGATCTACGCCTCCGCGCTCTCGGTGCGCACAGGTGACCTCGAGTCGCTGTCGCCGTGCCTGACGGCGCTGGTGCCCGTCATCCAGCAGGCCACGGTGGACTACTACACCGACCCGTCGGCCACCAACGAACTCATCCTGAAGGCCGTCGACGAGTTCGACAACGGCTGGGTCTACACGCCCGGCGTGGCCGCCTACTCGGTGCAGGCGCAGAAGGATCTCGGCCTCGTGGGCAACGGATCGGATGACACGGTCGGCAACTTCGACCTCGACCGCGTGCAGAAGATCATCGACATCACGACGCCCCTCTTCCAGGAGCAGGGCACGCCCCCGGCCGACGGTCTGACCCCGGACTCGATCGTCACGAACGAGTTCATCGACCCCGCGATCGGCTTCTGAGCCAGCTGCGCCAGAGCGCTCTCGCCCGGCGGCGAGGGCGTTCTGCCGTTCCAGGCCTAGGGGAGCTGGGTGGCGAGCTGCTGCAGTGGGGGCGCGGGGCGGTCGCGCTGGGTGGCGATCGCGGTGCCGGCTGCGGCGCAGACGATGGCGATGGCCAGCACCTCCAGCGCGGTGAACTGCTCGTGCAGGATGAGCCAGCCGAAGACCGCCGCCACCACCGGGCCGAACGCCGTGATGATGGCGTAGAGCCGCGGGGTGATCCGGCGCAGGATGTAGGTGTCGAGGCTGTAGGGCAGGGCCGACGAGAGGATCGCCACCCCCACCAGCAGGGCGACGACGTTCCAGTCGATCGTCGTCACGTCGAGGGTGAGCAGGGCCGGCGGCACCAGGATGGCGAGACTCACCACACTCGCCACGGTGAGGCCCTCCAGCCCCGGCAGGCGGGTGGCCACGCGGCGGGTCAGCACGATGTAGAACGCCCAGGCGGCCGCGGCGGTGAGGGCGAGCAGGATGCCCCAGCCGTCGATCGTGCCGTCGAATCCGGTGAGCAGGAAGACTCCGCAGCCGGCCGCGATGGCGCAGATCACGTCGAGGAGGCGCCGGCTGGTGACGAGCGCCAGGGTCAGCGGGCCGAGGAACTCGATCGTCGCTGCGATGCCGAGCCCGAGCAGGTGCACCGACTGGTAGAACGAGAGGTTCATCACCGCCAGCACGACGCCGAGCGACACGGCCGGCCAGAGCGCCCGCCAGGTGAGGCGCGCGCGGGCCGGGCGGTAGAACGGCAGCACCACGGCGGCCATCACGAGCTGCCGCGCGGCCACCACCACGAAGGCGCCGACCACCGGGATGACGAGCCCCGCGAGCGCCGAGCCGAGGTTGATGCTCACCTCGGTGCCGAGCTGCGTGGCCGCCCCCACGGTGCGCCGCCGGGCGAGTTGCTCCGGCGTGCGCTCCTCGGTCATCCCTCGACCCTAGCCCGTCGCCGGCCGGACGATGAGAGCGGGGGAGTCCGCCGCGCCCCCACCACGAGGCACGGCGGACGGCAGGGGGAGCGGCGGGTCAGGCGCCCCAGCTGGCCTGGGCGCCGCCGACGCGGTCGGCGACGATCTTCTCCTGGTAGCCCGAGGCCTTGAAGGCGGCGATCGGGTCGCCGGCCAGGCCGCGGGATTCGCGCCAGGCGGCGAGGGCGGGGCGCACGTCGGTGTAGAAGGCGTCCATCAGGATGCCGTTGGCGCCGAGCACGTCGTTCGCGTTCTGCGCCTCGAGCAGCGCCGCGCGGTCGACGAGCAGCGCGCGCGCCGTCATCTCCTGTACGTTCAGCACCGAGCGCATCTGACCGACGATCTTCTCCTCGACGTTGTGGCACTGGTCGAGCATGAAGGCCACGGGGGAGTCGACGTCGTAACCGCCGCCGCGCACCACCTCGAACAGGATGCGGAACAGCTGGAACGGATCCGCCGCCCCCACGATCAGGTCGTCGTCGGCGTAGAAGCGCGAGTTGAAGTCGAACGAGCCGAGCTTCCCGAGCCGCAGCAGCTGCGCCACGATGAACTCGATGTTCGTGCCCGGCGCGTGGTGACCGGTGTCCAGGCAGGTGAACGCCTTGGGCCCGAGCGCCGAGACGTGGGCATAGGAGGTGCCCCAGTCCGGAACATCCGTGTGGTAGAACGCCGGCTCGAAGAACTTGTACTCCAGCACCAGGCGCTGGGACTCACCGAGCGCGTCGTAGATCTCCCGCAGCGACTCCGCCAGCCAGTCCTGACGCGAGCGGATGTCGCCCTGCCCCGGGTAGTTGGTGCCGTCGGCGAGCCAGATCTTGAGATCCTGCGATCCGGTCTGGTGCATGATGTCGATGCACTCCAGGTGGTGGTCGATCGCCTGGCGGCGCACCGCAGCATCCGAGGAGGTCAGCGAGCCGAACTTGTAGGCGTCGTCCTGGAAGGTGTTCGAGTTCACCGTGCCGAGGTCGACACCGTGGTCGTTCGCGTAGGAACGCAGGGCCGCGTAGTCGGAGACCTTGTCCCACGGGATGTGGATGGCCACCTTCGGAGCGAGACCGGTGTAGCGGTGCACCTGGGCCGCATCCGCGATCTTCTCCTCGGGCGTGCGGGGGGTTCCCGGCGTGCCGAAGACCTTGAAGCGGGTACCGGAGTTGCCGAACGCCCAGGAGGGGAGCTCGATCGCCTGGCGTTCGAGATCGGCGGCGATGTCGTTGAACTGCACCATGGATGTTTCCTTAGCTTTCCCTTGTGGTGAAACGTTTCAAAAGTATCAGAAGCGGACGGCGTGTGGTCAGCCGGGCAGCTGGTCTTCCAGGTGGAAGACCTCCGCCAGCTGCACGAACCCGGTGTCGGGTGTGCCTTCGAGCTCCACGAAGAACTCGCTCATCTCGGCCTGCCAGCGGGCGTTGACCTCGGTTGCGGCCATGCCGGCCTGCGCCTGCTCGAGCGACGGGGTCTCGAAGTATCCGATCAGCAGGCCGTCGGGGCGCAGGAACAGCGAGTAGTTGTGCCATCCGGTCGCCTTGAGGGCCGCCGCCATGTCGGGCCAGATGGCCGCGTGCCGCCGGGTGTATTCGGGGATGAGTTCGGGCTTCACCTGCAGCTGGAAGCAGACGCGTTGCATGAGGATCAGACCTCCCAGCTGCGCTTGCCGGCCATCGATACGTGGCGGTGACGGATGCCCAGCAGCGCGGCGGCCGCCTTGATGTCGGCCGCCCGGTGGCCCACGCAGAGCGCCCAGTGGTGCCCGATGCCGGTCTGCGACCACTCGTCGACCCACTCGCCGGGATCGCCGCCGAAGGAGACCCGCGAGGTGGTGTTGCCGATCTCGAGCAGCGGGCCCGGAACGACCGTGCCCTCCGAGGTGATGAACACGTACGAACCGTCGCGGTCCTGCCCGAGGCCGAAGGTCGTCACGGGCCCGGCCTGCACGTCGAACTCGACCGACACGCCCCAGCCGCGCTTGCCGTGATAGACGCCGAGACCGCGCAGCAGTGGATCCCGCGCCGAGACCGCGAGGTGCGCCGGGCCGTCGTGCCCCATCTCCACCACGTCGTCGAGGAAGTTGATGGCCTGGATCTCGGTGAACGAGCCGCCGGATCCGATCGCCTGCGCCGCGAGCATCGCGATCGAGGTGCGCAGCTCGTACTCGCCGGCCATCGGGATGCCGCGGGCGGTGAGGAGGGAGGAGCCGAGGATCATGCCGGCGCCCAGGCGCTCGTGCTGTTCGCCCTTGAGCCCCCGGTGGTAGTAGGCGACCGTGTCGAGGTCGAAGTCGGCGACCAGCCGGTCGAGCCCCACCGAGACCTTGGCGCCCCAGTCGAAGTCGTCCTGGTCGACCGATCCGTCGATGCTGAACAGCTCACGGGCGAGGGCGACGCGCTCGCGCACCTCGGCATCCGTCACCTCGTCGACGCGCACCCGCAGGTCGTCGAACTCGAGCACCTCGACGTGCGAGCCGAACTGGGTCTGTACCAGGGTGAGGTCGGTCGACACGTCGAGCATGCCGGGGTAGAGGTGGCCCATCAGGCCGTGCCGGGCGGTGCGCAGCCGGGCGCGAACGCCGGCGGCGTGCACCCACTGCTCGATCCGCGTCCAAGCCGACTCCTGCTTCAGGTGGCCCGAGACGGAGCGGAACGGGATGCCCGCCCGCGTGAACACGTTGGCGACCTCGGGCACGGGGCACTGGCCGCAGTAGGCGAGCCACTTGCCGGTGTCGAAGTTCGCGTGATCCATGGCCTCGGTGGGCTGCAGGTCGATGACCAGCACCGGCGTCTGCGACTTCTGCGCGATGGGCAGCACCATCGAGGAGGTGAGGTAGGTGGTGAGGAAGATGACGATGAGGTCGCAGTCGGCGACCCGCAGTTTCTCGGCGGCGACGACGGCCTCTTGCGCATCCGACACGAAGCCCACGTCGACGACCTCGGCGTCGAGCTCGTTGAAGCGGCCGGTGACGTAGGCGCTCGACTCCTGCAGCTGCGGGAGCAGCTCGGGGAACTGCGGCCAATAGGCGGCGAGACCGCCGGCGACGAGGCCGATGCGGGTCTTACGGCGCTGGAACGGGGTGAGGATGCTCATGACTCTTCCTTGAGGGGAGCGGGGGAGAGGGGAACGGATGCGGAGGGGTCCGGCGCCCGGGCGTGATCGGCCCGGGTGCCGGAGCGAGGGCTACGGCCTAGAAGTCGTAGTCGTCGATGTTCTCGGCGTTGAACTGCGTGGGCGGACCGACCACGATGATCCCGTCGGCGCCGACCTCCTTCTCACCGAGGTCGCCGGCCGTGAAGGTGTCGCCCTCCGCGCCCGTGATGGTGCCGTCCAGCAGGGCCTGGCCGGCGTAGGCCGCGACGTAGCCGAGCTGCGCCGGGTCCCACAGAGCGAACTCGGTGACGGTGCCGTCCTTCACGAACTCGCGCATCTCGTTCGGCAGGCCGAGGCCGGTCAGTGCGACCTTGCCCTTGTAGTCCGAGGTGCTGAGGTACTTGGCCGCCGCGGCGATGCCGACCGTGGTGGGCGAGATGATGCCCTTCAGGTCGGGGTAGCTCTGCAGCAGGCCCTGGGCCTCCTTGAAGGACTTGTCGGCGTCGTCGTCGCCGTAGACGGTGGTGACGAGCTTGATGTCCTTGTACTTCGGGTTCGAGGCGAGCTCGTCCTCGATGTACTTGATCCACTCGTTCTGGTTGGTCGCGGTGGCCGTGGCCGAGAGGATCGCGATGTCGCCGGCGCCGCCGATCTGGTCGGCGATCATCTCCAGCTGCACGAGCCCGACGTCCTTCGCCACGACCTGGCTGACGAACACGTCGCGGTAGTCGGGGTTGGTGTCGGAGTCGAACGCCACGATCTTCGCGCCGGCGTCGCGCGCCTGCTGCAGCGAGGGGCCGACGGCGTCGGGGTCGTTGGCGGCGATCACGATGACGTTCGCGCCCTCCTGCGTCGCCTGCTCGATGAAGGGCACCTGCGCGCTGGCCGAGGCCTCGAGCGGGCCGAGGGTCGAGGCCTCGAAGCCGATCTCGCCGGCCGCCGTGTCGCCGCCGCCGAGGACGACGTCGGTGTACGGGTTGTTCAGCTGCTTGGGCAGGAACACGATCGAGCCGGGGCTGTCGCCTCCCGCGCTGTCGGTGGAGGCGGTGTCGCTGCCGCCGGATGCGCAGCCCGTGGCCACGAGGGCGACGGTCGCGGCGATCGCGGCGACGGAGGCGATACGCCGGGCGTTCGAACGACGGCCAGAACCGCCGGACTTCTGAAACAACTCCATTGTTCTTCCTTTCTTAGGGCACGCCTGGTGCGTTAGGCGCTGGTTTGACCGGAGGTGGACACCCTCTGGACGTCTGGGCCGCCGCCGCCGACCGCGCGCCGCACCCGGGCCAGCCGGATGCGTTCGCGGATCCAGCCGCTGAGGCTGGGGGCGACGACGGAGATCACGAGCAGGGCACCCGTGACGATGACGAGCGTGGTCTCGGGAACCTTCGCCAGGCGCAGGGCGTAGGTGAGGGTGCCGATCAGCAGCACGCCCGCCACGACGCCGGGGATGGATCCCTTGCCGCCGAAGATCGAGACGCCGCCGAGCAGCACGGCCGCGATCACGCTGAGCTCGATGCCGGTGGCGTTGTCGGGGCCGGCGCTCGCGAAGCGCAGCGTCCAGAACACGCCCACCAGGCTCGACACGACGCCGGTGGCCACGAACAGCCAGAACTTCGCGTGACCCACGCGGATGCCCACGAAGGTCGCGGCCTCCTTGCTGAAGCCGAGTGCGTAGAGGCCGCGGCCGAACGGGGTGAAGTGCAGCAGCACCGCGAAGAACGCGATCACCACGAGCACCAGGATCATCACCACGGGGATGCCGGTCGTGCCGATCTTGGCGGTGGAGAGCGCGGTCAGCTCGGCGGGGAAGTTCGACACCTTGCCGTCGCCGATCACCACCAGGGCGAGGCCCCGGTAGAGCGCGAGCGTGCCGATGGTGACCGCCAGCGAGGGCAGCCCGAGCGTGGTGATCAGGAAGCCGTTGAAGGCGCCGGCCGCCACACCGACCAGGAGGCACAGGGCCATCACGACCCAGATGTCCATCCCGCTGTCGCGCCACAGCACGCCCATCACGGCGCTGGTGAGGCCGGCGGTGCTCGCCACCGAGAGGTCGATCTCGCCCGAGATGATCACGAGCGCCATCGGCATCGCGATCAGGATGATCGGCACGATCTGGATGAGCAGGAAGCCCACGGTCAGCGTGCTGGCGAAGTTCTTCACCGAGATGCAGGAGACCAGGATGACGACCAGCAGCACCGCGAAGATGATCGCGTCGTTGCCGCGCAGCCAGCGGGGCAGACCGCGCTTGGGCGCGGCGGAGGTGTCGATGAGAGTCTCAGACATCGCGGGCCTCACTCACTCGCAGCTTGCGGGTATTTCGGATGCTCACCACGCGGTCGATCACGATGGCGGCCAGGATGAGCACGCCCACGATGGCCTGCTGCCAGAACTTGTCGACGCGGGTCGCGGTGAGCGACGAGGTGATGGTGCTCAGCAGGATCGCGCCGATCGCGGCGCCGACCACGGTGCCCGATCCGCCGAAGATGGCGACGCCACCCACCACGACCGCGGCCACCACGTCGAGCTCCAGACCCGATCCGGTCAACGCACCGACCGAGTTGTAGCGCGAGGCGTAGAGGATGCCGGCGAGGCCGGTGAGCGCACCGCAGGCGATGAACGCGGCCATCACCCGGCGGCCGGCCGGGATGCCGAACAGCTTGGCGGCATCCGGATCGGAGCCGATCGCGTAGAGGTCGCGGCCCCCGCGGCGAAGGCCGAGCACGACGGCGACGATCACGACGACGACCACGGCCATGATCGTGATGATCGGGAAGCCGAAGAAGGTGTCGACCGAAAGGTTGCCGAACTCCTTGGGGTTGTCGCCCGAGAAGTACTGCTTGCTGCCGGCCCAGGTGCTGAGGATGCCGCGGTAGATGTACATCGTGCCGAGCGTGATCACCAGTGCGGGAACCTTGGCCAGCGTGACCAGGAGGCCGTTGATCGCGCCGAGCACGCCGCCGAACACGATCCCGATCAGGAAGACGAGCGGGATGGGCATCCCGGGTGCGATGTCGAACAGCGAGCCGGTGCCGAACGCGACCAGGCCCACGATGGAGCCGATCGAGAGGTCGACGTTGCGGGTGATGATCACGAGCGCCTGGCCCACGGCCAGGATGATCATGATCGTGGCGTTCAGCAGCAGGTCTTTCACACTCTGCGGCGAGAGGAACAGCGGGTTGATCGCGAAGGTGATCAGCACGAGCGCCACGAGGGCGGCGGCCACGGGGATCTCGCGCTGGCGGAAGAACGCGGCGACGGGATTGCGCTTGTCGTGCCCCGGTGTCGGCGGCGTCTCCGAGAGGACGGTGGTGGTGGTCATGCGGCGGACCCTTCGGTCGTGAGGTTCACCGAGGCGGTCGCGGCGTGCATCACGCGCTCGGCGGTCGCCCTCTCGCGGGGGATCTCGGCGGTGATGCGGCCCTCGTGCATCACGAGCACGCGGTCGGCCATGCCGAGCACCTCGGGGAGTTCGGACGAGATCATCAGGATGGCGATGCCGCGGCCGGCCAGATCGGAGATCAGCCGGTGCACCTCCGACTTGGTGCCCACGTCGATGCCGCGGGTGGGCTCGTCGACGATCAGCAGCTTCGGCTCGGTGGCGAGCCACTTGGCGATGACCACCTTCTGCTGGTTGCCCCCGGAGAGGGTGGAGACCGCGTAGTCCTGCGATCCGGTCTTCACCTGGAGGCGCGTGGACCAGTCCTCGGCCACCCGGCGCTCGGTGCGGCCGTTGATCAGGCCGAACTTCGCGAGCTGCTTGCGCAGGGTGAGGGTGGCGTTCTTCGCCACCGAGAGGTCCATCACGAGGCCCTGCTTACGGCGGTCTTCGGGCACGAAGCCGATGCCGGCGTCGATCGCGGCCTGCGGGCTGTGCGGCTTGAGCGCCCGTCCACCGAGGGTGACGGTGCCCTCGTCGTACTTGTCGATGCCGAACACGGCGCGCGCGACCTCGGTGCGGCCGGCGCCGACGAGGCCGGAGAGGGCCACGATCTCGCCTGCCCGCACCTCGAAGTCGATGCCGCGGAACACGCCCGCGCGGCCGAGGCCCTCGACCTTGAGGACGGTGTCGCCGATCGGCGCCTCCGATTTGGGGAAGAGGGCCTCGATGCTGCGGCCGACCATCTCGCGCACGATCGCATCCACGGTCACCTCGGCGGTGACGTGGGTGGAGATGTAGCGGCCGTCGCGCATCACGGTGATGCGGTCGCAGAGCGCGAACACCTCTTCGAAGCGGTGCGAGATGAACAGGATGCCGGCGCCGCGTTCGCGGAGCGAGCGGGCCACGCCGAAGAGACGGTCGACCTCGACGCCGGAGAGGGCGGCCGTGGGCTCGTCCATCACGAGCACCTTGGCGTCGAGCGAGATGGCCTTGGCGATCTCGATGATCTGCTGGTCGGCGATCGAGAGGCCCTCGGCCACGCGGTCGGGATCGATCGGCACGCCCAGGCGCTCGAACAGGGCGCGGGCCTGGCGGCGCATTTCGGCGCGGTTGATCAGCCCGGCGCGGTTGCGGGGCTGCCGGCCGATGAAGATGTTCTCCGCGACGGTGAGGTCGGGGAAGAGAGTGGGCTCCTGGTAGATCACCGAGATGCCGGCGGCCTTGCTGTCGGCCGGGGTGCGGAAGCTCACGGGCTGGCCGGCCACGAGGAACTCGCCGCCGTCGGGCTGATGCACGCCGGCGAGGATCTTGACCAGCGTCGACTTGCCGGCGCCGTTCTCGCCCACGAGCGCGTGGATCTCGCCGGGCCGGATGTCGATCGTGCCGTCGGCCAGGGCGATCACCGGGCCGAACGTCTTGCTCGCGCCGGTGAGCGAGAGCGCAGACGGTTCGGAGATTCGTTTGGGGTCAGTCGCCATCGGCTACCCACCACCTCCACATCGAGGAAAGAATGAATCGTTTTACTGAAGAACAGGCATGACTCTATGACCCGCCTTCCTCCGGCGTCAAGCTGCGGAGTGAATCGTTAGTATTCCGAGTCCGGATCGGGATTCGACGGCTGGCGCGGTATCCTCGTGAAACGTTCTACCCGCAGGTCGCGCCGGGCACTCGAACCGTCGAGCATCCGTCGCGTCCGCCTTCGCCGGTGGAGATCGATCACGGTGAGGTGAGAATGGCTGCAGCCAACGTCCGCGACGTCGCGGCGCTCGCCGGTGTGTCGGTGGGCACGGTGTCGAACGTCTTGAACGGCTCCAAACCCGTCGCGCCCGAGACGGCGAAGCGGGTGCTCGACGCCATCGAGAAGCTCGGTTTCATCCGCAACGACGCCGCCCGGCAGCTGCGCGTCGGGCAGAGCCGCACGGTGGGCATCATGGTGCTGGATGTCAGCAACCCCTTCTTCACCGACATCGCCCGGGGCGCCGAGGACGCGCTGGCCCTCACGGGCCGCTCGCTGATCCTCGGCAACAGCGGGGAGGAGGCGCACCGCGAGCTCGGCTACCTCGACCTGTTCGAGGAGCAGCGGGTCGCCGGCCTCCTGATCACCCCCGTCGGCGACGTGCTCTCGCGACTCGAGCGGCTGCGCTCCCGGGGATCGCCCGTGGTGCTGGTCGACCGCCACGAGAACGCGCGCTCGTTCAGCTCGGTCTCGGTCGACGACCTGCAGGGCGGGGCTCTGGCCGCGGGCCACCTGCTGGATCTCGGGCGCTCGCGGCTCGCCTTCGTGGGCGGACCACAACACGTGCTGCAGGTGGCCGAGCGCCTGCGCGGAGCCCGCGACACGGTGCTGGCCCGCGGCGCCCGGCCGCTGCGCGTGCTCGAGTTCGAGACGATGCGGGCCGATGTGGGGCGGGTCGGCGCCGAGCAACTGCTCGCGCTCGCGCCCTCCGAGCGGCCGGATGCGGTGTTCGCGGCGAACGACCTGATCGCGCTCGGCGTGCTGCAGGCGCTCACCAGCGCCGGGGTGCGGGTGCCCGACGACATCGCGATCATCGGCTACGACGACATCTACTTCGCGGCGAACGCCGCCATTCCGATGTCGTCGATCCGCCAGCCGGCCGCCGAGATGGGCCGCACCGCCGCCGAGCTCCTGCTCGAGGAGATCGAGCACCCCGCGGCGCGGGACTACCGCCACGTGTTCTTCCCGCCGGAGCTGATCGTGCGCGCCTCGACGGCCGGCGCCGCCGCGCCGCCCGCCTGAGCTACCGCCACCCACCCGCCTCACCCGGGTCGCGCGAAGGCGTGCAAAGACGCCCGGTTGCACGCGATCCTGCGACCCGGCCGGCCCCGGGATTCGGAAACACCGCCGCAACACCCGCGCAGTAGGCTCGCGACCATGGTTGACCTGTTCGACGGCTACGGCGCCACGCTCCTGCCGAAGTCCCGACGGGGGAGCGCTTCCCCGTGGGACGAGATGTTCCCCGAGCCGAAGTCCCACGATCCGGTGGAGGCGCGGGCCGCCTACAAAGACATCTACAACGCTCTCGCGAAGATGACGCAGGAAGAACTGCGCGGCCGCACCGATGCGCTCGCCAGCTCGTACCTCGCCCAGGGCGTGACCTTCGACTTCGCCGGCGAGGAGCGTCCGTTCCCGCTGGATGCCGTGCCTCGCGTGATCGAGCAGAGCGAATGGGTCGACGTCGAGGCGGGCATCAAGCAGCGGGTGCGCGCCCTGGAGGCCTTCCTCGCCGACATCTACGGATCGCAGGCGGCCGTGCGCGACGGGGTCATCCCGGCCGGCCTGATCAGCTCGTCGAACCACTTCCACCGCGAGGCCGCCGGGATCGTCTCGCCCAACAACGTGCGCATCCAGGTCTCGGGGATCGACCTCATCCGCGACGAGAACGGCGCCTGGCGCGTGCTCGAAGACAACGTGCGGGTGCCCTCGGGGGTCTCCTACGTCATCTCGAACCGGCGCGTGATGGCGCAGACGCTGCCCGAGCTGTTCGTCTCGATGCGCGTGCGGCCGGTCGGCGACTACCCGAACAAGCTCCTGCAGGCCCTCCGTGCCTCCGCCCCGAACGGCGTCGACGACCCGACCGTCGTGGTGCTCACGCCGGGCGTCTACAACTCCGCGTACTTCGAGCACACACTGCTCGCGCGCCTGATGGGCGTGGAGCTGGTCGAAGGGCGCGACCTGTTCTGCTCGGGCGGGCGGGTGTGGATGCGCACCACGGCCGGCCCCACCCGCGTCGACGTGATCTACCGCCGGGTGGACGACGAGTTCATCGACCCGTTGCAGTTCCGGGCCGACTCGATGCTCGGCTCGCCCGGCCTGCTGCTCGCGGCGCGCCTCGGCAACGTCACGATCGCGAACGCGGTCGGCAACGGCGTCGCCGACGACAAGCTCGTCTACACCTACATGCCCGACCTGATCCAGTACTACCTGGGCGAGAAGGCCATCATCCCGAACGTCGACACCTGGCGGCTCGAAGACCCGGGAGCGCTCGAGGAGGTGCTCGACCGCCTCGACGAACTCGTCGTGAAGCCGGTCGACGGCTCCGGCGGCAAGGGGCTCGTCGTGGGGCCGGACGCCTCGCCGAAAGAGCTCGAGACCCTTCGCAACCGCTTGATCGCCGATCCTCGCGGCTGGATCGCCCAGCCCGTGGTGCAGCTCTCGACCATCCCCACCCTGGTGGAGGACGGCATGCGCCCGCGTCACGCCGACCTCCGGCCCTTCGCCGTGAACGACGGCAGCGACGTGTGGGTGCTGCCCGGTGGGCTCACCCGCGTGGCGCTCCCCGAAGGGCAGCTCGTGGTGAACAGCTCGCAGGGCGGCGGCTCGAAGGACACCTGGGTGGTGGGGCAGGAGGCGCTCGGCTCCTTCAGCGACAGCCACAACATCCAGGGGCTCGTGGCCGACCAGGCCGCGAACACGCAGGCGATAACGATCATCCAGGGACATCAGCCCGACCATTCGCCCGAAGACCGCCCGCGCAACCAGGATCAGGCCCAGCAACAGCAGCAGTCCCGTATCGGGACGGCCCCTCGGTCCAGCTCGCCGGCGCCTGCCGACTCCGAAGGGGAGGGTGCCTGATGGCCATGCTCTCGCGCATCGCGGAATCCCTGTTCTGGATCGGCCGGTACATCGAGCGCAGCGACGGAACCGCCCGCATCCTCGACGTGCACCTGCAGCTGCTGCTCGAAGACCCGTGGATCGAGGAGAACCTCGCCTGCCGCTCCCTCCTCTCGGTGATGGGCTCGGACGTGCCCGACGACGAGCGCTCCCTCACCCGCGCCGACGTGCTGGCGACCCTCGCGGTCGACCGCACGCATCCGGCCTCCATCGCATACTCGCTCGGCGCGGCTCGCGAGAACGCCCGGCGGGCCCGCGAGATCGTGTCGACCGAGCTGTGGGAGTGCCTCAACACCACCCGGGCGCGGATGCCGCGCAAGATCTCGGGCGAGAAGACGCACGAGTTCTTCGGCTGGGTGCGCGACCGCGCGGCGCTCGCCGTGGGCATCATGGAGTCGTCGGCCTCGCGCGACGAGGCCTGGCACTTCTTCACCCTCGGCCGCTCGCTCGAGCGGGCCGACATGACCGCCCGCCTGCTCGCGACCCGTTCGCTGACCGAGGCCAGCGGGCCTTCCTGGACCACGATCCTCCGTTCCTGCGGCGCCTACGAGGCGTATCTCCGCACCTATCGGGGTGTTCCCTCGGCGCGCAACGCGGCCGAGTTCCTGCTGCTGGACCGGCTGTTCCCCCGCTCGATCCTGTACTCCGTGAGCCGCGCCGAGCAGTGCCTGCGCGATCTCGGCCCGCGGAACGAGCGGATCGGCGTCACCGACAACGCCCAGCGCCTGCTCGGCCAGATCCGTTCGCAGCTGGAGTACCGCCCGATCACCGACATCCTGCACGATCTGCCCCGCTACATGGACGGCGTGCAGGAGGCCACCAGCGAGGCCTCCGAGGCCATCCGGCAGCGCTACTTCCCCACGAACACCGCCCCCAGCTGGATCGGAGAGAGCGTATGAACCGGTTGCGCATCCGGCATGTCACCGGCTACCGCTACGAGGGCGAGGTGCAGGCCTCCTACAACGAGGCGCGGATGCTTCCCGTCAGTTCGGAGGGGCAGTTCGTCTTGCATTCCTCCCTCGAGATCGCGCCGGTGTCGTCGAGCCACAACTACGTCGACTACTGGGGAACCCGGGTGTCGTCGTTCGAGGTGCTGACGCCGCACAAGGAGCTGTCGCTCACCGCGACCAGCCTGGTGGAGGTGCGCAACCGCGCCCACGCGCCGCACGCGGTGGACTGGGAGTTGCTCGCGAACGCCGCCGCCAACTCCACCACCTACGTGGAGCAGGCGAAGCAGACGAAGCTCACCGCGCCCGCACCCGACCTCGTGGAGCTGGCCGAGGAGATCGCCGCCCGCCACGCGAGCCCCTGCGAGGCGGCGCTGGAGATCTGCACCGAGATCGGCCGCCAGGTGGAGTACGTGCAGGGTGTGACCGGCGTGCAGTCGACGTCCAAGGAGGCCTGGCTGGACAAGCGCGGTGTCTGCCAGGACATCACGCACATCGCGATCGGTGCTCTGCGCTCGGTCGGCATCCCGGCCCGCTACGTGTCGGGCTACCTGCATCCGAAGCCCGACGCCGCGATCGGCGAGACCATCGCCGGCGAGTCCCACGCCTGGGTGGAGTGGTTCTGCGGCGACTGGCGGGGCTTCGACCCCACGAACCTGATCGACATCGGCGAGCGACACGTCATCGTCGGCCGCGGCCGCGACTACAACGACATCGCCCCCCTGCGGGGCGTCTACGCCGGCCCGTTCGGTTCGTCGCTCTTCGTGAAGGTGGAGATCACCCGGGAGTCGTGACCCCGCCCGGGTGATCTCCCCGCAGTCAGAGCCGGCCGAGGGCGGCCGTCACGCCGTCGGACACCGAGCTCGTGCCGCCGAGCACGATGATCCGGCTCGGGTCGAGGCGCTGGATCTCGGTGGCCACCGAGGGCGGCAGCACATCCTTCTCCACCAGCAGCACGGGGCTGCCGGCGGTGATCGCCGCCGCGCCTCCGGAGAGGGCATCGGCGAACACGGTTCCCGAGGCCACGTAGACGGGCGCACCCGCTCTCGGTGTGAACGACTTCAGCGAGACCGCAGCGGACACGTCGAAGCGGTCGGCGCCCTTGATGCGCGTGGTCGGTGCGATGGCGCCGAGTCGGGTGACCACCGCATCCGACACAGTCGACGAGCCGCCGAGAACGACGATCCGAGCCGGGTTCAACCGGTTGAGTTCGCTGAGGATCGACGGCGGCACGACGGCCTTGTCGGTCAGCAGCACGGGGCCACCCAGGTGCCCGGCCGCTGCCGACCCCGACAGGGCGTCGGAGAAGACGGCGCCGGAGGCGATGAACGCCACCGGCCGTGCGGTGCCGAAGGTGCGCCCGGACACGGCCGCCGACACCTCGTACCGATCGGCGCCGCCGACCCGGGTGACCGAGCTGGAGTACGCCCGGAGCGCGACTTCGACCGCACGGCTGACCGTGGCCTCCCCGCCCATCACGACGATCTGCTGCGGACGCACCCGGGTCAGTTCATCCGCTATGACGGGCGGGATGGTGTCGTGCTCGACCAGCAGCACTCCACCTCCGAACGCCCCCGCGGCAGCCGACGCCGACAGGGCGTCGCTGTAGACGGCCCCCGATGCGATGTACATCACGGGCACGTCGGGAGCGAAGGTGCGCGCCGAGATCGCCGCCGAGACCTCGTATCGATCGGCGCCGCCGATCCGCTCGACGGTGGTCGCCGCGGCGGTCGCGGTGGCGGGCCCGTCGGCCGTGCCTCCCGGCGGCACTTCCTCGGCGAAGGCGGAGGTCGCCCCCAGCACGCTGGAGGCGAGGACGATGCCGGCCACCGTCGAGAGGACGGCCCGGCGAATCTGAGTGGATGTCATGTTCTGCATGCCCAGAAACCTAGACGCCCCAGACCCTCCCTCGGCAGTTATCCACAGGTCCCGATCCGGTTCCTGAGCCACGGCCGGTCTGTGGAGGAGGAGACGACGGCCGGACCTTTCGGGGGAACCTCCGTCAGCTCGGCCCCATGCAACAATGGCGTATGTCGACGCACGAGACCGCCCCGAGCGCCCATTTCAGCGCGCAGTTCCGCGATGAGCAGGGCGTCGAGATCATGTATTACGGGTGGACGGTGCCGCATCCGCGGGGCGTCGTGCAGATCGCGCACGGGCTCGGCGAGCACGCACTCCGGTACGCCACGCTCGCCGGCGAGCTGAACGCCGCGGGGTACAGCGTGTACGCCGCCGACCAGCGGGGTCACGGGGCGACGGGACTGGCCCAGCACGGCGGCGACCGGTCGAAGATGGGGCGTCTCGGCCCCGGCGGGCTCGTGGCCACGGTCGACGACATCCGTCAGCTCGGCGTGCGGATCGCCCGCGAGCATCCGGACGTTCCGATCGTGCTGCTGGGGCACAGCTGGGGATCGCTGATGGTGCAGATCCTCGTGAACTCACCCGCGCTGGCGCACTACGCCGGCGTCGTGCTCTCGGGCACGGCGTACCGGATGCCCGGGTCGATGGACGGCGGAGACCTCACCCGCCGCCACAGGCCGGCGGGCAAGGCCTCGGGGAACGGGTTCGAGTGGCTCAGCCGCGATCCCGCCGCCCAGCAGCGTGCCGCCGGCGACGAGCTGATGTTCCCCGCCGAGGTTCTGAAGCTGTTCGGCGTGGCCGACGGGCTGCGGTTGTTCGGGCGGCCGGCCAAGCGGCTCGGCGCCGTCGTGCCGATCCTCATCCTGGTGGGCGACGACGACATCCTGGGCGGCCGCCGCAGCGCCGAGAAGCTGCGCGACGCCTACCGCACCCGCTCCGGGCTGGCCGACGTCGAGCTGCACGTGTACCCCGAAGCGCGCCACGAGATCTTCAACGAGAGCAACCGCGACGAGGTGGTCGCCCAGCTGGTGGACTGGCTCGACCGCCACCTGCCGGCCGCTCCCGAGGCGCCCGCCGCTTCGGCCGCCGCGGCCGCCGAGTAGCCGGAGATGCCCGACTCGCTGCTCGAACTGCGGATCGTCGACGGCCCCGTTCCGTGGACCGTCTGGCTTCTCGCCGCCGCCGCCTTCGTGTACCTGCTCGCCCGCCCGCCGCGCATCCGCTGGGTGCTCACCGCCCTGATCGGGCTGCTGGCCGGGGCGCTCGCCGCCTTCGCCACCATCGCGATCGTCGAGGCCGTAAACGTGTTCGGCGTGCCGCTGACCGTGCAGACGGATGCCTGGGTGGTCGCCACCTTCGCCGCCATCGGGCTCGCCGTGGTGAACCTCTGGCGCTCACGGTGGTGGCGCAAGCTCGTGGCGATCATCGGGATCGTGCTGTTCGCGGCATCCGGAACCCTCGGCATCAACGCGTATTTCGGGCTGAACCCCACGCTCGCGAGCTTGCTCGGGGTGACGGTCGAGCATCCGATCGACATCAACAAGCCGACCGGATCGCCGAACCCCAGCCCCGATCCGAACGGCGAGGCGGCCAAGCCGCTCTACGAGACCTGGACGCCGCCCGCCGACATGCCCACCACGGGCAAGCAGGGCACCCAGGTCATCCCGGCCACGGTCTCCGGATTCTCGTCGCGCCCCGCCGGCATCTACCTGCCACCCGCCGCCCAGGTGCCCGACGCGCCCGAGCTGCCGCTGCTCGTGCTGATGATGGGGCAGCCGGGCAACCCCGACACGCAGTACATCGCGACCGTGCTCGACGAGTACGCCGCCAAGAACAAGGGGCTCGCGCCGATCGTGATCGTGGCCGACCAGCTCGGCGACCCGAGCCTGGACCCGGTCTGCGCCGACACCGCGAAGCTCGGCAACGCGGAGTCGTTCATCATGCAGGACGTGGTGGGCTGGGCGAAGGCGAACCTGCGCATCCTGCAGGACCCGGCGCACTGGACGATCGCCGGCTATTCCAACGGCGGCGGATGCGCGTTCAAGTACGGTGCGAAGTACCCGGAGGTGTGGGGCAACGTCCTCGACATCTCGGGCGAGGAGTACCCGGGCTCGGAGGAGCCCGACCAGGTCGTGGCGAACCTCTTCGGCGGCGACCAGGCGGCCTTCGAGGCCGAGAAGCCCGAGGCGATCCTCAAGTCGGGCGCCCACGCCTACCCCGACACCGTCGCGATCTTCACCGTCGGCGGCAACGACCCCGGGTTCATCCCCGAGGCCAAGGGGGCGTCGGATGCCGCGACCGCGGCCGGCTGGAAGACCACCTACTACGTCATCCCGAACGCCGGCCACGTGGTGGACGCGCTGGAGGGCGGCTTCGAGAAGGGCTTCGAGGTGCTGTACCCCCGGCTCGGTCTGTCGGCTCCCGGCTAGTCCATGCCGACGAGGGCGTCGGGCTCGTCGTAGTCGGAGACGATGGTGGGCATCGAGGCCGTGATGACCGAGCCGTCGGCGCGCACCGTTCCCTCGATGTCGGACGTGGTGGGCGCGCCCTCGATGGTGGGGCGGTCGTCTGCCAGCGCGACCGTGACGGGCGCACCCGGGCCCACCTCGATGCGCTCGCCGCGCACGTACAGCACGACCGACGAGCCCTCTTCGACGCAGAAGGTCATGCGGTCTTGCCGCAGGTCGACCTCGATCAGGGAGCCGCGGATGGTGACGTGGAAGACCAGCGACTCCCACTCCTCGGGCAGGCGCGGGTCGAAGGTGAACTTGCCGAGGTAGTCGCGCATGCCGCCGAAACCGAAGGCGAGGGCGCTCCACACGCCGCCCGTCGAGGCCACGTGGATGCCGTCGGCCGTGTTGTTGTGCAGGTCGCCGAGGTCGACGAACAGCGCCGCCCGGAAGTAGCCGAGCGCTAGCTCCCGGTAGCCCACCTCGGCCGCGATGATCGACTGCGTCGATGCGGAGAGGGTGGAGTCGCCCGTGGTGAGCGCGTCGTAGTACTCGAAGTTCGCGCGCTTCTGCGCGGTGCTGAACTCATCGCCCTGCAGCAGCAGCGCGAGAACCACGTCGGCCTGCTTGATCACCTGGAAGCGGTAGATCACCAGCGGGTGGAAGTGCAGCAGCAGCGGCCGCTTCGACGCGGGCGTGTTCTCGAGGTCCCACAGCTCCTTCTCGAGGAACTGCGCGTCTTGCGGGTGGATGCCGAGGTCTTCGTCGAAGAGCACGTGCATCGCCTCGGCGGCGGCCGCCCACTCCTCGATCTCGTCTTCACCGAGCTCGAGCCGCTGCACCATGCGCGCGTAGGCCTCGGGCTCGTCGGCCCGCAGCTTGCGCGTCTGGCGCACGGCGGCGCGCAGGTTCGCGCGCGCCATCACGTTGGTGAACAGGTTGTCGTTGACCACCGTGGTGTACTCGTCGGGGCCCGTCACGCCGTGGATGTGGAACGACTCCGCCCCCACCCCGCGCCCGCGCCAGAAGCCCAGGTCGGCCCACATCCGGGCCGTCTCGACCAGGATGTCGATGGCGCCGCGGTTGAGGAAGTCGTGGTCGCCGGTGGCCGCGACGTACTGCGAGAGCGCGTGCGAGATGTCGGCGTCGATGTGGTACTGCGCCGTGCCCGCCGCGTAGTAGGCCGAGGACTCGAGACCGTTGATGGTGCGCCATGGGAACAGGGCCCCGCGCTGGTTCAGCTCGATGGCGCGGTCGCGGGCGGCCGGCAGCATCCGCTCGCGGAAGCGCAGCGCGTTGCGCGCCACCTGCGGCGCCGTGTAGGTGAGGTAGGGGAGCACGTAGATCTCGGTGTCCCAGAAGTAGTGGCCGCCGTAGCCCGAGCCCGAGACGCCCTTGGCCGCGATGCCGCCGCCGTCGGTGCGCGCGGTCGACTGCGCGAGCTGGAACAGGTTCCAGCGCACCGCCTGCTGCACGTCGGGCTGGCCCGCCACCACGATGTCGGAGCGGCGCCAGAAGTCGGCCAGCCACTCGGCCTGGCGCTCGAACACGCGCTCGATCGGCTCCTCGCGGATGCGGTCGAGGGTACGGTTCGTGCGGTCGGCCAGCTCGCTCGCCGGCACGCTGGTGGAGGTGTGGTACGCGATGGTCTTGACCAGCCGGATGCACTCGCCGGCCCGGGCGCGCACGTGGTACACCTGCTTGGCGATGTCGTCGTCGATCTGCGCCGACTCGTCGTAGACGTTCTCGGTCTCGAGGTGGTGCTCGGCGCCGACCGCGATCGTCATGCCCGAGTTGGCGGTGCGGTAGCCGAGAACGTACCGGCCCTCGTGGATCCACTTGTGGCGGGGCAGCAGCACCCGGTCGCTGAAGCCGGAGGCCTTGCGCGGGTCGGCGATGCCGCCGCCGCCGTTCGAGCCGCCCGCCGCGGAGTACTCGTCCACCCGGTCTTGCCGGTTCAGGATCTGGCTCGAGATGAGGACGGATGCGTCGGAGTCGAGCATCGTGACCTCGTAGTCGATGACGGCGAGGTGCCGATCGGTGAACGAGACCAGCCGGCGCGAGCGCACCAGAACGCGCTTGCCCGAGGGTGTGCGCCACTCGACCACGCGCTCGAGCACGCCCGTGCGGAAGTCGAGCGTGCGCGAGTACTCGATGGTGTCGGCGTCGTCGATGGCGAAGGGCTCGTCGTCGACGTAGAGGCGGATGACCCGGGCATCCGGCACGTTGACGATCGTCTGCCCGACGCGCGCGAAACCGTAGGCCTCCTCGGCGTGCCGGATCTGCCAGGTGTCGTGGAAGCCGTTGATGAACGAGCCCTCGGCGTAGGCGTTGTGCCCCTCTTCGAAGTTGCCGCGGAGGCCGAGGTAGCCGTTGCCGACCGCGAACAGCGTCTCGGTGCGGCCGCGGCTGGCCTTGTCGAACTCGGCCTCGACGAGCGCCCACTCGTCCAGCGGGAACTGCGAGCGGTCGAGCGGGTCGGAGGAGATGGGGTTCATCGGGCGCTTTCTCGGAGCGGGTGGGCCGGCCGGCAGGGCGGGCGTGTCGGGCGGTGGGTTCGGTCGATGGTAGCGAACAGCGGGTGCTGATGGCGTCGGCCGCCCGAACCGGGGGATGGATCGGCGGAGAAGGCCGCCTGTGGAGAACTCGCCTCAGCGCAGGGCGGCGGTGAGCTCGTCGAGATCCTCGACCACGATGTCGGCGCCGGAATCCAGCAGCTCCTGCGCGCCCACCCCGCGGTCGACGCCCACCACGAGGCCGAACTCGCCGTCGCGGCCGGCCTGCACGCCGGAGTGCGCATCCTCCACCACGACGCACTCGGCCGGGCTCAGCCCGAGCAGTTCGGCGGCGCGCAGGTAGGTGTCGGGGGCGGGCTTGCCGGGCAGGCTCTCGGCGGCCGACCGCATCCCGTCGACGATCACCACGAAGCGGTCCCGGATGCCGGCGGCCTCCAGCACCCCCTCGGCGTTGCGCGAGCTGGAGACCACCGCGACCTCGTAGCCGGCGTCGATCGCGGCGGTGAGGAAGACGAGCGATCCGGGGTACGGGGCGACGCCGTTCTCCTCGAGCTCGGCCGCGAACTCGCCGTTCTTGAGGTTGCCGAGGCCCCACACCGTGGCTGCGCCCGGCTCGTCCTCGGGCGTGCCGTCGGGCAGCGAGAGCCCCCGCGATTCCAGCAGCGAGCGCACCCCGTCGACCCGCGGCTTGCCGTCGATCCAGAGGTAGTAGTCGTCGTCGGTGTACGGATCCGCGCCCTCGGCCTCGAGGTAGGGCGCGAACAGCCGGGCCCAGGCCCGCATGTGCACGTCGACCGTGGGGGTGAGCACGCCGTCGAGGTCGAACAGCAGGGCGCGGGCGGCGGTCAGGCGGCTCGCGTCGCGGGTGACGGTGGAAGTCATGACGTCAACGGTACTTGCTGCGCGTGAACGCCGTGTTATCGCCGTATTTCGGTTCTCGCTGAATGCGGCCACGGTGGCCCGCTCAGCCGATGCCGATCGCGCCGAGCAGCACGCCCACCACGAGCATCGCGAGGGCGACGACGACGGCGCGCCAGAGCACCCGCTTGTGGTGGTCGCCGAGGTTCACGCCCGCGAGCGAGACGAGCAGCAGGATGGCCGGCACCAGCGGGCTCTGCATGTGCACGACCTGCCCGGTGATCGAGGCCCGGGCCATGTCGACGGGCGCGATGCCGAAGGCCGCCGCGCTCTCGGAGAGCACCGGCAGGATGCCGAAGTAGAACGCGTCGTTGGAGAGGAAGAAGGTCATCGGGATGCTCAACAGGCCCGTGATGACGGCCGAGAACGCGCCGAGCTCGGCGGGGATCGAACCGGCCACCCAGGCGGCCATCGCGTCGACCATGCCGGTTCCCTCCAGCACGCCGATCAGCACGCCGGCCGCGAGCACCATCGAGACCACGCCGACGATCGAGGGCGCGTGCGCCACGATCCGCGCGGCCTGGTCGGAGACCCGGGGGAAGTTCACGATGATCGCGATGGCGCTCCCGGCCATGAAAACGTAGGCCAGCGGCAGCACGTCGGCTACCAGCAGCACCATCACGGCTACGGTCAGTACGAGGTTGAACCAGAACAGCTTCGGGCGCAGTGTCGGCCGCTGCGGGTCGAGCATCGTGTCGGCCATCGCCGTGTCGGCGGGGTTCACGAGAGCGCGCAGCGAGCTGGTGGAGATGCGGGCGACGTCGGTGGAGAGGCGGCCCCGCCCGGTTCCGGATGCGCTGCCCGCACCCGCACCCGCACCCGTCGCGCTCGCCGTCGCCGATCCGCCGGCCGCCCGGCGCAGGAAGCCGCCACGAGCATCCGTCGACACCGACGCCTCCTCGGGCAGGTCGATCGTGCCCAGACGCTTGCGCTCCATCAGCCCCAGGTGCCAGGAGAACACGAAGATGATGGCGAGACCCACGGCCATCGACGGGATCATCGGCACGAACACCTCGCTCGGCGAGAGGTCGAGGGCGGCGGCGGCACGGGCCGTCGGTCCGCCCCAGGGCAGGATGTTCATGGTGCCGTTCGCGAGCCCCGCCACCACGGTGAGCACCACCGGGCTGAGCCCCAGCCGCAGGTAGATCGGCAGCATCGCGCTGGTCACCACGATGAACGTGGTGGAGCCGTCGCCGTCGAGCGAGATGACCGCCGCGAGCAGTGCCGTGCCCACCACCACCTTCACGGGGTCGTGGCCGACGACCCGCAGGATGATGCGCACCAGCGGGTCGAAGAGGCCCACGTCGATCATCAGGCCGAAGTAGATGATGGCGAACATCAGCAGCGCGGCCGTGGGGGCGAGTCCCCCGATCGCGTCCATCGCCATGTCGCCGATGCCGAGACCGGCGCCGGCGAAGAGGCCGAAGATGGTCGGCACGATGATCAGTGCGAGCACCGGCGTCATCCGTTTGGTCATGATCAGCACCATGAAGGTGGCGACCATTCCGAACCCGAGCAGAACCAGCATCCGAGACTCCTTCGTCTTCTTCCGGCGTCGGCGGGTGGGCCGGCGTTCCGGACAGCGTAGGAAGGGACGGATGCCCCTCGCGCGCTACTGCGCATTGCGAGCGAATCGCGCGTTGAACCCGTTCTGCGCATTCTGCTCACCGGACGTCGGACGGCGTGGGTAGCATTCGGGCATGGCGATGGAGCGGCGGGTGGCACAGCAGCCGCGGCGCGCGCTCTTCACCCGGCAGATCAACCGCTGGATCGTGGCGGCGATGATCCTGGTGTCGCTGATCACGCTCGTGCTGTTCGCGGTGACGGGCTTCAACCGGCTGGTGCAGCAGACCCAGGAGTCGGCGCTGCGGGTGGCGCAGACCGTGGCCGAGACGCCCGGCGTTCGCGAGGCCGCCGAGACGGAGTCGGATCGCGCGGTGCCCTCCACCGACGCGCAGCTGGTCGACTCCGGTCTCGACGACTACGCCCGCGAGGTTCAGGCGCGCACCGGAGCGCTGTTCGTCGTGATCACCGACGACACGGGGCGTCGGCTCGCGCATCCGAACCCCGCCGAGATCGGCGATCCGGTGTCGACGAGCCCGGATGCGGCGCTCCGCGGCGAGGAGGTCGTGAGCTGGGAGCGCGGCACGCTCGGCGACTCCGCGCGCGCCAAGGTGCCGATCTACGGGGCGGCGGATCCGTCGCGCGTGGTCGGCGAGGTGAGCGTGGGGCTGCCGCCCACCGAGGTCTGGTCGACGGTGCTCGCGGATGCGGTACCGGTGGCGCTGTCCACCGCCTTCGCGCTCGGCGTGGGCGCGGTGCTGGCCGCGTTCATCACGCGCCGGTTGCGCACGAAGACACTCGGTCTCGAGCCCGAGGAGCTGCTCGAGCTCGTGCACGACCAGCAGGCCGTGCTGCAGGGCGTCGACGACGGGGTGCTGGGCCTCTCGGTGGAGGGGGTCGTGAGGGTGTGCAACGAGCGGGCGGCCGAGCTGCTCGGACTCGGGCCGACGGATGCCGTGGGCCGGGTCGTCGACGAGGCGATCCCGGATGCGGGGGTGCGGGAACGCATCCGGAGCGCCTCGGGCACGGCGGGCACGGCGGGCACGGCGGGGACGGCGGTTGGCGCATCCGAGCCCCTGGCCGTGGGCAGTCGGCTGCTGTACGTCGACGTGCACGAGGTGCGGCGCGACGGGCGGCTGCTCGGGCGGGTGGTGATCGTGCGCGACGTCACCGACGTCGAGAACCTGTCCCGCCGGCTGACCGCCGTGGGCACGCTCGCCAGCGCGCTGCGCGAACAGCGGCACGAGTTCGCGAACCGCATCCACGTGGTGACCGGGCTGGTGCGCGGCGGCGACAGCGAAGAGGCGCTGCGCTATCTCGCGGAGGTGGGCGATCACGGACCGGTCCGCTTCCCGCTCGAGGGCGCGGGGCTCATCCGGGAGCCGTACCTGCAGGCCTTCCTCGGCGCCAAGGCGATGGAGGCCGAGCGTCGTGGGGTGACTCTGCGGATCGGCCCCGACGCCGAGGTGAGCGGTTCGCTGCGGCATCCGGAAGACGTCACCACCGTGCTCGGCAACCTCGTCGACAACGGCATCGAAGCGGCGGCCGGATCGGCGCGGGCGCCGCGCTGGGTGGAGGTGGAGGCGCTCCGGCACGGCGACGAGCTGCACCTCTCGGTGATGGACTCGGGCGACGGGGTCGCAGGCGACCCGTTCGCGAGCCGGGCACCCGAGGCAGGTAAGGGGATGCCGGACGGGGACGCCCCCGCGAAGAAGTCGGTCTCCGCCCTCGAACCGGAGCACGGCCACGGGATCGGCCTGCGGCTCTCGGCCGAGGTGGCGCGGCGGCACGGCGGCGAGCTCTGGCTCGCGATGGCCGGCCCCACCACCGGCGCGCGTGCCCACGGCGCCGTGTTCTGCGCCCGCCTCGACGAGCAGTTCGAGCCGGAGGACGGCTCGTGAGCGGCGCCGCGGAGCGCTTCCGTGTGGTCGTCGTCGACGACGACTTCCACGTGGCCCGGCTGCACACCCGGATCGTGGAGGGGGTCGAGGGCTTCGCCGTCGTCGGTTCCGCGGGCACGGTGGCCGAGGCCCGCTCCCTGATCGACGCCGAGCGGCCCGACCTGCTGCTCGCCGACATCTACCTCCCCGACGGCAGCGGGCTCGACCTCGTGCGCGCCTACGAAGTCGACGCGATCGTGCTGAGCGCGGCCGTCACCTCGGCGGCGGTGCGCCGGGCGTTCCAGCGCGGCGCCTTCGGCTACCTCGTGAAGCCCTTCGCCGACGAGCGGCTCACCGACCTGCTGCACGCCTACACGCGCTACCGCAACCTGCTCGACGCCGGCCCCGAGCTCAGCCAAGACGTCATCGAGCGCGCCCGTCGCGCTCTGCACGGCTCGGCGGCGCGGGAGTCGTCGGCCCGCCGCTCACCCACCGAGACGGCCGTGCTCGAGGCGCTCGCCGCATCCGCCGACGCCCTCGCGGCCCCCGCGGTGGCCGAGCGCGTCGGCATCTCCCGTGCCACGGCCCAGCGCTACCTCTCCTCCCTCGCCCAGGAGGGCCAACTCGCGATCGAGCTCCAGTACGGCGCCACCGGCCGCCCCGAGCACCGCTACCGCCCCGCGCCCGCCCCGCCACCCCCTGAGCCGCGCTGACAAACCAGAACGAGCGGCTGCTCAGTCGCCCACCTGCGCATTGGCCTGGCCCCAGCACCCAGCTCGGTCGGGATCGTAGGGGATGTTGTCGGCGTATCCGTCGAGGGCGATCTCGGCCGCAGCTCGGTCTGCGGCCGGGATCGTGGCGGTCCAGCGGTCCTGGCCGCGGATGGCATCTGTCATCTTCCAGTAGGGAGGCTGTCCGTAGCTCGGATAGCCGGCATCGCTCATGCATTGCCGTACTACCAGCTCGACCTCCCAACTGGTTCGGGCGCTCGCCTGTTCGTCGGCACTCCACTCCGCCGGGATGTCGAGGGTGGCCGGGTCGGCGAAGTCGGCCGGCTCGAACCTGGGCGCTCGCGGTGCGAACTCGAGGGGGCCGCTAGTAGGGCGCCCGATCGCGGTGAGAGCGCGATCGAAGCACACTACGACCGAGTTCATGAAGCTCATGAACGGATGCTCGAAATGCGAGGCCCAATTGCTCGGCGGCACGGCATCGACCGGCGCACCGGTCTCGTCGAACTCGTTCCAGATCGAATGGTAGATGTAGACCTCGCCGCGATCCAAGACGCAGGCCCTCGTGTTCTGCTGCACGGTGACCCATTCGCGCGCCTGCTCCTTGTCGGCCTCGGACCAGGAAGTCGGGATCGTGATCTCAATCGGGTCTGGATCGACGACTACCGGCGGCCAAGAGGCATCCGCCACCCACCCCGATGCGGGGACGTCCTGTGCGGCGCTGTCCGCCCCGAGCGCGGACGCGCCCCCCTCGGATGCGCTTGCGCGCGAGGAAGATGCGATGGGCGGCGGAGTCGATGCGCAAGACGATGTGCCGATCGTAACGAAGGCGACAATGGCACTCACCAAAAATCTCATGGTCGAATTCATAAACTGAGAATACGTCAGTAAGCGATAAGGTGCTGCTTTCGAAGAGAGGCAACAATGTTCAACACAGTTCCTGCTCGCGCACTCCGAGTCATGTCGTTCATGTTCGGAGTTGGCGTCCTTTCGTCAGCCGTGCTCGTGGGTGCATCAACGGCTCAGGCTCTGCCTGCGTGCAGTCAGGTGCCGGCACCACCCGCGTGCTCGCCGACGCCCACCCCGTCGCCGACGCCTTCGGTGCGATTGCAATCGGCGGACACGGTCATCGCCCCAGACAAGATCGTCAACTTCTCGATTCGCAGCGAAGTCGCCCCTTCAGCCATCGTTGGACGCGCCGATGGTTGGGTCAGTCCATGGAGGGTTTCGGTGGTTTGTACTAACGGCTACTCCCGAACGATGAACCTCCATCTTGGTCACGACACTTTCGGTACTCCCGTTCTTGCGGCAGATCTGTTCGGATCGTCCGCTGGAGAGGTGACCGGCACATGCAATGCCATCACGTGGGATCAGAGGGCGATCGGAGTCCGCTCAGGGCGCGTTCTATCTCCGGCCGCAATCGACGGATTTCAGATCTGGGAGGTCGACTTCGTTCATTGAGCGATGACGCGCAGTCAGACGTGGCCGGAAGTAGGCTGGGCGTGTCCAAGGAGGACTGACATGCACGGTGAATACAAGGTGCCCGGCGGCAAGCTCGTCGTGGTCGATCTCGACGAGGTCGAGGGGCGTATCGCGGGGTTCCGGCTGGCCGGCGACTTCTTCCTCGAACCGGACGACGCGCTGCCGCTGATCGACGCGGCCGTGAACGGTCTGCCCGTGGGCAGCGACGCCGCCACGATCGCCGCGGCCGTCAAGAACGCGCTTCCCGCCGACGCGGTGCTGCTCGGCTTCAGCGCCGAGGCCGTCGCCGTCGCCGTGCGCCGGGCGCTCGCCTCCGCCGCCAGCTGGGACGCCTACGAGTGGGAGCTCATCCACTCGGGCGCCGAGACGCCGCAGATGCAGCTCGCGCTCGACGAGGTGCTCGCCATCGAGGTGGGGGAGGGGCGGCGCCGGCCCACCCTGCGCATCTGGGAGTGGAACGAGCCCGCCGTGGTGATCGGCAGCTTCCAGTCGGTGAAGAACGAGGTCGATCCCGAGAACGCCGCGAAGTACGGCTTCGAGATCGTGCGCCGCATCTCCGGCGGGGGCGCCATGTTCATGGACGCCAACTCCGTCATCACCTACTCGATCTACGCCCCGGCCGCCCTGGTGCAGGGCATGTCGTTCGCCGACTCCTACGCCTACCTCGACGAGTGGGTCATCACCGCCCTCAAGTCGCTCGGCATCGACGCGTTCTACCAGCCGCTGAACGACATCACCTCCGCCAAGGGCAAGATCGGCGGCGCCGCGCAGAAACGGCTCGGCAACGGGGCGGTGATGCACCACGCCACGCTCAGCTACGACATGGACGGCGAGAAGATGGTGCAGGTGCTGCGGATCGGGCGCGAGAAGATGAGCGACAAGGGCACCAAGTCGGCCGCCAAGCGCGTCGACCCGCTGCGCAGCCAGACCGGCCTGCCCCGCGACGAGATCATCGACCGCCTGATCGGCACCTTCAAGGGCCTGTACGGGGCGACGGATGGCGAGATCACCGCTGACGAGCGTGCCAAGGCCGAGGAGTTGGTGCGCACCAAATTCAGCACCCCCGAGTGGATCGGCCGCGTGCCGTGAGCGGGGCGCACGCCGCCGAGCCCGCCGGCTCCGCCGGGTCCGGACCGGCCGACCTGCCCGTCTACACCGTCGCCGAGCTCGATTCCGTGGCGCCGTTCGACGTGCCCTCCTTCACCAAGGAGGACGCCTTCGAGCTCGGCACGATCGCGGCCGCCCTCATCCGTGAGCGCGGGCTCGACCTGGCCGTGGACGTGGTGCTCATCGACGACCCGGATGCCGCCGCCGCCGCATCCGTCGGCGCCGCCGGTTCGTCACCCACCGACGGCCTCGACCTGGTGTTCCGGGCGAAGCTCGGCTCGACCGGCCCGGGCAACGACCCGTGGCTGGCCGGCAAGGCCGCCGCCGCCCGGATGTTCGCGGTGCCGTCGCTCCTGGTGCGCCTGCGCCACGAGGAGGCGGGTACTCCGTTCGAGCAGGTCGACGACCGCGGCATCGACCACTCCTTCGTGCGGGCGCACGGCGGATCGATCCCGATCTTCGTCGAGGGAGCCCTCGTCGGAACCATCACGACCTCGGGCGAGCCCGACGTCGTCGACCACCAGACGGCCTCCGATGCGGTGTCCGCGTACCTGAAGGCCCGAACCCACCGCGGCTGAGTTGTCAGCGGAGCTCGCGCACGAGTTCTGCCCAGACCTCGGGCGACACCGGGTACGGGGCGCTGAAGGAGAGGCGGGAGACGATGCCGCCGAAGCGGTCGCGCAGGCCCGCTGCGACCTCGGCGGGGGATCCGGTCACGGCGAACTCGGCCAGCACCTCGTCGGAGACGGCATCGGCCATCGCGTCCCACTCCCCGCGCACCGAGCCGGCGTGCAGGGTCTCGTGCAGGCCGTCCCAGCCGTGCAGCTCGAGCACTCCGCGGTACGCGGGCGTCGAACCGTAGAAGGCGATCTGCTTCTTGACGGCCTGGCGCGCGGTGGCGAGCTCCGCATCCGTGGTGCCGATCGCCACGAAGGCGGGGAGGCTGATCTCGACGTCGTCGCTGCCGTCGACGGCCCGGCCGGCGGAGGCCCGGCCCCGGCGGAGGGCCGGGATGCTCACCTCGTCGAGGTAGCGGCGGGTGGTGAAGCTGTGGCTGAGGAAGCCGTCGGCCACGGCGCCGGCCGTCTCGGTCATCAGTTCGCCCACGCCGGCGAGCAGGATGCGCGGGGTGCCGTGCGGGTTCGGTCCGGGGCTGAACATGGGCGACATCAGGGTGTGCGAGTAGAACTCGCCGCGGAAGTTCAGGCGCTCGCCGGTCTGCCAGCTCGCCCAGATGGCCCGGAGCGCCTCGATGTACTCGCGCATCCGCTTGGCCGGGTGCGACCAGGGCATGCTGAACCGGCGCTCGATGTGCGGCTTGATCTGCGAGCCGAGGCCGAGCACGAAGCGGCCGCCCGAGACCAGCTGCAGGTCGTTCGCGAGCATCGCGGTGTTCATGGGGTTGCGCGCGAACGCCACCGCGATCGCGCTGGAGAGCTGCACGCGCTCGGTGGCGCGGGCGGCCAAGGTGAGGGCCACGAACGGGTCGTGCCGGGTCTCGGTGACGAGCACGCCGTCGAATCCTGCGGCCTCGGCCTGCACCGCCGCGGCTTCCAGCTGCAGGGGAGTGCTCGCGATGTCGCCGCCCGCGTCGAGGGCGAAGCGAACGGGTGCGGCGGGGGTGGCGGCATCCGTCGTCGCGGGCGTCGGAGCAGTCGGGAGGTGCGCGTCGGTGGGCATGGCATCCATCCCACCACGGGCGGATGCGCGGTGTCGTGAGCGCTGTGCGTTCCCGACAGCGCGACCCGCCCCGGGCGCGGCAAGCGATGTGGAGAGGGTTCAGCCGCGGTCGACGAGCTCCTGGTAGTCGGGGTGGGTGTCGATGAAGTGGGCGACGTAGCTGCACTGGGGCACGACGGCGAGGGTGCCGCTCGTGCGCACGTCGTCGAGGGCGTACTGCACGAGCCGGCCGGCCAGGCCGCCCTCGCGCTTGGAAGGGTCGACCTCGGTGCGGATGAACACGATCGTTCCGCCCTCGATGCGGTAGTCGGCGAAGCCGGCCACCTCACCGTCGACGCTGATGGTGTACCGGTTGTTCTCGGCCTCGTTGTGGATCTCGGTGCTCATGGTGTGCTGAGCGTACGCCGGGTTCCCGCGAACTGCCACAATGGCAGGATGCCCCATCCGCCGTCCCCGCTCGCGCGGTTCGGCGACGGGGCCCGCGGCGAGGGACTAGTGTTCCACGCCGACAACCTCGAGGTGCTGCCGTCGTTCGCCGACGGCTCGTTCACGGTGATCTACCTCGATCCGCCGTTCAACACCGGGCGCACGCAGAGCCGGCGATCGACGACGGCGGTGCGCACTCCGGTCGCGGAGCCGGCCGAGTCCGCCGCGGGTCGCATCACGGGGTTCCAGGGTCGCCAGTACGACCGCATCAAGGGCGACCTGCTGCAGTACGACGACCGCTTCGACGACTACTGGTCGTTCCTGGAGCCGCGGATCGTGGAGGCCTGGCGCCTGCTCGCCGACGACGGCACCCTCTACCTGCACCTGGATTACCGCGAGGCGCACTATGCGAAAGTGCTGCTGGACGCCCTGTTCGGCCGCGACAGCTTTCTCAACGAGATCATCTGGGCCTACGACTACGGGGCGAAGTCGAAGAAGCACTGGCCCACGAAGCACGACACGATCCTGGTGTACGTGAAGAACCCGGCGGCGTACTACTTCGACTCGACGACGGTCGACCGCGAGCCGTACATGGCGCCCGGGCTCGTGACGCCCGAGCGGGCCGCGCTCGGCAAACTGCCGACGGATGTCTGGTGGCACACGATCGTGTCGCCCACCGGCCGGGAGAAGACCGGGTATCCCACGCAGAAGCCCGAGGGCATCCTGCGGCGGATCGTGCAGGCCTCTTCGCGCGAGGGCGACTGGGTGCTCGACTTCTTCGCCGGCAGCGGCACGGCGGGCGCCGTCGCCGCGGCGCTCGGGCGCAACTACGTGCTCGTCGACCAGAACCCGGCGGCGATCGACGTCATCCGCCGGCGCCTGCCCGGCGCGACCTTCGCCTAGCGGGCAGCGCGCAGCGGGCGCGGTTGCTAACGCGCCGCGGCGCCGGGCGCCCGCGTGAGGATCTCGGCGCCGTCCTCCGTGATCGCGATCGTGTGTTCGCTGTGGGCGGTGCGGCTACCGGTGGCGCTGCGCAGGGTCCAGCCGTCGGGGTCGGTGACCAGGCGGTCGGTGTCGGTCATCACCCAGGGCTCCAGCGCCAGCAAGAGACCCGGCCGTAAGCGGTAGCCGCGGCCGGGGCGGCCGTCGTTCGAGACGTGCGGATCCTGGTGCATCGTCGAGCCGATGCCGTGGCCGCCGAACTCGAGGTTGATCGGGTAGCCGGCCTCGCTCAGCACCGTGCCGATGGCGTGCGAGAGGTCGCCGATGCGCGCTCCGGGGCCGGCCGCGGCGATGCCGGCGGCGAGGGCGCGCTCGGTCGCCCGAATCAGCGCGACGCTCTCGGCGGGGCGGGATTCACCCACCAGGAAGCTGATCGCCGAGTCGGCGGCGAGGCCGTCGAGCGAGACCGCGAGGTCGAGCGTCAGCAGGTCGCCGTCGCGCAGGGCGTAGTCGTGCGGCATCCCGTGCAGCACCGCGTCGTTGACGGCGGTGCAGATGTAGTGGCCGAACGGGCCGCGTCCAAAGGAGGGCGCGTAGTCGACGTAGCAGGAGACCGCTCCGGCCTCGACGATCAGCTCGGCGGCCCAGCGGTCGATCTCGAGCAGGTTCGTGCCGACGGCGGCGCGGCCCTTGAGCGTCTGCAGGATGGTCGCGACCAGCGCTCCGGCCGCTCGGGCGCGGGGCAGCTCGGCGGCGGTCAGGATCTCGATCATGCGGGGCCTCTCCCGGGCCGCACGGAAGCGACCCAATAACTATCCCGGTCAGCCTAACCGGCCACACGCCTCGACTGGTATTCCTATCCCGGTATTACACTCGGACGCATGATGGTCCGCCTCTCCCTCACGCCCGCCGAGCTCGAGCGCGGCCGGCGCCTCGGTGCGCTCCTGCGCCGGGCTCGGGGCGACCGCCCGATGCTCGAGACGGCGCTCGCCGCCGGCGTCTCGCCCGAGACCCTGCGGAAGATCGAGTCGGGGCGCGTGGCGACACCCGCGTTCTCCACCATCGCCGCGATCGCCGAGGTGCTCGGCCTCTCGCTCGACGCCGTCTGGGCCGCGGTGCAGGAGCAGTCGCAGTCACAGCCCGCCAGCGCTTGATCCAGCGCCGAGCGCCGAGTGCCGAGCGCCCGGGGCCGAGCGCCTGACAGCGGCAGCTACGCGGAGGCGCGCACGACGAGCGTCGTGGGGATGATCGTGCGCCGCGGCGCCTCCTCGCCCGCGATCAGCCGCACCAGCAGCTCGGCCATGCTCGCGCCGAGATCGGCCGAAGGCTGGTTGACCGTGGTCAGCGGCGGGGTGAGCGTGCTGGCGAAGGTGTCGTCGTCGTAGCCCACCACCGCCACGTCGCCCGGCACCGACCGGCCCTGGGCGTGCAAGACCTGGATCGCGCCCGCCGCCATCTGGTCGTTCGCCACGAAGACGGCGTCGATCGGATCGCCGGAGCCAGCGGCATCCGGGGCGGCCGCATCCGTTCGGATCAGCAACCGGGCCATCGCCTCGGCACCCGAAGCCTGCGAGAAGTCGCCGTACTCGACGAGCGAGGGATCGCCCCCGGCCGTGGCCACCGACTCCCGCCAGCCGGCGAGGCGGTCGATGCCGGCGGGCATGTCCTGCCGTCCCGCGATGGTGGCGATGCGCCGACGGCCCAGGCCGATCAGGTGATCGGTGGCCAGGCGGGCGCTCGCGCGGTTGTCGACGTCGACGTAGTAGGCGTCCGAGAGCTCCGGATGCAGCGGCCGCCCACCGAAGACGATCGGCAGCGAGTCGCCCAGCCCGACGTAGGAGTGGTCTTCGGCGTGGTGCGACACCACGAGGGCGCCGTCGACGTTGCCGCCCTGCAGATAGCGCCGGGTCTTCTCGGGCCGGGCCTCCGACGCGATCAGGAGGTTCAGCGTGTAATTCGTGTCGGACAGCGCCCGCGCCACCCCGCGCACCACCGGCGCGAAGAAGGGGTCGGCGAACACCGTCGAGGTCGACTCCGGCACGATCAGCGCGATCACGTCGGTGCGCCGGCTCGCGAGCGAGCGTGCCACCCGGTTCGGCACGTAGTTCAGGCGCGCCACGGCCGCGTTCACCGCCGTGATCACCTCGGGGTTGACGCTGGTGGAGCCGTTCACCACCCGCGACACGGTGGCGCGCGAGACGCCGGCCTCGGCGGCCACCATCTCCAGGGTCGGGTTTCGCTGCACGAGGCTCAGGATAGCGAGCCGGGTGCGCCGACGGCTGACGAAGCGCCCGCCGCATCCGCCGCCTTGATCACGTCGGCGTACGCCAGCGCGCTGTCCTTCGGGGTGCGCACGAGCGTGTCGTAGTCGACCCGCACGATGCCGAAGCGCTTGCCGTAGCCCCAGGCCCACTCGAAGTTGTCCAGCAGCGACCACACGAAGTAGCCGCGCACGTCGGCGCCGTCGGCGATCGCCTCCGACACCGCCTGGATGTGGTCGAGGATGTACTGCGTGCGCGCGGTGTCGTGGATGGCGCCGTCGGGCGACACCTCGTCGTCGTACGCGGCGCCGTTCTCGGTGACGTACAGGGGCGGCAGCGTGGGGTACTCGCGGCCGAGGCGCACGAGCAGCGTGCGGAGGCCGGCCGGGTGCACCTCCCAGCCCATGCCGGTGAGCGGCAGGCCGCGCAGCGGGAACGTGACGTGCTCCGAGCCCACGAACGGCGAGCTCACGCTGCGCCCGCCGGCGACCGCGTGCGGGTCGGCGGGCACGATCGACGGATCGGCCGGGGCGGCCAGCGGATGCCCGCTCACCTGGTCGTCGTGATAGTGGTTGACGCCCAGGAACTCCAGCGGCTGCGCGATGACCTCGAGGTCGCCGGGGCGCACGAGGCCGGTGTCGCCGACCTCGTCGAGCCCCCACTCGGCGAGATCGCGGCGGATGTCGGCCGGGTATTCGCCGCGCAGCAGCGGGTCGAGGAAGATGCGGTTGTTCAGGCCGTCGATGCGACGTGCGGCCTCCACGTCGACCGGGTCGGAGGGGTTCTGCGGCACCGCATTGGTGAGGTTCAGCGTGATGCCGAGGTTCGGCGCGCCGAGCTCGCGCAGCCGCGACACGGCGAGGCCGTGCGCGAGGTGCTGGTGGTGCACCGCGGCGACCGCGGCGGCGGGTTCCTGCCGGCCGGGGGCGTGCACGCCCGATCCGTAGCCCAGAAGCGACGAGCAGAACGGCTCGTTGAAGGTCGTCCAGTGCTGTACGCGGTCGCCGAGCGCCTCGTAGACCACCTCGGCGTAGTCGCGGAAGCGGTAGGCGGTGTCGCGGTTCGCCCAGCCGCCCTGGTCTTCGAGAGCCTGCGGGAGGTCCCAGTGGTAGAGCGTGAGCCAGGGCAGCACGCCGGCGCCGAGCAGCTCGTCGACCAGGCGGGAGTAGAAGTCGAGACCGGCCCGGTTGGTGGCGGCGTCATCCGGGCGGATGCGCGCCCAGCTCGTCGAGAAGCGGTACGAGTGCAGGCCCAGCTGCTTCATCAGCGCCACGTCGTCGGGCATCCGGTGGTAGTGGTCGACGGCCACGTCGAGGGTGTCGCCGTTCAGCACGGCGCCGGGGACGCGGGCGAAGGTGTCCCAGACGGACGCCTTCTTGCCGTCCTCGAAGGCTGCTCCCTCGATCTGGGCGGCGGCCGTGGCGGAACCCCAGAGGAATCCGGGTGGGAAAGACGTGGTCATGGTGTGTGCACTGCTCCTTCGCAGGGTGCTCGGGCTCCCGATGGGTCTGAGAGCGCTCTCTCCCAGAGTACCGGGCATCCGCGGTCGTAACAGAACTTCGTAAAAGGTCCTCTGACCAGGCGGGCGTGGCACCCTGGGTGACCATGAGCGTTCACGACCCCGCACCTCTGCATCCTCGGCCCCGCCGCGGCTTCGCCACCGAGCAGGTGCACGCCGGCGCCGAGCCGCACGTTCCCGGCGGCGCGAACCCCCGGGTGACGCCCATCCACCTCACCGCGGGCTTCGTGTTCGACGACTTCGACCAGGCGCACGACCGGTTCACCGGCGGCGACGACGGCTTCAGCTACACCCGGCTCGGCAACCCCACGAACTCGGCGCTCGAGCGGCGGATCGCGGCCCTGGAGGGGGGCTCGCACGCCATCCTCGTCGGCAGCGGGCAGGCCGCGGTGGCCTCGGCCGTGCTCGGTCTCGCCTCGGCCGGCGACCACCTCGTCTCGGCGTCGAGCATCTACGAGGGGTCGCGCAGCCTGTTCACCGAGAATCTCGGGCGATTGGGCATCGGCACCGACTTCGTGCTCGACGCGAACGACCCGCTCGCCTGGGAGCTCGCCATCCGGCCGAACACCAAAGCGCTGTTCGTGGAGTCGATCCCGAACCCCAAGAACGACCTCGTCGACATCGCGCTCGTCGCCGAGGTGGCGCACCGGCACGGCATCCCGCTGATCGTCGACAACACCTTCGCCACGCCCTACCTGCTGCGGCCGATCGAGCACGGTGCCGACATCGTGGTGCACTCGGCGTCGAAGTTCCTCGCGGGGCACGGCTCGGTGCTCGGTGGCGTGATCGTGAGCGGCGACTCCTTCGACTGGTCGGTGACGGCGGCCGACGGATCGGCCCGCTTCCCGCACCTCGACTCCCCGGTGGCCTCGCTCGGCGGGCAGAGCCTGGCCGCCGTCCACGGGCCGGCCGCGTTCCTCGCCTTCACCCGCGACGTGGTGGTGGCGCGGTTCGGGCCGACGCCCTCGCCGCTGAACGCGTTCCTCATCCTGCAGGGCATCGAGACGCTGTCGCTGCGGGTCGACCGGCAGTCGGCCTCCGCGCTCCAGGTGGCGCGCTGGCTCGAACAGCAGCCGGAGGTTGCGTCCGTCGACCATGCCGGGCTCGAGTCCAGCCCGTCGCGGGCGCTGGCGGCGCGCTACCTGCCGCGCGGGCAGGGTTCGGTGTTCGCGTTCACGGTGCACGGGGGCACCGCGGCGGCGCGTACGCTGATCGACTCGGCCGAGCTGTTCACCCGCATGACGCACCTCGGCGACGTGCGCTCGCTCATCCTGCACCCGGCGTCGACCACGCACGCCGGGCGCACGCCGGAGCAGCGGGCCGAGGGCGGCATCTGGGACGGGCTGATCCGGCTCTCGATCGGGGTCGAGGACGCCGCCGACCTGATCGCCGACCTCGAGCAGGCGCTGGCCGCGGTGCGTGCCGCCGGGCATCTGACCGAGGCGCCCGCCGACGAGGCCGTCGCGGAGGTCGTGGTCGAGCGGGCCGAGGCCGCGGGGATCCAGGCGTGAGCCGGCCCCAGCACTTCGGCTGGTTCCTCTCCCGCGGCTTCGGGCCGCAGGGCTGGGGGCAGCCGAGCTGGGACTGGGGGCACCGCTGGCAGGAGCCCGAGCTCTATCAGCAGTCGGTGCGCGCGCTCGAGCAGGCCGGGTTCGACCTCGTCATCATCGAAGACGCCCTCTCGCTCGGCAACGCCGACACCCTCGACCTGCGCATCCGGAGCGCGTACGGCGGACCCAAGCACGACCCGCTGCTGCTCGCGCCCTACCTCTTCGACGTCACGCAGCACATCGGCATCGCGCCGACGGTGAATCCGCTGGCCTACTCGCCCTACCAGGCGGCCCGGCAGTTCGCGACGCTGCAGCACCTGAGCGCGCACCGCTTCGGCATCAACGTGGTGACGGATGTCGGCAGCTCGCGACACTTCGGCGTGCCCGCGCTCGACCACGACGGCGCCTACGACCGGGCCGAGGAGTGGCTCGGCGCGGTGAAGGCGCTGTGGCACAGCTGGGGGACGGATGCGCTGATCGCGGATGCGACGACCGGGCACTTCGCCGACGGCACCCACCTCGACCCCGTGCAGCACCGCGGCGAGCACTTCACGTTCGACGGGCCGTTGAACGCGCTGCCGTTCGGGGAGCTGAGCGGGGGCGGTGGCGTCGGCGGTGGCGCGGGCGGCGCGAGGGCCTCGGAGGCCTCGGCGGAGGCCCGATCCGGAGACCCCGTCGTGGTGTCGCCCGGAGGATCGCCGCGTGGGCTCGACTTCGCGGGCACGAACTCGCAGGTGCAGCTCGCGCTGGCCTCGCTCGACACCGACACCATCCGTGCCTACCGGCAGAAGGTGCTCGCGGCGGCGCACGCGCACGGGCGCACGGCGGCCGACATCGACATCCTGTTCGTGTTCAAGCCGATCGTCGCGGCCAGTGCCGAGGAGGCCGACCGCATCGTGGCGGCCTCCGCGCACCCCTCCGACGAGGCTCTGCTGACCATCGCCGCCGGCCAGTCCAGCGACCTCGAGACCGACCTCACGAAGCTCGACCTCGACCGGCCCATCGACCCCGCGATCTTCGGCGACCACGTCTCCCGGGGCAGCATCAAGGGACTGCTCGGCGTATTCGACGGCTTCGCGGATGCGACATTGCGCGAGATCCTCACCGCCAAGGCTCGTCTCGGCCGCTTCTCCGACCGCTCGGGCTTCGTCGGCACCGCCGACGAGATCGCCGACTTCATCGCCGAGATCGGCGACGACGCCGACAACGACGGCTTCATCTTCTCGGGCGACTTCCACCCCACGACGGTCTACCGGATGCTCGGCGACCTCGTCCCCATCCTGCGCCGCCGCGGCATCCTCCGCCGCAGCTACGGCGACGGTGGCCTGCGCGGCAACCTCCGCGACTTCTGAGCTGGCTGCGCCAGAGACCTCTCGCCTTCGGCGAGGGGCCTCTGGCGGTCGCGCCGGTCCCCGCCCGGCGCGAGGGGACATGTTCGGGTGCGGTCGCTGTCGCGGCCACGCCCTCACCCTGGGTCGTCGAGCAGGCCCCGAGACTTCGGGCGCCGTTCCGGATCGCCTTTGGGTAGGGAGGTGGGCCGGGTGGGCGGGCCCTGGCCCGGGTGACGCCCGGGATTCGGTCAGCGAATGCAGAAATAACGAGGACCGACGCCGTATAGGGCGTCGGTCCTCGTCATAACTGCATCCGCTGACGGGAGGGGGTTAGCGCGAGCCTCCCGCGGGGGGCTGCACCGGGGTGCTGCGGGTGGTGACGTCCGGGAGCACCATCGCGCCGACCGACTCGGCGGCGAGCTGGGCCTGGACGGCGGGGTCGTTCGCCGCGTCGTCGGCGTCCGCGCGCGCGGCGGCGGCGTTGTCAGCCGACTCCTCGAGGGCCGACTTCGCGCGGAGCGGCGTCGCCTTGAGGAAGAACGAGAGCACGAAGGCCACCGACACCACCGCGAGGCACACCCAGAACACCGTCGAGGTGGCGTTCGCCCAGGCGTCGACGAAGGGCAGCGTGAGCCGCGAGTCGGCGCCCACCAGGAACGAGGTGTCGCCGCTCAGGGCGTCCCCGATCGACGACGGGTCGGTCTGCGCGTTCCCGAGGATCTGCAGGATCGCCGCGTTCGCCGGGTCGCTCTGCACCGCAGGATCGGCGGCGGCGGTCTGCGCCCCCGCCAGGATCGTCGGGTTGGTGAACGCCGCCGGCAGGGTCGCGCCGAGGCGCGAGAACAGCACGGAGAACACCACGGCCGTGCCCAGCGTTCCGCCGATGGAGCGGAAGAACGTCGACGAGGAGGTGGCCACACCGATGTCGCGCGGCCCGACCGAGTTCTGCGAGGCGATGGTGAGGGTCTGCATCAGCTGGCCGAGTCCGAGGCCGATGACGAGCATCCCGAGCAGCATGTACCAGATCGGCTTGTCGGCCGAGACGAAGGTCATGTAGAAGAACGCCGCCACGAGCAGGCCCGTGCCGATGATCGGGAACATCTTGTAGCGACCCGTGCGCGAGATCAGCTGACCAGAGACGATCGAGGAGATCATCAGGCCGAGCACCATCGGGATCATCATCAGGCCGGCCTCGGTGGGCGTGGCGCCGGCGGCGATCTGCAGGTAGTTCGGGATGGTCATCATCGCGCCGAACATGCCGAAGCCGACCAGCACACCGAGGATGGTGGCCATCGAGAACGTCGGCGAGCGGAACAGCTTGAGCGGGATGATCGCGTCGTCGCCCATCCGGCGCTCGATCAGGATGAAGCCGATCAGGCCGATCGGGGCGATCACGTAGCAGGCGATGGCGCCGGCCGAACCCCAGCCCCACTCGCGCCCCTGCTCGGCCACGAGCAGGATCGGCACGACCGTGAGGATGATGGCCGCGACTCCGCCCCAGTCGATGCGCACCGCGCGCTTGGTGTGCGGGATGTGCAGGAACAGCAGCACGATCACCATCGCGACGGCGCCGATCGGCAGGTTGAGCAGGAAGATCCAGCGCCATCCGGTGATGCCGAGGATCTCGGGCGCACCCGAGAGCAGGCCGCCGAGCAGCGGGCCGATCACGCTGGAGATGCCGAAGGTGGCCAGGAAGTAGCCCTGGTACTTGGCGCGCTCGCGGGGAGCGAGGATATCGCCCATCACGGTCAGCGCGAGCGACATCAGGCCGCCGGCGCCGAGCCCCTGGATGGCGCGGAAGACCGCGAGCTCGTACATGTTCGTGGCGAGACCGGCCAGCAGCGAGCCGATCAGGAAGATCGCGATCGCGATGATGTAGAGCGGGCGCCGCCCGAAGATGTCGGACAGCTTGCCGTAGAGCGGCGTGGAGATGGTCGACATGATGAGGTAGCCGGTGGTCACCCAGGCCTGCAGCGAGATGCCGTCGAGGTCGTCGCCGATGGTGCGCATCGAGGTGCCGACGATGGTCTGGTCCAGCGACGCCAGGAACATGCCCGCCATCAGCCCGAAGATGATGAACAGGATCTGGCGGTGGGTCATCTTGCCGCCGGCCTCGTCGAAGGCCTTCTGGCGGGCCGCCGAGGCGTCGGCCGATTTGGAGCGACGGGTGGACGATGATTCGGAACGAGACACGAGCATCCTCAGAACGCGGAAGACAGGGGGGTCGCGCGAAATTTGCGCAGGCTGCAAAGTTACACCCTCTGCAGAACGATCTTCAACCAAGGCTGGCCTAGGCTTGCTCGAATGGATGCCGAGCGCCGCGTGGTCATCGCCGGGCACGTCTGCATCGACGAGAACATCACCTCGGCCGGGACGGTGCGCGCGATCGGATCGCCGGCGGCGTTCATGGCACCGGTGCTCGAGGCGGGCGGCGTGCGTGCCCCGGTCGCCGCTCCATACGGGCGCGACTTCGAGGTGCTGGAGGCGGGTTCGGCGCGCGCCGGGGGGCTCCGCCTGCTCGAGCCGGCGCGCGGGGCGCACACACTGGTGTTCGTCAACGACGTGCGCGGCGAACGGCGGCTGCAGGCGGTGCGCCGTGCGGAGTCGGCGCGGCTGCAGCGCCCGGAGGCCGCGGTGCGCCAGGCCCTCGGCGAGGCGGAGGCGCTGCTGTTCGCGCCGCTGCTGGCCGATCCGCCGGTCTCGGTCGTGGCCGACTACGTGGCCACGGTGCCCCCGGGGGCGCTGCGGATGGTGCTGCTGCAGGGCTACCTCCGTGAGCCCGACCAGGTTCCGGATGCCCGGGGAGATCTTTCGGTGGGCCCGCGTGTGTTCGCCGAGGCCGACGAGCTGCTCCCGCTGTTCGACATCGCCGTGCTGAGCGACGAGGACGTGCCCGAGGTGGATCGGGTGGCCGGGGGATGGGCGGCCGGTCATCCCGGGGTGGCGATCGTGGTCACGCGCGGGCCTCGGGGGGCCTCCGTGTACCGGGACGGGCTTCGGCGCGACGTGCCGGCGCACCCGGTGGGGCCGATCGCGTCGGAGTCGCTGATCGGCGCCGGCGACGTGTTCGCCGCCGAGCTCACGCTCGCGCTGCTCGGGCGGGGTGGGCGTCGCCTCGCCTCGCTCGGCGCACGGGAGGGTGCGGGTTCGACGCTCGCGCGGGAGCGGCTCATCGATGCAGTGGCGTCGGCGAACCGGGCCACTGCCCTGCACCTGAGCTCGCGGACGGAACCCTCACTTCATCACCGCTGAGCTGCGCTGCTCGGCGATCCTGCTCCGTCGCAGCCTCGCCGCGCGGGGTCTCCGACCGGGGGTGAAGGCGAGGACGAAGGGCGCATGGCGGGTCTTTTCGCCCAGGGTGAAATGCGGATGGTTGCTCGGCATCCTCATTGTGGGCAATCCGAATGCACGGTTGGCTTCGAAGCATGTGCGACACCCCGCATTCGGGGGGTTCGACCCGAGCTCCCCCACCCTGAATTAGGAGATCCGTGAACGAGAACACTCTGAACATCGACCGCCGTACCCTCCTCGCCGGAGCCGCCTGGTCGGTTCCCGTCGTCGCGCTGGCCGTTGCAACGCCCTTCGCCGCCGCCTCCACGGTGAGCAACCTGTACGTGCAGTGGGGAGGGTTCGAAGACGCAGCCGTCGTCGGAACCGCCCCCGACGGCAGCTCCATCACCCTGCGCCGGCCCACCGAGGTCGACATGTTCAACGGCTCGTCCACCGAGGCCGTGCCCGCGGGCCAGAGCGTCACGATGACGCTCAGCCAGACCGCGGGAGCGTCCCTCGCCGCCGGCAGCGTGGTCTTCCGATCCGTCTCCGGATCGGTCACGAACGTCGCGGGCATCGGCACCTCGACCGTCACCTTCGACACCGACGCGGAGATCCCCGCGCCCAGCGGATCGCTCGTCGCGCTGGTGGAGATCGGCCTGAGCGACGCCCCCGTGCAGGGCGTCGGCGAGCCGACCACCTGGACGTTCACCTGCACGGTCCCCTCCACCACGGTCGGCGAGTCGGTCGACAACACCCTCTCGGCCTGGACGGGCGCTTCCACGGCCGTCACTCCGTAGGACGCATCCGGCGCACCTGCGTCGTCTACTCCAGCGAGCCTGGGCCCACCTCCCGCACTCCGTCGGGAGAGGGCCCAGGCTCGCTGACGTGTGCCGGGCAGCACGTCCTGCCCGGCGGATACGTGGTGCTCCTACGGTGCGGTGAGTTCGCGGAGATGGTCGAGAGAGGTGGTCGACAGGACGCGGCGCACGTCGAGCAGGGCGTCGCGGAAGAGCGCGCTCTCGGACGTCTCGTCGTGCTCGAGGACGAGCATGATGGTGCTGTCCCCGATCAGGCGCGCCCGCCAGCCGTCTTCGTTCCGGGCGAGACGATGCCGCACTTCTTCGCCGAGCACGGGGTCGCCGCAGCCGCGATGATCCACGACCTCGAAGTGCCAGACCAGACCGGCCCCCCGAACGTCGATGATGCGGGGATCCGCGGCGCGAAGAGCGTTCAACTGGCCGCGGACCCGACCGGTGGCCACCTAGCCCTCCAGGGTGAAGACGGTGCGGTGCCAGTCCTTGGCCGCGTTCCCGGTGAGGTCGTACATGACGTGTTTGATCACGGTGTACTCGTCCAGGGAGTAGGTGGACATGTCCTTCCCGAAGCCGGACTGTCTCATCCCGCCGTGGGGCATCTCGCTGATGATCGGGATGTGGTCGTTCACCCACACGACGCCGGCGCGGATGTCGCGGGTGAAACGCAGTGCGCGGTGGACGTCTTTCGTCCACACCGACGAGGCCAGGCCATAGGGCGTGTCGTTGGCCAGCGCGAGTGCGTCGTCGTCGGAGTCGAACGGCGTGACCGCCAGAACCGGCCCGAAGACCTCGACGCGGAAGATCTCGCTGTCCGGGCTCGCATCCGCCACCAGCGTCGGCCGGTAGTAGGAGCCGGCGGCGAGGTCGCCGTCGGGGATCCCGCCGCCCAGCACGCGGGCGTAGCCGCGGGCGCGCTCGACCATGCCCGCCACGGACTGCTGGTGCCTGCGCGACACGAGCGGGCCGAGATCGGTCGTCACGTCCTGGGTGGGGCCGAGCCTGACCTTCGCGAAGAGTTCCGCGACTCCCGCGATGAAGTCCTCGTACAGCGAACGGTGCACGATGGCGCGGGTGGCCGCGGTGCAGTCCTGCCCGGTGTTGATCAGGCTCCCGGCGACGGCGCCGTGGATGGCGGCTTCGAGGTCGGCGTCGTCGAGCACGACGAAGGGCGCCTTCCCGCCGAGTTCGAGGTGGACCCGCTTGGCGGTGGTGGCCGCCGCTTCCAGCACGGTACGGCCCACGGCGGTGGAGCCGGTGAACGAGAGCATGTCCACATCGGGATGACGGAGGAGTTGCGCACCGACGGTGGGCCCGCGGCCGGTCAGCACGTTGACGACGCCGTTCGGCAGCCCCGCCTGGGTGGCCACCTCGGCGAACAGGAGCGAGGTGAGCGGCGTGATCTCCGCGGGCTTCAGAACGATGGTGTTCCCCGCGGCGATGGCGGGCAGGATCTTCCACGCGGCCATCTGCAACGGGTAGTTCCACGGGGAGATGGAGCCGACGACGCCGATCGCCTCGCGGCGGATCGACGAGGTGTGGTCGGCGGAATACTCCCCGGTGGCCTTCCCCTCGAGGTTGCGGGCGGCACCGGCGAAGAAGGCGATGTTGTCGATCGTGCCCGGGACGTCGAATTCGCGGGCGAGCCGGATGGGCTTCCCGGCCTGGCGTGACTCGAGCTGGGCGAATTCTTCGGCCCGTTCTTCCATCAGCACGGCGAACCTGGTCAGCACGGCGGAGCGTTCCGCCGGAGTCGCCCGGGACCAGGCAGGGAAGGCCGCTCTGGCCGCCTGCACGGCGCGGTTCACGTCGTCGGTTCCCGCAAGGGTGACGGTCGTGATGGTCTCGCCCGTGGACGGATCGATGACGTCGATGCTCTCCCCGGAGCTGCCGTCGACGCGCTCGCCGTCGATGAACTGGCTCACGGTCTCACACCGCTACGGTCGGGAGCACACCGGCGGCACGGAGGATGCCGGCGAACCGTTCGCGCTCTTCGGCGGGAAGCGGCTGGATGGGCGGACGCACCGGACCGCCGGGTTCGCCGATCAGTTCCAGCCCCGCCTTGATGCCGGCCACGTAGTTGACGGACTCGAGGAAGTCGCTGACGGCCCAGAGGTGCTTCCACAGTTCGCGGGCGCGCACCAGGTCTTTCTCCTCGGCGAGGGCGTTCCAGAACTCGACGGCGAGCTCGGGCACGACGGAGGCGGTGCCCCAGACGGATGCCTCGGCGCCGCTGGCGATGCCGAAGAACGTCAGCGTGTCCCAGCCGTTGAAGGCCTTGATGCGGTCGCTGCGGACGGCGAGGAGTTCGGCGAGGCCGACGGCGTCGTCGGAGGTGTTCTTGATGTAGTCGACGCCGTCGATGTCGCCCAGCTCGGCGAGCTCGGCCGCCGTGAGGTGCACGCCCGTCGCACCCGGGACGTTGTAGTACACGATCGGGATGCTGATCGATTCGGCCACCGCGGAGAGGAAGGCCTTCAGCATGCCCGGGTTCAGCGGGTCGAAGAACGGCGGAACGAGCATGATCGCGTCGGCACCGACGCTCTCGGCGTGCTGCGCGAGGTCGATGGCACCCTGGGTCGACAGAGCACCGATGCCCGCCACGACCGGGATACGGCCATCCGTTCCTGTGACGTAGAGCTCGATGACACGCCGGTATTCCTCGGCGGAGAGCGTGGTGAACTCGCCGGTGGTGCCGGTGGTGACGATGCCGTGGATGCCGGCCGAGACCAGTCGCTCCACCTGGCGCTGCAGCGCTGCCTCATCGAGGGCGTCACCGTCTTCGGTGAACGGTGTGGTGACGGCCGCGAGGATGCCGCGGAGGTTCTTCTTGGTGTGAGCCATGTTTCCGTGAGTCCTTATAAGAGGGGATGAGTCGGGGGCCCTGCGCGGGCCGGATGTCAGAGGGCGAAGTGCCGCTGGAAGAAAGGGGAGCCGTTCAGCGACACCGTGGCCCTGGCCCAGTGGGCGTGCCGCGTCTGCCAGGTGACGGCGTGCACCTCGACCGTGGCCCCGCCCTCCAGTCCCATCGAGACCGTGACGTCCGTGTCCACCTGGGCCGCGTCCGGCCGGCCGGCCGTGACCGAGAACCGGAAGGTCGAGTCGAATGTCAGGAGGTCACCGGTTCCCGACGGGAGGTAGGCCGACCCTCGCGACTCGATCGCGGTGACGACCGCGCCGGTGGCCACGCTGGTCTCGACGCGGCGATCGACGAAGCCGCCCTCGACGGCGAGCGGCATGACGTTGACGGACGGGTCCGGCGCAGGAAGCGCCGGGCTCTCCCAGACGTGGTCGTCGACGAGCGGAAGCCGGATCTCGGAGGCGACCGTGCCGCCGGTGGACAGACGGATCTTCGGCGTGACGGACGACGGCCAGTGCCGCGGGAAGTCTCCCACCGCGATGGACACCCGGAGGCGATGACCGGCCGGGACCTGGTAGGCGATCGGGAACAGCGGGACGTCCACCCGGACGGATTCGCCGGGCTCGAAGCGTGCCCCGTCGGGCCCGTCGTCGGTGAGTCTGGCCGAGCCCAGGCAGATGAGTGTGGCGCGGCCGTCGGGGGCCACGTGGCTGAGCTTGACCGTGAGGTCGAGTTCGCTGCCCTCGTCGACGGCGACGAGGAGAGTCGCGTGCGGCACTCCGAGGATGTCGATGACGTCCTCCGAGGGCGCGGAGTCGAAGGTGAGGGACTTGATGTCGTCGGGCCCCTGATCCAGGGCCGCCGCGAGCCCGCCTCCCAGGCCGTCGAACAGCACGGAGTGGGCTCCGACCGTCGCATCGCCGTCGTAGCCGTACTCGTGAGCCACGACCGATCCCCCGTCGGTGACGAGCCGGTGATCCGCCGACAGGGTGAGTGCGCGCTTCGCCGCGCGCTCGACGACCGGCCACGTGCGCTCGGCGCGCCACTTCTCTGCTCCGTAGACCCAGACGGCCACCTCGGGGTCGTCTTCGCTCACGGCCGTGGTGTCGTTCTTCAGGTACCGGTCGAACCACGCCTTGATCAGGGCGAGGTGGTCGGTCGTGCCGAGCGGGGCGGCGTGCGGAAGGGCGTGCTCCCACGGACCGATCATGAGCTTCCGCGGCGCCTTGAGCGCCTCGAAGCCCCACGACACCTCCCGGGGGAAGAGGTCGCGCCAGCCGCCGATGACGAAGGTCGCCGCCTCGATCCGGCTCCAGTCGATCGCTCGGGAGTCCCAGTAGGGATCCTCGCGGTCGGGGTGACGGCGCCACTCCTGCGACCGCTCCGGGAACTGCTCGAGACGCTCGAGCCAGGTGCGGTGCCACGCACCGGCGGTGTCCTGGCGGCCGGGCGGCAGCAGCTCCATCGCCAGCATGAACCCTGCCCAGGTGGTGGAGATGTAGGGCGCCGGGACATCCGAGGGATACCAGAGCTCATAGGCGTCGGCGGGCGGCATGATCGGAGCGATGGCCTTGAGATGCGGCGGGCGCAGCGCGGCCGCCTGCAACGAGGTGCATCCCGGGTACGAGAAGCCGTACATGGCGACGTTGCCGTCGCACCAGGTCTGCTGCGCTATCCACTCGACGACGTCGTAGGCGTCCTGACCCTCGCCGTCGCCGTCGAACGATTCCCAGCGGACACCTTCGGATGCCCCGCAGCCGCGCATGTCGACCTGGAGCGAGGCGTAGCCGTTCTTCGCGAAGAACTCGGTCTGGAACTCGTCCTCGATGGCGTTCAGGTCGTCCTTGCGGTACGGCGCATAGATGAGCGTCGCGGGCAGGGGTGCCGCCGTGTCGGGCCGGTAAAGGGTCGCGGCGACTCTGACTCCGTCGCGGAGGGGAATCATGACGTCTCGCTCGATGATCATCCGGTGTCCTTCGGGGATTCGAGCCGACTCCGCGACGCGGAGATCGAAGCTCTCTGATTGATTCTTTAGTCAAATATCGTCAAAGCGTCTTCAACAAGTCAAGCGATTTCGGGCTGAAAAGCCGCAGCGTCGAAGAAAGGTACGTGCTTGAAGTTTTGCCCGTTCAGACAGGTACCTACGCGAGCGAGCCGAGAAAATCGTCGAGCAGCGCGAACGTCTGATCGGGTTGCTGCTCGGCCAGGAAGTGCCCGGCGTCGACCGCCGATCCGCGCACGTCGGTGGCGTATCGGCGCCAGACGGCGAGCGGGTCGAACAGCCGGCCGACGACCCCGGCGGAGCCCCAGATGATCTGCAACGGGCACTCCACGCGCTGATCACGGCTCGCGTGGTCGTGCTCGAGGTCGATCGAGGCGGCCGCCCGGTAGTCCTCGCACATCGCGTGGATCATCTCCGGGTCGCGGAAGCAGCGTTCGTATTCGGCCATCGCCTCCGGCGCGAACACCGAGGCGCTGCTCCCGAACGAGTTCAGCACGTGGTGCAGGAAGCGGACGGGCTCGGGGGTGATGAGATCCTCCGGCAGCGGCGCCGGCTGGATGAAGGCGAACCAGTGCCAGTAGGCGGTCGCCAGCTCCCGCGTGACGTGGGAGTAGTTGTACTCGGTCGGCAGCACGTCGAGGATCGACGCCCCGCGCACGCGCTCGGGGTGGTCCAGCAGAAGCCGGTGCGCCACCCGTGCCCCGCGGTCGTGGGCCACCACCGCGAAGCGCTCGTGGCCGAGGGCGGACATGAGCCGTGCCTGGTCCAGCGCCATGGCGCGGAACGAGTACTCCGCGTGGTCGGCCCCCGAGGGCGGCTTGGAGCTGTCGCCGTATCCCCGCAGGTCGGCGGCGACCACGGTGAAGCGGCGCGCGAGGCGGGGCGCGACCTTGTGCCACATCGCATGGGTCTGCGGTGCCCCGTGCAGCATCAGCACCGCCGGACCGGTTCCGCCGGCGACGCAGGCGATGTCGACGTCGCCGACGCGGATGGTGTGTTCTTCGAATCCTTCAAACATCCGACGATCATGCAGGCGCCGGCACACGGCCGTCAACGCGCCGTCCGCCGCCGGAAAAAGCTCCGAGGCGTGCTTCCCGTGGTTATCGAAAGGCCCCTGGAGCAGGTACCTGCCTCACGGCGGCGCAGCGATCCGCGACAGTGGCGGGAGCGGCCGATCGGGAGAGGGCGAAACGGGCAGTACGTGCCTAAAAGCAGAATTCGTTGAAGCACGTAACTTTCCATGTTTCAATCAGATTTCCGGGCCCGAAGTCGCTTGACACGGGCACATTGACTCCTAACTATTGAGTTCACGCGTAGCGCTGACTAGCCAGTTCACACTCGGAACAGTGCATCAGCCGCAGACCCCGCAAAGAATTGGAGAACACCATGACGGATCCGGAGCAGTTCGAGGTTGTCGTTGTCGGGGCCGGCTTCGCTGGTCTGACGGCGGCCAGGAATCTGGCCGACCAGGGCATCAGCGCCGTGGTGCTGGAATCCCGCGATCGACTCGGGGGCCGCACGTGGTACCGCAAGTTCGCCGACACCGAGCAGCTCGTCGAGATGGGCGGCAACTGGCTCACGATGAACTACCAGCCGCTGATGCAGGCCGAGCTCGACCGGTACGGCATCCCGATCGAGCTGAGCCCGGAGATGGCCGCGTCGGAGTGGCTCATCGACGGAAGCCGCACCCGGGGCTTCCCCGTCCCCTTCGACCAGATCCCCGCCCTGGAGAAGGCCGTGCTGCACGCGGTCCGGGCGGCGGACCGGATCGACCCGTACGCGCCGCTGGACACCCAGGGTCTGGAAGACCTCGACGTGTCGTGGGACGAGTTCTTCGCTCCGCTCGAGCTCCCGGCGGCGACCTGGGACTTCCTGTCGATGTTCCCGGTCTTCTACGCCGCGCGGGACACCGCGTCGATGTCGGCCCTGATGCTGCTCCAGCAGCTGGCCCTGGTGGGCAACAGCCCGTGGAGCTTCTTCGCGATCGGACACCACCGCTTCACCCACGGGACCAAGTCGATGATCGACGCCATCGCCGGCGACTGCGCCGACGTGCGGCTGAACACCCACGTGGCATCCGTGACGCAGAACCGGGACGGGGTCGAGGTCACCACGTCTGCCGGGAACGTCATCCGTGCCCGCTACGTGATCTGGACGACGCCGCTGAACTGCTGGAACGACGTGCGGTTCACCCCGGCACTCAGCCAGGGCAAGCGGGATGCCGCCGCCGGCGTGCACTCCTCCGACATGACCGTCAAGTTCTGGGCCCTGGTGGAGAAGAACGACGTCGACTCCGTGATGGCGGGGCCGAGCACCAACCGGGGTCTCGCTGTTCTGAGCCGGGAGTACGACGTGGAGGGCTCCGCCCTCAAGGTGGGGTTCTCGTGCGACCCGGCCGCCTTCGACTTCGACTCGGTCGAGGGAACGGATGCCGCGGTCGAGGCGCTGACGCCGGGGGCCCGCGTTCTCAAGAGCGACTGGCACGACTGGAACAACGACGTGCTGGCGAAGGGATCGTGGTTCGGTGCCCAGCCGGGCATGCTGTCGACGTCGCACTCCGAGCTCTCCCGGCCGGAGGGGCGCATCCTGTTCGCCAGCAGTGACATCGCCATCTCGTTCATGGGCTGGATGGAAGGCGCACTCGAGACCGCCCACAAGGCCTCGACCGATGTCGTGGCCTTGCTGGACTCCCGGCCATGAGCACCCTGACCGCTGTTCGCCCCGCGGCCAGGAGCCGGCCGGGCAAGGAGCGGGTCCCCCATCCCATCCGGGCCATGCTGCTGCAGCGCATCCCGCTGGGCATCGTGACGATCTGGATCGTCACCGTGATCGTGTTCGCCGCCACGCAGCTGCTGCCCGGCAACGCGGCCCTGGCGGTGCTGGGGAAGAACGCGACGCCGGAGAGCCTCGCCGCGCTGGAGCAGCAGATGGGCCTGGACCGCTCGCCCGTCGAGCAGTACTGGCACTGGCTGTCGGGCCTGCTGCAGGGCGATCCCGGGCAGAGCCTGGTGAATCAGCAGAGCATCTCGTCGCTGATCGGGCCGGCGGTGCTGAACTCGGCGGCGCTCGTCGTCACCGCGGGCATCCTCGGAACGCTGATCGGTGTGGCCGTCGGACTCGTCGCGGCGGTGCTGCGGGACAGCCCCCTCGACCACGCCCTGGCGGTGATCGCGCTCGCGACCCTCTCCCTGCCCGAGTTCGTCATCGCGATCTTCGTGATCCTCCTGCTCTCCACCAGCGTCTTCCACCTGTTCCCTGCCGTCTCGTCGCTCCCGCCGGGTGCCCTCCCGTGGGACGACCCCTCGATGCTGGTGCTGCCGACCATCGTGCTGGTCATCGTCAGCGCGCCGTACGTCTTCCGGATGATGCGGGCCGCCACCGGCGAGGCGCTGGAGAGCGAGTACGGCGAGATGGCCGGCCTGAAGGGCCTGACGAAGCGGCAGGTGCTGCTGCGGCACGCGCTGCCGAACGCCGTCGCGCCGACCGTTCAGGCGATCGGGCTCACCCTGCTCTACCTCGCCGGAGGCATCGTCGTGGTGGAGACCGTCTTCAACTACCCGGGCGTGGGGCAGGCGCTCTATCAGGCCATCCTCAACAAGGACATCCCGACCATCCAGTTCATCGTGACCCTGCTGGCCGCCTTCTACGTGGTGGTCAACATCATCACCGATGTGCTGGCCCTGATGGCCACACCCAGAAGGCGGCTGCCGCGATGACGACGACCCAGACCTCCGAGACGGCGCTCGCCGTGCTCGACGACTTCCCGATGGTGCGCCGCTTCGAGTGGCTGAGCGTGCTGGGCCGGGCGTGCCGCAGCCCGCGGGGCATGATCGGGCTGGGCCTGACCCTGCTCGTGCTCGCCGTGGCCTTCGCCGGCCCCTTCCTCACACCCGTCGATCCCAACGAGGTGGGGGTCGTGCGCGCGTTCGCCGCGCCGTCCGCCCAGGCCGTCTTCGGTGGAGACCTGCTGGGGCGCGACGTCTTCAGCCGGGTCCTGGCCGGAGGCTGGCAGATCATCGTGCTCGCCACGATCGCCACCGCGATCGGTGTCGCCGTGGGCGCCGTCGCGGGTGTCGCCGCGGCGTACCTGGGCGGCTGGCTGGATAACCTGATCATGCGCGTGGTCGACATCGTGCTCGCCTTCCCGCAGCTCGTGTTCGCTCTGCTGCTGATCTCGGTGGCCGGGAACAACGTGTGGCTGCTCGTCGTGGCGGTCGGCACGTCCCATGCTCCGCAGGTCGCCCGCGTCATCCGCGCCGCGGCCCTGGACGTGACCGAGCGCGACTACGTCAAGGCGGTGGCCATCACCGGCGTCAGCCCCGCGCGGATCATGGTGCGCGAGGTGCTGCCGAACCTGACCACGCCCCTGATGGTGGAGTCGGGACTGCGCATGAGCTTCTCGATCATCGTGATGGCCGGACTGGCGTTCCTGGGCTTCGGATTCCAGCCGCCGGACGCCAACTGGGGCTACATGATCAACGAGAACCGGATCGGCGCGGCCGTCAATCCGCTGGCCATCCTCGTGCCGGCGATCCTGCTCGCCGTCTTCGCCATCGGCGTCAACACGTTCGCCGACGCGGTGACCCGATCGGCGCTGCGGGTCGACCGGACGGTGCGGGCCAGCATCACGGCCGACGCCGGGTCCGTCGCTGTGCTGCCCGACGCCGGATCGCCCGGGCACGCCGTCGTCCTCCCCACCGAGGGCCACGCCGGGCCCTCCAAGGAATCGAAGACACCATGACCGAGCAGGAGCACGACATGTCGGTATCCGTGATGACCCGCCCGAGGGTCGCCGTCGAGAACCTCACGGTGCGGATCGCCTCGAGCGGGATCGTGATCGTCGACGACGTGAGCATCGAGGTGGCCGCCGGCGAGATCCTCGGCCTCGTCGGCGAGTCCGGTTCGGGCAAGACGACGCTCGGTCTGGCGATGATCGGCCACACCCGGCGCGGTCTCGAGATCAGTCACGGTGCGGTGCGCGTGGACGGGAGTGACCTCCTGTCGCTCCCCGCACAGAAGCGGACGGGACTCTACGGAAGCGCCATGGCCTACGTGCCGCAGGATCCGGGCACGGCCCTCAACCCGGCGCGGCGAGTCGGCTCGCAGCTCCGCGAGACCTTGACGGTCCACGGCGTGAGCAAGCGGGAGGCCGACGAGCGTGTCCGCGAGATCATCGACGAGGTCGGACTCGACCGGGTGCGCCACGTGCTCTCGGCGTATCCGCACCAGCTGTCGGGCGGACAGCAGCAGCGCGTCGCGATCGCCATGGCCTTCGCCTGCCGCCCCGGTCTGATCGTGATGGACGAGCCGACCACGGGTCTGGACGTGACCACGCAGCGCACCGTGCTCGACACCGTCCGCTCGCTCTGCGCGAAGTACGGCGTCGCCGCGATCTACGTGAGCCACGATGTCGCGGTCGTCGCCGAACTGGCCGACCAGATCGCCGTGCTGTACGCCGGGAAGATCGTGGAGACGGGGCCGGCTGCGCGGGTCTTCGGCTCTCCCGAGCATCCGTACACCCGAGGCTTGTTGCGAGCCGTGCCCTCGGCCGAGCGTCGCTCCCGACTCCAGGCGATGCCGGGTGTGCGGCCCGAGCTGGGCCTCTCCTCGCCCGGCTGCGCATTCGCACCGCGCTGCTGGGTGAGCGAGAGCGTCTGCCATCACGTCGTTCCCGCCCTCGTGGCGGTCTCCGCGGATTCCGACGGTGCGCACGCCGCTCGCTGTCACGTCGCACCGGAGGTCGCCGCGCGCGAGTCGATGCTTCCGGGCCTCCAGGTGCGGGATGCCGTCGACGACCATCGCGACGACGCCCGCTCGGCCGGCGTGCTCCAGGTGTCCGGCCTGTCGGCCCGCTACGGGAGCAAGCAGGTTCTGCACGACATCACCCTGTCCATCGGCGAGAACGAGTGCCTGGCGCTGGTCGGCGAGTCGGGCTCCGGCAAGACGACGCTGTCCCGCTGCCTCGTCGGTCTGCACCGCGGGTGGTCGGGGCAGGTGCGACTCGGGCAGGACGAACTCACGCCCGGTGTGAACCAGCGCTCCCGCGACGCCCTGAAGAACATGCAGTACGTGTTCCAGAATCCCTACGCGTCGCTGAACCCCCGCCGAACGGTGGGCGGGCTGCTGCTGCAGCCGCTCGAGCACTTCACCCGGCTGGGCCGTCGTGAACGCAACCAGCGGGTCGTCAGCACCCTGGACGCGGTGTCGCTGCCGCGCACCTACCTGGCCAAGTATCCCGATCAGCTCTCGGGCGGTGAGCGCCAGCGAGTGGCGATCGCCCGGGCGCTCGTGGTCAAGCCGCAGGTGCTCGTCTGCGACGAGGTGACCTCGGCGCTGGACGTGTCGGTGCAGGCCTCCGTGATCGAGATGCTGCGCGAGCTCCAGTTCGAGCAGGAACTGTCGATCCTGTTCATCACCCACAATCTCCCGCTGGTGCGCAGCATCGCGCAGCGGGTGGCCGTCATGTCCGACGGCCGGATCATCGAGCACGGCAGCACGGACTCGGTGCTCGACGACCCTCAGGCCGAGTACACCCGGCAGCTGATGGAACACCTTCCCGATTTCGACGCACCAGAACTATCCGAGATGGAGCAATCATGATCGAGCCGCGCACCCTCACCGACCGCGGGCTGTCCCGTCGCGACCTCTTCCGGTACGCGGGGGTGGGCCTCGCCGCCGCCGCCGTAGCCGGCGTGCTCGACGGCTGCACGCCCTCGACCGGAAGCGGTACGGCCTTCTCCACCTCGACGCCGGTCAAGGGCGGTACCCTCCGTGCCGGTCTCACCGGGGGTGGCGCCGCCGACACTCTGGATGCGGCCACCCCGCTCAACAACGTCGACTTCGCCCGGGTCGCAGCCCTCTACAACCCGCTGATCGTCATGAACAAAGACGCGATCGGCGTCAATGCCCTGGCCGAGCTGATCGAGCCCTCCGCCGACGCCATGTCGTGGACGATCAGGCTCAAGGACGGCCTGACCTTCCACAACGGCAAGTCGGTGACCGCCGACGACGTGCTCTTCACGCTCAACCGGGTGGCCTCGAACCAGTACGGCGGGTCGTCCGCCCTCACCCAGGTCGACATGAAGAACGCGCAGAAGCTCGACGAGCTCACCGTCAAGCTGCCCTGCTTCGCCCCCTACGCGATCCTCGACCAGGCCCTCTACGCGAACGCGTACTACCTCGGCATCGTCCCGACCGACTACGACCCCCAGAACCCTGTCGGCACGGGTCCGTTCACGTTCCAGTCGTTCACACCCGGACAGCAGAGCGTCTTCGCGGCGAACCCCGACTACTGGGACACGGCCGCCTACGTCGACTCCCTCGTGATCAGCAACTACGCCGACGAGACGGCGCAGCTGAACGCGCTGCAGTCCCAGCAGGTCGATCTCGTCAACCAGCTGTCCGCGGCATCCACCGGCATCGCCCAGGCGACGGGCCAGGTTCTCATCTCGCAGGGCGGCGCTCCGGTACCGATCGTCATGCGCACCGACAAGGCCCCGTACAACGACGTCCGCGTGCGCCAGGCGCTCCGGCTCCTGGTGGATCGCGCGCAGATGAACAGCGTCGTCTTCGACGGCAACGGGACCGTCGGCAACGACGTGTTCGGCATCTGGGACCCGGACTACGACTCGTCGCTCCCGCAGCGCGAGCAGGACATCGAACAGGCGAAGTCGCTGCTGAAGCAGGCCGGGCAGTCCGATCTGCGGATCACCTTCACGGTCGGCGACGTCGGCAACGGCGCCGTGCAGACGGCCCAGGTGTTCGCCGACCAGGCCAAGCAGGCCGGAGTGACGGTCGACATCCAGAAGGTCACCGTCACCGACTACTTCGGCAGCAACTTCCTGTCGTGGGATCTGTCGATCGACCCGTGGTCGTACGTCCCCTACCTGCCCATGGCGGGCTACACGACCACACCGGGAGCCCCGTACCCCGAGACCCACTTCGACAACGCGCAGTACAACAGCCTGTACGCGCAGGCGATCGGGACGGTCGACGAGAACGCGCGCCGAGAGCTGTCGCACGAGATGCAGCTGATCGACTACAACGAGGGCGGATACATCGTCCCGCAATTCGCGGCGACGATCGATGCGGCCGGCAAATCCGTGGGCGGTCTGACCGCCTCCAAGACGGGACTGTCGTTCGGTGACTTCGACTTCAAGTCCATGTGGGTGGCATGAGCGCCGTCGGGGCCACGGGTGCCGCCTTTGCCCGCGCAGACGCCGAGGTCGACACCGTGGACGCCTTCACCGACGAGGACTGCATCCAGTGGCTGTGGTCCGAGCATCACAGCACCGACGGCGCACGGTCGCACTGCCCGTCGTGCAACCGCACCCGTCGCTTCCACATGGTCCGCGGGCGCAGCTGCTACAGCTGCGACAGCTGCGGGCACCACGTCTTCCCGCGGGTGGGCACGATCTTCGAACGGTCGCGGGTGCCTCTGCGCGTCTGGTTCGCCGCCATCAACGAGCTCGAGCTCGAGCCCGGCCTGAGTGTCAACGCCCTCGCCCAGCGACTCGGAACGACGGATGCGCGTGCCAAGCGCATCCGTGACCGGCTCGCCGCGGCGACCGGTGAGGCCGAGCGTCGCGAGCTGTCGCGCATCGCGAACACGGTGCGCGACTGGGATCAGCAGTGGCACAGTCAGGGGAGGGGGCGGGCTGCGCAGCGCGCCTCGGACACGGATCTCACGCGCCTCAAGATCCTCGAGGCGACGCTCGAGGTCATCGTCGCCCGCGGCTACTCCGAGGTGCGCGTCAGCGACGTGGCGCTCCAGGCCGGCGTGTCGACGGCGACGGTGCACTACCACTTCGAGACCAAGTACGAGTTGCTGTTCGCGGCCCTGAGTAATGCGATGCACGGCTGGTTCGAGGACGGTACGGTCGACGACGGCGGCTCGGCGATCACGAAGCTCGGTGCCGCCCTCCGGCATGCCATCGTGGCGTCGCCGGACCGGGTGGACCAGATCGTCTGGATGGACTTCTCGCGTCTCGCGCTCCGCGACGCCCGCTGGGCGGCCCGGCTCGAAGAACTGTGCCTGCAGTGGGACAGCCAGTTGCGAGGCATCATCCAGGGCGGCGTCGACGACGGCGTCTTCCGCTGCATCGGCACGGTGGATGACGCGGTCATGCGCATCCAGGGCCTCATCGACGGTCTGGCCGAGCGGGTGATGCTCGCCTACAGCGACTCGCCGGCCGAGAGGGTCTACCGCCTCGTCACCGAGTCCACGGCCCTCGAGCTCGGCATCGATGCCGGGGAGCTGCTCGAGGCCATCCACAACACCCCTCCCCAGGACTTCCCGTCCTCCCTGACCCTCCGAACGCTGAAAAGGATCGAGCCGTGACGATCGCACGAGGTACCTATCCCGCCACCGAGTTCACCGCGTCGGCGAACGACGTGGCCGACGTGGTCGTCATCGGCTCCGGCCCGTCCGGGGCGACCGTGACCAAGGAGTTGAGCGCCATGGGGTTCCACGTGGTCTGCCTGGAGCAGGGCCGCTGGATCGACACCCACGAGTACACCGGAACGCGCGACGAGTACGAGATGTCGACCTACGGGCGCTGGCACAGCAGCTCGAACGTCCGGGCGATGCCCGAGGACTACCCGCTCAACCTCGCCGACAGCGACGTGTCGCCGGTGATGTACAACGCTGTCGGAGGCGGCAGCATCCACTTCGGTGCGTACTGGCACCGTTACATGCCGAGCGACTTCAAGCTGCGCTCGCTGTACGGGATCGCCGACGACTGGCCCATCTCGTGGGACGACCTGGCTCCGCATTACGACGCGGTCGACAAGGACTTCGCCGCCGCAGCGATGCACGGCGACACGGCCTTCCCGGTGACGGAGGGCACGACCTTCCCTCCCCACCCGATCAACGACTACGGGAGGCTGTTCGCGCAGGGCATGAACGCCAAGGGGTGGCACTGGTGGCCGGCGTCGAACGCCATCGCCAACACGAACACCAAGGGACTGGTGCCGTGCGTGCGCCTGGGCGTGTGCGAAGCGGGATGCCCCAACGGCTCGAAGGCGAGCGTCGACATCACGCACTGGCCCATCTCGCTGAAGCAGGGTGCGACGCTGGTCACCGGTGCCCGGGTGCGCGAGCTGACCGTCGACAAGGACGGCCAGGTCGACAGCGCCCTCTTCCTCGACAGCGACGGCCGGGAGCACCGCATCAAGGCCGACCTGTTCGTGATGGCCGCCAACGGGATCGGCACCAGCCGGCTGCTCCAGCTCTCGACGTCGTCCCGTTTCCCGGACGGCCTCGCCAACTCCAGCGGCCTGGTCGGGAGGCGGCTGATGCTGAATCCCACCGCCATGGCCGTCGGCGTGTTCGACGAGCAGCTGAAGGGCTGGTACGGGCCGGCCGGCAACACGGCGCACTCGTTCCAGTTCGGCGAGACCGACCGGGCGCGGGGGCACGTCCTGGGTGGCTCGTGGGGGACCAGTGCCTCGGGCGGGCCCGTGGCCGCGTACTCGCTGTCGACATCGGCCGGAGGCGCGCGCGCCGGTGCGGGGATGCTGGACGGCGTCCGCAACATCCTCGGCCGATCGGTGCTGATGTCGATCTGCACGAGCGACCTGCCGAACGAAGAGAACCGGGTGACGCTGGATCCGGTGCTGACGGATTCGCACGGCATCCCGGCTCCGCGGATCCAGTACACCAAAGACCAGAACTCCCGCGATCTCATCGAGTTCCACCTGGATCGCGCGACCGAGGCTCTCGAGGCGGCCGGTGCGGTGCAGGTGCTGCGCTACCCCGAGATGCCGGATCAGCCGGGACACATCCTCGGCACCGCGCGCATGGGCACGGATCCGGCGACGTCGGTCGTCGACGGCTACGGGCGGGCGCACGACGTGCCGAACCTGTTCATCGTCGACGGCAGCGTCTTCCCCTCGGCCGGAACCGTCGGTCCGACCAACACGATCAGCGCCTTCGCCCGGCGCACCGCCCACCACATCGTGGAGCACGCGATGGCCGAGATGGAAAGCGAGACCGCCTGATGGACGACCTCGACCCCGAGTCCCGCCTGAGCGAGGCCCAGTACGCCACCCTCCACGCGCTGGCGGAGATCATCACGCCGGCGACTCCCGGGTTCCCGTCCGCCGCCCAGGCCGATCCGAGCGGAGCGGTGCTGGAGATGGCCCTGCGTGAACTGGTCAGGGACCGGCCCGTGATCGCTGCGTTCACGGATGCCGTCGCCCACTCGTGGAGCACCGGGGTCCAGCCGGACCTCGAAGGGCTCGAGGCGATCGATCCCGCTGGTTTCGCCGTGGTGTGCGACCTGCTCGTCGGGCGCTACCTGTCGTGCCGGCCGGTGTGGAGGCTGCTGGGCTATCCCGGCCGGGTGCCGGCGCCGCCGGCTCCGGGCGAGGTCGAGTTCTTCCTGAGGGACGACCTCCTCGCACCGGTCGTGGCCCGCGGCCCGATCTACACGGTGCCTCCGGCGTGACGTCCTGGGCGACGGCACGACCGACCAGACCTCGATGACGCCCTCCGCGTGATCGATTCAGACGAAGTAGGGAACCACATCCATGAGCGCACACAGCAACTCCACCTCACTCGAGTCGGTAGACGTCCTGCCGGTCCCGACGGTGACCCGCACCCAGGCCTTCATCGACGGCCAGTTCGTCGACGCCCTCTCCGGGCGGACCTTCCCGACCTACGCCCCGTCGACCGGACGGCTTCTGGCGTCGGTGGCCGACGGGGGAGCCGAGGACGTCGATCGGGCGGCACGCGCCGCCCGGCGCGCCTTCGATGAGGGCTCCTGGTCCGACGCCGACGTGCGCCGTGCGGCGCTGACCCGCTTGGCAGAGCTCGTCGAGGAGCATGCCCACGAGCTGGCCGCGCTGGATGCGATCGACGCGGGGAAGCCGATCACGGACTGCGAGGCCGACGACATCCCCGAGGTGGCACACCTGTTCCGGTGGTACGCGGAGGCGATCGACAAGGTGTTCGGCAAGGTCTCGCCGACCAGCGCCGGCCACCTCGGCGTGATCGCCCGGGAGCCCGTCGGAGTGGTGGGCATCGTCGTGCCGTGGAACTACCCGGCGGTCATGCTGTCGTTCAAGGCCGCCCCGGCGTTGGCGGCCGGCAACTGCGTCGTGGCCAAGCCGGCGGAACAGGCGCCGCTGAGTGCGCTGCGTCTCGCCGAGCTCGCCCACGAGGCCGGTTTCCCGCCGGGCGTGTTCAACGTCGTCCCGGGTGATGGGCCCACGGCCGGCCGGGCCGTGGGGATGCATCCGCTGATCGACGCCGTGGCCTTCACCGGATCCACCCCGGTGGGTCGCGCGTTCCTCCGGTACGCCTCCGAGAGCAACATGAAGAACGTGGTGCTGGAGATGGGTGGCAAGAGCCCCCAGATCGTGATGGCCGACATGAAGGACGACCTGCAGCTCGTCGCGGACGACCTGGCGGGCGCGGCCTTCGGCAACGCCGGTCAGAACTGCTCGGCGGGCTCGCGGATCCTGGTGGCGAACGAGCTCCGGGAGGAGCTCACCGCGCGGCTGGCCGAGGCCGCCGCCAAGATCAGACTGGGCGATCCGATGGACCGCAGCACCCAGATGGGCCCGTTGATCGAGCGTTCGGCGCTCGAGCGGGTCGCGCGCTACGTGGACGAGGCCGTGGCATCGGGCGCCCGCGTGCGGGTCGGGGGCTCGGCCGTGCTCGAGACGACGGGCGGGCACTTCTATCCGCCGACGGTCGTCGACGAGGTGACTCCCGACATGGCGATCGCCCGGGACGAGATCTTCGGGCCCGTGGTCTCCGTGCTCGGGTTCGACACGGAGGAGGAGGCCCTTCGGCTGGCGAACGACAGCGAGTACGGACTCGCCGCCACCGTCTGGTCGCACGACGTCGACGTGTCGGTGCGCATGGCCCGCGGCATCCGCGCCGGCACCGTCGCGATCAACGGGTACAGCGAGGGTGACATGACGACACCGTTCGGCGGCCATCGCGCCTCCGGATTCGGCGGACGCGACAGCGGCATCGAGGCGATGGAGCAGTACACCGAGCTCAAGACCATCTGGTTCACCCTGCGATGACCGTGTCACGATTCCCCGACTTCCGGCTCGAGGCCCACTACGCGCGCTGGGAGTTCAGCGCCACGTACAACCTGGCCGCCTCCGACCTGGAGACGATCCGGATCAGCGACCTGCTCGCGATGGCGAGCGAGGAGGACCGCGAGGGCTTCGAGCAGCTGAGCCTCGGCTACACGCCGACGTGGGGCGGCGACGAGCTCCGCGCGCAGATCGCCGCCACCTACGACTCGCTGAGCGCGGAAGACGTGCTCGTCTTCGCCGGAGCCGAGGAGGCGATCTTCTGGGCGATGCAGGTGCTCGTGGGTCCCGGGGATCACGTGATCATGACGGTCCCGAACTATCAGTCGATGGAGACGATCCCTCTCGCGACCGGGGCGCAGGTCAGCGGCGTGCTGCTGGACGCGTCCGACGGATGGCGACTCGACCTCGACCAGGTGCGCGCCGCCTGGCGACCCAACACGACCCTCGTGGCCGTCAACTTCCCCAACAATCCGACCGGCGCGCTCCCGGATGCCGAGACCTGGCAGGCACTGGTCGACCTGTGCGCCGAGCGCGGTGCCCGCCTATTCAGCGACGAGGTGTACCGGGGTCTGGAGCTCGACCCCGAGCGCACGCTGGTGCAGGCCGCCGACCTCGACCCCATGGCGGTCTCCCTCAACGTGATGTCGAAGTCCTACGGGCTCGCCGGGCTGCGCGTCGGCTGGATCGCCTCGCGCGACCACCGCATCCTCGAAGAGCTGGAGCGGCACAAGCACTACACGTCGATGTGCAACTCCGGTCCGAGCGAGGCGCTGGCCACCATCGCGCTGAAGAACCAGGAGACGATCTGGTCGCGCAACCGCGACCTCATCCGCGCCAACCTGCCGGTCTACGAGAACTTCTTCCGGGCGCACGCCGACCTGTTCGAGTGGAGCCCGCCGGCCGGCGGCTGCGTCACGTTCCCCCGGTATCTCGGAACGGACGGGGTCGAGGCGATGACCGAGCGGCTCGTCGAAGAGGCCGGAGTCATCCTTCTCCCGGCGAGCCTGTTCCGTTCGGACCTCGCCGTCGTGGCGGACGACCGGTTCCGGCTGGGTCTCGGTCGCGCCGATGCCGAAGACGCCCTCCGGGCTTTCGATTTCTTTCTGCAGCGATGAACTGCACTCACACACCCGTCCCTCTCGGCCACGTCTGGACCGCAGACGACCGAATCCACCCCGATCAGTAGGAGAAACACCATGTCAGCACTCACCCTCGCGGATGCCCGCACCCTCATCGCGGCCGCCGAGAAGAAGGCCGACGAGATCGGCCAGCCGATGAACATCGCCGTGGTCGACGCCGGCGGCAACCTCATCGCCCACGTGCGCCAGGACGGCGCCTGGATCGGCAGCATCGACATCTCGATCAGCAAGGCGTGGACGGCCAAGGCGTTCGACATCCAGACCAAGGACCTGGGCGACAACGCGCAGCCGACGCAGCAGTTCTTCGGCATCCACACCACCAACGGCGGCCGGGTCGCCATCTTCGCCGGCGGCGTGCCCCTCACCCGCGACGGCGTCGTCGTCGGAGGCCTCGGCGTCAGCGGCGGTTCGGGCGAGCAGGATCAGAGCGTCGCACTGGCCGGCCAGGCCGCCCTGTAGACGTCGCCGCATCATCGCCCTGAGTAACCCCATCGAGGAGGCCTGAATGAAAATCGTGGTGCTGGTCAAAGAAGTACCCGACACGTACGGCGACCGGAAGCTGAACCTGGAGACCGGGATCGCCGACCGCGACGCCTCGGAGCGGGTGCTCGACGAGATCGGTGAGCGCGCCGTCGAGGCCGCTGTCGCGTTCGCCGACACGACGCCGGGAACGGAGGTCGTGCTGCTCTCGGTGGGGCCGGCGACCGTTCCCGCGTCGTTGCGGAAGGGGTTGGCGATGGGCGCGGACTCGGCCATCCACGTGCTCGACGACGAACTCGCCGGTGCCGACCTGACGCTCACGGCCGAGGTGCTGGCCGCGGCGCTGCGCGCGGCGACGTTCGACGTCGTGGTGGCGGGGAACGTCTCCACCGACGGGGCCGGCGGCGTCATCCCGGCCATGCTCGCCGAGCTGCTCGGGGTGCCCAACGCGACCTTCCTGTCGTCGTGGGAGCTCACTCAGGAATCCGTGTCGGGCAAGCGGGGCACCGATACCGGAACGGCCACGATCAGCGCTCCGCTGCCGGCGGTGGTGTCGATCACCGAGGCCTTCCCCGAACCTCGCTTCCCGAACTTCAAGGGCATCCTGGCCGCGAAGAAGAAGCCGATCCAGACCTGGTCGCTCGCCGATCTCGGCGTCTCGGCCGACTCGGCCGTGCCGCGATCGATCATGACGTCGGTGGAACAGACGCCCGCCCGTGCGGCCGGCGTGAAAGTGAAGGACGAAGGCGACGCCGCCGCTCAGCTCGGCGAGTACCTCGTTCAGAATCGATTGGTGTAACCCATGAGCAACACAATCCTGGTCGTGATCGAAGCCGGACCGCTCGGCGCCCTCTCGTCGTCCGTCCCCGGTCTCCTCGCCGCGGCGACACGGATCGGAGACGCGGTGGCCCTGGTCGTCGCGCGGCCTGGTGACGGCGCCGCGCTCGCCGGGGCCGCCGGAGCCGCGGGCGCGAGCCGGGTGCTCGTCGTCGAAGACGACCGCGTCGGCACGGAGGTGACCGTGCCCCTCGTCGACGCCCTGGTCGTGGCGGCGGCCGAGGTCGGCCCCGAAGCGGTGCTGATCGTGAACAGTGTCGACGGCCGGGACGCGGCGGCCCGCTTCGCCGCGCGAACCGGATCCGCCCTGGCCGTCGACGTGGTGGATGTCGATCGCGACGAGGAGGGGGTCATCGCCGTCCACTCCGTATGGGGCGGTGCCTACACCGTCACGAGCGCCGCGACCAGCGGCCCCCTCGTGGCGACGGTGCGGCAGGGTGCCATCGATGCTCGTGCCGAGGCCGTCACGCCGCAGATCGACTCGCTACCGGTCGCGGCCTCCGGCTCGCCCGCGGCGCACGTCAGCGCCTTCGAGGGGCTCGCGAACACCTCGAGCAGACCCGAGTTGCGGGGCGCGACGCGGGTGGTCTCGGGCGGTCGCGGGCTGGGCTCGGCCGAGAAGTTCGTGCTCGTCGAACAGTTGGCCGATGCCCTCGACGCCGCGGTCGGTGCATCCCGGGCGGCCGTCGATTCGGGCTACATCCCGTCGTCGCATCAGGTCGGCCAGACCGGGGTCTCGGTGAGCCCTCAGCTCTACGTCGCACTCGGCATCTCCGGTGCGATCCAGCACCGCGCGGGCATGCAGACCGCCAAGACGATCGTCGCGATCAACAGCGACGAGGATGCTCCCATCTTCGACGTCGCGGACTTCGGCATCGTCGGCGACGTCTTCACCGTCGTGCCCGAGCTCATCAGCTGGCTGGACGCACGGAAATGACGCCGACGCCATGAGCACACCGCCGCCTGCCCGCCGGGGGCTGCCGCGCGCTGCGGGAGTGCCGGCCGTGAACGCGGAGGCGCCGCCTGCCCGCCGGGGCCTGCCGCGCGCTGCGGATGATCCCGCCGCGAAAACGGATGCGCCGGCTGCGCGTCGGGGGCTGCCTCGCGCTCCGGATGCACCCCCTGTCAGCACGGCGGCGCCTCCCGCGTCGGATGTCGCTCCGCCTGCAGCTCCATCCCCGCCTGCGCCCGAACCACGGGGCATCCGTTCGGCCGTCGGCGCAGGCCGCGTTCGGCGGGGCCTGCTGATCGCGCTGGGAGCCCTCGTCGTGGCCTTCTTCGTCGTGCTGCTCGCGACGTGGCTGGTGGGCACCCCCACCGTGCGCGACTTCCTGGCGACCTACCCCGGCGAGACCGCTCTCCCGGACGGGGCGCCGGTGGGCATCCCGGGATGGCTCGGCTGGCTGCATTTCTTCAACACCTTCGTGATGGTGCTGATCATCCGTAGCGGATGGCAGGTCAGAACTCAGAAGCGGCCCCCGCTCTTCTGGTCGCCGCGCTGGAACCCGAAGCGCAAGATCAGCATCACGCTCTGGTTCCATCAGAGTCTCGACATCCTGTGGGTGCTCTGCGGCGTGGTGTTCGTCGTGCTGCTGTTCAGCACCGGGCAGTGGATGCGGGTGGTCCCGACCAGCTGGGAGGTCTTCCCCAACGCCCTCTCGGCGGCCGTCCAGTACCTCTCGCTGCAGTGGCCGACGGAGAACGGCTGGGTGAACTACAACAGCCTCCAGGTTCTGGCGTACTTCACGACGATCTTCGTCGCGGCGCCCCTCGCCGCGCTGTCCGGGGTGCGGATGAGCGGGCTCTGGCCCACGAACGCGCCTCGACTGAATAAGGTGTACCCCATCGAGTGGGCCCGGGCGATCCACTTCCCGGTGATGCTCTATTTCGTGGGCTTCATCATCGTGCACGTCGCCCTGGTGTTCGCGACCGGTGCGCTGCGGAACCTCAACCACATGTACGCCGCCCAGGGCTCGACCGATCCGACCGCGTTCACCGCGAACTGGACCGGATTCCTCATCTTCGCCGTATCGCTGCTCGCGATCGTCGCCGCCTGGTTCGCGGCCCGGCCGCTCATCCTGGCGAGCATCGCCCGCGCGTTCGGACGCGTGTCCGAGCGATGATCCGCACAACCCACCCCAGAGAGACACCCATGACAGACGCACTCACCACACCCCAGCGCACCGCCGTCGTGACCGGCGCCACCTCCGACCGCGGCATCGGCATGACGACCGCGCGCCGCTTCGCCCGGGAGGGCTGGGCGGTGGTCGTCCTCGATCTCGACGGTGACCGATCGGCCGAGGTGGCCGCGTCGATCTCCGCCGAGTTCGGTGTCCCCGGTTTCGGGACGCAGGTGGACGTGGCCGACGAGGAGTCGGTCGCGAACGCCCACCGGGCCGTGACCGCCCAGGTCGAGGCATCCGTTCTTCCCCCCGTGGGAGCGGTCGTGAACATCGCCGGCATCACGTCGCCGGTGCCGTTCCTCGACACCACGCTGGAGCTCTGGAACAAGATCTTGGCCGTCAACGCGACCGGCACGTACCTCGTGACCCGGGCCTTCCTCCCCGACCTCCTCGAGCAGCGCTGGGGCCGCATCGTGAACATGTCGTCGGTCGCCGCGCAGAAGGGCGGCGGTGTCTTCGGCAAGGTGCCGTACTCGGCCGCGAAGGCCGCGATCCTCGGCTTCACCAAGGCGCTCGCCCGGGAGCTCGGCGACTCCGGCGTCACGGTGAACGCGGTGGCGCCCGGCGCGGTCGACACGAACATCCGGGTCGGAACCACCCCGGAACTCGAAGCGGCGATCCGGGCCGACGTTCCACTCGGCCGTGTCGCGAGCACCGAGGAGGTCGCAGCCGCGATCACCTATCTCGCCAGCGAAGACGCCGGCTACCTGACCGGAACCACGCTGGACATCAACGGTGGAAGCCACCTCCACTGACGCGAGCGCCTGGGGCGCGGAGGCGTTCGTGCACTGGGGTCTGAGCGCCGAGCTCACGCACGTGCTCCGGGCGCTCATCGGCTCCGCCGGGCCCTCGACGGCCGACATCCAGCAGGCCAGCGGGCTGAGCCGCTCGGGCGTGCTCAAGCACCTCCACCACCTCGAAGACCTCGGGATGGCCACGAGCTCCCGCACGACGCATCCGCGGGGCAAAGGCCCGATCACCTATTGGCACGCCGACCCGGCCGCTGTGGAGGACGCGCTCCTCGCGCTCGTCGACCACATCATGCCGCTCGCGGCCTCGGAGGGCAGCCCCTGTTAGAAGCCTCCCGGGACACGTTCTACGATGAGCATCGACGGGAGGACACGATGCCGGACCCTTTGCTCAGCGCGCTGCTGCAGATCATCGAAAACACGGGCCCGGGTGGGCGCATCCCCCCGGAGCGTGAACTGGCCGACCTGGTGGGTGCCTCCCGCACGGCCATCCGCAGCCGTCTCCGTGAACTGGAGAGCGCCGGCGCCCTGGAGCGCCGTGGATCGGCCGGCTCCTTCGCGCGCACGATGCTCCCGCAAGACGTGGCGCAGGCCCTGCGGCTCGGGCTCTCGGCCTCTCCCTTGGGCAAGGGCGAGTCGTTCCAGAGCATCCGGGTCGCGCTCGAGCGGCAGGCGGTGAAAGCGGCCGCCGACAAGCGCAGCCCGGTGCCGATCGCGTATGCGGAGGAGGCCGTTCTGCAGATGGAGGCGACGACGGATCCGGGCCTGCTCTACGAGGCCGATCTGGCCTTCCACCGGAGCCTGTTCCGGGCATCCGGCGACGACGCCCTGATCTTCTTCTCCGAAGCGATCAGCGACCTGCTCACCGCCTCCGTCGTCGCGCGCCGACAGCGGATGATGGCCCTCGAATCCGACATCGACGAGATGCGCGCCCTGCACCGGAACATCCTCGAGGCCGTCAAGTCGGGCGACGCCACCGCCTCGATGGCGGCCATGGACCGGCACTTCGAGCACATCGACGCGCTCGTCGCGCCCGACCCGGCTTAGAACTGCGGCGGTGCCCTCGCGGAATCGCGCGGTCTCAGTCTCCGCGCGATTATCCCAGATGCCCTCGAAGCTGTTGAAGAACAGCGTCGGAGATGGTGGAGCTACCGCCGAGCACGACGATCTGCGAGGGGTTGAGGCGGTCGAGCTCGGTGGCGACCGGCAGCGGGATCTCGTTCGGAGCAATGAGAAGCACCGGCGCGCCGTTCGCCGCAGCCGCAGGCGAACCGGACAGCGCGTCGGGAAAGACTAGGCCAGAGGCGACGAACACGGTTTTGGCGCCTGCAGGGAATCCTGCAGCTGATGCGGCTGCGGATACGCCGAAGCGGTCCGGTGCGGCGATACGAGTCGTCGGGCGGGTGGCACGGAGATTACTCTCGACGTCGGTAGAGACGGTGTTCGTGCCGCCGAGGATCACGAGCCGTGCGGGGTTCAGGCGTGTCAATTCGTCGGCGACCGCTTTGGGGACGCCATCGTTCGTGACGAGGAGAACCGGTGCACCATCTTTTGCCGCGACCGCGGAGGCTGACAGTGCGTCGGGGAAGACGGCGCCTGAGGCGATGTAGGCAACGGGCACGCCCGGGGTGAAGCTGTCCTTGGAGATCGCCGCCGACACGGCAAAGCGGTCGGGGCCGCCGAGCCGGTCGACGATCGGCGAGTACCCGCCCAGGGCCTGTTCGACGCCCGAGCTGACCGATGCTGTGCCGCCGAGCACCACGATGCGCTTAGGTTTCAGCCGGGCAAGTTCGGCGCCGATGACGGTCGGGATGGAATCGTTGCTGACGAGAAGAACAGGCGCCCCGTGCGCTCCGGCGGCCGCCGACCCCGAGAGCGCGTCGGGGAACGCACTGCCCGAAGCGATGTAGGCGACCGATACCCCGGGGGCGAACTCGGCCGCTGAGTTGGCTGCGGACACTGCGAACCGATCGGCGCCTCCGCGTCGGCTGAGAGCGCAGGTGGACTCGAGGTTCAAGACGGCGACGCTGTTCGAGGAGCTGCCGGTCAGGTAGGCGTGGCGGCGCACAGGATCGACCGCGATTCCCTGGAGCCCAGACCCGTAGTCGTTCCCGCCGCTTTTGGTGATCACTTTGGTGACGCGCAGAGAGTCGACGTCGATCACGGTGAATCGCGACTCGGTCGGCACGTAGACCTGCCGGCCCACCGGGTCCACAACCACACCATCTGGGCCGTCTCCAATTCCCCTGGACAGGTCGTGAGGGATCACCGTGATCACGGCATTGGTCTGGGTATCGATAACCGAAAGCGTTCCCGCGGTCTCGTTCGTGACGAAGGCGCGGTGGCTTACCTCATCGACGGCGATTCTGCGAGGCGCGTCGCCGATGCCCTTCGTCGCTCCCGCGGGGATCACGCTGATGACAGAGTTGGTCTTGGTGTCGATGACCGAGACAGTGTCGTCGTTGTAGTTTGCGACATACGCGCGGTGGAGCACCGTATCGATACCGATACCGATGGGGAACTTCCCGATGCCACTGGTCGGGCTGTAAGGGATGACCGCAACGACCTGGTTGACCGTCGTATCGATCACCGAGACCGTACCGCCGCCCACATTCGAGACGAAGGCGCGATTGAGATTGGGATCGACCGCGACGCCCTCGGGGCCGGTCCCAATGCCGCGAACAATGTCGTGAGGAATCACTGACGTCACCCGGTTCGTCCCGGTGTCGATCACCGAGACGGTGTTCGAGTTGTAGTTAGCGATGAATACCTGTTGATGCGCCGGATCAATGGCGGCTCCGCTGGCCCCGGCTCCGATGCTCGTCGGGCCGTTCGGCACGGTGTCGATTACTCGGTTGCTGCGGGTGTCGATGACGGACACAGTGCCATCGAAGGTATTCGTCACGTATGCCTGAGCCGTAGCAGTATCGACTGCCACGGCAACTGGTGCGGGGTCGGGCCGGGTCACTGAGATGATCGGGATGGTCGTGGCGACAAAGGTCGACGCCGATGCGGGGGCTGCCATGAGCGGAAGAAGGGCGCCGCAGGCCACAAGCGCAGCAGTCGCAGAGCCTCCGACGAGACGTCGCATAGATACTGACATCTCCTCACTTTACCAGATTCCCAGTAGAGGCTGAGAGTTGAAGTTATTCAGACTCCTGCGGCGCGCCGAGCGACCGGTTGCCGTGCACGACGGTCGGCAGTCCCGCCGGATTGTGGTCGTAGACCAGGAGCATTCGTGCGTACACCGGTGCTCGGTAGGTGCCGATCGAGCCGGCGACCACACGCACGGTGTCGCCGACTCCGGCGACCACGGTCTCGCCGTCGCTGTCGACGTGCAGTTCGCCTTCGATCACGATGTTGAACTCGTCGTGCGGATGCTCGTCCGAGAATTCGCCGGCGCGCAGCTCCCATTCCATCAGCACCGGTGTCGCGCGCGCTCCCGCCGGGTCGCCGTAGATGGTCCGGCAGCTGCCGGACGGTGGATAGGCGATCAGAGGTTCCTTGCGGTACAGCTCGGCTGCCATGGGCATCCCTCTCGTCGAACGGTCTGGAACAATTCTTGGTAGTACCATAGACTCTCTTCATCAGACCAAGCAATGGGTCGTGGCAGCAAGGGAGCGCAACATGGATGTGGATATCACCGAGGACGTGCTCGGCGAGGAGACCGAGGCGGATCTCGCGGAGTGGCTGGTCGCCGACGGCGATCAGGTCTCGGCGGGCCAGGCGATCGCCCAGGTCGAGACCTCGAAGGTGATGGTCGACATCGAGGCCCCGGCCGCGGGGACGATCGAGATCGTGGTCGAGGCCGGCTCCGTCTTCGACGTCGGCGCGACCATCGCGAGGATCGCATGACCGACACGCTCGTCGAATCGACGACCTTCGACCTGGCGGGCAGCGGACGCGCCTCGCTGGCCCAGATGATCACCATCCGCGAGTTCGAGTCGAGACTGCCGGGCTACGCCAAGCAGGGCCTCATCCGCGGATCCACGCATCCCTCGGTGGGCATGGAGGCCATCGCCGTGGGCGTCTCGGCGCACCTGCGCGCGACGGACTCGATCGCGAGCAACCATCGCGGTCACGCGCACTGCATCGCGAAGGGCGCCGAGCTCGGCCGAACGCTGGCCGAGATCTTCGGCCGTGCGGACGGCTATTGCGGCGGGAAGGGCGGCTCCATGCACATCGCCTCCGCGGAACTGGGCATCCTCGGCACGAACGGCATCGTCGGTGCGGGCATCGGGCTCGCGGTCGGAGCGGCGCTCTCGGCGCAGACCAGAGGATCCGACGACGTCGCCGTCGCCTACTTCGGCGACGGAGCGAGCAACCAGGGCGTGCTCGCCGAGGCGTTCAACCTGGCCGCCATCTGGCGCCTTCCGGTGCTCTTCATCTGCGAGAACAACCACTTCGCGCAGTCGGCCACCTTCGACGAGATGATCGCCCAGCCCGTGGTCTCACGCCGAGGCGAGGCGTACGGGGTGCCCTCGTTCGACATCGACGGGATGGACGTGGCGGCCGTCAGCCAGGCGACCGAGGCTGCGGTCCAGCGCGCGCGCTCCGGAGGGGGACCCACCTTCCTCGTCGCCGACACCTACCGGTACCTCGGGCACATGGCGGACGACACGGAGATCTACCGGTCGCGCGAGGCCGTCGAGGCCGCGCAGGGCCGGGACCCCATCGCCCGTCTGGTGAAGGCTCTCGTCGACGGAGGGCATCTCGACGACGAGGGACTCGACACCATCCAGCAGAACGCCGTGCGCGCCGTCGACGACGCGTACGAGTTCGCCGTGGCCTCCTCGTTCCCCGAGGTCGGCGCGGCGTTCACCGATGTGGAGGCGAATCGATAATGGCCGATCAGAACCTGTCCGTCTGGCGCGCGCTCAACCTGGCGCTGCACGACGCCTTCGCGGAGGATCCGCGACTGCTCATCATGGGCGAGGACATCACGACCTGGGGGACCGGCGGTGGCATCTACGGGGTCACCAAGAAGCTCGAGTCGGCCTTCGGGAAGGCGCGCGTGCGGGACACACCCATCAGCGAGGAGGTCATCCTCTCCGCCGGCGTGGGGTCGGCGATGACCGGGACCCCCACCATCGTCGAGATCATGTACTCCGACTTCACGCTGCTCGGACTCGACGCCCTCGTGAATCAGGCGGCGAAAGCGCGCTACATGTTCGGCGGGCAGTTCGACGTGCCCCTCGTGATGCGCACGAACGGTGGGGCCGGCATCGGCAAGGCCGGCCAGCACTCCCAGTCGCTGGAGACGCTCTTCGCGCACGTCCCCGGGCTGGAGGTGGCGGTGCCGGCCACTCCGGACGACGCCTACGGGTTGCTGCGATCGGCGATCCTCAGCCCCAATCCCACCATCTTCCTGGAGCACAAGGATCTCTACCTCGACAAGGGGCCGGTCTCGCGCACGATCATCCCGTTCGGTGTCGCCCGCGTCGCGCGGGAGGGCGATCATGTCACTCTCGTCGCGACCCAGCGGGCCGTGCGGTGGTGCGAGCAGGCCGCCGGTGAGCTCGCCGAGCGGGGCATCCAGGCGGAGATCATCGATCTGCGCACCCTCTACCCCCTCGATTTCGAGACGGTCCGCCGCTCGGTCGAGAAGACCCGCAACCTGATCGTCGTGCACGAGGCGGTTCAGGACTTCGGCTGGGGAGGCGAGATCATCGCCCGGGCGGCTTCGGAGTGCTGGCAGTCGCTCGCCTCGGCGCCGCGGCGGCTGGGGACGGCGCGCACCCCCGTGCCCTACAGCACGGAGTTGGAGGCGGCGATCGTTCCGCAGGTCTCGGAGATCGTCCAGGCGGCCGTGCAGATGAGGTCCGCGATGTCCGAACGCGATCCCGAAGCCGATCTCGCGTCGGCGAGATGAGCCGGCCGGTCGGCCCGACCGTCGGGGTTCTGGGACTCGGGGCGATGGGGTTACCCATCGCCCGGCGGATCGCTCGGGCCGGCTACCGGGTGCTCGGCACCGACCTCTCGGCCGACCGGGTCTCGCGTGCTCAGGCTGCCGGCGTGGCCGCCAGTGTCGATCCTCTGACTCTCAGCGAGTCCCAGGTGCTCATCGTCTTGGTGGCCACGCCGGAAGACCTCGCGTCGTTGAGTTCGAACGAGATCCTGGGCGAGTCGACGGCCGTGGAGCTGGTGTGCGTCATGAGCACCGTCGGTGCGGATGCCGTGATCGGTTTCCAGCAGGCGATGGCGGCGCGCAACATCGGAGTGGTCGACTGCCCGGTCACCGGCGGCGTCGCCGGTGCCGAGGAGGGCACCCTGACGATCCTCGCTGCAGGGAGCGTGTTCGAAATGCAGCTGGCGGCAGAGGTGCTCGCATCCGTCGGCTCGGTGAAGCGATGTGGCGAGCGGGTGGGCGACGGTCAGCACCTGAAGGTGGTGAACCAGGTGCTCGCGACCTCCCACGTGGTGGTCGCCGCGGAGGCGCTCGCGCTGGCGTCGCGCCTCGGCCTCGATCCTGCGATGGCGCTCGAACTGATTTCGGACGGGGCGGGAGCTTCGTGGATGCTCAGCGATCGCGGGCCACGGATGCTCGAGAACGCGAGTACCCGCGAGGCAGCGACCCATCTGTCGATCCTGGCGAAGGACGCCCACCTGGCGCTGAATGCCGCGTCGGCTGCGGGACTCGATGCCGTCGTGCTCAGAGCTGCGGCGGGACAGTGGGCCCAGGCCATGCGGCTCGGTCTTGCCCAGCAAGACGACTCTTCCGTCATCGAGATCTACTCGGGATGAGCCGATGAAATGGATCCTGCTTGCCGCAGCGATAGTTTCCGAGGTGACGGGTTCACTCTCCCTCAAGGCCGCTCTGGATCATCCCGGATGGTACGTCGTCGTGGTGGTCGGTTATGTCGCGGCGTTCGTGATGCTCGGGAAAGCGCTTCGCCTCGGACTCCATCTGGGCGTCGCGTACGGCGTCTGGGGGGCGAGCGGTGTCGCGCTCACCGCGGTCCTCTCGGCTCTCGTTTTCGGAGAGCCGCTCACTCCGGTGATGGTGATCGGTATCGCGTTGATCGTGGTCGGGGTGCTGTGCGTCGAGCTCGGTTCCCAAGCGGCCGCCCGCAAGCGTCTCGAGGGTGAGGTGGCGCCGTGAGCGGCTGGTTGTTCCTCGCCTGCGCGATCGTCTTCGAGATCGCGGCGACCCTCAGTCTGCGCTCGGCGATGCTCGGTCGTCGGCGCTGGTTCGTCGGAGTCGCCATCGGCTATCTCGTCTCGTTCTTCGCCCTCACTCTCACTCTCGAGTCGGGCATACCGCTCGGGGTCGCCTATGGGATCTGGTCGGCCAGCGGCGTCGCACTCATCGCCGTTCTCAGCCGGTTCCTCTTTCGCGAGCCATTGACCGTCGTGATGATCGTGGGAATCGTCCTCATCGTAGGCGGCGTCCTGCTCGTCGAGACGGGCTCGACGCATTGACGGGTTCGGGTCAGCCGCCGAAGAGTTTGCCGAAGAAGCCCTTCTTGCGGGGGGACCAGCCGGCGGCGGTGAGGGCGTCGATGAGGGGCTGCTTCAGCTCGTCGGTGGTGAAGGAGTAGCCGTAGAGGTGGCCCTCGTGGGTTCCCTGGCGATCGGTGGTGGAGGCCGCCGTGCCGACACCGAACTGGAACGAGACCTTCTTCTGGCGGCCCGTGAAGGTCGAGGCGCTTCCGCTCAGACCGATGCTGCCGTCACGGTCGCCCGTGACCGTGAGGCCCGAGGTGTCTTCGGTCTCGTCGAAGGTCCAGGTGGCGTCCGAGGGATCGAGGGTGACCCGCAGCTCGTAGGTGGCGCTGATCGTGCCGGCCGCGGCGATGGCCGCCCACTTCACGTCGGCGTACTTCCAGGTGGCGCGGATGCCGTCGGGCGTCGCTTCGTAGACGAAGGGGAGCTCGGGGCTGTTCAGCGCCAGCACGCGCGCCTGGGCGTCGGCGACCGACGCGGGGGAGCCCGGCGAACCGGTGGCGTCGGACATCAGGCTCCGGCCGCCGAGGCGACAGGGGCGGAGTCGGAGCTCGCGCTCGACTGGATCTCGCGGATCTCCCCCCACAGCTCCTTCGCCTGAACACCCGTGGTGGTGGCCGTGACCTGCACCAGGTCGACGACCGGGCCGTTCTCGACCACGGTGATCCGCAGGGCCTGCATCAGGGTGCCGACCCGCGCATCCGGGTAGCTGAACTCGATGCGGAAGCCCTCGTGCCCGAGCAGCGGAGTGCTCTCACGCACGAGCTCGACGACCCCCTCGATCGACTCCACGCGGGCGATGACCGCGTCAATCGCCGTCTGCAGTGTGTAGTCGGCGCCGAACCGCGAGATCGCGACCACCACGTTCGGCCGGAACTCGCCCGCCGGCACGGTCTTGCCGGCCGCCAGCACGGCGCCGCTCACCGAGAGCGCGTGCCAGTCGTCGGGCAGCGTGAGCGCGATCGAGGGGAACGCGGGGGCCGAGTCGCCGGGGAAGGTCAGGGTGTGGGACATGGTTCCAGCCTTTCAGAAAGTGGTGGAGGTCAGAAGCGCAGGATGCGGGCCAGGGAGGGAATGCTCAGGATGCCCGGGGTCAGAGTCCGAAGATGCCGGCGACGGAGTCCACGGCATCCTTGGGGCTGAACGAGACGTCGAACTTGACGCCGCCGCCGATGCCGAGTGCGGCACCGACGTCGAAGGACAGGTCGACGTCTTTGTAGGAGATGTCGGCGTCGACGTTCGCGTGCGCGCCGACTCCCGCGTAGACCTCGGCACCGCCGCCGGCGGTCACGCCGAGCAGGTCGACGCTGCCGTCGACCCCGGCCTTGGCCCCGGCGAAGACGTCGAAACCGGCGTTCGCACCGATTCCGTCCGGACCGATCGTGGCGCCGGCGTTGACCTGTGCCTCGGCACCGGCCATCGCGTTGGCGCTCACATCGGCGCCGCCCAGGCCACCGAGCACGTCGATGCTGGCATCGGCGCTCGCCTTGCCGCCCACGAAGGCATCGGCGGAGGCGCTCGCCTCGGCGCCGTCGAGGCTGATGCCCGCGCTCGCGTCGGCGTTGGTGTCGACGCCCACGAAGGCGTCGGCTCCCGCCTCGCCGGCCGCGTAGTCGTTCTCGAAGCCCGCGCGCGCCTCGGCGCCGGCGCCCCACTGCCAGCCGGCGGAGGCCTTCGCCTCGGCGGAGGCGGGACCCGTCTCGGTTCCCGCGTCGGCGTGCGAGTCGGTCTCGAAGCCGTGCGCGTCGGCGTTGGAGTAGGTGCCGTCGTCGTCACCACCGGAGCCGGAGCCGGAGCCGCCTGAACCGCCGCCGGAGCCACCTCCGTTGCCGCCGCCAGAGCCCGAGCCGCCGCCGTTGCCGCCGGATCCGGATCCCCCGGACCCGGAACTGCCGCCACCCCCGGCGCCGCCGCCCCCGAAGGCCCCGCCGTCGGTCGACGACGCATCCTGCTCGTCGGCGTTCTTGACCAGCCCCTCGCCGCCCTTCTGCAGCGCCGCCACGGCCGCCTTGAGCGAGGCCGTGTGCGTGCCGTTCCAGTCGGAGCGGAAGGTCGACGCATCCGGACCCTGCCAGGCCTGCGCGTGATTGACGCTCGTGGTGAGGGAGGAGGTCACCGTGTTCAACTTCTCCGCGGCACCGTCGAATTGCTTCGCCAGTTGCCGGAGCTGTTCGACATCAGCTCCGTAGAAACCACCAGCCATGACACCCTCTCAAAGCACGAAAGCCAGGAGACCCCGAAGGGCCCGATAAGTCAGATGAGACAAGAAAGGCGGGAGCCCCGGTGAAGGGGCTCCCGCCGGATCGAACTACGCGTTCGAGGTGGCTTCCTGGTCGGAAGCGTTCTTCGCGGCCTTCTGCGACGCGTCTTCGAGAGCGGCGATGACCTGCTTCAGAGCGGCGGTGTGGGTGCCGTTCCACTCGCTGCGGAAGTTCTCCGCGTCGGGACCGGTCCACTGAACGCTCTGCAGAGCGCTGGTGAGCGTGGTCAGAATCTGCTGAACCTGCTGCGACTGCGTGTTGAGCTGCTTCGAGAGCTGCTGAACCTGCTCGACGTCGAGACCCCATACGGCCATGATGTTCTCCCTTTCGTTCCGCGGTCCGGGCTGTCCGGTCCCGCTACTTCCTGTGAGTGCTTCTCACAAGAAAGACACTATTCAGCTGGTCGACGATCGTCGATGGGGAGAAGTCCCCATGACTCCCCATGACCCCCCGAAAACCGCTGAATCACTCATCCGGCGTCGCCACCTGGAGCTTGACGACCCGTCCGCCCTGCACGAAGAATCCCCGGCCAGGCGGCAGATCCGCGCGCTTGAAGCGGCCGAGCCCGGTGCCGAGCAGGCTGTCGCCGTCGAGGTCGCCCGGCACGAGCAGCAGCCCGCGCTTGGAGTTCTTGAACGGTCCCGCGAGGGTCCATGCGGCCGACCAGGTGGACGATTCGCTCTCGCCGATCACGAACACCTCCTCGCGCAGCGCCCGCTTCACGATGCGGTCGACGTCGGCCTCGGCCGGCGAACCGTTCAGCTCGCCCACGTTCTCGACGAACACGGCGAACTGCGTGGGCTTCAGGGTCTCGGCGTCCAGCTGCGCGCTCATGTCGTCGGCGAAGGCGCTGATCTGCGCCGGGTCCGACATCGACAGCGACCACAGCGGCAGCGGCGTGAGCGAGGTGCGGCGCGGTGAGATGTGTACCAGACGGATGCCCGGGTCGGCCCGCCGCAGAGCGGTCGCCAACGTCGCGAGGGCCGTCGAGCGCCCGCTGCCGGAGGAGCCGGCCACCAGCAGGGCGCCGCGGGGCGCGATGCCGAGCGGCGCGAGCGAGTCGTCGCGCACACCGACGACCGGGAGCGGCACGCCGCCGGTCGAGACCGTCGAGGGTAGGTCGCCGAGCGGGATGGCGTCGGCGAGCGTGCGGATCGGCTCCGCGCGCGACACCCCCTGCCGGTTCATCGCCTCGGCCAGTTTCGCGATCTCGCGCGCCTGCACGGCCACGTTCGCGTCGGCGCCGAGCACCGCGATCTGCACCTCGTTGCCCTCCATCACGCCGCGGCCGGGAGGCGAGGTGGCGGAGAGGGTGTCCTTCGGCGCGTTCACCAGCGAGTAGTCGTCGACGTTCGCCATCCGCAGCACCAGGCGGCGCTGGATGGTGGAGCCGAGCGAGGCCGGCACCGAGTTCGGCCGGTCGCCGGCGATCACGATGTGCACGCCCACCTGGCGGCCGTCGGTGGCGATCTGCGAGAAGGTGGTGAACCAGGCGGAGTGGCCGCCGAACTCGTACTGCTCGCGGAACGCGCCGATGCCGTCGACGAGCACCAGGATGCGCGGCTCCTGAGGAGCGTTCGCGATCGTGCGGTACTCGCCGATCGAACCGGCGCGCACGGCCGAGTAGCGGATCGAGCGGTCGTCGACAAGGTCGCGCAGCATCCGGAGCAGGCGGATGACCCGCTCTTCGTCGTCGCCCGAGATAATGGCGCCGACGTGCGGCAGCTCCTCCAGCATCGAGAGCCCGGCCGAGCCGAAGTCGATGCCGTACACGTGCACGGGGCCGCCGCGCGGCGTGACCGCGGCCGAGACGGCGATCGTGCGGAGCGTGGCGCTCTTGCCCGAGCCACCGGTACCGTACACGGCCATGTTGCCGTCGCGGTCGGGCTCGTAGAACACGGTGGGCTGCGACTGCGAGGCGGGGTCGTCGATCACGCCGAGCAGCAGCCGCTCGTCGGTGCGCGGGTTCGGCAGCAGCGAGAAGTCGTACACGGCGGCGAGCTCGTCGAGCCAGGGCTTCCGCGGCTCGGGGATGGAGGCCATCGAGGCGGCCGTGCGGATGCTCGACACCAGCCGGGCGATGTCGGTCGGCCCCGGGTCGCTCAGCTCGGGCGCCTCGACCTCGGGCACCTCCCAGGCGGCGCCGGATCCGAAGTCCATCTCGGTGAGGTCGATCGGCGGGCGCGGCGGCTCGTCGGTCGTCCAGCCGCCGGCGTACGCCGTCTGGAACGCGGCGAGCCGGCCGGGGCCGGTCTTCGCGGCACCGCGGCCCGGGATCGACTGCGGGAAGTAGGCGGCCATCGGGGTGCCCAGGATGTCGCTGGAGTCGTCGGCGTCGGCCATCCGGAGCGCGATGCGCAGGTTGGTGTTGGCGCGCAGGTTGTCCTTGATGACGCCGGCGGGGCGCTGGGTGGCGAGGATGAGGTGCAGGCCCAGGGAGCGGCCGCGCTGGGCGACGTCGACGACGCCGTCGACGAACTCCGGAACCTCCTGCACGAGGGCGGCGAACTCGTCGACCACGATCAAGAGGCTCGGCGGGGTCTCGGGATCGCCCGTCTTCTCGAGCGACACCAGGTCTTTGGCCTTCTTGCGGTTGAGCAGGTGCTCGCGGTAGCGCAGCTCGGCGCGGAGCGAGGTGAGCGCCCGGCGCACCAGGTGCGGCGAGAGGTCGGTGACCAGGCCCACCGTGTGCGGCAGCGCGACGCAGTCGGCGAAGGCGGCCCCACCCTTGTAGTCGATGAACAGGAAGGTGGCGCGGTCGGGGCTGTGCGCCGCGGCCATGCCGAGCACCCAGCTCTGCAGGAACTCCGACTTGCCGGCACCGGTGGTGCCGCCGACCAGGGCGTGCGGCCCCTGGTTGCGGATGTCGAGGTAGAACGGCTCGGTGCCGGTGTGGCCCACGAGGGCGCGCAGCGAGCCCTCCTTCTTGCGGCGTACGTGCGGGGCGCCGGAGCGGTCGGCGATCGAGTTGCTCTCGCGCCACCGGTCGATCACGGCCTCGGGGATCTCGGCCAGGTCGGTGCCGGCCAGGGCCAGGTAGGAGACGGCTCGCGGCAGGTCGGACTCGTCGTCGACGGGCGCGCCGACATCCACCACGGGGGCGAGCTGGCGGGCGAGGCGGTGCGCGGTCTCGGCGTCGACGGTCTCGCAGGCGAGCGGGAAGGTGTGCTCGCCGAGGCGCACCTGGCCGGCCGTGGCGCCGTTCGGGTCCTGCTCCACGCTGATGAAGCTGCGGCACGCGGCGGGCAGATGGCCGATCGAGGGGGCCGACCAGATGACGTGCACGTTCGCATCCGCTCCCCGCTCGATGATGCGGGTGAGGCGGCCGCGGTCGACCGGGGCGTCGTCCTCGACGATGAACAGCACGGCGGGGGTGATCGGGCGGGGCGCGTCGTCGGAGTCGGGCCGCGAGGTGTCGATCGGCCCGCGGGGGCTCGGCGCACCCGCCACGCGCGCGTTGATGAGCTCTTCGATGCGGGCGAGCAGAGCGGATCCGCTGCCCGGGTTGTCGGCCAGGTGGTCGCCCGAGAGCGGGCTGTGCGGCGAGCTGGTGTGCGGCAGCCACTCGAGCCACTCCCAGGTGCTGCGGGAGGTGGGCGAGGCGAGCGCGCAGATGACGAGCTCGGAGGGGGAGTGCAGTCCCACGAACTGGGTGACGACCGCGCGGGCCACGCCGTGGCGGCCCCCGTCGGTGCCGGCTCCCGGTGCGGCTGCGGGGTCTGCGGATGCCGAGGGCCCGGCGATGCCGAGCGCGCCGGCCTTCTGCAGCTCCACCACGATCGGCACGCCGTCGATGCGCGAGAACCGGTCGGCGACCTCCTCGATCTGGCCCCAGTACTCCGGCAGCGCGTCGTTCGAGGTGGGCAGCTGCACCGCGTCGCGGCTGAGGCCGGTGCCGAGGCCCAGGCGCGCGGTGAGGAAGGCGGTGTGCTCGGGCCGGTGCGTCCAGAGCAGCTGGCCGAGACGCTGCACGGCGTCGACCGTGGCCGCGACCGCGGGCGCCTCGGTGAGCCGCACCGCCCGCTGGATGCGCTGCTTCTCGTGCATCGAGGCCACGAAGGCCTCGAGCGAGGCGTTGAACTGCTTGATCGCGTCCCGCAGCTGGCGCCGGGTCTGGATCTTGTTGTCGGCCCAGGTGCCGATCATGATGATCGGGCTGAGCGCGATGAAGATCAGGCTGAGCGCCGATCCGGTGGCGAAGAACAGGATCGGGCCCATCAGCAGCGGGGCCACCAGCGCCACGAACGGGAAGCGCACGCCCTGCGGCTGCTTCGGCGGCACGGGCGCCGGGAACTTGCCGCCGGGGTAGCGGGCGACCACGCGCGGCGAGCGGTTGAACTCGATCACGGGGGTGGAGGGAGCCGCGCCGCCGAGGCGCTGCAGCGGCACGATGCAGATCGCGGTGTCGCCGAGCACCACCACGTCGGCCGAGGAGAGCGTGGTGCGAGCGACCTGCTCGCCGCCCATCAGCAGGCCGTTGGCGGAGTTCATGTCGATGATCTCGACGTGCTCGCCGATGTTGATGCGGGCGTGCCGCTTGGAGATCAGCCCGTCGGACAGCCGCACGTCGATGCCGCGCTCGCGGCCGATGTAGCTCGAGCCGAACGGCAGCGGGTACTCGGCCCCGGCATCCGGACCGCTGAGCACCCGCAGGGTCGCCGCGGCGGGGCCCTGGCCCGAGGAGGTGAAGCCCTCGCTGTGCCGCACGATCTCGAGCACCGAGCCCGAGCGCACCCCGGCGTCGAGCAGGTTCGACGAGGGATCGAGCGCGCGCGGCTCGCCGCCCGCGCCGGTCACCTGCAGGGTCAGGCCGACCGGGGCGACCGTGTCACTGCGCTGCGGGTCGGCCACGAAGATGGCCTCGGCGATGTCGGCGACGCTCGCCGTGGCGTCCGCCGTGATCTGCAGCTTGCTGGTGCTGCCGCCCGGGCGGCGGAGGCTTGCCTTGATGCGCATCCGTCAGTACCTGATACCTGTCTTGTTGCGGGGTTGCCTGGGTTACGGGGGGTCGGGTCACGGACGCGCCGGCGGTGCCGGTGCTATCGCTCGTCGTTCGCGAGGTCGTCGTGCGGCTGCTCGAGCAGAGGCAGGTCGGCCTTCGTGACCAGGCGCGAGAGTACGGCGTACTCCACCAGCCGGGCCCGGCGGTTGGTGGCCAGGGCGCCGACCCCGCCGCGCAGCCCGTCGACGCCGGTGCGGCTGAGCTTGTCGCACACGTTGTCGAGCTTGCGGTTGAAGCGGCTGAGCGCCCAGCCGAGCCGCTCGGCGGCGAGCTGCGAGGAGGGGATCTCGCTCGTGCCCGTGCCCTCGCGCTTCAGCATGGGCTCGGCCAGGGCCAGGATGAGCAGCTTCTGCGAGGCGGTGAACGTGACGGCCCCGACCGTGGTCGCGCCGCTGCCGGAGGGCACGGGGCTGGAGTCGACGAACGTGGGGGCGCTGGTGTGCACGGTGAACTCGTAGCTGGTGGGGCCCGCCGTGAAGACGACCGTGGTGAGGCCGAACACGATCGGCATGCGCGCGCCCGGGGCGAGCCAGGCCTGCATGGTGCGGCTGGCATCCGAGACCGTCGCCGAGAGGCGGGAGCCCACGTTCGAGAGCCACCACATGCCGTCGACGTTCGAGATCTGCAGGAAGCGGCGGTGCAGGTACTGGTTGTCGTCGATGTCGAGGTCGGCCTCGCGACCGATCTCGAACGGCTTCTCGCGGTCGAGCGAGAACCACTCGCCGCAGAACTCCACGCTCGCGTCGGAGTGCGGGCGCTTCGTGGCGCCGCTGGGCGGGATGGTGCTCTCGTCGATGCGGGTGCCGGTGCTGTTCTCGGGGGTCATGGTCCACATCCCGTCGTCGGTTCGGAGCTCTTGCCGTTGCTGCGCAAGAGCACCACGTCGATGCACACCTGCCCCTGACCGGCAGCGGGGGCCACGGTCACGGTGGTGCCGTCGATCCGGGTGGCCTGCGCCTCCTGGGCGCCGGTCACGACCGGTGTCCAGATGTAGCGGTCACCGGGCTCCGGATCGGGGTTCGCCCAGGTGAACACCACTCCCTCGGCCGAGGCGGTGCCGGCGAACGCGGGGATCGCCGGCACGACCGCGTCTTCGACCTTGATCGGGTCGACGGGTTTGTCGGTCACCGCGATGTCGTCGGAGGCCGGGCTGATGCCGCCGTTCAGCGCGAACACGACGCCGCCGATGCCGAGCACCAGCACGAGGCCGATCGCGCCGAGGATGTAGGGGAGCTTGCGCGAGCGGCGCACCTCGGGCTCGCCGTGCAGGAGGGCGCCGGCCGACTCGCGGTGCACCGTCTCCTCGAGGGCGGGTTCGTCGAAGCCGCGGCGAGCGTGACCGGCACCCGTGCCCGCACCGGTCGCCACACCGGGGCCGGCGAACGGCCCGGCACCGCCCGCACGGCCCGTGCCGGTGGCGGGCGCGGGGGCGGCCCCGCGGATGACCGTGTGCTCTTCGGCCGGCGGAGCGGACGCGGAGCCCGAGCGGTTCGGGGCGGCGGGCGGCGCACCCCATCGCGGCGCGTGCGGCGGAGCGGTGGACGCGATCGGAGCGGGCGGCGTCGTGGAGCCGCCGCGCGGCCCGGTGGAGCTGCGCCGCCCGGTGACGGGCGCGGTCGGGTCGATCGACACCATGCCGCGGATGCGGGTGTGCCCCTCGTCTTCCTCGTCCAGCTCGTCGGCCGGCACCTGGTCGTCGAGCACGTCCGTCGGCGTGACCGACATGCTCAGCTCGAGCTGCACCTTCTGCAGGGCGCGGGCGAACTCCAGCGCTGACGAGTAGCGCGATTCCTCGCGCTTGGCCATCGCCGTGGCGAGCACCTCTTCGAGCGCGGCCGGAACATCCGGACGCCCCGTCTTGGTGAGCGGGGACGACTGGATGCGGGCGATCAGGTCGAGCCCGGAGTTGGCGCCCCCGGGCACCTCGAAGGGCGAGCGCCCGGCCAGGATCGTGTAGATCGTGGCACCGAGCGAGTAGATGTCGGCGGCGGTGCCGCTGGACGGCGCCGCGCCGAACACCTCGGGCGGCGACCACGGGATCGACATGCCCACGGATTCCTGCTCGTCGCCGCCCACCAGGGCGACCGAGATGCCGAAGTCGGTGAGCGCGGGACGGTTGTATTCCGTCACGAGAATATTGGCGGGTTTGATGTCGCGGTGCAGGATGCCGGCCCGGTGCGCGGTCTCCACGGCACCCGCCACCTGGATGCCGATGCGCAGCGCCTCGGCCACACTGAACTTCTCGCGCCGGTAGCGCGCGCCGAGGTTCGGCTTGGGGCAGTACTCCATCGCGAGGTAGGGCCGGCCGTCTTCGGAGATGTCGGCCTGGTAGATCGTCACGATCGACGGATGCGTCGACAGCTGCGCCATCAGGTTCGCCTCGGCGTCGAAGCTGTCGCGTGCGCCCTCGGTGAGCGACTCCGAGAGCAGCACCTTGATGGCCACGCGACGGCGCGGCATCCGCTGCTCGTAAAGGAAGACGTCGGCGAAACCGCCGGATCCGAGCAGCTGCAGGTACCCGAAGCCGGGGATCTCGGGCGGGGCGGAGGGCGGGCGGCGCGCGTTCACGGCACGTCCTCGAAGGCCACGGTGATGCCGTCGCCCAGGTCGACCACGTCGTCGCTCAGCACGAGCACGGGCTCGTTCGGGCCGAGGCGGAGCGGCGGGGTGCCTTCGCGGTGCAGCACCGAGCCGTTGGTGGTGTCGAGGTCGACCACGAGCACGTGGCGGCCCTCGATGCGGATCTCGAGGTGGTTGCGCGAGATGTCCTGCTCGGGGCTCGCGACCGTGATCAGCACGGGCACCTGGTCGGCCTGCACGCGGTTGGCGCGCGGACGGCGGCCGATGATGATCGGGCGGTCGAGGGTGTGGGTCTCGCCGGTGGAGAGCACGATGCGGCCGAGTCCGCCCACGGGAGTGGCGGCGGGGGCGCCGGCGGCCGGGTCGGTTCCGGATGCTCCGCCGAGCCGGCGCATGGCCTCCAGCTCGGAGACGGTGACGGTGAGCCCGTCGTGGTCGAAGTCGGCGCCGGTGGCGGCGGGGCCGACGGCGGAGGGCGCGGTCGCAGGAGAGGACGGCGACGAGGCGGCGGCCAGCGGGGCCGGCGCGGGCGCGATCGGCGGGACCGTGCGGCCGTTGATGCTGGAGCTGCCCGAGGCCGCGCCCAGTCCGCCGAAGTCGGGCACGCCGTCGATGAGGCCGCCGCTGACGGGCGGGGCCGTCGGTGCGGGAGCCGTGGGGGAGGGAGCGAAGCCGGGGGCGGCGGGGGCGGATTCGGCGGCCGAGGCCGCGTTCTGCTCGCGCGCGGCGTCGGCGTCGTCGGGGGCGGGCGTGACCACGGGAGCGGCGGCCGGCGTCACCGCGGCGGCCTCCTCGTCCTCGTCGTCGACCTCGCGCACGGCGGCCTCCTCGACCGACTTCACCACGGTGGCACCCCAGAGGTGGTCGTAGGCGTCGTCCGGCAGCTCGGTGCGGGTGTGCACGAGCTCGTCGTCCAGTCCCGTCTCACCGGTCTCCGCATCCGCCACGTCCGGCACCTCCGCCACGTCCGGCGTCCCGGGCGCTTCAGGCAGCGCGGTGCTTTCCGGGATCACCGTCTCCTCGACGCTCACGGTCTCGTCGACGCCCACCGCCTCCTCGACATCGGCCGCATCCGTCCCCTGCGACTCCGGCACGCCGTCGCTTGTACCGGACCCGAGGGACGCGGTCCCCACCGGCGCGGCCTCTGCCGAAGCGCCTCCGGCGGCCGCGGCAGAGGTGGCCGCCGGTGCTGCGGTGGGGGCCACGGCATCGGCGGTGAGCTGCACGTCGACGGCGGCGGCGAGCACCACCCCGCTCGCGATCGGGAACCAGGGGCCGGCGATCTCGGCGGAGAGCGCCGAGGCGGAGTCCGGGCGCAGGCGCAGGCGGATGCCGCCCGTCACCACGCGCTCGCTCCAGGTGGTCACCTCGGCGCCCGAGACGGCGTAGGTGCCGGAGGCGTCCGAGACCTCGATCGCGAGCCCCCCGCGCACGGCGAGCCGCACCGACCCGCCCGAGTCGCCGGAGTCGCCGGAGTCGCCGGAGACGGTCGCCACCGCGAACGGCGGGATCGAGCTCAGGCTGGTGCCGAAGGCGCCGCTCAGCGACTCCAGCACGGCGCCGAGCCCCGCCCCCTCCGACAATGCGCTCCAGAGCTCTTCCAGCGTCGAGGCCTCGACGCTCGCGGGCAGCAGGGCCAGGCCCGAGGGCGCCACGATCGCGCGCCACTCTCCCGGGGTGTATCGCAGCGAAGTCATCTCAGTTCCTCCCGCCGACCCCGACGGGACCCCGGGGGATGGTGTCCTCGCCGTGCCGGCCGTCGTCGTCGCGGTCCGCGTCGGCCGTGCCGCGCGATGCCCCTTCGTGATCCCAGGCGTCCACCACGACCGCCGTCAGGTTGTCGCGCCCGCCGCGGGCGAGGCTCGCGTGCACAAGCTGGGTGGCGGCATCCTGAGCCTGTTCCTCGCTCTGCAGGATGCGCGCGATCAGCTCGTCGTCGAGCTCGCCCGAGATGCCGTCCGAGCACACCAGCACCCGGTCGCCGGCCTCCACCGGCACCAGCCAGTAGTCGGGCTGGAACTCGCCGCCGGCGCCGAGCGCCCGCGTGATCACGTTGCGGCTGGGATGGTTCGCCGCGGCCTCGCGGTCGAGCTCGCCGTCGTCGAGCATCTCCTGCACCACCGAGTGGTCGACGCTGATCTGCTCGAGCTCGCCGCCGGAGAGCCGGTAGGTGCGCGAGTCGCCGAGGTTGAACACGAGCCAGTAGGCGCGGCCGTCGCTCTGGGCCACCGCCACGCCGGAGACCGTGGTGCCGGCCCGCCGGTCGCCCGCGGGAGAGAGGGCGTCGATCGTCCCGTGCGCCCGGGCGAAGGCGTCGCGGATGTCGCCGGGGGTGACGAAGTCGCCCTCCAGCGCCGCGAAGGCCTCGACCGCCAGGGCGCTGGCGACCTCGCCGGCCTGGTGCCCGCCCATCCCGTCGGCCACCAGGAACACCGGCGGCACGGCCAGGAACGAGTCCTCGTTGATGCGGCGGCGGAGCCCGGCGTGCGTCTCGGTGCCCACGTTCAGCCGCAGCTCGGCCGAGGGCACGCCGTCGGGGGCGCTCATGCCGAGGCCTCCACCGAGAACACCCGGGTGCCCACGCGCACGCGGTCGCCGGGCACGACGGTGATCCGCTCGCCCGGGTCCAGCGGATACTCGGCGCCGTCTTCGCGCACGATCGCCGATCCGTTCGTCGAGCCCCGGTCGGCCACCCAGACGTGCCCGGCGTCGACGCCGAACTCCAGGTGGGTCTTGGAGACCGAGAGGGTGTCGCCGGTGACGGCGATCAGGATGTCGGAGGGGTCGCCGCCCGGAGACACCGGGTCGCGGCCGAGCGCGCCGTTCCGGATGATCGGCACGATCTCGCCGGTGTCGAGCCGGAACACCGTCACGCCGGTGCCGATGGCCGAGCGGCCGGAGTCGGTGAGGCGGGTGCGCTCGGAGTCCTCCTCGACGGCCAGTTCCGCCGGCGTCACCACGGGCGGCGGCGCGAAGCCGGGCACGCTCGCGATCGGCTCGACCGCCGGCCGGGGAGCGGCCCACGGATCGGCGATCGGCGCCGAGGACGCCGCGGCGACGGGCGCCGGTCCGGCATCGGCGCGCGCGGCGGGAACGGGCAGCAGATCGGCGGCCACGGTCGCCCGGTCGTCCGCCAGCAGCTGCCCGGGTCGCGCCTTCAGCGGGTTGGGCCCCGCCTTCACGTCGATCACCCAGGTGCGGGCGAGCTTGTCGTGCCAGCCACGGCCCTGGCGCCCGGAGTCCCAGAGCGGCGAGAGGTACACCACGTACTGGCCGAGGCCGAGCACGAGCGAGGCGGCGCCCACCACGAGGTTGCGCAGCAGCATCCAGCCGAGGCCGGGGCGGGTGAAGCGCACGGCGTTCACGATCCGCAGGCCCATGATCAGCATGCCGATCGAGAAGCCGAGGAACGACTGCAGCAGCAGGTTCGCCAGCGGCACCAGGAGGGCGGGCACCAGCAGCAGCACGGCGCTCAGCCCGTTCACCGAGAAGGTGCTGCCGGAGGTCTGCACCTGGATCACGCCCGCCGCCATCAGCGGCACGGCGATCAGCAGCCACAGCACCGTTCCGGCCACGCCGTCGAGCAGGAAGGCGACGACACGGCGGCCGTAGTTCGCGGGCAGCAGCTGACTGGGGAGGATCGGTTCCACGGCGGGCTCGGGCTGCCAGCCGGCCGAGGCGGGCACTCCGCCGGCCGCGCTCACGGCACCCGGCGATCCGGCGGGCTCGTGCGGGGTGGCGCCGAGCGCGGCCGTCTGACTGCGCGAGGAGGCCGGGGTGCCGCACACCAGGCAGAACTGCGCGTTCCGCGGCACGGGCGAGCCGCACTGCACGCAGGGGTAGGCCGCATCCGTCATCATCGTCCCCCTCGTTCTCCAGAAGCACCGTAACCGGTTCCGCCCGGCCGGCGCGAGCCGGAGCCCGAGCGCGAACCCGAACCGCTCCGCCGTCGCCGGCCGAAGAACGAGCCCAGCGCCCAGCGCGCCCGCATCCGCTGCCACCACGTGCGCGAGGCCGCCATGCTCTTCACCACGGCGTCGACCTCGGTCCAGTACTGCTCCGCCTGCTCGGGGGTCGGGTCGCCCGGGCCGAACACGCTGCCGTCGGCCTTGTCGGCCACGGCCACCACGGGAACCGCCGGATACGCCGACGCCAGCACGAGGGCGTTGTCGCGGCGGGTCTCGCTCGAACTCACCGGGGTGCCCAGGTCGCCTGCACGGTCGACGATCTCGTCCCAGCCGCCGCTCACGCGGTCGGCGGTGCGCGCGGCCTGCCGGCGCCTCTTGCGCCGCTGCAGCTTGAGCAGCACGATCACCAGCAGCGGCCCGAAGACGAGGATCAGCAAGGCCAGCAGGCCGCCGCCGATCAGCAGGAACGGCAGCAGATCGAAGGTGTTCTTGTCGACCTCCTCGTCCTGCGTGTCCTCGGTACGGATGTCCGGCGGCAGCTCGGCCGGCTCCTGCGGCGGGGGCGGCGGCTGCAGCACCTGGGCCTTGGGGTCGGCCTTGGGCTTGGGCGCCTCTTCGAGCGGGATCTGGTCTTCGGGCGGCGTGGGGTCGAACGCGACCCAGCCCGCGCCCGTGAACGGCACCTCCACCCAGGCGTGCAGCTGGTCGCCGGTGATCTCGTAGGTGGTGTCGGCGCCGGAGTACGTGTCGGGGTAGAAGCCCATCACCACTCGGGCCGGCATGCCGATCGAGCGCACCATCAGGGCCATCGCCACGGCGTACTGCTCGTCGTCGCCCACCATCTGCTCGGCGCTCAGCAGGCTCGCGATGCGCTCGGCGCCGTGGCCGGCGCGGGACACCGCCTCGCCCTCCAGTCCGTGGCTGAAGAAGCCGTTCTGGCTGAGGCCGGTGGCGATGTTGCGCACCTGCTGGATGGGTGTCGCGGCGTCGCCGATGTACTCGGCGGCCAGCGTGCCCACCTCGTCGGGCACCCCGCTGGCCCGGGGCACCGAGACGTTCTCGATCGCACGGTCGGAGAGCTGCTCGTCGTTGAAGGTGGGCGGGATGACGGTGTCCATCCGGTAGCTGTCGCCCTCGGTGACACCCAGGGTGTCCAGGGCCACGCCGGTCGCCGCGTTGTAGTGCAGGGCGCCGCCCAGCTCCTCCGCGCGGTCACCGGTGAAGCGCAGGGAGTCGAGGTAACCGGCATCCGGCAGCCAGACGCCGTCGAGGCCGGTGATGTCGACGTCGAGCTCGGCCGGCGCGCCGGCGGTGTCGTTGGCGATGTCGTCGCTCACCCGCACGAAGGTGCCGGAGCCGTTGGTGCCGTCGCCCGCCACGTCGTAGACGATGCCGTCGTAGCTGTCGAGCGTGGCCAGGCGGATGCGCGCGGAATCCGGCAGCCCGGTCACCGTGAACAGCGAGTCCTCTTTGAAGTCGCGCACGTAGCTGCGGTAGCCCACCAATGGGCTGGCGTAGTCGTGCAGGTCCAGCGGTGGCACGATCTGGTCGCGGATCACCTCGCGGGCCGTGGCGGGCATCAGGATGCCGCCGGTGACGAACCCGACGCCGAGCGCGGCGACGATCAGTCCGGCCCCGAGTGCGAGGCGGGTGTTGCGCAGCTTCTTCGCGCTCGCGGTGTCGGCGCGGGTTCCGGCCCGGTCGGCCGTCGTGGCCGCCTCAGCCGCGCCACCGGTGGCCACCGCGGTGCCCGCGCTCTGCCCCACCCGGCGCTCGTGCCGCCGCCAGGCCGCCCAGGCGAGGGCGACGCCCGCGAAGACGAGCCCCTGCACGATCGGGAACGCGGCCTCACGGGTGCCGAAGGCGATCGCCGTCACGAACAGAGCGGCCGCCGGCAGCAGTGCCCAGGCCGCGCGCTTCAGGCGGAGAGCGAAGGTGCCGGCCAGCACGGCCGCCACCAGGGCGGAGAGGAAGGGCACGATGAGGGTGCCGTCGAAGCCGCCGACGGGTGTGACGAGCGTCAGCACGTCCTTCCAGGAGAACACGATCCCGAGGATGAGGGTGCGCATCGTCTCCAGCGTCGGGATGACGCCCAGCAGCGTCGTGCCGGGTGCCGCGAGGGCGCCGCCGAACAGCAGGTAGACGAGGATCGTGACCGCGGCGACGATGATCGGGTTCCACGACAGGCGCCAGCCGGCGAGGGCGATGGCCAGGCCCAGCACGACGCCGCCGATCGAGGCGAGGAGGTAGCCGGCTCCGCCGAAGGCCGGGCCGAAGCTCAGGGCCGAGACGATCAGCAGCACGGCGATCACGCCGAGGTCGACCGCCATCGCCCAGTACGGCCGGAACAGGCCGCCGGGACCCTGGGGGCGCGGAGGGAGCAGGGGGGTCGAGGTGCGCGCTGCGGCGTCGGCGCGCGCCGAGGATCGGGTGGGTGTGCTCATCAGCTGTTGGCCCTCCGGAGCGCCAGGGGGAAGTCGCCGAGCTGGCCGATGGTGAGCAGGCTCAGCTCGCCGATCCGGCGCATCGACATCGGGGCGCCGGGCCGGGCGCTCACCGCGATCACGCGGATGCCGAGCGGGATGTGCACGGTCGAGGCCTGCAGCTGGGAGGGAGTGACGGTCGATCCGAAGATCAGGAACGCCACCGAGGCCTGCGGCACCGCGGTGCCCGTGGTCTTGGCCAGCTGCACGATGCTCTCGCGGCGCTCGGTCTGCTCCACGCCCGAGAGCTCGTCGAGCAGGCGGCGGCCGGTGGCGGATTCGAGGGTGTCGTTCTGGGTGAGCACGGTGATGTCGCGCTCCTCGCGGATGGCCTGCACCCCGAGCGATCCGCAGACCGAGACGGCGAGCTCGAACTCGTCCTCCCCCTGCTCGCCCTCGGCGTAGTCGGAGCGGTTGGTCGAGAGCGCGATGGCCAGGTGCGAGCGCCGGGTCTCCTCGAACTGGCGCACCATGAGCTTGCCGGTGCGCGCCGAGGTCTTCCAGTGGATGGAGCGGCGGTCGTCGCCCGGCACGTATTCGCGCAGCGCATGGAACGACACGTCGTCGGCCGAGATGATGCGGCTCTCCACGCCCTCGAGGTCGCGCAGCACGCCGGAGGACGAGCCGCCGAGGGCGACGGTTCTCGGATGCACGAACAGGTCGACGGGGTCGGTCCAGCGGATCTCGCGGCGCATCAGGCCGAGAGGATCGCCGCGCACCGAGCGCACGGGGCCCACCACGATCACCGAGCGGCGGTGGGTGGGGATGCCGAAGAGGTCGTCGTGCTCGGCCTGCGGCGCGAGCCGAGGCAGGGCGAAGGAGGCGAACGAGGAGCCGACGGGCAGCTCGATCCGGGCCGGCAGCAGGGTGCGGGCCGAGGTGTTCGTGACGGCGATGCGGCCGACGGCGCGTTCGCCCACGACCACGCGATCCAGGGCGAGATCCAGCCGCACGGCGTAGGCGGAGCGGCCGATGGCGAAGCCGATCGCGATCAGCAGGGCGGTGAGCAGCACGAAGCCGATGACGAGCAGTTCGCGCCAGCCCAGGATCGAGCCCGCGATCAGCGCGGCGATCGTGGCGGCGAGCACGGCCCAGCCGAAGCCGGACACCGTGCCGAGCACCGGACCGACCACGCGCCACACGACGCGCGCCGCCGAGCCGACGGCCGGCCATCCGGTGCCGCGCACCCAGCGCCCCGGTCGCGACCCGCCGGCCGCGCCCATCCATCCGCTCACCCTGCCGCCCGCCCGGCTGCGAGCCGAGGCGAGACGGCGAGAGCGCGTTCGCCCCCGCTCGCTCATGCGGCGGGTTGCCTCGACTGCGGAGCGGCCACGTCGGCGAGCACGCGGGCGAGCACGCTCTCGGCGGTCGCGCCCGAGAACTCGGCCTCGGCGTCGAGCACGAACCGGTGCGTCCAGACCGGCCCGGCGAGCTCCTTGATGTCGTCGGGCAGCACGTAGTGGCGGCCCTGGGCGGCGGCCCACACCTTGGCGGCGCGGATGAGCGCCATCGCGCCACGCACCGAGACGCCCAGGCGCGACTCCGGCGCCGAGCGGGTCTCCTCGGCCAGCTGCGCGGTGTAGCGCAGGATGGCGGGGTCGACGTGCACGGTGGAGGCGAGGTCGGCCATGTCGGCCACGGCCGAGGTGGTGATGACCGCCGACAGCCCCGCCGAGGGGTTGCGGTTGGCGGAGCCGGCCAGGATCTGCTCGGCCGAGGCGAGGTCGGGGTAGCCGATGCTCGTCTTGATCAGGAAGCGGTCGAGCTGCGCCTCGGGCAGGCGGTAGGTTCCGGCCTGCTCGATCGGGTTCTGGGTGGCGATCACGAGGAACGGGCGGCCCACCTCGTGGGTCACGCCGTCGACCGACACGCGCGATTCCTCCATGACCTCCAGAAGCGCCGACTGCGTCTTCGGCGAGGCGCGGTTGATCTCGTCGGCCAGCACGATGGAGGCGAAGATCGGGCCTTTGTGGAAGTCGAACTTGTGCGTGTCCTGGTCGTAGATGGTCACGCCCGTGACGTCGGAGGGCAGCAGGTCGGGGGTGAACTGGATGCGCTGGTGCGTTCCCTGCACCGTGGCGGCCACCGCCTTCGCCAGGCTCGTCTTGCCGGTACCCGGAGCATCCTCCAGCAGCACGTGGCCCTCGGTGATCATCGCCATCAGCGTGAGCCGGATGACGTGCTCCTTGCCGAGTACGGCCAGACCGACGTTCTGCACGAGGCGGTCGAAGGTGCCGGCGAACCAGGTCGCCTGCTCGGGGGTCATGGTCATCGAGGGTCCTTTTCGTCGGTGGTCATGAGGGTCGGTGATGCGAGGGAGCGGATGCGGGCGCTAATTCGATGGCCAGGTCATCGAGTCGGTGTAGGTCTTGCCCCCACCGGTCACCTCGATGCTCACGGTCGTTCCCGGGTAGCCCCAGTAGAAACCGGTCTGGCCCGTGCCGCTGCCGTTGATGGTGACGGTGTCCTCGTAGTTGCCGCTGGCGTAGACCTTCGCGGTGTACGTCACGCCGGGCTGACCGTCGGTGACCGTCACCCTGATGTAGGCGCAGGATGCGTGGCGGCAGTTGCTGTTGTTGACGTGGTCGCCCTGCGACACCTTCACCGAGGTGTTGATCGGCTCCTTGTCCGACTTGGCCGAGGCCGAGGAGCCGGATCCGGGGATCACGGCGCCGCCCGCGTCGACCATCTGCACCTCGATGCCGTGGTCCTCGCTGTAGCCGGCCGCGACGGAGGCGCTGCCCGACGACATGCCCTTGTTCTGCCACTGGCCCCCGTCGATCCGGATCTGCAGCGTGTAGTCGCGGCCGTTGCGGGCCGGCGCCGTCCAGCTGAAGTTCACGACCTTGTCGCCTCCGCTGGCACTCGCGGAGGTGCCCCCGTACGCCCCGTAGGGCGACACGGCGTTGCTGGACGCACTCGGATCGCTGGTGTAGCTCGAGCCGTCGGCCGAGGTGAGCGTGCGCACCTGGGCGGTGTACGTGCCGTTGTTCGGGGCCGACACCGTGGATCCGCTGCCGCCCAGGGGCGCCCAGCTTCCGTTGCCGTTCAACGAGTACTCGTACGAGACCTCGCCCTGGTTGGCGCCGTTCAGGGCGCCGTCGGAGAACGTGATCGTCATGGTGTTGTCGCCACCGGTCGCGCTCACGTTGGTCGGCGGCTCGGGCTTGTTGAACGCCCGCCGGGGAGCGGATGCCGCCGAGACGGCGCTGTCGCCGGCCTTGTTGCGGGCCACCAGGGTGAACGTGTAACCCGAACCGCTGACCGGAACGGTCACCGTCTGCGAGGTGGCTCCGCCGTCGACCGGGATGGCCACGTCGGCCGCGCCGCCGCCGCTGCGGGTGAGCGTGTAGCCCTTGATCGCGTCGCCGTTGTTCTTCGGCGCGACCCAGTTGACGGTGAGCTGCGACTGGCTGCCCACGCCGTCGGCGCGGGACGTGGTGGGCGCCGCCGGAGCATCCGGAACGCCCGCCGGGATCTCGAACGCCGAGTAGCCGCTGAACTCCGAGGGTTCGGGCGCACGGTTCACGGCCTGCACCCGCACCTGGTAGGCGGTGCCGTTGGCCAGGCCCTCCCAGGTGAGCGTATTGCCGGTCACGCCGTAGCGCGAGGCGGAGCCGCGTTCGGGGGCGGGTGAGATCTCGAGGTTGTACGAGGTGACGGCCGAGCCCGGGGTCGACGGGGTGACCCAGGTCACCGCGAGGCTCTTGTCGCCGAACACGAGGGTCGGCGGCTGCGGCTGGTCGGGGCGCGCGTCGGGGCGGGCGGGGCCGGAGCTCGGTGAGGGATCGGAGACGCCCACCTCGTTCGTGGCGGTGACCGTGAAGTAGTACTCCACGTCGTTCGTCAGCCCGCTGAGCGTGCAGGTGGTGGAGGCGCACTGCGTGGAGTAGCCGTTCTGGCTGGTCACGGTGTACGTGGTGATCACGGCGCCGTTGTTCACCGGCGGGTTCCAGGAGAGCACCACGGTGCGGTCCTGGATGCTCGTGACCGTGGGCGTGGAGGGCGCCTCGGGGCGGCCCTGCACGGTGAGGCGGATGCGGGCGTCGGCCGTGCGCGCCGGGTCGCCGGTCGCGTCCTGCACCGAGTAGCGCACCACCATGGTGCCCACGAAGTCGGCACCGGGGGTCACCGAGACGTTGCCGCCGTCGACGTCGGCCCCACCGGTACCGGTCTCGACCGTCGCGCTGGTGATGGTCAGCGGCGTCTCGGGGAACGGGTTGTAGTCGTTGCCCAGCACCGGCACCGAGACGGTCTGGCCCTGGTTCGCCTTGTCGACCACGTCGTCGGTGGCCGACGGCGGGTTGCGCGTGGTCGACAGCACGTTCACCGTGACGACGCCGCGCACCGGCGTGTTCGTGCCGTCGGAGACGTCGATGTCGATCGTCGAGGGGTTGCGCGGGGCGTTCGCCGCGGCGGACACGATCAGCGTGGAGCCGTCCTCGATCTTCGCCGACACGCCCTGGGCCGTGCCGCCGGCGATCGCGAAGGTGAGCTTCTCGAGGTCGCCGTCGTCGGCGTCCTGCGAGTAGCCGCGCAGGTCGAGGCGTCCGTCGCCGTCGCCCGCCGCCACGTCGACGCTCGCTCCCACGAAGGTGGGCGGCGCGTTGTAGTCGGAGATGACCGTGATCGGGATGACCAGGGTCGCCTTCTTGCCCTCGGGGTCGTCGGGGCCGGTGCCGTCGGTGACCTCGAAGCTCAGGGCATCCGGGCCGTCGTAGTGCACCTTCGGCGTGTAGCGCATGGTGTTCTCGTCGACCACGAGGTTGTCGCCGTTGGCGTTGGAGGCGCGCACCTTGTCGGCCTCGGTGATGCGGGCCGTCTTGCCCTCGCCCACCAGCACGTAGTCGCTGAGCTCGATGTCGACGGTCTCGCCGTCGTGCACCACGATCGGCTCGATGCCGGGCTTGAGCACCGGCGGCAGGCCGTCGACGCCGGGCACGTCCACGAACGCGGAGGCGGTGAGGCCGTCCTGGTCGGTGACCGTGTAGGTGATGATCTGCGGAGTCGGCAGCAGCGTGATGCGCACCAGGCCGCTCGCCAGCACCGTGGCGGCCGGGTCGGTGACCGAGACCTTCAGGGCGTCGATGGTGCCGTCGGGGTCGTCGTCGTTCTCGCGCACGTCGATGTCGGTGGTGGCGCGGTCGAGCACGTCGGCCACCTGGGCCTTGTCGTCGCGGGCGATCGGGGCCGCGAGCGGAGCATCCGGGCTCACGTTGAGCAGCAGCGTGCCCTTCGCCGTCGCTCCCCAGCGGTCGCTGATCGAGTAGATGACCGTGTAGTCGCCCGGGGTGGCGGGGGCTGTGACCAGCACGCGGCCGCCCTCGACCCCGGCCTCGACGTCGTCGGGGGCTTCGACGTTCGTGCTGATCGAGATCGGGTCGCCGTCGGGATCGGTGTCGTTCGCCATCACGTCGACCGCGACCGTGCGGCCGGGGCGTGCGCTCACGACGTCCTTCAGGGCGTACGGCGCCTGGTTCGACTCGCTCGAGGGGATGATGCCCACCAGGATGGTGGCCGTCGCCGAGGCGCCGAGCCGGTCGCGCACCGTGTAGGTGAAGGTGTCGGTGCCCGTGGAGTCTGGGTAGGCCTCGTACACCAGCCACGCCTCGCCCACGTCGACGATGCGGCCCTTGGTGGGTGCGGAGCTCTGGCCCACGAGTTCGACCGAGTCGCCGTCGGGGTCGATGCCGTTCAGCGGGATCGGGATGCGCACGCTGGTGCCCTGCAGGGCCCGGATCGTCACGTCCTTGGGCCGGGGCGGCGAGTTGGTGGTGTCGTCGGCACCCACCACGCGGATGGTGATGTAGCCGGCGTCCTTCTGGCCCTGCGAGTCGACGACCTCGTAGGTGGCGTAGACCACCTTCGGCTCGGGACCGGCCTTGAAGCGCACCACGTCTTCGGAGACGAAGATCTCGCCGTCCTCCGGCGCCACCAGCGGCTCGATCAGCGTCTCGGAGAGGTGGATGGTGTCGCCGTCGGGGTGGTGGTCGTTCGCGAGCACGGGGATGGTCGCCACGTCGTTCACGCGCACCGTCACCTCGTCGTCCTCCGCGACGGGCGGCAGCAGGCGGGCCGGGGCCGGGATCGGGGTGACGAACACCTCGCCCTGCGCGGTCGCCTTGCCGTTGGAGACGCTGTAGCCGATGGTGATCGGCTCGGTCAGCCCGCGGTCGGTGATCCGCAGGATCTCGTGCTCGAGCACCTCCACGCTCACCCCCGCGTCCTGGGGGACCTGCACCGACTGAACGGCCAGGATGCCGCCGTTGGGGTCGGTGTCGTTGGCCAGCACGTTCACCAGCGTGTTGCGCCCGGTCGGCAGCTGCGCGGTGTCGCGCACGGCGATCGGCGGGTCGTCGGTGTCGGTGAGGTCTTTCACGTCGACGAACACGAGGCCTTCGGCGGTCTTCGGGCCGTCGGATGCCAGGTACTGCACGTAGTACTTGCCGGCGGTGGGCGCCGTGAAGGCGAAGGTGCCGGTGGTGTAGTCGGGCTCGATGGTGGCGCCCGGGGTCTCGTTCACCTTCGCGAGGCGCAGCGGCGCACCCGAGGGGCTGAGGTCGTTGTCCAGCGGGGCGACGGTGACGCGCTCGCCGGCGAGGGCCACCACCCGGTCGTTGTTGGTGACCGGGGCGACGGTGTCGCGCACCAGGAAGCGCATGGTGGCCTCGGTCTCGGACTGTCCGTCGGAGACCGTCACCGTCACGTCCTTCGGCCCGGTGTTCGGGTCGATGCTGGTGAAGGTGATCTGGCCGTCGGGGCGGAACTGCACCTGGTCGGCCGTGCCGGTCGCCGCGCCGACCACGTACAGGTCGTCGCCGTCGGGGTCTTCGAAGTCGATCAGCACGTTCTGCGAGACGGTCTGCCCGGGCGCCACGAGCACCTCGGAGACCTTCCACTCCTTCGGCGGGCTGTTCTGGCCCTCGGCGCTCACGTTCAGGCGCACCGTGGCGTCGTCGGTGCCGCCGCGGCCGTCGTCCACCTGGTAGGTGAAGTTCGCCGAGCCCTCGGCATCCGGGTTCACGATGACCTGCAGGGCGGCGCCGTTCAGGATCTGCTGCACCGTGCCGATCGAGGGCTGGCCGCCCTTGAGGCTCGCCACCAGCACGTCGCCGTCGGGATCGGTGTCGTTGTTCAGCACCGGCAGGATGACGGTGCGGCCGGCCCGCACGCCGAAGGTGTCGTCGGCGGCCGTGGGCGGGTTGTTCTCCTCGGTGCGGTCGGGGAGCAGCACCTGCAGCTCCTCCTCGGTCGAGTCCTCTTCCTCGTCGGAGTCGCTCTGCTCGGGCGGCGGGGCGATGTCGTCCCAGTTGTCGACCTTCTTCATGTCCTGGTTCACCAGGTACACCACGCCGGTCGACAGGTCGTTCAGCACCACCACGTCGCGGTTCACTCGGAAGCGCAGCTCGGCGTTCGCGGCGAGGTTCTCGATCGTGGTCTGCACGTCGTTGTCCTCGCCCGCGCAGTCGCGCAGGTAGGCGCCGGATCCGGCCCAGGCCGCGTAGGCGCATCCGTTCAGGTACACCGGCGCCGCGGGGGTGCCCGGTTCGCCCTGCACGGGGATGATCGTGGGGTCGCCGCCCCCGAGCGGCTGCCGGATGAGCGAGTCCTTCGTGGAGATCAGCACGTCGTCGGCCGCGGGGCCGGTGGGCTGCACGACGCCGCCCTTGGCCTCGTCGATCACGCTCTGGCCGCCGCCCGGCAGGGTGACCGTTCCGGTCAGGGCGTCGAAGACGACGGAGGCGTCGCCGACCGTGGTGATGGTCAGTTGTGCGCCCTCTTCGGGCTCGGGGAAGCCCTCGGTGGAGGTGGGCTCCTCGGGGAAGGTGCCGGTCTCGTCGGGGGTGAAGGTCTGCACCTGCAGCTGCGAGGGGGAGAGGGCGTGCACGGTGCCGTCGACGTCGGCGACCGCCGCCGATCCGGTGCCGAGCTCGGCCAGGGGCTCGTCGGGGTTGATCACGAACGAGCCGGCGCGGTCGGAGGGGGTGGCGAAGAGCTGGCCCGTCTCGCGGTCCAGCAGCGACACCGACTTGCCGCCGAGCGACACGGAGGACTCCGGCGGGAGCTGCACGGGGGTCTCGAGCGCGACCGTCATGGGGTTGACCGGGGTGAGGGTGCTGCCGGACTGGTCCAGCAACAGCACGGTGTCGCCGTTCTGCAGCACGTCGAAGCCGGTGGAGCCGGTGCGCAGGCCCCCGTCGATCACCTGGGCGGGGTAGTTGAGGTGGCCGAGCAGGAGGCCGGTGGGCTTCGTGACCCACACGCCGCCGTCGTTCAGCTCGACGTCGGCGGTCTTCACGCCCTCGTACACGAACGCCATGGTGGTCACCGCCACGGCGAGCGCCACGATCCCGGCGACGGATGCGCTCGTCGCCTTGCGTCGGCGGATGGCCTCGAACAGCCTCACAGGGTCCCCGAATCGTCGTTCTTCATGCGTGATGCAGTGTGCGTGCGAGGGTAAGACGGCACGGGGTCGCGAGGACTGGGTGATCCTCAGACCGCTGGCGCATCCCTTCGGGTGGGATGTGCCCCGTACGAGGGCAATTCAAGCACGCCCGGGTGACGGCGCCAAAACGAGAGCAGGGGGAGAACTCCCCATTGCCGCCGAGCCCGATGTAGGCGTCTCGACGCCGCGGGGTGCCGTTCGGGGTGTGGGCGGAAGCCGCAGACCGTAATCGGGAGGAAACGTCGAAGAAACGCGTCTCCGCCACAGTGGGAGGTTCCTGACAACACTCCTCGAAAAGGATCTGCGTTGACCCCTCGCCCTCCCGCCCGATCGTTCACCCGCGCCGCAGCCGTCACCGCCGTGTGCGCCGGTCTCGTGCTCGGCTCCTCCGCCCTCGCACCGGCGGCGTTCGCCGCTCCGGCGGCCGGCGCATCCACCGTCGCCCCCGATGTCGTCGACCTCGGCGTCACCGACCTGCTCGCCCTGCTCGAATCGGGGCAGACCACCTCCACCGCGCTCGTGCAGGAGTACCTCGACCGCATGGCCGCGTACGACGACCCCTACGGCGACCAGCCTGGACTGGCCGCGATCATCCTGGCCAATCCGGATGCGCTGGCGACCGCGGCGACGATGGATGCCGAGCGAGCGGCGGGCCAGATCCGCGGCCCGCTGCACGGCGTGCCGATCCTGGTGAAGGACAACTACGCGACGTTCGACATGCCGACCACGGCCGGCAGCTCCTCCCTCAAGACCTACCAGACCAAGCTCGACTCGACCGCGGTGCAGCGGCTGCGCGACGCCGGCGCGATCATCCTCGCCAAGACCAACATGTCCGAGTTCGCCTGGCACGGCACCTACACCCTCAGCTCCGAGCGCGGCCGCACCAACAACGCCTACAACCAGGCCAACAGCGCCAGCGGATCCAGCGGCGGCACCGGCGCGGCCGTCGCCGCGAGCTTCGGGCCGGCCGGACTCGGCACCGACTCCTGCGGCTCCATCGTGGGCCCGAGCGCGCACGAGAGCCTCGTCGGCTACCGTCCGACCATGGGCCTGACCAGCGTCACGGGCATCGTGCCGCTCAGCATCCGCCAGGACGTGTCGGGCCCGATGACGAAGACGGTCACGGATGCGGCGCTGCTGCTGAACGCGATCGCCGGGTACGACCCCGCCGACCCGCAGACCGAGATCGCGAAGGTGCAGGAGGGGACCGACTACGTCGCCGGCCTCAGCGACACCGCCCTGGAAGGCAAGCGGATCGGCTACGTGCAGTACGACTACACCGCCGACGAGCAGGCGCGCCCCGGCTTCGCCGAGCAGATCGCCCTGTTCGACCAGGCCGTCGCGGATCTGGAGGCCCAGGGCGCCGAGATCGTCGCGGTGCCCGACTTCACCCACGAGTTCGTCTCGGGCACGCTGAAGAGCGGCGGCTGGACCGACATGCGCTCGAGCATCAACACCTTCTTCGCCACGACCGAGGCGACCTGGCCGGAGGGCCTCGCGAGCCTCGCCGAGCCGACGGATGCGCTGACCTTCGAAGACGTGATCGCCGACGGCGCCTCCTCGATGACGCAGGGCGACATCGACTACTTCCTGGCGGGGGCCGACATCCCCAACCCGGCGTACGACGCCGCGGTCGCCGAGCAGGAGGCGGGCAAGCTGGCCATGGACCAGTACTTCGTCGACCACGACCTGGATGCCCTCGCCATGCCCACCAGCGCCGGATCCGCGACACCCGACTGGGCGGGGACGACCTTCTGCGACGTGGGTGCCAACACCGGCATCCCGACCGTCTCCCTTCCCGCCGGCTTCACCTCGACGGGTGAGGCGGCGGGCCTCGAGCTCGCTGCACCGCGCAGCCACGACGCCGACCTGCTCGCGATGTCGTACGACTACGAGCAGGCCACCCTGCACCGCGTCGCACCGGCCTCGACCCCCGAGCTCGACCACGCTGCGGCGGTGGACCCGGAACCCACGCCGACCCCGGCACCCACGGGTGCCGCGACCCCGGCACCCGAAGCCGGCGCCGCTCTGGCTGCGACCGGAACCGGAACCGGATCCGCCGCAGTCGGCGCCCTCGCAGGACTGCTGCTGCTCGCTGGGGCCGCCACGATGGTGGTCACCTCGCTGAAGCGTCGCCGCACGAGCTGAGCCGCACACCTCTCGTCGAGGAGGCCGCCGATGCCGCTGCGTCGGCGGCCAGTGCCGTGAGCGGCTGGGCCGCGACGGCGCGCAGCGCGTCGCGGAACGCGGTGGCCGTGCCGGGCCAGAGCAGTGTGAGGCGGCCGCTGCGCTCGTCGACGTACCAGCTGCGGCATCCGCTCAGCCAGACGGTGTCGCGCGCGGCGGCGTCGACCTGGTCGGTCCACGCGGTCTCGGCGGGAGCGGAGGCCTCGATCACGCCGACGCCCTCGTCGTGCATCCGGGTGATCAGGGCGTCGGCCAGTTCGGCCTGCGCCTCGATCATGGCGAACGCGGAGTTGTGGCCGAGGGCGGCGTTGGGGCCGTCGAGCACCATCAGGTTCGGGAAGCCGGCGACCAGCAGCGAGGCGTAGGCGCGCATGCCCCGCGCCCAGTGATCGGCGAGCAGTCGGCCGGCACGGCCGCGCACGTGGTCGGCGAAGGGGGGCTGCGCGGCGGCGAAGCCGGTGGCGAAGACCACGGCGTCGACCGCGTGGCTCCGGCCGGACGCGGCGATCGCCCGCTCGCCGTCGAAGGCGACGAGGGCGGAGGGTTCGAGGTGCACCCGACCACCGGCGAGGGCCGGGTAGTAGTCGTCGGAGAGCAGGATGCGCTTGCAGCCGATCTCGTAGTCGGGGGTGAGGTGCGCTCGCAGCCCGGGGTCGGCGATCTGCGCCTCGAGGTGGGCGCGGGCCGCTCGCCGCAGGGCTTCGCGCTCGGGGCCTGCGGTGACACGAGCGGTATGGCCGGCCTCGAACTCGGCGAAGAGGGAGTCGCGGTGCCGGCCCAGCGCATCCGGATGCTGTTCGAAACCGGTCTTCGTGCGCTCGTCGATGGGGGCGTCGTCCCGGGGGACCACGTAGGGGGCCGTGCGCTGGAAGACCACGACCTCGGCGGCGATCCCGGCGAGCCTCGGCACCAGCTGGACCGCGGATGCCCCGGTGCCCACGACCGCGACGCGCTTGCCGCGCAGTTCCCGCTCCAGCTCGGGCCGCCACGTGCTGCTGTGGGTCACGGGGCCGGTGAAGCCCTCGCGGCCGGGCAGCTCGGGCTGTTGCGGCTCGGCCAGGCGGCCGGCGGCGAGCACGAGCACGCGGCAACGCAGCGGGCCGCGGCTGGTCTCGAGGTGCCATTGCCCGTCGTCATCGTTCCAGCGCATGTCGGTGACGTCGGTGCCGAGCCGGATCTGACCGCTCAGGCCCTCGTCGCGCACGACGCTCCTCAGGTACTCATGGATCTCGGCGCCGGGGGCGAACCGGCGGCTCCAGCGCGGGTTGGGGCGGAAGGAGTAGGCGTAGAGGTGCGAGGGGATGTCGCAGGCGACACCGGGGTAGACGTTGTCGCGCCAGGTGCCGCCGATGTCGTAGGCGCGCTCGAGCACGAGCACGTCGGTGCGGCCGGAGCGGCGCAGGCGGGCCGCCGCGGCGATGCCGGCGATGCCGGCGCCCACCACGACGGTGTCGGCGACCTCCGTCACCGCCATGCGGGGGCCGAGAGCAGCGGGGCGTAGGCGGTGTCGCGCTGGCGGGCCGGGCGGCCGGATGCGCGGGCGAGCGACTCGACGTCGGCATCCGCCAGCGTCAGCCGGGCCTCGGGGCCGGCCTCGGGCCAGAGCGCGCCGTCCAGCAGCACGCCGCCGATGTCGTCGGCGCCGCCGCGGAGGGCCTGCGCGGCCGTGCCGAGGCCGAGTTTGGTCCAGGCCACCTGCACGTGGTCGATCCGGCCGGCCAGCAGCAGGCGTGCGACCGCGATCACGGCGAGCGACTGCTCGGGGGAGGGGCCGTGGGGGTGCGCGTTCGCGGCCGTCTTCCCGCTCGTGGCGAGCCGAGCCGCCACCGCGGGGGCGTCGCCCGGCACGAAGGGCATCGGGATGAACTCGCTGAAGCCGCCGGTGCGCTCCTGCACCGCCGCCAGGAGGCGCAGATGCGCGACGATCTGCTCCGGGGTCTCGAGGTGCCCGTAGACCAGGGTCGAGGTGGAGTGCAGGCCGGCGCGGTGCGCGGCCTCGACGGTGGCGATCCACTCCGCCACCGGAGGCAGCTGCCCGCCGCTGAACGCGGCACGCACGCCGTCGTCGAGCACGAAGGCGGCCGTGCCCGGCACGCTGGTGAGGCCGGCCTCGCGCAGGTCGTCGAGGAACTTCGGCAGGCTGCGGCCGGTGCGGCGGGCGCCGTCTTGCAGTTCGGTGGGGCGGAAGCCGTGGATGCTGATCTCGGGAGCCGCCCGTCGCGCTTCGCGCACGACGTCGAGGTAGATGCTGCCGGGCAGGTGCGCACCGGGCATGCCCTGGAGGCAGATCTCGGTGGCGCCGAGCTCGGCGGCCTCGGCTGCGAGCTGCTCGACCATGTCGAGGGTGAGGGCGGGCGCGGCGGGATCGTCGCTGGGGTCGGCGGTGAGCCGGGCGGTGTCGATGTTGCGGTTCACGACGTAGCTGACGGCGGTGTTCCCCGAGGCCGCGCGGGCTGCATCGGCGATCGCGCCGAGTTCGGCGAGTGCCGTGCCGCGGGCACCGAGCAGTGCCGCGGCCTGCCGGTCGGAGATCGAATCGGCCCCACCCGGTCCAGCCGCGGTGGCCAGAGCCTCGCTCAGTTCGGACTCGGTGGAGCGGGCCCCCGACGGTGACCACCCGCGGGCGGGAGTTCTCGCGTCATCGGGGGAGCCGGTACCCACGCGCTGCGACGGCGGCGGGGTGGAGGCGGTGCCCGTGTCGGCGGTGACGGCATCCGGTCGCCCGGACGGCCGGGAGATGGTGGCGGAGGCCTCGTCGGTCGCGGCCGGGGCCACGGCTGCGGCGGCGAGCGGGCGCACGCGCGCCGACTCGTCGGCGAGCAGGGTGTCCGGCTCCATCAGCGCGTGCAGGGCCGGCACGACGTTCGGGTCGAGCCAGCGCTCGGCGCCGGCGAGGTACTGCGGGTAGGCGGTGAGCCGTTCGCGCAGCGTGTAGCCGCCCTGCGCGGTGAGCCCGGCCAGCAGGTCGATGTCGGGCCAGGGGCGCTCGGGGTTCACGTGATCGGCGGTGAGCGGGCTGATGCCGCCCCAGTCGTTGATGCCGGCGCGCAGCAGCAGGCCGAGCTCGTCGAGGTCGGTGAGGTTCGGCGGCGCCTGCACCGTGGCATCCGGACCCATCACCAGACGGGCCGTCGCGACCGCCGCGATGTACTCGTCCAGCCCCAGGTCGGGGTCGTTCTGCATGGCCGTGCGGGGCTTCGCTCGGAAGTTCTGCACGATCGTCTCCTGCAGGTGCCCGAAGCGGCCGTGCAGCGCGCGCAGGGCGAAGAGGGCGTCGGCGCGCTCGCCGTGGTCTTCGCCGATGCCGAGCAGCACCCCCGAGGTGAACGGGATGCGGGAGCGGCCGGCATCCTCGATCACCCGAAGGCGCAGGGCCGGGTCTTTGTCGGGCGAGCCGAAGTGGGCGCCGCCGGGCTGCGACCACAGGCGGGTTGCGGTGGTCTCGAGCATCATGCCCATGGAGCCCGCGACGGGCCGCAGGCGCTGCATCTCGTTCCACGACATGACGCCGGGGTTGAGGTGCGGGATGAGTCCGGTCTGCTCGAGCACCATGGTCGCCATCGCGTGCACGTAGTCGAGCGTGGAGCTGTAGCCGTGCTCGGTGAGCCACTGGCGGGCGGCCGGCCAGCGGTTCTCCGGCCGGTCGCCGAGGGTGAACAGGGCCTCCTTGCAGCCCATGCCCGCGCCGGTCTGCGCGATCTGGAGGATCTCCTCCGGCTCCATGAACGTCGTGATGCCGTGCTTGGCCAGGCCGCCGGGGGTGTCGACGAAGATGCAGTAGTGGCAGCGGTCCTGGCAGAGCCGGGTGATCGGCAGGAACACCTTCTTCGAGTAAGTGATGACGCCGGGCCGGCCGGCGCGCTCGAGGCCCTCGTCGCGCAGGCGGGTGGCGTGCGCGAGCAGCCGCTCGAGGTCGTCGCCGCGGGCGCCGACCAGGGCGGTCGCCGTCGCGATCGAGATCGCGTCGCCGCCGTCGATCCGGTCGAGGGCGGCGTGCGGGGTGAGAGAAGTCGAAGACGTCACGGGCGCACTCCAGGGTAAGGAAAAAGGGATGGCGCCTGATGAGACGCCGCGAACCCAAATCCAGGCCCGAACCGAAGTGCACTGACTCTACTCCTCCTGGCCGGGGGTACGGCCGGCCGGGCGCATTCGCCAACCGAATGGGCCTCCCAGACGCGCCGGATAGGCTGGGCGGGTGTCGAAGACGGACGGGCCCCGGGGATCGCGCGCGCAGCTGAGTGCGGCTCGACGCCGGCAGAACACCCGCCGGGCCCTGGTCTTGGCCGCCGCTGCACTGCTGGTGGCCGCGGTCGTGGCCTTCGGTTCGCTCGTGGCGGGCGGGGTCATCCGTCTCGGGGCGGAGCCGAACGCGGTGCCCGTCGCCTCGACCCCATCCGCCACCCCGACGCTGCCGGCGCCGAGCTTCACCGCGCCCCCGACGGAGGAACCCGTGACCCCCACCACCCCGCCGCCCGTCCCCGAGCCCGCGCCCGCGCCCGCCGGCTTCGACAAGACCGCGAACTCCATCGACGACCCGACGAGCCCGTGGGTGGTGGTGAACAAGCTGCGCCCGCTCGCCGACGGCAGCGAGTACACCCCGCCCGATCTCGTCGATCTGCCCTCCGACATGCCGAACCCCAACGGCTACCAGTTGCGGGCGGATGCGACGGCGGCGCTGGAGGAGATGTTCCACGCGGCCCTGAACGAGATCGGCGTGCAGCTGGTGGCCCAGAGCGGCTACCGCTCCTACAGCGTGCAGGTGCGGGCCTACGACTACTACGTCAACTCGCTCGGTGTCGAGGGCGCCGACCTCACCTCGGCCCGCCCCGGCTACAGCGAGCACCAGACCGGCATGGCGATGGACATCCTCGACACGATCTCCGGATGCTCGACCGACGGCCGCTGCTTCGCCGACACGACCGCGGGACAATGGCTCGCCGCCAACGCCTACCGTTTCGGCTTCATCCTGCGCTACCCCGACGGCGGCACCCCCGTCACCGGCTACGAGTTCGAGCCCTGGCACTACCGCTGGGTCGGCGTCCCCCTCGCCACCGAGATGCACTCCACGGGAGTCACGACCCTCGAAGAGTTCTTCGGCCTCCCCGCCGCCCCCACGTATGCCGGTTGACCCCGCGCATCCTCCTCGCGACCCGTCACTTTTGGCCCTGAAACGACGCGGGAACGGCTGAAAGTGACGGGTCGCGCGGAGGATGGGTGGGTAGGGTCGCTCGTGTGAAGGTGTGGGCCACGACGATGCGAGCACGTCACGCGCGACGGGGCGCGGCGGCGATCGCGGCGGTCGCCCTGCTGGCGGGGCTGAGCGGATGCGTGGGGGCCGGCACCTGGGGCGGGGCGGGCGAGGGCCCGGCGGCCGGGCAGGGTGCGGGCGGTTCCGGCGGCGCCGACGCCACGGCCGTGGCGGCGCAGCGGGAGGCGGCGCGCGAGCGCGTGGCCGATCTCGCGCGGGCGATCGGCGGCGAACGGCCGCACGACATCCAGGGGTACGCGCGGGCGGCGGTCGCCGAGGTGTCGGTCGACGCCGACACCATCGAGCTGATCGGCATCGACGAGCAGCAGTCGCTCGACGTGGCCGAGCCGTTCGGCTCGCTCGAGCTGCGGGTGCCCGCCGGAGCCGCGGAGGCGGCATCCGGAACCCCCGGCGACTCGGCCGAGCTCCCCGATGCCTACTGCTTCCGGGTGGTGTTCGACTACTACGGCAAGGTCGGCGAATGGGCCACCACCGACGGTGTCGAGTCGATCGACTGCCCGGCGGATGCGGTGCCCGTGACGCCGGAGCCCGACGAGACGATCACCTACGTCGTGGCCGTGAACGCCCGGGAGTCGGCGCGCGAGGTGCTGCTCGCGGCCATCCAGAGCGGGCGGCTGCCCTCGGAGTCCGACGTGGTGGCCGAGATCGGCCAGCTGCTCGAGCAGCCGGAGGACGAGTTCGAGCGGGCCGCGCCGCCGCGGGTGCTGATCGACGACGCCGAGCGGATCGGGGTGGCCATGGGCGACGCCGACGACTGCGTGCTGGTGAAGTCGGAGAACGGCCGGGTGCTCGACGTGCGGCCCGCCCCGGTGCTGCTGCAGCCCGGCGAGTTGGGCTGTTCGCCCTCGACGGCCCTCGCCGATCCGGAGTCGCTGCGCCCACCGCACTGAGGCTCTCGATGTCCCCTTCATAGGGGACACAAATGTAAATGTGTTCGTATGGGCCAATGCCGACCCGCCGCACGCGCCCGTTCTCCCTTCTCGCCGGAGTGATCGCCGTCACGGCGCTCGCCCTGACCGGATGCGCCGCCGGCGGCTCGACCGCCGAGTCGGCCTCGCAAGACGTCGCCGCCGGCGATTCGGCCTCGGCGGGCGAGCGCGTGGGCGTCGCATCGGTCACGCCCGCGACGGGTGCTCTGGCCGGCGACACCACCGTCACCATCGCCGGCAGCGGGTTCGAGGGCGACTCGGCCGTGGCATCCGTCGCCTTCGGCACCGAGCCGGCCGCCGCGTTCGACGTGGTCGACGACGGCTCGATCACCGCGGTGACCCCCGCCTCGTTCAATTTCGTGGTGGGGGCGGTGCCGGTGACGGTCACGCTGGACGACGGGTCGCAGACGGCGGCGGATGCGGCCTTCTCGTACGAGATCCAGACGCCCGTCGACTCGCAGATGAGCTACGCGTTCACCTACTGGCAGGACTACAACCTCGCGGAGTGGGGCGAGTTCCCCGACAACGACTGCGGCAACTTCGTGAACCAGACCATGCTCGCGCGCGGCTGGACGCAGAACGCCGACTGGTACAGCGACTACGCCACCACCGGCGACTACAACTACAGCTGGATCCGCGGCAACCCGATGGACGCCTACTACGACTCCCGGCCGGACACCACGCGGTACGAGTTCACCGACCGCAGCCAGCTGAAGATCGGCGATGTCGTGATGCTCGACTGGGATCCCCAGAACGACAACGGCGTCGACCATACTCAGGTGATCTCGAAGGTCACGCACAACGCCGACGGCACGATCTCGATCGCCATGGTGGGTCACACCCTCGACTCCACCTACCGCGACCTCGACAACGCGGTCACCGTGGAGAAGCCCGGCGGCACCGCCCACTTCTACTCGATCGGGTAGCTCCGAGAACCGCACGCCACCTTCCCCGGCTCCGCCCGCTGAGCTAAGCTCGACTAATCCCGCCCGGGGGACGCGAGCGCCGAGGAGGTCCGGTGGACGAATCGGTTCCGCAGGTCATCCGGCAGGTGATCTCCGTGGGGGCGACGCCGGACGCGTTCTACGTGGTGAAGGCCCTCTACGACGAGGGCGACGCGGTGAACGCCGTCGGGCAGGTGGTCAGGGCGGATTGGACTCCCGACCACTCGATGATGGATCTGGACAGGCCTCGCGGGCAGAACGTGCTCGTCGCCAACGACTCTCTGCAGGCGCTGTGGGTGTCGCCGGAGGCTCACCTCTGGATCATCAGTGCGCGCGGCACCGTCTGGACGACGGCGCCGGTCGACTGGCCTCCGCAGCGCTGGGCACCCCTGGACTACGACTCCCTGGATCCCGGCCTGTCCTGGTCGGTCACCACGGTGCCCGACTGGTCGGGGGGATATCCGCCGGGATTGCAGGGTGTCTGGGGAACCGGAGACGACGACGTGCACGTCTGCAGCTACGAGGGAGCACTCTTCCACTGGGACGGAGTGAGCTGGGAACTCGTGCACGAGGCGGGTGTGTCTCTCAACGCCCTCCACGGCAGTGCGCGCGATGACGTGTACTGCGTGGGGGCGGACTCGACCGTACTGCGCTTCGACGGGCGGTCGTGGGCGAGCATCGCCTATCCGGCCGACGACTGTCCGAGGGGTGGCCGTGACGTGCTGACGGGTGTGCGAGCGACAGGAGAGGGACGCGTCGTGATCGCCGGCCTCGGCGGCGCGATCGTCGCCGGCCCGCCGCACGACCTGGCGGTCGTCACCGTGTGCGACACCGGCTTCTACGGGGTCGCCCGGTTCCGCGATCGGGTCTACCTCGCCGGGGGGCCCACCGGTCTGTGGGTGCTGGAGGCCGGCGAGGCCAGGGTGGCCAAGGCGAGTGCCCGCTCGCTCGGCCTCGTGGAGATCGGTCCCGTCCTCCTGATGATCCCAGACGACCAGTTCCACGAGCTGGCGTTGTTCCAGTACGCACCGGATGCCCCTCGGCCGTGGACGCGACTGGGGTTCGGGCCGGGCGTCCCGCGCTGAGACGACGCCGTCCGGAGGACGCGATCACGGGGTCGTCTCCGGTCGTGAGGCCGCTCGCCGCATTCCGGCCGGTTCAGGCGTTCGGGGGAGATCCCCGCGTTCTGGCAGAATTCAGGCGAAGAAGGGATCGCCATGCCGTTTCGCACCACAGAGACCCTCCGCCGCTGGGTGGGGGACTTCGAAGAATCCGGTCATGACATCGCGGGAACCGTCGTCGTGCTCGACCACGAAGACGACGACGGCGGCACCGGCCTGGTCGTGGTGCACCTGGAGCACGTGCCGATCGACGTGTACTTCGAGCCTGTGGCGCCCGGCGACCCGCGGTGGACGGTCACCTTCACGCGGCGCGACGTCGACCTCACCCTCGACGCCGCCCGGCTGAGCCGGCTGGCCGCCGAGCTGATGATCGCCTCCGAGCTGTGCACCTTCCTCGAGGCGCGCTCCCTCGAGCACGTCGCCGCGATGACCTGAGCGCTCCGCCACCCGGATCGCATCCGTGATTGTGGTATTGGTTCACAACGTGTGAACCTATACAGTACACAATCAGGCGGACGCACGGGCGCGCCCGGGGAGAGCGAGGAACCGATGAAGAAGATCGCCGTGGTCGGAACGGGTGCCAACGGGGCCGGGATCGGGGCCGACATGGCCCGCGCAGGGCTCGACGTGACGTTCATCGAGCAATGGCCGGCGCACGTGGAGGCCATCCGCGAGCGGGGCATCGAGGTGCGCATGCCCGACCGCACGGAGGTGACCGCCGTGCAGGCGTTCCACCTGTGCGACGTGGCGACCATCCGCGACACGTTCGACATCGTGTTCATCGGGGTGAAGGCCTACGACACCCGCTGGGCCTGCGAGCTGATCAAGCCGCTGCTGAAGGCCGACAGCCTGGTCGTGGGCCTGCAGAACGGCATGTCGATCGACGACATCGCGGATGTCGTGGGCGGGGAGCGCACCATCGGCGCCGTGATCGAGCTCGCCTCGAACATGTGGGAGCCGGGGGTCACCAACCGCCAGAACCCGCCCGAGGAGTCGTGGTTCGCGGTGGGCAGCATCTCGCCCGCCACGCACGGCCGGGAGGAGGAGGTCGCCGCCGTGCTGCGGCACGCGGGGACCGTGGAGGTCTCCGACGACATCCGCTCGTCGAAGTGGATGAAGCTCGTGGTGAACGCCGCCGAGCTCGTGCCGTCGGCGCTGCTCGGCCTCGAGCTGAACACTGCGGCCGCCGCGCCGGGGATGTACGAGTTCATGCTCGCCTGCGGCAAGGAGGCCGTGCGCGCCGCCATCGCCAGCGGCAGCCGGGTGCGCCCGATCTTCGGGATGGGCGACGAGAACGTCGGCGATCCCGACGCCTTCGCCGAGCAGCTGTTCGAGATCGTGCTCACCACGTACTCGCTGCCCGACACCAAGACCACCTCGCTGCAGGACTGGTTGAAGGGTCGCCGCAGCGAGGTCGCCGAGATCAACGGCCGCGTCGTCGCCGAGCTGGCGGCGGTGGATCAGCCCGCGCCATTCAACCAGCTGGTGGTCGAGCTGGCAGCCCGGGTGGAGGCGGGAGAGCTCGAGGCCACGCCCGCCAACGCCGAGCTTCTGCTCGCGGCGCTCGCCGATCGACAGGTGTGAATGGGGACTGTATGACAATGTGAAGTGAGAGTTGACAAACGGCGGTATTGCTTCACATACTGGGGAGACCTACCGGGCTCGACGAGGAGAACCATGGCTGACCTGCCGGCGCACCGCACACTCATCAGGGGTGCTGCCGTCGCGAGTGTGGATCCCGCGATCGGCGACCTGGAGCGGGCCGACATCCTCATCGAGGGGCAGCGGATCGCGGCAGTGGAGCCGGTGTCGCCGGAGACCGGGCTCAGCTCCCTCTCCACCGCCGCCGAGTCGGCCGAGGTGATCGAGGCCGGCGAGATGATCGCCGTCCCGGGTCTGATCGACACCCACCGGCACACCTGGCAGGCCCAGCTGCGCGGCATCCTCGCCGACGGCACCATCCCCGACTACCTGCGCGGGATGCGGCTGCAGATGGCCATCCGCTACCGGGCCGAGGACATGTACGCGGGCAACTACGCCGGCGCCCTCGACGCCATCAACTGCGGCGTGACGTCGATCGTCGACTACTGCCACAACATCCTCGACCCGGAGTGCGCCCACGGCGCCGTGACCGGTCTGCTCGACGCGGGCATCCGCGGGCTGTACGGGCACGGGATGACGCCGGTGACGTCGAACACCTGGTCCGAGGGCGCCGGTGGCCGGGAGGGCGTCGCCGACCCCGCCGCCTTCGCGCCGCGGGCCCGGCTGGCGCGGGAGATCCGCGAGCAGTACTTCCGCGACGAGTCGCAGCCGCTGCGCTTCGGCATCGCGCCGCAGGAGCTGCCGATCGCCCCGGTGGCCGACGTGGCCGCCGAGTTCGCCCTGGCCCGCGAGCTCGGCGCCCGGATGACGATGCACGCCAACCAGCTCGCGGTGCGGCAGCTCTTCCGCGACGTGCAGGTGCTGTCCGATCACGGGCTGCTCGGCCCCGACCTGCTGCTCGTGCACTGCACCTTCAACACGCCCGAGGAGTGGGAGCTGCTGCGCGGCACCGGTACCACGGTCTCGGTGTGCGCCGAGACCGAGATGCAGATGGGGATGGGCTTCCCGGCCATCCGGGAGGCCACGGAACACACGCCCGGACCGGGTCTCGGCATCGACTGCGTGAGCGGCGACAGCGGCGACCTGCTCTCGCACGCCCGATTGGTGCTGCAGGCCACGCGCTGGCGCGACGACAGCGCCGGCTACGAGCGGCTGGTCGCGCCGCAGGCGATGCGCTGGAGCACGCGCGACGCACTCCGCTGGATCACCATGAACGGCGCGGTGGCGGCCGGGATCGCCGACGAGGTGGGCTCGCTCACCCCGGGCAAGCGGGCGGACGTGGTGCTGCTGGACATGGGCGGCATCAGCCAGGCCGGCTGGAACCGCCGCGACCCCACCGGTGCGGTGATCTCCCAGACCAACTCCGGCAACGTCGACACCGTGCTGATCGACGGCCGCGTGGTGAAGCGGCACGGGCGGCTGGTGCACGTCGACGTCGACGCCGCCCTGGCCCGCACGCGGGCCTCACACGACTACCTCTACGAGCAGATGGACCGCCACGGCGGCTTCATCCCGCAACCGCCGATCGACATCCCCCTCTACCGGGAACGGGCCTGACCCCCGCCAGGCCCGTCTCCCCCTCCGCCGCAGCCGATCGCCCCTCGATCCGGGTGTGCGGCGACCCCACTCCACCTTGCGACCAATGAAGGAGCACCGGACATGACCGACTCGAGAGACATCCTGATCACCGGAGGCACCGTGCTCACGGGTCTCGCCACGGATGCGGCCCTCGCCGACACGGATGTGCTCATCCGCGACGGACGGATCGCGCAGATCGGCCGGGGCATCGAGGCCCCCGGTGCCGAGGTGATCGACGCCACGGGCAGCATCGTGATGCCCGGCTTCGTGGACACGCACCGGCACACCTGGCAGGCGATCGTGCGCAACATCGCCTCCGACTGGTCGCTGGACGAGTACATGGCGGGGCTGCACGTGGGCCTCAGCCGCCACTTCCGGCCCGAGGACACCTACGTCAGCAACTACCTCGGCAGCCTGGAGGCGCTGGACTCCGGCATCACCACCCTCGTCGACTGGTCGCACAACCTGCGCACCACGGATCACACCGACGCCGCCGTGAAAGCGCTCGAGGACACCGGGATGCGGGCGGTCTTCGCGCACGGCGGCGGTGCGGCGCAGTGGGGCGGCGTGATGCCCTCGCCGGTGGAGCACCCGCGCGACGACGCGACCCGGCTGCGCACCGAGCGCTTCGCCACGAACGACGGGCTCGTCACCATGGCGCTCGCCCTGCGCGGCCCGCAGTTCACCACCCGCGAGGTCAACCGGGCCGACTTCGAGCTCGCCCGCGACCTCGACCTGCGCGTCACCGTGCACGTGGGCGACGGGCACTGGGGCAAGATGCGCCCGATCCTGATGCTGCAGGAGGACGGCCTGCTCTCGGACACCATCACCTACGTGCACTGCACGACCCTCAGCGACGAGGAGCTGCGGATCATCGCGGCCAGCGGCGGTTCCGCCTCCGTCGCCCCCGACGTGGAGGCGCAGATGGGCCACGGCTACCCGGCCACCGGGCGCCTGCTCGCCGCCGGTGTGCGCCCCTCCTTCTCGATCGACGTGTGCTCCTCGAACGGCGGCGACATGTTCGGCACCATGCGCACCGCCATCGGCCTGCAGCGCGCCGCCGACAACGAGGCTCTCGTGGCCGCGGGCGCGGTGATCGAGCGGATCAGCCTGAACTGCGCCGACGTCATCCAGTTCGCCACCCTCGACGGCGCGAACGCCGCCGGGCTCGGCGCGGTCACCGGATCGCTCGAGGTGGGCAAGGCGGGCGACGTGATCGTGGTGAGCGGCAACTCGCTCGCGATGGCGCCGCTCAACAACCCCTTCGGCGGCATCGTCTACAACGCGCATCCGGGACTGGTCACCGACGTGGTGGTCGACGGCGTGGTGAAGAAGCGCGACGGAGCGCTCGTGGGCGTCGACGTGGCGCGGCTGCGGAACGAGGCCTCGAATTCCCGCGACTACATCCTGTCGCAGATGCCGGAGGCCTCGGTCGACGGCGCCTGGCACCCCGGCGTGGTCCACGCATGACGATCGGATCGGAGCGGCGAGCCGCCGCCGCGGGTGCGCCGGGAACGCCGCCGGCGGCGCCGGGCCGCCCCGGCATCAAGCCGATCACCCCCTGGGCGCGCGTGGCGTCCTGGCCTGCGGCCCGGGCACTCGTGGCCGTCGCCGTGCTGTTCGCCATCAGCCCTCTGATCGCGCCGGGCAGTGTCTCGGCCACCGCGATGTCGTCGATGCTGCCCTTCGCCGCCCTCACCGCGGTGGTGGCGGTGGGCCAGACGCTCGTCATCATGCAGGGCGGACTCGACCTCTCGGTGGCGGGCGCCATCACCCTCGGGGCGATCATCGTGGCGAAGTTCGGCGGGCCCGATCAGCTCGGGATCGGTCTCGCCATCGTGGTGGCCCTCGTGGTGCCCGCGCTGTTCGGCCTGCTCAGCGGCCTCGTCATCGCCCTGTTCGGGCTGCCGCCGCTCGTGGTCACGATCGCCAGCAACGCGCTGATGGTGGGAACGGTGCAGGCGGTGTCGGGCGGCTACAGCGGCCAGGTGGTCGACGCGCTCTCCGAGTTCTCGCTCTCGCGCTGGGTCGGCATCCCGGTGCTGGCGGTGATCGCCACCATCATCGTGCTGGTGGTGCACACGCTGCTGAAGGCGGTGCGGGTGGGCCGGCGCTTCGAACTCGTCGGGGCCAACCCGCGGGCCGCCCGCAGCATCGGCCTCTCGCCCACCGGGTACGTCGTGGGCGCCTACACGCTCTCGGCCCTGCTCGCCGCCACCTGCGGTGTGCTGCTGGCCGGCCTGCTCCGCTCGCCCACCCTCACCGCGGGCGACGCGTACCTGCTGCCGTCCATCGCGGCGGTCGTGCTCGGCGGCACGGCGCTCACGGGCGGCAAGGGCAGCGTGATCGGCACGGCGCTGGGAGCCCTGTTCCTCGGTCAGCTCGGCCAGCTGGTGCAGACCTTCACGCAGACCACCGCCGCTCAGAACATCATCCAGGCGGTCATCATCGCCGTCGGGATCGTCGTGCAGATCAAGCTCGGGGGCAACACCGCCCGACTGCGTGGTCTGTTCTCCCGAACACCATCCCGAAAGTCCACAGCACTCGAAGAGGAGTCATCATGATCACCACCGCACCACGTCACCGGGCGGCGCTCGCCGTCGGCAGCGCCCTCACCGTCACGGCCTTGGCCGTGCTGCTGGGCGGCTGTTCGTCCACCAACTCCAGCGGCACCACCTCCACCGGATCGGCCGCCGACATCGCCGTCGGTTCGACCGGCACCATGGACCAGTTCGCCGACTTCTCCAGCATCTGTCCGTCCGAGGGCGACATCACGGTCGGCGTGGTCGACGGCTTCGGCACCAACTCGTGGTCGAAGACCGTCCTGGCCGAGATCGAGGCCGAGGCCGCGAAGTGCCCTGCCATCTCGAACGTGGAGTTCGCCGCGGGCCGCGGCGACCTGCAGGCCACCACCGCCGCCATCACGAGCATGGCGGCCAAGGGCACCGACGTCGTGCTCGTGATCCCGGATGCCGGCCCCGGCGAGGCGCACCTCTCGGCGCTGCGCAGTGCGGTGCAGTCCGGCTCGACGGTCGTGGCCTTCGCCTCCGACCCCGAGGGTACGGCGGGCAGCGACTACCTCGACTACACCGACTGGTCGCCCGAGTTCAGCGGGCGCAGCTGGGCGCAGTGGGTGGTCGACCAGCTGGGCGACGCCGGCGGCAACGTGGCCTTCCTCGGCGGTCCCGCCGGCAGCGCCGTCTCCTCGCAGGAGCTCGAGGGCATCAAGTCGGTCTTCGCCGACAACCCCCAGATCACCCTCCTGACCGATCAGCCCGTCACCACCAACTGGGACCCGGCCCAGGCCCAGCAGGCGATGAGCGGACTGCTCTCGCAGTACCCGCAGATCGACGCGGTCATCTCCGACTACGGCGCATCCACCGACGGTGTCATCCGGGCCTACCAGGCCGCCGGCATCTCGCTCCCGCCCATCGCCACGACCGATCAGAACAGCCTGAGCTGCGGCTTCGACGCACTGAAGGCCTCGAACCCGTCGTACGAGCTCGCCACCGTGTCCTCGCGCACCTGGGTGGGCCGGGTCGCCCTGCGCAAGGCGATCGCCTCCCTCTCCGGCACCTCCGACACCGAGCCCTCGATCTACGACCTGTCGCTCTCCGAGGACTCGACCGGATCGACCGACGGAGCGAAGACGCCGTCCGAGGTCTGTGCGGCCGGCGCCCCCGCCGACGGCTCGCCCTCCTCGCTGCTGACCGCCGCCGAGGTCGAGAAGACCTTCTCGAACTGATGGAGCAGACAGTGACCCCACCCGCACCGCTGCTCACCCTGGCGGGCATCGGCAAGCGCTACCCCGGCGTGCGTGCGCTCGACGACGTCAGCGTCACCGTCCTGCCGGGCGAGGTGCACGCCGTGCTCGGCGAGAACGGCGCGGGCAAGTCGACGCTCGTGGGCGTCGCCGCCGGGTCGGTCGTCCCCGATGAGGGAACGATCGACCTCGGCGGGGTCACCCGCTCCCGCATGGTGCCGCGCGAGGCGCGCGAGCGCGGGCTGGCGATCGTCTACCAGATCCCCGCGCTCGCGCCCTCGCTCACCGTGGTCGACGCCATGCTCCTGCTGCTGCCGGAGTCGGTGCGGCCGTCCCGCCGCACGGCGACCGCCTGGACCGCGCAGCTCTTCGCGCGGCTCGGTCTCGAGATCGACGTGCGCCGGCGGGTGTCGGCGATCTCGCAGCGCGAGGCGCATCTGGTGGAGATCGCGGCCGCCCTCGCCTCCGATCCGAAGGTGCTCGTGCTCGACGAGCCCACCGAGGCGCTCGGAGCCGACGAGACGGCCTGGCTGTTCGCCCAGGTGCACGACCTGCTCGCCAAGGGGGCGGGGGTCGTGTACATCACGCACCGCATCCCCGAGGTGCTGGAGATCGCCGACCGCATGACGGTGCTCCGCGACGGCAAGGTGGTGGGCCGAGGCGACGTGGCCTCGTACACGGCCGACGAGATCGTGGAACTGATCGTGGGCCGATCGCTGGAGACCACGTTCCCCGACAAGGCGGTGGCCGGCGCGGGAACCGAGGTGCTCACCACCTCGGGCCTCACCGGCCGGGCCTTCCGGGACGTGGCCTTCACGGCCCGGGGCGGCGAGATCGTCGGCCTCGCCGGCGTGGAGGGCAACGGCCAGCGCGAGTTCATGAAGGCGCTCGCCGGGGCCGTCCGCGGCGCGGGCGAGCTGCGGCTGAACGGTCGCGAGCTGCGCGGTCTGAACACCAAGCGCGCCACCGCCGCAGGCATCGTCTGGCTGCCGGGCGACCGTCTCGGCGAGGCGATGTTCGGCCAGCTGAGCGTGCGCGAGAACGTGATCGCCCCGAACCTCGCGCAGGCCATGCCGGCCGGAGTCGTGGCGCCCCGCACCGAGGACCGCCTCGTGCACGAGGCCATCGGCGGCCTCGCGGTGAAGACACCCACCCTCGAGACGCCCATCACCTCGCTCTCCGGCGGCAGCCAGCAGAAGGTGCTGCTCGCCCGGGCCCGGCTCGGCAGCCCCGCGGTGCTGCTGGTGGAAGACCCGACGCAGGGGGTGGATGCCGGTGCCCGGGTGGAGATCTACTCCTTCCTGCGGGCGATGGCCGACGACGGCGTGGCCGTGGTCATCCTCTCCACCGACGCCGTCGAGCTCGAAGGGCTCTGCGACCGCGTGGTGGTGTTCTCGCGCGGGCGGGTGCAGGCCGAGTTCGAGGGAGCCGGCCTCACCGAGCGCGCCATCACCGGCGCCGCCGTGCTCGCCACCGAGACCTCGATCAACGACGACGCGGATGCCGCCGAGCTCACCTCGAAGAAGGGCCTGCCGTTCTACCAGCGCGGTGAGGTGCAGACGGTCTCGCTCGTCGTGATCGCGATGCTGCTCGGCCTCGTCACCGCCGGCGTCGCGCCCTCGTTCCTCAGCCCGTTGAGCCTCGGGCAGCTGCTCGCCTCGGCCGCCATCCTCATCCTGGTCGGCCTGGCGCAGCTGGCGGTGGTGATCACGGGCGGCATCGACCTGTCGATCGGCTCGGTGGTGGCCCTGGCGGCGGTCATCGTCTCGTTCTTCGGCGAGGCCGGCCCCGGGTTCCTGCTGCTCGGCTTCGTGCTGGCGATCGCCGCGGGCGCCGTGGTGGGCGTGGTGAACGGTCTGCTGGTGACCCGGCTGGGCATGCCGCCCGTCATCGCCACGCTCGTCTCCTCGATCGCCGTGCTCGGCAGCGCCCAGCTGCTGCGGCCGCAGCCCGGCGGCCAGGCGAGCGCCGACCTCATGACCGCCCTCGGCACGGCCATCGCGGGGGTCCCGCTGGTGCTCGTCGTCGCCGTCGTGGTGGCCGTGCTGCTCTGGCTGGGTCTCAACAACACCGGTCTCGGCCGCGGCTTCCGCGCGGCGGGGTCGGATGCGGTGAAGGCCAACCGCATGGGCGTGGACGTGAACCGGATGCGCCTCACGGCCACGGTCGCCTCGGGTGTGCTCGCCTCGATCGCGGGCATCGTGCTGTTCACGAAGACCGGCATCGGGGACGCGGGGGCGGCGCAGGCCTTCACCCTCACCTCGGTCACGGCCATCGTGATCGCGGGCGTCAGCATCTTCGGCGGCTCGGGCTCGGCCCTCGCGGTGGGGGCGGCGGCGCTGCTGCTGCAGACGATCACGAGCGCGCTGCCGTTCCTCGGCGTGAACCTCTCCTGGCAGTACTGGCTCCAGGGCCTGTTCGTGCTGGTGGCCGCGGTGCTGCCGATGGCGGTGAGGCTGCGCCGGCGTCGCTCGATCCCGGGATAGGTGCTCGCATCCGGGGGCCGCGGGCGGGCCCACGGTCTAACCTGGGGAAGGATCATCGAGGAGCGACCCATGCCGAGCAGCACACCCCCGGAGGACGAGCCCACCGCCGTGCGCCGGGAGGCCACGGCGGGTGTGGGCGAGCGCATCCGGGAGGCGCGGCAGGCGGCGGGCATCTCGCTGCGCGAGTTCGGCAGCCGGGTGGGCGTCTCGGCGAGCTTCCTCTCCCAGGTGGAGCTGGGGCGGGCCATGCCGTCGATGGGCACGCTCTGGACGATCGTGTCGGCGCTCGACCTGTCCTTCGACGCGCTGCTCGGCACCGACACCGGCGGCCCGGCGGGCACCGCCTCCGCGGCGGCGGGCCGCATCCCGGCGCCCGAGCGGCTCACGGGCGTGGGCATCCCGGGCCTGCAGCGTGCCGGTACCTCGCCCGACATCCGGATCGGCGGAGTGCGCTGGGAGCGGCTGACGCCCGGCGACGACCCGCTGGTCGAGTTCGTGCGGGTCACCTACTCGCCGGGAAGCGAGTCCAGCCCGGCCGACAACATGATGCGGCACACGGGACTGGAGTACATGCACGTGGTCAGCGGTCAGATGGACATCCAGATCGGCTTCGACCGCGACACCGTGCAGGAGGGTGACAGCCTCACCTTCGAGGCGGCCGTGCCCCATCGCATCCACAACCCCTACGGGGTCGACTGCGTGTCGGTGTGGACGGTGGTGGGGCGGCACGGCTTCGCGCACCCGCGCGACATCGCCAAGCGGTTGTCGGAGCAGGGCGGCGGATCGGTGACGATGCACTTCGGCACCGACGGCCACCACTTCTCCGACTGAGCCGCCTGCCGCCGGCCGCTGCCCGCCTGCCGCCGGGCGAGAGCAGCCTTCGGGCTACGCGCCGAGGGCCGCGTCGACGATCTGCTTGGCCTCGGCCTGCACGGCCTTGAGGTGGTCGGGGCCTACGAAGCTCTCGGCGTAGATCTTGTACACGTCCTCGGTTCCGGAGGGACGCGCCGCGAACCAGGCCTTCTCGGTCACGACCTTCACGCCGCCCACCGCCGCCCCGTTGCCGGGGGCGTGCGAGAGCTTGGCGACGATCGGATCGCCGGCCAGGGTCGTGGCCGGGATGGCGTCGCCGTCGAGCTTGGCGAGCTCGGCCTTCTGCGCCTTGCTCGCGGGGGCGTCGATCCGCTCGTAGACCGGGTCGCCGAACTCCTCGGTGAGCTCCGCGTAGAGCTGCGAGGGGGTCTTGCCGGTGACGGCGAGGATCTCCGAGGCCAGCAGGGCGAGCAGGATGCCGTCTTTGTCGGTGGTCCAGACGGTGCCGTCGAAGCGCAGGAAGGAGGCTCCCGCCGACTCCTCGCCACCGAAGCCGACGGTGCCGTCGACGAGCCCGGGCACGAACCACTTGAAGCCCACCGGCACCTCCCAGAGGGTGCGGCCGAGCGATGACGCCACGCGGTCGATCATCGAGCTGGAGACGAGGGTCTTGCCGATCGCCGCATCCGGCTGCCAGCCCTCGCGCCGCGAGTACAGGTACTGGATGGCGACCGCCAGATAGTGGTTGGGGTTCATGATGCCGGCATCCGGGGTCACCACGCCGTGGCGGTCGGCGTCGGCGTCGTTGCCCGTCGAGATGTCGTAGTCGTGCCTTCTCGCCACGAGCGAGGCCATGGCGTAGGGGCTCGAGCAGTCCATTCGGATCTTGCCGTCCCAGTCCAGCGTCATGAAGGCCCAGCGCGGGTCGACGGTCTCGTTCACGACCTGCATGTTGAGGCCGTAGCGGTCGCGGATGAGTTCCCAGTACTCGACGGAGGCGCCGCCGAGCGGGTCGGCGCCGATGCGGATGCCGGACTTCTGGATGGCGTCGAGGTCGATGACGTTCACCAGGTCGGCCACGTAGTGCTCGCGGAAGTCGTACGTCCCCGAAGGGGTCGCCTCGTCGCGGCTCACGCGCTTGACGTCGCGCAGGCCGCCGGCGATCAGTTCGTTCGCCCGGTCGGCGATCCAGCCGGTCGCATCCGAGTCGGCCGGTCCGCCGTGCGGGGGGTTGTACTTGAAGCCGCCGTCGCCGGGCGGGTTGTGGCTCGGGGTCACGACGATGCCGTCGGCCTGGTCGGCGTTGCCCGCCTTGTTGTAGGCGAGGATGGCGTGGCTCACGGCCGGGGTCGGGGTCCAGCTGTCGCGCGAGTCGGTCCACACGGTCACGCCGTTGGCGATCAGCACCTCGAGCGCGGTGTCTTCGGCGGGCTTGGACAGCCCGTGCGTGTCGCGCCCGATGAACAGCGGACCGGTGATGCCCTGGCCGGCGCGGTATTCCACGATCGCCTGCGTGATGGCGGCGATGTGGTCATCGTTGAACGCCGTGTTGAAGCTCGAGCCGCGGTGCCCGCTGGTGCCGAAGATCACCTTCTGCTCGGGGTCGGTGACATCCGGATGCCCGTCGTAGTAGGCCGCCACGAGGGCGTCGACGTCGATCAGGTCTTCGGGAAGGGCGACTGTGCCTGCGCGCTCATGCATGCCCCAAGTCTGGCACTGCTGCGGCGCGGCCGTGGAATGTCGCGCCGGACTCTCTATGAAAAAGAATGAAACTCTGTCATCATTAGGCGACGAAAGCTCACCTACGAGAGGTAGTCCATCATGTTCCAGATCGGATCGCATTCCCTTCCACGCCCATCCCGGTCCGGCCGGGTGGCGGGAGTCGTCTTGGCGGCCGCGGTCGTCGCCGGAGTGGCTCTGTCCGGTGCCGTGCCGGCGAACGCCTTCACACTGGCGGTCGACGACGCCTACGAGCTCGGGGCGGAGGGAGCATTCACCGCGCCGCCCGGTGGAATGCTCGCCAACGACGAGGAGGTGAGCTTCCCCGGCGCCTACCTGCACATCGAGACCCCGCCTCAGCACGGCACGCTGAGCAAGGTCGACGATGCCGGCAACTTCACCTACACGCCGGCCCCGGGGTTCTTCGGCACCGATACGTTCGTGTACTGCGTGAAGGTGCCCGCCTCTCCGAACTCTTGCACCGCCGGCCCCGCGACGGTGTCGCTGACGGTGAAGCCGCATCTCGAGCGGATCGGTGCGGCCGATCGTTTCGCCGAGGCGGCCGCCATCGCGACCTCGCGTTTCGCTCCCGACGTCGCATCCCTGTACCTGGCATCGGGTTCCGTCTTCGCCGACGCCCTCTCGGCGGGATCACTGGGATCGCCCATTCTGCTGGCGACCCGAGACTCCATTCCCGACGCCACCCAGGCCGCTCTCACTCAGCTCCGGCCGAAGAAGATCATCGTGCTGGGCGGCTACAACACGCTGAGTTCGGGGGTCGAACAGGCGCTGAGCGTCTACTCCGGATCGGTGGTCCGGCTCGGCGGAGCCGACCGCTTCGCGGTCTCCGCGGCCGTGTCGCAGTTCACCTTCCCGCCCGTTCGCCCGGTGTACGTGGCGTCGGGCGAGGTGTTCCCCGACGCGCTCTCCGCCTCCGCCGCGGCGGGTGCCTTCGGAGCCCCCGTCCTGCTCGTGCAGAAGAACGCCGTGCCCGATGCGATCGGTGCCGAGCTCGCCCGGCTCAAGCCCACCAGGATCGAGGTGCTGGGCGGCACGAGCACCATCTCCGACGACGTCATCGAAGCGCTCCAGAAGATCGCTCCCACCACGCGCACGGCGGGCGCCGACCGGTACGCGGTGGCAGCGGGAGCCTCGGCGGCGGTCTTCAACCCGATGATCACCCACGTGATCTACATCGCCTCCGGTGAGGTGTATCCCGACGCCCTCTCGGGGTCGCCCGCCGCGATCTCGCAGCACTCGCCGGTGCTGCTCGTCGGCAAGAGCCAGATACCGGCGGCGACGGCGGCGGAGCTGACCCGCCTCCACCCCACGCGCATCGTGGTGCTCGGCGGGCTCAACACGATCTCGCAGCAGGTGGAGGACGGGCTGAAGACCTACCTGGCGAAGTGACGCCGCAGGGCCTGCCGGCCGCATCCGGTGCGGGATGCGGTCGGTAGGCTCGGAGGCATGTCGGAGACGTACAGCTACTTGGGGCCATCGGGGACGTTCACGGAGGCCGCACTCGCCCAGGTGCCGGAGGCGCAGGGCAAGACCTGGCGCTCGGTCAACAACGTGGGCGAGGCGCTCGAAGACGTCGTGTCGGGGCGCAGCGTGGCCGCGATGATCGCGATCGAGAACTCGATCGAGGGCGGCGTCTCCGCCACGCAGGACGCGCTGGCGAGCATCCCGAACCTGCGGATCGTGGGCGAGTACCTCGTGCACGTGCAGTTCGTGCTGGTGGCCCGGCCCGGAACCCGGCTCGAAGACGTGAAGGTCGTCAACGCGCATCCGGTGGCCTATGCCCAGACCCGCAACTGGCTCGACGCGAATGTGCCGACGCACGGGCACATCCCGGCCACCTCGAACGTGGCCTCGGCGCTCAATCTGTTCGAGAACGACCTGGCGGACGCGGCCGTCGCGCCCCCGCAGATCGTGCAGCACCACGACTTCGAGGTGCTGGCCGAGAACATCGCCGACAACGCGAACGCCGTCACGCGCTTCGTGCTCGTGTCGCGGGATGCGGCGATCCCGCCGGCGACCGGCGCCGACAAGACGAGCATCATCGCCGAACTGCCCGAGGACCGGGCCGGCGCGCTGCTGGAACTGCTCGAGCAGTTCTCGACCCGCGGCGTGAACCTCTCGCTGCTGGAGTCTCGGCCGATCGGCGACGCCCTCGGCCGGTACCGCTTCGTGATCGACGCCGACGGGCACATCACGGATGAGCGGGTGGCCGACGCGCTGCTCGGGGTGCGGCGCTTCAGCCCGAACATCATCTTCTTGGGCTCGTACCCCCGCGCCGACAAGGCCCCCGTGGAATACGTGCCCCGTTACGACGACGAGGTCTTCGTGGAGGCCCGCGACTGGCTCCGCGGCCTCCTCACGGGCGAGCCCGGGGCCTGAGCGCCCCACCCCCTTCGCCGACCCGTCACTCAGTCCCGCTCAGGGGTGCCCAGAACGGTACTGGGTGACGGTTCGGCGGAGGTGGGTGGCGGACGCGGGACCTCGAGATGATGCCGACCCGTCACTTCGTCCCGCTCAGGGGTGTCCAGAACGGTACTGAGTGACGGGTCGGCGGAACTGGGGTCGCTAGTCGGTGCCGGAGTCGAAGGCGGCGCCCTCGGAGGCCAGGTCGGTGGCGCGGTCGAGCGCGTCGGACTCGGCCGACGACGCGCCGGGGTCGCCCGCGAGGATGCCCTCGGACTCACCCGGCTCGAGGCGGCCGACCAGGTCGGCCGTGGCGCCCGCCACGATGCCGAGCGCGGCGTACTGCTCGAGCCGCGCGCGGGAGTCGGCGATGTCGAGGTTGCGCATGGTGAGCTGGCCGATGCGGTCGTCAGGGCCGAAGGCGGCGTCGCCCACGCGCTCCATCGAGAGCTTGCCGGGGTGGTAGCTGAGACTCGGGCCCGTGGTGTCGAGGATCGTGTAGTCGTCGCCTCGACGGAGCTTGAGCGTGACCTCGCCGGTGACCGCCGAGCCCACCCAGCGCTGCAGCGACTCGCGCAGCATCAGCGACTGCGGGTCGAGCCAACGGCCCTCGTACATCAGGCGGCCGAGCTTGCGGCCCTCGGCGTGGTAGTTGGCCAGGGTGTCTTCGTTGTGGATGGCGTTCAGCAGGCGCTCGTAGGCGATGTGCAGCAGCGCCATGCCGGGCGCCTCATAGATGCCGCGGCTCTTGGCCTCGATGATGCGGTTCTCGATCTGGTCGGAGGCGCCCAGGCCGTGACGGCCGCCGATGGCGTTCGCCTCGAGCACGAGCGCCACGGCATCCGGGAACTCCTGACCGTTCAGCGCGACCGGACGGCCCGCCTCGAAGCGCACGGTGACGACCTCGGTGGCGATCTCGACGTCGTCGCGCCAGGCGGCGACGCCCATGATCGGCTCCACGATCTCCAGGCCCGTGCTCAACTCTTCGAGGCGCTTGGCCTCGTGCGTGGCGCCCCAGATGTTGGCATCCGTCGAATAGGCCTTCTCGGTGGAGTCGCGGTAGGGGAAGCCGCGCGCGACCAGCCACTCGCTCATCTCGGTGCGGCCGCCGAGCTCGTTCACGAACGAGGAGTCGAGCCACGGCTTGTACACGCGCAGGCGCGGGTTGGCCAGCAGGCCGTAGCGGTAGAACCGCTCGATGTCGTTGCCCTTGTAGGTGCTGCCGTCGCCCCAGATGTCGACGCCGTCTTCCTTCATGGCCCGCACCAGCAGGGTGCCGGTGACGGCGCGGCCGAGCGGCGTGGTGTTGAAGTAGGTCTTGCCGCCCGAGCGGATGTGGAACGCACCGCAGGCGAGCGCGACCAGCCCCTCCTCGACCAGCGCGGCCTTCGCGTCGACCAGCCGCGCGATCTCGGCACCGTACTCGAGGGCACGGCCGGGCACCGCGTCGATGTCGGGCTCGTCGTACTGACCGATGTCGGCGGTGTAGGTGCAGGGCACCGCGCCCTTCTCGCGCATCCACGCCACGGCGCAGGAGGTGTCGAGGCCGCCGGAGAAGGCGATGCCGACGCGTTCGCCGACGGGAAGGGAGCTGAGAACCTTGGACATGGTGTCGATCCTATTTGCCCGCGGCCCAGGCGCCGAAACGCGGCCCGATTGTGGAGAACTCCCGGCCGACTCCGGCCTGTGCAGAACTTATCGGGCGCGGTTCGCGAGGTGACGGATGGCACCCGCCGGGATGGCCACCCATTCGGGCCGGTTGCGGGCCTCGTAGCCCACTTCGTAGAGCGCCTTGTCGAGCTCGAAGGCGTCGAGGAGTTCGCGCTGCTCCCGCAGCGGCAGCCCCGACCGCGCGCTGTACCCGTCGATGAACGCGTCCCGCGCCTCGTGCGCCCACGCCGCCGCCGCCGAGGCGTGCGGTGTCGACGCCAGCGTTCCCGCCACGTAGTCGAACGAGCGCAGCATGCCGGCCACGTCGCGCAGCGTCACATCCGGTTCGCTGCGCTCGGCCAGCGGCCGCAACGGCTCGCCCTCGAAGTCGAGCAGCACCCAGCCCCGCCCGGGCACGGCCAGCACCTGCCCCAGGTGGTAGTCGCCATGGATGCGCTGGAATGCCGGCCACGAGGCCGCCTCCGCCATCCGGAACACCCTTTCGATCGCCTCGGCCTCCGATGCGAGCGACGGCACATCGGCGAACGCCTGGGTCGCCCGATCGCGCATGCTGTTCAGGATGCCGCCGACATCCGAGGCGGTCGCCTCCCGCGCCGGGAACAACCGGGCCAGCTCGCTGTGCACCTGTGCCGTGGCCTCGCCGAGCGCGAACGCGAGAGCGCCGAACGACTCCCCGGCCTCGGCCGAGCGAAGCGCGACCCGCCAGGCGTCCTCCACCTCGGGGATGAACTCCTGCGCGAAGGCCAGGTGTCCGGATGCCCGCCCGCCCGGCTGCCGCGGGTCGTTCCAGCTGCCGGTGACCGAGCCGATCGAGCGCGGAACCAGGCGGGAGCCGGCATCCGACAGCGCCGACTGCACCACGGCATCCGGATTCTGCCCGTCGGACAGCGCCCGGAACAGCTTGCAGATCACCGGCGTGGCCGGCTTGCCGTTCAGGTGCACGAGGTCGTAGATGATCGAGGTGTTCGACTGCTCGCCGCGCAGCACGTGCGAGTCGGTGACCCGCACCTCGCCGCTGGTGAGGGCGTGGTGCCCGGCCACCTCGACGCCGTCGGAGTGCTCGCCGCGCTCGTGCTCGTCGTCGAGCATGAGGCCGAGCAGCGCGCGCGTGAACGCCGGGTCGTGCGGGGCGTCGTAGATGAACAGCGGCGATCCGTCGATGGTGGCGCGCTCGATCAGCGCCTTGTCGCCGCCCAGCAAGCTGGAGGAGCGGAAGGTCAGCGGCACCTGGTAGAGCACCGGATCCGCGGCCGATTCGTCGAGGATGAGGTGCGTCTGCAGCGCCACCTGATGGCGGTGGTCGACGAGCGACCAGACGCCCACGAGGGACAGCTCGGGCAGCGATCCGGCTTCGACGCCGGCGGACGCGTACCAGCGCTGGTGCGTCATCCATTCGGCTAGCGCCGGCCGGACTTCGCGAGTACGGGGGATGCTCACCGAGGAGACGCTCATGGATCGGACACTACGCCGAGCCGCACCGACCCGCCAGGCTTCGGCGGGGGATCCGGAGCTCAGTCGTCGGCGCGCTCGGCGGCGAGCGCCGCCTTGCCGGCCTTCTCGTCTTTGATGCGGCGGTTCTCGGCACGCACCTCGGCCTGCGTCGCGCGCTCGGCGACCAGCCACGCGGGCGGGGCCTGCAGCAGCTCGGAGATCTGCGCGGTGGTGAGCGCCTCGGTGACCTCGGCGCGGGCGAGGCCCGAGATCGAGACGCCGAGTTTGCGGGCCACGATGTCGCGCGGGTGCGGCCCGTTCAGCCGCAGCTCGACGAGCCACTCCGGCGGCGACTCCAGCAGCTCGTTCAGGGTCGAGCGGGTGACCGGCCCCTCCTGGAACTCGGCGGGCGCCGCCGGCAGGTAGATGCCGAGCTTCTTCGCGGCCGTGGTGGGCTTCATGGTCTGCGGCGTCTTCTCGGGGCTCATCTGCACAGCGTATCCTGGGCCTGCCCGCTTGTCGGGTGCGCCGCCGGAGGGGCGGCATCGAGCGGCGGAGGGAGCCGGCATGGCCTTCCGTGTGGCGTTCGTGGCGGGGGTGACCCCGGCCAAGTGGTTCCGGGTGTGGAACGAGCGGTTCCCCGACGACCCGATCGAGGTGCTCCCCGTGGAGTCGGTGCCCACCGGCTCCGACGAAGCCCTGCGGATGCTGGCCGAAGACCGCGCCGACGCCGCCTTCGTGCGCCTGCCGGTGCCGGGCGACGGCGTGCACGCCATCCCGCTCTACACCGAGCAGCCCGTCGTGGTGGTGCCCAAAGACCACGAGGTGGGCGCCGTGGAGGCGACCTCCCTCACCGAACTGGCCGAGCTCGGGCGCATCGACGAGGAGGCCGGGCGCCCGGGCCTCCGGATGCTGTCGATCGCCCCGGGGCCGACGGGGGGAGCGGATGCGATGGAACTCGTCGCCGCGGGAGCCGGGCTGCTGGTCGTTCCGCAGGCGGTCGCCCGGCTGTTCGCCCGGAAGGACGTGGTGGCGCGGCCGGTCGAGGGGGCCGAGGAGACGCGCGTGGCGCTGGCCTGGCCCGCGGGTCTGGACGAGGAGCGCGACGCACGCGTGCAGGAGTTCGTGGGCGTGGTGCGCGGCCGCACCGCCAACAGCTCGCGCATGACCGCGGCCGAGACGGCCGAGCTGCGCGCCCAGAAGCCCACGGCCAAGGCGAAGGCGCGTGCGGCCGAGGCCCGCGCCGCGGAGGCCCGCAAGAACCCGCAGAAGAAGAAGGCCGTCGCGAAGCCCATCGCCGGCCGCACGCGAGCCCCCGGCCGCCGCCGCGGCTCGCGCTAGCAGCACCCGCACGCTTTCGGAGGCGGTGACCGCGGGGTTCCTGCGCGAATGCGCACCGTCGAGCTCTATACGGGCTCGGTGCCCGCTATTTCCGCACGAACCCCGTCCATTGCCGCGCCGGAGGCGGCGACCGCGGGGGCGGCCGGCGCCGGCACGCGCACCATGAGTCCCTCGGCGTGCACCCAGGTGTGCACGGCGGTGGCCACACCGAACTCGTCGCCGTCGAGCTGGATCTCCTGCGCCGTCTCCAGCGTCAGCTCGAAGTCCTTGCCGGTCGCGTAGCGCACCGAGCGCACGTCGCGCGAGAGGTCGATGATCTTGCGGCCCGCGGCCGACTTCCGCAGCACCCCGTTCTGGAACGCGAGCTTGTTCCACACCTTCAGCCAGCCGAAGGGGCCCTCCGGCCGCAGGGTCACGATGTCGAGGTGGCCGTCGTCGGGACGGGCATCCGGAATCAGCAGCAGCCCGCCCGGCAGCAGCCCGCAGTTGCCCACCATCACCGAGTGCGCCGAGGTGGTGCGCCACGGCGAGCCGTCGAGCGAGTACCGCAGCTTCACCGGCCGCAGTTCCGGCAGCGCGCGCCCGATGCCGTCGACGTAGGCCAGCCAGCCCACCTTCCGCTTCAGGGTGGTGTTGGTCTTCGCGATCATCTTCGCGTCGATGCCGAGACCGGCCATCACGAGGAACACGTGCTCCGAGGCCGATCCGTCGGCCCGCGTGATGCGGGTGAGCCCCAGGTCGATCGGCTTGCTGATGCCGGTGAACACGTTCTTCACGGCGAGCTCGACGTTGGTGAGGTTCATGTCGAGGTTGCGGGCGAGCAGGTTGCCGGTGCCGACCGGCAGCAGTCCCAGCGCCACTCCGCTGCCCCGCAGGCCCTCGGCCACGGCGCGCACGGTTCCGTCTCCGCCTGCGGCCATCACCACGGCGGCTCCGGATGCCACGGCCTCGCGCGTCACGCCCTGCCCCGGGTCTTCCACCGTGGTCTCGAACCACAGCGTCTCGCCCCAGCCGGCGGCGGCCTCGGCGGCCGCGACCATGGTGCGCAGGCGGCTCGCATCCACCTTCACGGGGTTGAGAACCACGGCCGCACGCCGCGCGCCGGCCCCCGGCGCCCCCGCGTCCCCCATAGTCTCGCCCACGGACTCACCGTACCCGCCCTGCCCTGTGCCAGGCCGCCAGGCCCGCGCCGAATCCCTGTCGTGGCCGCAAAGTAGGATGGGACCCGTGATCGATCCAGTGCTCCTGCGCGAACAGCCCGACCTCGTCCGAGAATCGCAGCGGGCCCGGGGCTCCTCCGTCGAACTCGTCGACCAGGCGCTCGCCGCCGACACCGAGCGCCGGGCCGCCATCCTCGAGTTCGAGAACCTGCGCGCCGAGCAGAACGCCTTCGGCAAGCAGGTCGCGGCCGCGCCCAAAGACGAGAAGAAGGCCCTGGTCGCCCAGGCGCAGCAGCTCTCCGCCGACGTGAAGGCGGCCGGCACGCGGGCGACGGATGCCGAGGCCGCGTTCACCACCACGGCGCGCGCCATCCAGAACATCGTCATCGACGGAGTTCCCGAGGGCGGCGAGGAGAACTTCGTCACCCTGCGCGAGGTGGGCACGAAGCCCGCCTTCGACTTCCCGCCGCGCGACCACGTGGAGCTCGGCGAATCGCTCGAGCTGTTCGACCTCGCCCGCGGTGCGAAGGTGTCGGGTGCGCGCTTCTACTTCCTCACCGGCATCGGCGCCCGCCTCGAGATCGCGCTGATGAATCTCGCCCTCGACCGGGCGCTCGCCGCAGGCTTCACGCCGCTGATCACCCCCACCCTGGTGCGCCCCGAGACGATGGACGGCACCGGCTTCCTCGGCGAGCACGGCGACGAGGTGTACTACCTGCCGGCCGACGACCTCTACCTCACGGGCACCAGCGAGGTGGCGCTGGCCGGCTTCCACATGGGCGAGATCCTCGACCTCTCCAAAGGCTCGAAGCGCTATGCCGGCTGGTCGACCTGCTACCGGCGCGAGGCCGGGTCGCACGGAAAAGACACCCGTGGCATCCTGCGCGTGCACCAGTTCAACAAGCTGGAGATGTTCAGCTACGTGCTGCCCGAGAACGCCGAGACCGAGCACGAGGCCCTGCTGAGCTACCAGGAGGGGATGCTCACCGACCTCGGCCTCGCCTACCGCGTGATCGACGTGGCCGCGGGCGACCTGGGCTCCAGCGCCGCCCGCAAGTTCGACACCGAGGCCTGGGTGCCCTCACAGCAGACCTACCGCGAGCTCACCTCCACCTCGAACTGCACCACGTACCAGGCGCGCCGCCTCGACACCCGGTACCGCACCGAGTCGGGAAAGACGGCCCCGGTCGCCACGCTGAACGGCACGCTCGCCACCACGCGCTGGATCGTCGCCCTGCTCGAGACGCACCAGCAGGCCGACGGATCGGTCGTGATCCCCGAGGTGCTCCGGCCCTACCTCGGCGGGCTCGAGCTGATCGAAGCGCCGGCGCCGTGAGCGCGGAGACTGTGGGCGCAGTGGCCGGTCACGAGCGCTGGCTGGTCGCCCTGGACATCGACGGAACGGTGCTGCACGAAGACGGCTCGCTGAGCGATATCGTCGGCGCCGAGGTGCGCCGCGTGGTGGCCGACGGCAGCGAGGTGATGCTCGCCACCGGCCGTTCGGTGGCCTCGACGCTGCCCGTGCTGGGCCTGCTCGGCATCACCCCGCAGTACGTGGTCTGCGCCAACGGCGCGGTCACGTTGAAGCGGGATCCGGATGCTCCGCTCGGCTACAGCCCCGACCACATCGAGACCTTCGACCCGGGCCCCGTGCTCACCACCATCCGCTCCCACCTGGCCGACGCGCTGTTCGCGGTGGAGGACGACGACGGCCGCTTCTTCCACACCGAGGCGTTCCCCGAGTCGGTGCTCGGCGCCGGCCACGAGCAGGTCGGCTTCGACGAGCTGCGGCAGGTGGAGGCCACCCGCGTGGTGGTGATCTCGCCCGACCACGACATGGAGGACTTCCTGGCCGTGGTCGAGCGGATGGGGCTGCACCGGGTGAGCTACTCCATCGGCTGGACGGCGTGGCTGGACATCGCACCCGACGGCGTGAACAAGGCCACCGGGCTGGAGCGCGTGCGCGCGCTGCTCGGCATCCCGCGCGACCGCGTGATGGCGATCGGCGACGGCCGCAACGACGTCGACATGTTCCGCTGGGCGGGCGCCGAGGGCCGTGCCGTCGCCATGGCGCAGGCTCCCGCCGACGTGATCGAGGCGGCCACCGAGGTCACCGGCTCGCTGGACGAGGACGGCGTGGCCCGGGCGCTCGCCACCCTCTGACGCGCGCCCGCGCGGGCCGCGTCCGTGCCGCATCCGCCGCGCATCCGGCGCCCGCGGTAGGATCGGGGCTGGTCGTGTGACGCTCTCGGGCGGAGCGCGGTCGGGAGGGCTGTCCGAGCGGCCGATGGAGCCAGTCTTGAAAACTGGTGAGGTGTGAAAGCCTTCTAGGGTTCGAATCCCTAGCCCTCCGCGGTGCGGCAACGGCCCGGGGCATCCGGGTGCTCATCCGCCGCCGTGGTTGATCGGGGGATCGGGATGGCCGCTGCGGATCCGCTGGCCCGCACCCGCGGAGCCGCCTCCGCCCAACTGCTGCTCGTCTGCGCCGTCGTGGTGGTGGTGCTCTTCGGGGCTCTGGCCGATCCGGCCTCGCTCACCCCGGGGCTCCTGGCCGGCGTCGCCCTGATCGCCGCGCTGACCGTCGTCACTCTGGTGCTCGGCCGGAACGAGGCGGCCCGGGTCAGCCCCTGGATGGCCCTGGTGCCGCTGGCCGGGATCCTGGCCTGTGCGCTCATCCGGGCCGAGCTGATCGGGATGCTGCCGTCGGTGGGCATGATCGTCGTCTTCCCCGTCGTCTGGCTGGCGTTCTCCTTCCCGTGGTATCTCGCCGGGCTCGGCGTGCTCGCCACGGTGGGCGTGACGCTGTACCCGATGCTCGAGGCCGACGAGTGGCCGCTCACCTTCGCCGAGTGGGCCCGGGTGTGGACGCTCCCGATCCTGGTGGGGTTGCTCGCCGTGGGGACTTTCGCCGTCGCCCAGGAGCTGCGGCGTTCGGAACGGCGGCGCTCGGGCGCGGCGCATCGGATGCGCGACGCGCTGCGCTCCACCGCCGAACAGACCTCCACCATGCAGGCCATCACCGACACCACCGCCGATGCGGTGGCGCTGTTCGATCCGGCCGGTGCGCCGCTGCTGATCAATTCCTTCGCGCGCGAGGTGGCGATCCGGGCGGGCATCCCGGCCGACCTGCGCGACGATGCGGGACGGGCCGAGGTGCACGCCGAGGTGTACGCCGCCGATCGGGTGACGCGGTTGAGCGTGGGGCCCGAGCTCGTGCGGCGGGCCCTGGCCGGTGCCTATTCGGGAGCCACGCTGATCTGGGTCGGACCGCCGGGCACCCAGCGCGCCATCTCGTTCGTGGCGAGACCCGTGACGGGCGCCGCCGGCGAGCTGCTCGGGGCCGTGATCGTGGGGCACGACGTGACCTCGCTGATCGAGGCCGTGGAGGTGCGCGATCGCTTCCTCGACACCGTCGGGCACGAGCTGAAGACGCCGCTCACGGCGATCCTCGGGCATGCGGCCCTGCTGGAGGCCGGCGACGAGGCGAGCCGGCGGTCGGCTGCGATCATCGAGGCCGCGGGGGAGCGGCTGCTCACCGCGGTGAACCAGCTGCTCGCGGCCGGCCGCAGCGACATCGCCGAGGCCGCACCCTCGCTCGTGGCGGTGGCGCCGCTGGTGGAGGGCATCCGCTCGCGCGTCGACGAGCGGGCGCGGGAGGCGGGCGTCGACCTGTTCGTGGTCGACGACGGTGCGGGCGCCGCCCGTGCCGACGCCCGCGACCTCGCGCAGATCGTGGAGGCCCTGGTGTCGAACGCGGTGGCGTTCACGCCGCCGGGTGGTTCGGTGACGGTGACGCTGGGGCGGGCGGCCGCATCCGCACCCCAAGCGGGCACCGTGGCATCCGGAGCCCGCGCCCCGCTCGACGTTCCGGCGGGAGACCCGGAGGTCGTCATCGAGGTGGCCGACACCGGCGTGGGCATGACCGCCGACGAGCTGCGCCAGGCGACGGATGCCTTCTACCGCACTCCCTACGCCGAGAAGCAGGCCGTTCCGGGCCTCGGTCTCGGCCTCACGATCGCGCACAAGCTCGCGGTGGCGAACCGTGCCACGCTCGACCTCACCTCGACGCCCACCGGCACCCGCGCGACGCTGCACCTCCCCGCCGGCTGACCGGCGCCGCGAGCGGTCCGTGAGAGCGCTCTCAATAGGACTCACAGTTTCATGCGTCATCATGAAAGATCCCGTTCGTCCACCCGCAGCCCCGAGAACCCACCCGAGCATGAGCCATCCGATCGCCCGACACGGCCGGCTGAAGACCCCGAACCGTCTCGCCTTCGTCGCCCGTCTCGCCGCCGTCGCCGCCACCGTGGTCGCGGTCAGCGGAGCGGCGTTCGCCGGCTACGCCACCTGGAGCGTCTCGAGCGAGGTGCAGACCGTCGCGCTCGCCGGCGACGACGCCGGCCCGCCGCCGCAGATCTCGGCGATCGACGGCGGCGTGAACCTGCTGCTCGTCGGCAGCGACAGTCGCGCCGGTCAGGGCGACGCGTACGGCGACACCGAGGGCAACCTCAACGACGTGACGATGCTGATGCACATCGCGCAAGACCACTCAAGCGCCACCGTCGTGAGCTTTCCCCGCGACCTGGTGGTGCCCGTCCCCTCCTGCCCCGACCCCGCCGGCGGCAGCTTCGACGCCATGAGCGCGCAGCCCATCAACGTCACCCTCTCCTACGGCGGCCTGCCGTGCACGGTGCTGACGGTGGAGGCGCTCACCGGGCTCCGCATCCCCTTCGCCGCCGAGATCCAGTTCAACGGCGTGATCGAGATGTCGAACGCGGTGGGCGGCGTGCCCGTGTGTGTGGTCGACCCGATCGACGACGAGTACACCGGCGTGGTGCTCGACACCGGAACGCACACGCTGCAGGGGGCGGATGCGCTCGGCTTCCTGCGCACCCGGCACGGGGTCGGCGACGGCAGCGACCTCGGGCGCATCTCCTCGCAGCAGGTCTTCCTCTCCTCCCTGGTGCGCACGATCAAGAGCGGCTCCACGCTGAGCGACTTCGGCAAGGTGTACGGGCTCGCGCGGGCCGCATCCGGCAACATGATGCTCTCGCAGAGCCTCGCCTCGGCCGACACGATGGTGTCGATCGGGCTGGCGTTGAAGGACATCCCGCTCGAGAAGGTGACCTTCGTGGCGTATCCCGGCAGCACCGACGGCGCTGGCGTCTACGCCGGCAAGGTCGAGCCGCTCTACGACGACGCCGAGGTGCTGTTCCAGGCGATCGCCGAAGACCGGGCCGTGGTGACGGCCGATCCGGCGAACACCGGCGTGGGGGCCGTGGTCGACCCGAACGCGGCGACGGATGCCGCGGCGGGCGAGCCGGCGGCGAGCGGCGCCGCGACCGACGGGTCGCAGCCCACCAGCACGGCACCGGATGCGGCCGCCGACACGGCCGACGGCGCGAATGCCGCCGCCGCGGCCACCGCCCTGCCACAATCGATCACGGGGCAGACGGCAGCGGAGTACACCTGCTCGAAGGGGAACGACTATTAGCGCACGTACGAAGCAGGTGCCGGTGGCACGCCACGGCCGGCAGACGTCGCCGCATCCGGTGCGTGCGATCGTCACCGTGCTCACCGCCTCGCTCGCCGTCGCCCTCGTGAGCGGCGCCTCCCTCGCGGCCTACGCCGCCTGGGACGTGACGAGCTCCATCACCACCGTCACCCTGCTCTCCGACGAGGCCGCCGCCGAGCCCGGCGCCGCAGCCCCGCCCGAGATCTCGGCGATCGACGGCGGCGTCAACCTGCTGCTGGTGGGCAGCGACAGCCGTACCGGCCAGGGCGACGCCTACGGCGACGACGAGGGCGCCGAGCTCAACGACGTGACGATGCTGATGCACATCTCGCAAGACCACACCAACGCCACGGTGGTGAGCTTCCCGCGCGACCTCGTGGTCGACATCCCGGAGTGCCCCGAGGGCGGCGGCTACACCGCGCCGATCAACGAGTCGCTCTCGCAGGGCGGCCTGGCCTGCACGGTGCTGACGGTGGAGAGCCTGTCGGGGCTCAGCATCCCGTTCGCCGCCGAGATCCAGTTCAACGGCGTGATCGAGATGTCGAACGCGGTGGGCGGCGTGCCCGTGTGCGTGGCCGAACTGATCGACGATCCGTACACCGGCGTCTACCTCGAGCCCGGCACCTCGAACCTGAGCGGGGCGGATGCGCTCGGCTTCCTGCGCACCCGGCACGGCGTCGGCGACGGCAGCGACCTGGGGCGGATCTCGTCGCAGCAGGTGTTCCTGTCGTCGCTCGTGCGCACCATCAAGAGCGACTCGACCCTCACCGACTTCGGCAAGCTGTACGGTCTCGCGAAGGCGGCGGCGAGCAACATGACGCTCTCACAGCGGCTCGCCTCGCCCGACACGATGGTGTCGATCGCGCTCTCGCTGAAGGACATGGACCTCTCGAAGGTGACCTTCGTGGCCTACCCGAGCTTCTCGGCGGACTGGGTGCCGGTGGGCAAGGTGGCGCCCGACACGGATGCGGCCGACATCCTGTTCGCGGCGATCCAGGCCGACCAGTCGGTGGCCGTGGCGACGCCGGGCGGCATCGCCTCGGAGCTCGACCCGAACGCTCCGGTGACGTCGGATCCGGCGGCGACGGCGGTGCCGGTCGATCCGGCGGTTCCTGTGGACCCGGATGCGCCTGTGGACCCCGAGGCGCCGGTCGACCCCGAGGCGCCGGCGACGACCGAGCCCGAGCCCGGCTCGGTGAACGCCGACGGTTCCACCGTGCTGCCCTCGAACGTGAAGGGCCAGACGGCCGCCGACTACACCTGCTCCGTCGGCAACAACTGACGCGCGGGTCTGGCCGCTTGGGTCACGCCTGACGGGTGCGGGGCCGCGGGCGGATGTACTGCGACGGTAGCGTGGGGGCATGGCCGCCGAACTGCTGTGGGACGGGCCCGCCGAGGGGCCGGTGCTCGTGCTCGCACACGGAGCGGGCGCGGCCATGGACTCGGCGTGGATGAATCGGATGGCGACGCTGCTGGCCGAGCGCGGCATCCGCACGGCCCGCTTCGAGTTCGCGTACATGGCGGCCAGACGGCCGACGACCGACGGCCCGGGCTCGCGCAAGCCGCCGCCCCGAGCCGAGAAGGTGCTCGACGAGTACCGCGCGGTGGTGGCGCAGGTCGTGGCCGAGACGGGTGCGCCGGTGGCGATCGGGGGAAAGTCGATGGGCGGCCGGGTGGCCAGCATGGTGGCCGACGAGCTGCACGCCGCGGGCGAGGTGAGTGCTCTGGTGTGCCTCGGGTACCCGTTCCATCCGCCGGGGTCGCCCGGGAAGCTGCGCACGGCGCACCTCGAGGGGCTGCAGACCCCGGCGCTGATCGTGCAGGGCACGCGTGACCCGTTCGGCACGGTGAGCGAGGTTGCGGCCTACCCGCTCGCGCCGGGCATCCGCGTGCTCTTGCTCGACGACGGGGAGCACGAGTTCAAGCCGCGGGTGACGATCTCGGGGCACACGCACGAGCAGCACCTGGCTGCGGCGGCGGATGCGGTGGCCGCGTTCGTGAGGTCGCTCGGCTGAGCTGCGGCGCCGCGGGCGATCGATGCCGTGGAGCGGTGGGCGGGTGCCCCGGCTCTGCTCGGGGGCTCCGAGGGGTTCTCAGCGGCGCTCGGGAGCGCTCAGGGGCGCTCGGGAGCGCTCAGGGGCGCTCGGAGCCGCGGAGGATCAGCCGGGTCGGCAGCACCGTGGGGGCGGAGGGGGTCGCGCCGGCGCCGGGGTTCTCGAGCCGGGCGAGCAGCGCGCGGGCGGCGGTCTCGCCCATCAAGGCGACGTCTTGCGCCACCACCGAGACGCCCGGGCGCATGAGCGTGGCCGACTCGAAGTCGTCGAAGCCGATCAGCGGCAGCCGGGAGCCGGAGCGCGTGAAGGCGTCCAGGGCGCCGATCGAGGAACGGTTGTTCGCCGCGAACACCGCGTCGACGCGGCCGGTGCCGAGGAGGTCGTCGACGATCTCGGAGGCCTCCGCGGCGGAGTGCGCCGACGTGACGACGAGCTCGTCGCCGATGGCGGGTGTGGGGGCGTCGGGGCCGGCTCCGGATGCGGCGGACTCGAGTGCCAGGCGGTAGCCGTCGAGGCGCTCGCGCATGGTGTGCAGCTCGAGCGAATCGCCGAGGAAGAGCACGCGGCGGGCGCCGTGCCGCAGCAGTTCGCGGGTGGCGGCCTCCGCGCCGCCGCGGTTGTCGGCGAGCACGGTCCCGGCGAGCACGGTCCCGGCGAGCGCCGTTCCGGCGAGCGTCGTTCCGGTGGCGGCCGCTCCGCTGGGGTCGGTTTGCGGGGCGTCGGTGCCGGTGGTGCCGGAGTCCGTTTCGGCCCCGGAGGAGGTCGCGGAGCCCTCCGCGAGCGGGCGGTCGATCGCCACCAGCGGCACCAGGCCGGCGGCGGCGGCCCAGCCGGTGGTGTCGTGGCGGGGTGGGGAGACGATGAGGCCGTCGACGCGCTGGGCCACCAGGCGGTCGACCAGAAGGCGGTGCCGTTCGGCGTCCTCCTCCGAGCTGACGGTCATCAGGAGGTAGCCGCTGGCGCTGAGCTCGCGTTCCACCGCGCGCGCGAGCATCGCCCAGTAGGGGTTGGCGAGGTCGCTGATGACCAGGCCGATCACCTTCGCCGAGCGACCGGGCCGGATGCTCGCCGCCGCCAGGTTGTGCCGGTAGCCGAGCGTGACGATCGCCGCGGCGATGCGGGCCGCCAGCTCGGGGTCGATGTTGGTGGCCCCGTTGACGTGGCGTGACACGGTCTTCAGGCTCACGCCCGCGGCCGCCGCGACGTCGTTCATGGTGGGCGGCTTGGGCATGGCATTCATTCTGGCGGGTGCGCAGCTCCCGCGGGCGCGCCTCCGGCCGGCGCGGCTCCCGCGGGCACGACTTCGACCGGAGCGGCTCCGGCGCGCGCGGCAACGGCCGGCACCGCCGTCGTTTCGGCCGGCGAGCTCGTTTCGGCTGGCGAGCTCGCCGTGGATGGCGAGCTCGTGGTGCGGGGAGAGTCCGAGGCGGGAGACGAGTCGGCGTCGAAGAGCGCACGGGCGGCGGGCAGCAGCGCCGTCACGACCTCGGGCGTGGGGCGGGCGCCGGCGATGATCGCGGCGGCCGTGGCGGTCGCGAGGTGCGCCGCGAGCGTGGGCGACGCCCCCCGGTTGAGCGCGAAGAGCAGGCCCGCCGTCGAGGCGTCGCCGGCCCCGTTCGTGGTGACGACGCGGTCGACCGTGATCGGCCGCACCCGCAGCGACACGTCCGCCCACCGTGCGGCGAGCGGCGCCAGCAGAGCCCCGCCGCGCGTGAGCCGCGCCGCATCCGCCGTGCGCAGCAGCAGTCCGTCGGCGCCCGCCGAGATCGCCACGACCGCGGCGCCCCAGTCGAGCAGCAGCTCGGCGTACGCGGCCGCCGCCACGGCCGGCGGTTGCGAGGGGATGCCGAGGGCCGGCCCGAGTGCCGAGGTGAGGTCGTCCAGGCTCGGTGTCAGCACATCCGTCACCGCTACCGCCCGCTTCAGGATGCCGGCCCAGTCGACCGCCCCCACCGACGACGCCGGGTCGACGACCGCGAGGTCGAGCGAGGTGGTGGCTCCCCGCGACCGGGCGCGGCGGAGCACGGCCTCGAGCGGCGCGCCGCCATCCGTCAGCAACGCCGGCAAGAGCGGGGGATAGCCGAGGTGCAGCAGGCGGGCCTGCCCGACATCGAGCTCCGACCCGGTGAACACCGCGTTCGCCCCGGTGTGGTGCCAGAAGGTGCGGTCGTGCCCCGCGGGCTCGAGCACGAGGCTGTACGAGGTGGCGTGCGTGGTCACCACCTGCAGGTCGGCGTGCAGGCCGGGGCGGCGGGCGATGGTGTCGGCGACGAGGCGGCCGAGTTCGTCGTCGCCCACGGTGGAGTGCAGCGAGACCTCGGCCCCGAGGTCGGCGAGCGCGAGTCCCGTGTTGGCCACGCAGCCGCCGAGGCCCATGCGCAGGGCGCCGACGTCGATCAGGCGGCCCGGATCGAGTCGCGCGCTCGCGCCGAGCTCCGGGGTGAGGTCGAGGCAGATGTGGCCGGCCACAACGATAGAACTCACAGCGCTCCTCTCAGCGTCGAGATGGGATGGAAGACGGGGCCGGACATTCCGGCTAGACAACGTTGTCTCACGGCACTACTCTGACACATCGAGGGGCTGTGCGAAAGCCCCGCTCGATGAACCCCACGACCTCCCTCACGATCAGGAGCACCGCAATGACGCTGTATCGCCTCAACCGCCTCTTCAATCCGCGCTCGGGCCGCGCCCTCGACGTCGCGGTCGACCACGGCTTCTTCGGCGAGCGCTCGTTCATCACCGGCATCGAGAACATGGATGCCGTGGTGCGCACCCTGGTCGACGCCGGCCCCGACGCCGTGCAGCTCACCATCGGCCAGGCGCGCCGCCTGCAGAGCTACCCGGGCAAGAACAAGCCGGGCCTGGTGCTGCGCACCGACATCGCGAACGTCTACGGCAACCCGCTCGACTCGGTGCTCTACAGCAAGCACGTTCCGAACGCCATCGAAGAGGCCGTGCGGCTGGATGCCGTGGCCGTCTGCGTGAACCTGATGGAGCTGCCCGGGCACCCGGAGGTGCGCGAGAAGAACATCGACTCGATCATGGCGCTGCGCCGCGAGGCCACCCGCTACGGCATGCCCCTGATGGTGGAGCCGCTCGTGATGCAGGACAACTCGAAGGCCGGCGGCTACATGGTCGACGGCGACATCGAGAAGATCGTCACCCTGGTGCGCCAGGGCGTCGAGCTCGGCGCCGATCTGATCAAGGCCGACCCGAGCGACGACATCAGCCAGTACGGCCGCGTGATCGAGGTCGCCGGCGACATCCCGGTGCTCGTGCGCGGCGGCGGGCGAGTGGATGACCGCACGCTCCTCGAGCGCACGGTGGCCGTTCTCGAGGCCGGTGCCCAGGGCATCGTGTACGGGCGCAACATCGTGCAGCACGAGAACCCGGCCGGCATCACGGCGGCACTGCTCGCCGTGCTGCACGACGGAGCGGACGTGGAGCAGGGGCTCGCCATCCTGGCCGAGTCGGATGCCGCGCGCGCCGCATCCGGAACCGGCTCCGCCGCCCGCACCGCCTCGGGCGAGGTGACCGCATGACCGCCCAGCGCGTGAACGTGGCCATCGTCGGCGGCGGCCTGATGGGGCGCGAGATCGCGGCCGCCATCCAGCGCTGGCCCGCGCTGATCGACCATCCCGTGCGCCCGCGGCTGACCGCCGTGTGCGACATCAACCCGGCGGCGCTGGAGTGGTTCGACGAGATCGACACCGTGGTCACCAAGACCACCGACTACGCCGACATCCTCGCCGACGACAGCATCGACGTGGTGTACGTGGCCGTGCGGCACGACCTGCACGAGAAGATCTACAGCGACGTGATCGCGAGCGGCAAGAGCCTGCTGGCCGAGAAGCCCTTCGGTATCGACGGGGCGGCGGCGCAGGCCGTGCTCGCGGTGATGGCGGAGCATCCGGAGAGCTTCGTGCGCTGCTCGAGTGAGATGCCGTTCTTCCCGGGGGCGCAGCTGGCGATCGACTACGTTCGCTCCGGCGCGCTCGGCACCATCATCTCGGCGCGCAACAGCTTCCTGCACTCCAGCGACCTCGACGTGACCAAGCCGATCAACTGGAAGCGGCAGACGCAGTTCTGCGGCGAGGCCGGCGTGATGAACGACCTCGGCATGCACACCTGGCACGTGCCGCTGCGGCTCGGCTGGGCGCCGGAGTCGGTGTACGCGGTGCTGCAGGACATCGTTCCGACGCGGCCGGGGCCGGATGGCACGCCGGTGCCGTGCGACACCTGGGACAACGCGACCCTGCACAGCTGGTCGCGGCACGAGGGGGTGCGCTTCCCGCTCACGACCGAGACGAAGCGCATCGATCCCGGGCAGAAGAACACCTGGGAGTTCGAGGCCATCGGGCTCGACGGCGGGGTGCGCTTCAGCACGAAGAACCCGAAGTCGGTGCAGGTGTTCTCGGTGGTGGATGTGCCCGGGGGCTCCCGCGAGCAGGTCTGGCAGCAGATCGACGTGGGCAGCCAGTCGGTGTGGCCGACGGTCACCGGCGGCATCTTCGAGTCGGGCTTCTCCGACTCGATCCTGCAGATGTGGGCGGCGTTCCTGGCCGAGCGCCACGGCTCGCTCGGCGACCGCTTCGGTGCGGCCCGCCCCGAGGAGGCGGCGCTCACCCACGCGATCTACCGCGCGGCCGCGGTCTCCCACGCGGAGGCCCGCGCGGTCACCCTGTAGCCCACGCCCGTACGCACGCCCGGCGTCCGGCACCACCCCCGCCCGGCACCACCGACGGAGTCTCGGCCCACCTCCGGGCTGAGGCTCCGTCGTTGCCTTCGGACCGGCGCATCCTCCGTCGTTGCGCTCAGACGCGAGGTCCCTCCATCCGTTGGCCACGGGCGTCCTCGGACGTCGGCACGTGGGGGGGGGTGGGGGGTGCGGCCTGCCGCCTGCCCGTGCGCAACGACGGAGTTCGCGCCGCGATACGGGCTGAGACTCCGTCGTTGCGCTCAGACGCGAGGTTCCTCCATCCATTCGGCGCGGGCGTCATCGCGCGTCGGCACGTGAGGGTGGGGGGTGCAGCCTGCCGCCTGCCCGTGCGCAACGACGGAGTCTGCGCCGCGATACGGGCTGAGACTCCGTCGTTGCGCTCAGATGCGAGGTTCCTCCATCCATTCGGCGCGGGCGTCATCGCGCGTCGGCACGTGGGGGTGGGGGGTGCAGCCTGCCGCCTGCCCGTGCGCAACGACGGGGTCGGCGCCGCGATACGGGCTGAGACTCCGTCGTTGCGCTCAGATGCGAGGTTCCTCCATTCATTCGCCGCGGGCGTCATCGCGCGTCGGCACGTGAGGGTGGGGGGTGCAGCCTGCCGCCTGCCCGTGCGCAACGACGGGGTCGGCGCCGCGATACGGGCTGAGACTCCGTCGTTGGCTGCGGAAACGCGTTTTCTCCATCCGTTCCGTGCAATGGCGCTCGATGGGAGTGGGCGCGTGGGACGGGGAGGGTGCCGCGGGTGCCGCGGGGTGCGGCGACTGCAGCGGATGCCGCGAGTGCGGCGGTCGGCTGTGGGGGTCAGGCGGGGTGCGGGGCGGGGATGCGGCAGGAGTCGCGCTCGACGAGGGTGACCGGGAGCACCGTGCGGCGGGGGAGGCGGCGGTGCGGATGCGCGGCGCGCTCGAAGAGGCGGGCCGCGGCCAGGCGGCCGAGGGCTGCCGGATCCTGGGCCATCACCGTGATCGAGGGCGTGAGGGTGTCGGCGAGCGGGAAGTCGCCGAAGGCCGTCAGGGCGATCGGATGCGCCGTGACGGCGGGCGCCACGGCCATCGTGCAGCGAGCATCCGAGGAGAACACGGCGGTGGCACCTGCTCCCGGTCCGTCACCTGGTCTCGCATCCGCGAGTGCTTCCGATCCTGCCGCCGGCGCGCGCAGGCGGGCGAGTGCCGAGGCCGCACCCGGTCGCGTGGCCGCGCCGAGCGCCACCAGCGCCGGGTCGTACGGCAGCCCCGCCGCGGCCAGCGCCTCGCGGTAGCCCTCGAGGCGCTCGGCGATGGTGGGGGCGGAGAGCGCGTCGCCGAGGAACCCGATCCGCCGGTGTCCGTGCCCGATCAGGTGCGCGGTGGCCTCGCGGGCGCCGCCGCGGTCGTCCTGGGTGAACGCGTCGGCGGTGAGGTTCCCGGGCGCGCGGTCGACGAAGGCGATCGGGATGCGCGCGGCCCAGGCCTCGAGGTAGGCGTGGTCGTTCGTGGTGGGCGCCACGACGAGTCCGCTGAGCTGGCGCCGCAGCATCGACTCGAGCACCGGCTGCTCACGGGCGGGGTCGTGGCCGAGGCTCGTCACCAGGGTGGAGAGGTCTTCGGCCAGCGCCCGCTCCTCCACCGCGTTCACGATCGCGGCGAAGAAGGGGTCGACGAGGTCGGGCACCGCGACCCCCACCACCGGCGACCGCCCCGAACGGAACGTGGTGGCCATCGCGTTCGGAACGTAGTCGAGCTCGCGCATCGATCGCTCGACGTGCGCCCGGGTGGCCGGCAGCACGTGCGGGTCGTCGTTCAGCACGCGCGACACCGTCTTCGGGCTCACGCCGGCGTGCGCCGCGACCTCGCGCATGGTGGCCATGGGCCCTCCTCGGGCGGTGGATGAAGATGCGGCGCGACTCCGGGCGGCCGGATGCCCGCCCGCACGAGGCGGGGCGAGCATCCGTGCCCCGTGGTCAGCGGGCGGTGTAGCCGCCGTCGATGGGGAGCGAGACGCCCGAGATCATGCCGGCGGCGTCGCTCAGCAGGAACACGATCGGGCCCGCGATGTCGTCTTCGGTGGCCCATTTGCCGAGCGGCATGGCCTCGAGGAAGGGCCCCTCGATCTCGGGGCGGCCCCAGTACCAGGCCGACATCGGCGTCATCACGACGGTGGGGTTCACGGCGTTCACGCGGATGCCGAAGCCGCCGAGCTCGAGCGCCGAGACGCGGGTGATGTTGTCGAGCGCCGCCTTGGACGAGCCGTAGGAGATGTGGCCGCCGAGGGCCACGAGCGAGGCCTGGCTGGAGACGTTCACGATGGCGCCGCCGTTGCCCTGGCGGATCATCTCGCGCGAGGCGTACTTGGTGACCAGCAGCGAGCCACGGGCGTTGATGCGCATCACCTTGTCGAACACGTCGATGTCGGTCTCCTGCGGGCTGGCGATCTCGCCGCCCCAGCCGCCCGAGTTCACGACGCCCCAGATGTCGCGGCCCTCGATGGCCTCGCGGATGCTCTCCTCCTCGGTGAGGTCGAAGGGCAGGGGCGTGGCGCCGGTCTCGGCCGCGATGGCCTCGAGCTGCTCGACGTTGCGGCCCGCGGCCAGCACGGTGGCGTTCGCGGCCACGAGGTGGCGCACCGTCGCGCCGCCGATTCCGCCGCTGGCCCCGGTGACGAGGACGGTGCGGCCGGTGAAGTCAGTCATGGTTGTTCCGATCGAGTGAGGGTGTGGCCCGGGCTCTGCCGGGCGGGCACCATCATAGCCACGGAATCGCGCGGATGACACCCGTGTCATGGAATTTGGTGACACCGGTGTCATCGAGGTTGACAGTCCGCCCCCGCGATGCGTACCGTAGGCCCGGCGGAGCGTCGGCCGACGACTCCCTGCGCCCGTCGACGACGACCAGGAGGACCGAGTGAGCGACGACACGACAGCCGCACCCGCCCCCGCCGCCCCGGCTGCCGCCCCGGCTGCCGCCGCACCCGCCTCACCCACCGCACCCGCCCCCGTCGAGGCCCGCCCGGTCACGCTCGACGAACTCCTCGCCCGCTGCCGCGCCCTCATCGCCACGGGCGAGCGCCGCATCCTCGGCATCGCCGGCACGCCCGGCGCCGGCAAGTCGACGCTCTCCTCCGCCCTGATCGCCGAGCTGGGCCCGGATGCCGTGCTGGTGGGGCAGGACGGCTTCCACTTCGCCAACCAAGAGCTCGAGCGCCTGGGCCGCCGCGGCCGCAAAGGCGCCCCCGACACCTTCGACGTCGACGGCTACGTGGCCCTCCTCGGCCGGCTCGCGAGCCCGACGGCTACGGATGCTCCGCCCATCTACGCCCCGATCTTCGATCGCGCTCTCGAGGAGTCGATCGGCAGCGCGGTGCCCGTGCCCGCATCCGTTCCCCTCGTGATCACCGAGGGCAACTACCTGCTGAACGACGACCACGGCTGGCACCGGGTGCGCGAGCACCTGCACGAGTCGTGGTTCATCGACGTGGCGCCGGATGTGCGCCACGAACGTCTCGTGCGCCGCCGCGTCTCCTACGGTCATTCGGCCGGCGACTCCGCCGACTGGGTGCGCGAGGTCGACGAGAAGAACGCCGAGATCGTCGAGACCGCCCGCACGAACGCCGACCTGCTGATGCACCTCACCACGGTGCTGTGAGACCTGGAGACCCGAACCGATGACTGAACTGAACGCCGGCACCCTCGGCGAACTCGCCCCCGCCGTGGCCGTCCCCGCCTACGACCGCTCGGCCGTGCGCCCCGGCATCGTGCACTTCGGGGTGGGTGCGTTCCACCGCTCGCACGAGGCCATGTTCGTCGACCGGCTGCTCGCGGCCGGCGCCTCCGACTGGGGCATCGCGGGTGTCGGCACCCTCGACGGCGACGCCGCCATGCGCGACGCCCTCGGCGCGCAGGACGGGCTCTACACCCTGGTCACCACCGCCCCCGACGGCGAGGTCGAGGCCCGGGTGATCGGCTCGATCGTCGACTACCTCTTCGCTCCGGGGCATCCGGATGCCGTGCTCGCCGCCCTGCGCGATCCCGCCACCCGCATCGTCTCGCTCACCATCACCGAGGGCGGTTACGGCATCAACGACGCCACGGGCGCCTTCGAACCGCGTGACCCGGCCACGCTCGCCGACCTCGAGGGCCTGCCCGCCGGTGCGGCTCCCTCGAGCGCTCTCGGCTTCGTGACCGTCGGTCTGCGCGAGCGCCGCGACGCCGGTCAGGTGCCGTTCACGGTGATGTCGTGCGACAACATCCAGGGCAACGGCCACGTGGCGCGCGCCGCGGTGCTGGCTTTCGCGGGCCGCATCGACCCCGCGCTGGCGGAGTGGATCGAGGCCTCGGTCAGTTTTCCGAACTCGATGGTCGACCGCATCACGCCGGTCACCACCGACGAGTCGCGGGAGCGGGTGTCGCGCGAGTTCGGCGTCGACGACCGCTGGCCGGTGCTCTCGGAGTCGTTCGTGCAGTGGGTGCTGGAGGACGACTTCACGGCCGGCCGCCCTGCTTTCGAGGAGGTGGGCGTGCAGCTGGTCGCCGACGTCGAGCCCTACGAGCTGATGAAGCTGCGCCTGCTGAACGCCTCGCACCAGGCGATGAGCTACCTGGGTCTGCTCTCCGGCGCGGAGTACGTGCACGAGGTCTGCCGCGACCGGCTGTTCGCGGACTTCCTGCTCGGCTACATGACCGAGGAGGCGCGGCCGACGCTCGCCCCCGTCCCGGGTGTCGACCTCGACGAGTACAGCGCCGAGCTGATGCGCCGCTTCGGCAGCGAGGCCATCAAGGACACGCTGATGCGCCAGATCGTCGACGGCTCGGAGCGCATCCCGAAGTTCCTGCTCCCCGTGCTGCGCGAGCAGCTGCGCACGGGCGGCGAGATCGAGCGCTCGGTGCTCGTGCTCGCGGCCTGGAGCCGCTTCCTCGAGGGTGTCGCCGATGACGGCGGTGCGCTGCATCCGGTCGACAAGCGCCTCGACGAGCTGCGCGCGGCCGTCGCCGGTGAAGCGGATGCTCCGGGCTCGTTCCTCGACTACGCCCCCGTCTTCGGCGACCTCGGCGCCGACGCCCGCCTCCGCACCGCCTTCATCGAGGCCCGCGCCCGCCTCGCCGCGGACGGCGCCCGAGCCACCCTGGAGTCCCTGGCTGCCGACTAGTAGCACCGATGGGGGCTGTGGATAACCCCGAGGCGGCGCGTCCGGCAAGGGACACTGGGGCGTGCCAACCGACAACGCGCCTGCACCGCAATCGTACGAAGCGACTCTCGTGGCACTCAAGGAGCAGGTGCTCGCCGCGCGCTTCACCGCTCAGAGGCGTGCGAACACCGAGCTCGTCACGCTGTACTGGCGAATCGGGTCCACGATCGCGGAGCGGCAGACATCCGAGGGGTGGGGTTCGAAGGTCGTCGCGCGGCTGGCGAACGACCTCCGCGCGGCATTCCCGGAGATGAGGGGGTTCTCGCCGAGGAACCTCACCTACATGCGAACCTTTGCGGCGGCGTGGCCGGACCTCGCAATTGCGCAACAGACTGTTGCGCAATTGCCGTGGGGTCACGTGACCGTCTTGCTGGATCGCCTCAGCGACCAACCATCGCGTGTCTGGTATTGCGATCAAGCACGGCTGTACGGGTGGTCCCGGGGCGTCCTCGAGCACCACATCAAGACGAACGCACGCTCGCGATCCGAGGCGGCCCCGTCGAACTTCGACCGGGTCCTGGACCGGGCCGGATCTGGTCTCGCCCGGCAGATCCTCAAGGATCCGTACGTCCTGGACTTCCTCGCCCTCGACGCCGGGGTGCAGGAGCGCGAGCTCGAGCAGGCTCTCGTGGATCGGATCATCGACACGCTCCGTGAACTCGGCGAGGGCTTCGCTTTCGTCGGCAAGCAGGTGCGCTTCGACGTCGACGGCGAGGAGTTCTTCGTCGACCTGCTGTTCTTCCATGTCGATCAGCTCCGGTACATCGTGATCGAGCTCAAGACAGGGAAGTTCAAGCCCGAACACCTCGGCCAGCTCGGCTTCTACGTCGCTCTCGTCGACGACAGGCTTCGCCGCCCGCAACACGCGGAGACCGTGGGCCTGCTCCTGGTGACGAACAAGAACGACGCCGTCGTCCGCTACTCGCTCGGGGCTCAGCAGACGCCGATCGGGGTGGCCAGCTACGACACGCTCCCGCCCGGAGTCCGAGCCGCGCTTCCATCGGAGGCGACCCTGGCAGCCGCGCTGAGGAACGACCGACTGAACTGACTGAGTGCTGCAGGCCTTGTCACGCGCGCGCCGTCGGCACGAGCCGGAAGCCGCCGCCGGGGGCGGGCTCGACACGGAGCTGGAAGAGGCCGTCGACCGTGAGGTCGGCGTCGAGCTCGTGGGAGGCGTGCGTGCCGGCGATCGCGACGGTGGCGCAGCCGGCCGCCTTGGCGGCGGCGAGGCCCGCGGGGGCGTCTTCGAAGACCACGCAGCGCGCCGGGTCGACGCCGAGGCGCTCGGCAGCGAGCAGGAAGGGCTCCGGATGCGGCTTGCCGTGCGTGACGTCGTCGAACGTCACCAGCACGGCCGGCTCGGTGAGCCCCGCGGCAGCGAGGCGGCTCGTCGCGATCACGTGCGTGCCGCTGGTGACGATGGCGCGCTCCGAGTCGGGGAGGGAGTCGAGCAGTGCCGCCGCGCCGTCGAGCGCGATCACGTCGTCGAGATCGGCGACCTCCAAGGCGGTGACCCGGGCCAGCGCTTCGGCGGCCCGGTGCTCGGGGAAGAGCGAGGCGATCACCTGCGCGGCGGGCCGTCCGTGGCCGCCCGCCAGCGGGTCGCCCTCGAGGCCGTACTCCCGCGCCATCCGGGCCCAGGACCGGATCACCGAGGGCGTCGAGTCGATCAGGGTTCCGTCGAGGTCGAACAGCGCGGCGTCGAAGGTGCGGCCGAAGACGGGGGAGTCGGCCGGCAGTTCGCGGCCCCCGCCCAAGCGCCGGCGCACCGAGGCGACCTGCTGCGGAGTGGACTGCGAGGCGTCCACCTCGAGATGGGGCACCGCCGGCACCGCTGAAGCGGGAGGGTCGACCACGTGCACATCGCGGTCGGCGCCGCGCCGGAGTCGGCGCTCGGCCAGGAGGGCGGCGGATGCGCGCAGCCAGACGACGTGCGGGGCCTCGCCTGCGGCCTCGACGAGCAGTCGCCACTCCTCGCCGCCCTGCAGCTCGGCGGTGAACGGAGCGACCAGCACCACCGGGCGGCCGGCGCTCACCTGGTCGGCCAGCGCGGCCCGCAAGACCGCGTAGCGGGCCGGCCGCACGATCGGCCGCAGGGCCGGATCGTTCCAGTGCGCGCCCTCGGCGAGCGCGTCGCCGAGGCCCTCGAGCAAGGGGTTGGTCAGAGTGTCGAGATCGAGCAGTGCCGCATCGACGGCCCGCGCGAGCTCGAGGCTGAGCGTGCTCTTGCCGCTTCCGGCGGCTCCGGCGACCACGATGATCATGCTGCTCCCGAGGGTTATCGAATCGAGACATCGCAACGACTTGACAACGTTGTCGTCGCGGGTTCAGTATAGGCGACACGAGAACGAAGAGGTTCGGGATTCCGGCCTCACCCAAGGATGACAACGCTGTCAAAGGAGGTGGCGAAGATGGCCGGCACGAACCCCAACCGCCGCCCCGGCATCAAAGACGTCGCTGCCCGCGCCGGCGTCAGCATCAAGACCGTCTCGCGCGTCGTGAACGCCGAAGAGGCCGTGCACCCGGAGACCCGCGCTCGCGTCATCCAGGCCATCCAGACCCTCGGCTACGTTCCGAACACCGCCGCCCGCTCGCTCAAGTCGGGCACCAACGGATCCATCGGCATCGTCATCGACTCGCTGGCCGACCCGTTCTTCGCCGCCCTGGTCAGTGCGATCGAGACCCGCGCCCTCGCGGAGGGCCTCAGCGTGCTGGTGGCCTCCTCGAACCTCGACGTCGACCAGGAGCGCGAGCAGCTGCTCAGCCTCGTGGCGGGCCACCAGGTCGCCGGAGTGATCTTCGCCCCGGTCGCCGACGAGCACCCCTACCTCGAGCCCTACCGCACCACCACGCCCGTGGTGGCCGTCGACCGCTCGCGGGCCGGCTTCGACTGCGTCGTCGTCGACGACCGCGGGGCCACCGCCCTGGCCGTGCAGCAGCTCGTCGAGCTCGGCCACGAGCGCATCGCCTTCTTCGACCGCGACGAGCGCTTCTCCACCATCCACCGCCGCCTCGACGGCTACCTCGACGTGCTGCGCGACGCGGGCCTGCCCTACGACTCCGAGCTCGTCTCCTCGACCGTCGACGGCAGCCTCGACTACCTCGGCGAGGCGCAGCGGCTGCTCGGCCTCGACCGGCCCGCCACCGCCTTCTTCGCTTCGAACGCGAAGGCCGCGATCGGCCTCACCACGGCCCTGCACCGCATCCACCGCCAGGACACGGCGATGATCGCGTTCGGCGACTTCGCGTTCGCCGACGTGCTGCGCCCCGGGGTGAGCTGCATCGACCAGGACCCGTTCCTGATCGGCAACGCGGCCATCGAGCGCCTGCTCGCCCTCCGCGAGGAGCCGGGCAACGACCCCCGCGAGTGGATCGTGCCCACCGCGCTGCTGCTGCGCGGTTCGGGCGAGATCGCCGCACCCGGCATCGCCGCTCCCAACTCCGCCGCACCCGGCATCGCCGCTCCCAACTCCGCCGCACCCGGCTCCGCCGCACCCGGTGCCGGCGGCCTCTCCCGCGCATCCGACACCGTCTCCACCACGCAAGGACAGCTCGCATGATCCCCGCCGCACTGGCCCCCAATCTGATCGACCACTTCTACCGTGGCGGCGACCGCATCGCGGCGCTGCGCGGCATCGAGCAGACCTCCGAGCGTCAGCCCGAGGAGTGGCTCGCCGCCACCGTCTCGCGCGCCGACCAGGGCGACATCGGCCTGGCCCGCACCGAGGCCGGCGACATCCTGCGCGACCTCGTGGTCGCCGACCCCGCCGCGTGGGTGGGCCCCGACTTCGCCTCCGCAGCGAGCGCGAGCGACACCGGCATCCTGGTCAAGCTGCTGGATGCCCGTCAGCGCCTCCCCGTGCACGTGCACCCCTCGCGCGCCTTCGCCGCCAGCCACCTCGACTGCCCGTACGGCAAGACCGAGGCCTGGTTCATCCTCGACGCCGAGCCCGGTTCGGCCGTGCACGTCGGCTGGAAAGAAGACGTCGACCGCGACGAGCTCGACCGCCGCCGCGACGCGCAGGACTCCGAATGGATGCTCTCGCGGATGAACCGCATCGAGGTGTCGCGCGGCATGGGCGTGCTCGTTCCGGCGGGACAGGTGCACGCCATCGACGAGGGCATCTTCCTCGCCGAGGTTCAGGAGCCGACCGACTTCTCGATCGTGCTGGAGTGGTCGGTGACCACCTCCACCCGCGAGGAGTCGCACCTCGGCCTCGGCTTCGAGACCGTGATGCCGGCCGTGTCGGCCGAGGCGCTCCCCGCCGCCGAGCTCGAGAAGCTGATCAGCCGGATCGACCTCGCGGCGCGCGACGACCGCGCGGTGAGTGCGCTCCCCGAGGCGGCCGACCCGTACTTCCGCGTGCTGCACGCCGCTCCGGCGTCGACCGAGGCCGCGGCCGGGGCATCCGGTGTCGCCGTGGGCGCCGGCTTCGCCGTGGCCCTCGTGCTCGAGGGTGAAGGCGTGCTGGCCGGCGCGGGCGACGGAACCGGCACCGGCTCCGAGCAGATCGACTACCGCGCAGGCCAGGTCTTCGCGGTCCCCGCCGGGTTCGGACCCTGGGAGGTGCGCGGCACGGGCAGTGTGCTCGTCGCCACCCCCGGGGTCGGCTGGCCCCGCACCCTCGCCGAAGGGGGAATCGTGTGACGCCCCCCTTCGAACCCGACGAACCAGGAGCAGATGATGACCGCATCCGGAACCACCCGCAGGCCCCCACAGGCCGGAAGAGAGTGAACTGACATGAGCACCCCCGTATTGGAGGCCCGAGGCCTCTCCCGCTCGTTCGGACACGTCCGAGCACTCGACGACGTGGACTTCGAGGTCTACCCCGGCGAGGTGACCGCCCTGATCGGCGACAACGGCGCCGGCAAGTCCACCCTCGTGAAGGCGCTCTCCGGCAACCTCGCCGTGGACGAGGGCACCATCAAGTTCGAGGGTCAGCCGATCCAGCTCACCAACCCGCAGCAGGCCAGCGCGCTCGGCATCGAGACGGTCCACCAGGACCTCGCCCTCGCCCCGCACCTGGACCCGGTGCAGAACGTGTACCTCGGCCGCGAGATCATGAACACCGGTATCGCCGGCTTCTTCGGAACCATGAACACCAAGGCCATGGCCAAGGAGTCGCGCCGGGCGTTCGACGAGCTGGGCGCCACGGTGCGCTCGCTCACCTCGCCGGTCGGCTCGATGTCGGGCGGTCAGCGCCAGGCGATCGCGATCGCCCGCGCCGTGCACTGGGCCAACAAGGTCGTCTTCCTCGACGAGCCCACCGCGGCTCTCGGCGTGCGGCAGACCAAGAACGTGCTGGAGACCATCCGGCGCGTGCGCGACAAGGGCATCGCCGTCGTCTTCATCAGCCACTCGATGCCGCACGTGATCGAGGTCTCCGATCGGGTGCAGGTTCTGCGCCTGGGCCACCGCGCCGCGTCGATCGAGACGAAGGACACGAGCATGGAAGAACTCGTCGGTCTGATGACCGGCGCGAGCACGAGGGGTGCAGCATGAGCGACGACATCCGGGACACCGACATCAAGAAGGCCGAGTTCGGTCCCGAGGCCGGCCCCGAGACCACCTCCATCAACATGGCGGTCGACCGGGAGAGCAAGAGCCGCGTTCCCAAGGTCTTCAAGGCGCAGGCCTTCCAGATCTTCCTCGTGCTGATCGTCATCGTGATCATCTTCAGCATCCTGGCGCCCGACACCTTCGCGCAGTTCTCCAACCTGCGGCTGGTGGTGCAGAACGCCTCCATCCTCGGTGTGCTCGGCGTCGGCATGACCTTCATCATCATCACCTCGGGCATCGACCTCTCGGTCGGCTCGGTGCTGGTGTTCTCCGGCGTCGTCTCGGCGATGGTGATGAGGGCCATGGGCGGCGACGACTGGGGAACCGCGCTCGTCGGCTTCGCGGTCGCGATCCTCTCGGGTCTGGTCTGGGGAACGTTCAACGGCATCCTGATCTCCAAGGCCAAGGTGCCGCCCCTGATCGTGACCCTGGGTTCGCTCGGCATGGCGCTCGGTCTGGCCCAGATCCTCACCGGCGGTGTCGACATCCGCGACGTGCCCTCCGTGCTCACCACCACGATCGGCTACGGCAACATCCTGGGCAGCGTCCCGATCATCTCGGTGATCGCGCTCGTCGTCATCCTGATCGGCGCGTTCGTGCTGCACAAGACCAAGTTCGGCCTCTACACCTACGCGGTGGGCTCGAGCGAGGAGGCCGCCCGCCGGGTCGGCGTGAAGGTCGACCGGCACCTCATCCGGGTGTACGCGATGTCGGGCGCCCTCGCCGGTCTCGCCGGCATCCTGTCGCTGTCGCAGTTCTCCACCACCGCGATCGCGGGCCAGTCGCAGACCAACCTGAACGTCATCGCGGCGGTCGTCATCGGCGGAACCTCGCTGTTCGGCGGCTACGGCACGATCTTCGGCACCGTCGTCGGCCTCTTCATCCCGGCCGTTCTGCAGAACGGCTTCGTCATCACCGGCGTGCAGCCCTTCTGGCAGCAGGTCGCGGTCGGCGCCGTGCTGATCGCCGCGGTGTACGTCGACCAGCTCCGCCGGGCCTCCGCGGCCCGTGGAGCCTCCACAAGCCTCTGGAGTCACTTCTTCAGACGGAAGAACACCTAGCACCACCAGCATCCCTACCCCGATCACACAACGCACATACGCAAGAAGGACAGGTATCACAATGAAGTGGAACAAGAAGGTTCTGGGAGTCGCCGCCATCGCTGCGACCGCCGGATTCGCCCTCGTCGGCTGCTCGAGCGGAGGCGGCTCGGCGACGAGCACCGACGGCGCGAGCAGCGACGGCTACAAGATCGCCTTCGTGCAGGGCGTCGCCGGAGACGAGTTCTACATCTCCATGCAGTGCGGCATCGAGGCCGCGGCCAAGGACGCCGGCGCCACGGTGACCACCCAGGGCCCGGAGAAGTTCGACCCCACCCTGCAGAAGCCGCTCGTCGACTCGATCATCGCCTCCAAGCCGGATGCTCTGCTCATCGCCCCGACCGACGTCACCGCCATGCAGGCCCCCCTGAAGGCAGCGGCGGACGCCGGAATCAAGGTCGTCCTCGTCGACACCACGGTGGAGGACCCGTCGTTCGCCGTCTCGGCCATCGCCTCCGACAACGTCGGTGGCGGAGAGGCCGCCTTCAAGGCGATCCAGGATGCCCACCCCGACGGCGGCAAGGTGCTCGTGGTCTCGGTCGACCCCGGCATCTCGACCACCGACGCCCGCGTCGAGGGCTTCCAGAACGCGGCCGAGGCGGACAGCAAGTTCGAGTACCTGGGCGTGCAGTACAGCCACAACGAGCCGGCCACCGCGGCTGAGATCGTCACCGCCGCTCTGCAGAAGGACCCCGACATCGTGGGTATCTTCGCCGCCAACCTGTTCGCCGCCGAGGGCACCGCCACCGGTGTGCAGCAGGCCGGCAAGCAGGACTCGGTGACCATCGTCGGCTTCGACGCGGGCCCCGCCCAGGTCAAGCAGCTGAAGGCCGGCACGGTTCAGGCGCTCGTCGCCCAGGAGCCCGCCACCATCGGCCAGGACGGCGTCGAGCAGGCCATCGCCGCGCTGAAGGGCGACTCCACCGAGGCGGAGATCCAGACCGGCTTCACCATCCTCACCAAGGACAACATCGACGGTGACGGTGCGGACGCGGTCTACAAGTCCAGCTGCTAGTCGTTAGCTGAACACGAGGAGCGG
>NZ_JBLZQV010000002.1:0-211160 GCF_052048175.1 Herbiconiux dendrobii | reverse complement strand
GGCGCCGGGGGAGAACCCCGCCCCCGCTTCTGCGTTGCTGTCGGTGCGGTGTTCGCACCGGGGCTGCGTTACGCCACGAGCTCGAGCAGGCGCTGCACCTCGAGGGCGACGGCGTCGCGCGCCGGACCCAGGTACTTGCGCGGGTCGACCAGGGCCGCATCCGCTTCGAGCAGTTCGCGGATGCGCCGGGTGAAGATGCCGTTGATGTGCGTGGAGATGTTGATCTTGCGCATTCCGTGCTCGACGGCGCGCACCAGATCGGCGTCGCTGACGCCGCTGGAGCCGTGCAGCACGAGCGGGACCGGCACGGCCGCCGCGAGCTCGGCGATGAGCTCGAAGTCGAGCGAGGCGCTGCGGGAGGTCATGGCGTGCGAGCTTCCCACCGCCACGGCCAGGCCGTCCACGCCGGTCGCGGCCACGAAGGCCACCGCCTCGGCCGGGTCGGTGCGCACGCCGGGCGTGTGGGCTCCGCCCTTGCCGCCGATCGCGCCGAGCTCGGCCTCCACCCACACGTTCTTCGCCTGCGCCGAGCGGGCGATCGCGGCGGTGCGGGCGACGTTCTCGTCGTAGGGGAGGGTGGCCGCGTCGAACATCACCGAGGTCGCCCCCAGCTCGACGGCCTCGAGCACGAGCGCCTCGTCCTCCGCGTGGTCTAGGTGCACGGCCACGTCGACGGCCGAGCGGCGGGCGAGCTCGAGGGTGGCGAGCGTGACCGGCGCGAGGCCGCCGTGGTAGCGGGCGGCGTTCTCGGAGATCTGCAGGATGACCGGGCGGCCGGCGGCTTCGGCGCCGCTCACGATCGCCTCGGCGTGCTCGAGCTGGATGACGTTGAAGGCGAGCACGGCACGGTGCTCGGCCAGGATGCCGCCGGATGCGACGAGGGTCATGGGTGGGTTCCTCTCGGGTGGTATGTCGGGATGTGGTCGGTGGGGCGCGATCGGCCGGTTCGTCAGCCGGTCGGATGGGCCAGCACGAGCTCGGGGCCGTCGGCGCGCACCGGATCGGCGGTCGCCGCGTCGAGGCGGTCGTCGGTGACGACCGTGTCGAAGCCGTCGAGCCCGGCGAATCGGCAGAACGACGTGCTGCCGAACTTGGTGGCGGTGACGGCGAGGATGCGCTGGGCGGCCGCGGCGAGCATCCGCTGTTTCAGGGCGGCCTCCTCGGGCAGCGTGGTGAAGGCGCCCTCGCCCGCGACGACCCCGTTGGCGCCGACCACCGCCACGTCGGCGCGGAGGCCGGCCAGGCGCTCCTCGGCCCACGGCCCCACCACAGCCTGGGTGACGCCGCGCACCGAACCGGGCAGCACGTACGCGGTGAAGGCGGGGTGGCCGCCGAGCAGCCGGGCGACGGGAAGGCTGTTGGTGACGACGAGCAGAGCAGCGGATGCGGCGGCCCGCGGTCTGCGGTGGGCGAGCAGGGAGGCCACCTCGAGCGTCATCGAGCCGCTGTCGAGCAGCAGCACCCCTTCTTCGGGCAGGAGCTCCACCACCGCGGCGGCGATCGCCGCGCGCTCGGCGGCGTCTTCCAGCGAACGCTGGTGCAGCGTCGGCTCGAACGGCGGCCGGGACACCAGCCGTGCGCCACCGTGGCGCCGGCGCACGAGCCCGCGCCGCTCGAGGGCGGTGAGGTCGCGGCGCACGGTCTCGGCCGTGACTCCGAGCTCGAGGCTCAGCTGCTGCACGCCCACCTCGCCCGCCGAGGCGCGCGCCGCAGCGAGGATGGCGGCGTGCCGCTCCGCTGGGTACATCTGCTCCGCCGATCAGGGTCGTCTCGGGGTGACTCTACCCGAATACGCCCGAATCGGGGAGTCAGAACGTCCGCTTGAGTTGATATGATCTCCGAAGCGGGCAGATTCGGGCGCTCGTGTGCACTCGGAGCCGTGCGAGCATCCGGTGTCTTCGATCGGAGAGGATCGCCATGGCTACACCCATCGAGGGCCGCCGCTATCTGCTGGGCATCGACGCCGGCCAGACCGCGGTGAAGGCCGTGGTGCACGACGAACGGCTGCGGCCGCTGGGCATCGGGCGGCGATCGAGCCCGGTCGACCGCAGCACGCCGCGCCACGCGGAGCGTTCGCAGGACGAGCTGTGGGCGGCCGCGGCCGGCGCGATCGCCGAGGCCGTCGAATCGTCGGGGGTCGACCCGCGCGACATCGTGGCGGTGGGCATCACCGGTCACGGCGACGGACTGCACCTCGTCGACGCGTCGGGAGAGGCCGTCGGTCCGGCGATCACCGCCATGGATTCGCGGGCGTACGTCGAGGCGGCCGAGCTCGCCGCCGACGACGAGCGGATGCGCGTGGTGCTCGAGCGATCCGGCCAGGAGCCGACACCGGGGGCGGCGGGCAACCTGCTGCGCTGGCTGCTGCGGCACGACCCCGACCGGGTGCGGGCGGCGTCGGCGATGCTGTTCTGCAAGGACGTCATCCGGCTGCGACTGACCGGCGTCATCGCCACCGACTACTCGGATGCCACGGCCTCCTTCCTCGACACCGCGACGGCCACCTGGAGCCCCGAGGTGATCGAGGCCTACGGGCTGCCGGCCGACATCCGGCGCCTGTTGCCGCCGCTGTACGCCAGTGGCGACGTGGTGGGCCAGGTGCTGCCGTCGGCGGCGGAGACCACCGGCCTGGCCGCCGGAACGCCGGTGACCGCCGGCATGCACGACGTGCAGGCGGCCTCGATCGGGATGGGCGCGCTCGTGCCCGGGCGACTCGCCCTGGTGGCCGGCTCGTTCAGCACGAACGGGGTCACGACCACACGGCCCGACGTGGACGTGCGCTGGCAGTCGCGGCTGTCGATCCGGCCCGAGCTACGCATCGCGATGTCGACCTCGGCGACCGCCTCGCCCGCGCTGAACTGGATGCTGCGGCTGCTCGGCATCGACCTCGCCACGGTGGAGGGTGAGGCCGCCCGCGACCGCCTCTTCGCCGAGGCGGCGGCCCTCGACCCGCAGGAGCCGGTGCCGCTCGTGCTGCCCTTCCTCGTGGACTCGCCGCTCGGCGCCTCGAGCTCGGCGGCGCTCGCCGGGGTGCGCGGCTGGCACACGCCGGCGCACGTGCTGCGTGGAACGCTCGAGGGCATCGCGCTCATGCACGTGTGGCACACCCGCGCGCTCGGCGAGAAGTTCGACTGGGACGAGCCGGTGGTGCTCGGGGGCGGCATCGCGCGCGCTCCCCTCTATGTGCAGCTGGTGGCGAACGCGCTGCGCTCGCCGGTGACCGTGGTGCAGAACGAGGAGGCCGGTGCGTTCGGGGCCGCGGCGGTGGCGGGAGCGGCGGTCGGCGTGTTCGAGTCGGTGGAGGCGGCGCAGGAGCTGGTGGCGCGGTCGGAGCCGGTGCAGCCCACGCCCGAGTCGGCCGGCTACTGGGCCGGGGTCGTCCGCGCCTTCGACGAGGCCACCGAGGCCCTCGGGTCGTGGTGGAGCGCCCGGGCGGCCGAGCCGGCACCGGAGCCGGCATCGCCGCAGGGCGAGGGGTCGGGCGCATGAGCCGGGGCGGCGGGGCGGTGGCGCGAGGTGGCGCCCGGGTGCCCGGGGGCGAAGGCGGGGCGGGCGGGCGACCCACCGGACGCGTGAGCCGCGAAGGGGGCGCCGTGGCCGCTCGACGCGACGCGATCGTGCGGGCGCTGGCGGAGGCCGGGCGGGTGGAAGTGGCCGAACTGGCGCGGATGCTCGGCGTGGCCGACGAGACGGTGCGGCGCGATCTGCGCGAGCTCGAGGCGGCGGGCCGGCTGCGGCGCGCGCACGGCGGTGCGATCCCGAGCGACGTGGGGGCGCAGCATCCGGAACCTGCCGAGGGTGAGGACGAGTGGCCGGCTGGAACGGCGCTCGGCGTCGCCCGCGCGGTGGCCGGGACGATCGCCGACGGCGACGCGGTGTACCTCGACGGCGGTGCAGTGGGCGAGGCCTTGGTGGGCCTGCTGCCGGCGGCCGGAGGGGTGCGGATCATGACCGCCTCGGTGCCCATCGCCCTCGCGGCGGCGCGGGCAGTCGATCCTCCCGCCGTGCATCTGCTCGGTGGCCAGGTGGGGGCGGACGGCCGGGCGGGCGGACAGTGGACGCGCGACCTCGCCGGCGGGCTCCGGCTGGACGTCGCCGTGCTCGGGGCCGAGGGTCTCGGCGCTGGCGATCGACTGCTCGCCGAGACGGCGGATGCGGCGGGGCTCGTCGCGGCCGTCGTCGAGGCCGCCCGCCGGGTGGTGCTGGTCGGCACCCCCGCGCTCCTCGGCGCCGGTGGGCGGGGCGCCGTGGCGTCGGCGCCGCTCTCCGCGGTCGACCTCGCGGTGCTGACGGAGGCCCCCGGTCCGGTCCTGTCGGCGCTGCTCGCCGGCTCCGGCGTCGACGTCCTCGTCGCCGGAGACGCGTCCGGCCCGAGCCCGAGCACCGGCTCGCCCTCGCCCGCGGGCGCCGACGAACACGCGAACGAGCAGAAGGAGGGGGTGGCGGCATGACCGGCATCGTCACGCTCACGCCGGCCCCGGCGATCGACCTCACCTATCACCTCGGCCACCTCGACCTCGGCGAGGTCAACCGGGCCACGGCCGTGCACACCGAGCTGAGCGGCAAGGGCGTCAACGTCGCCCGCGCCGTCGCGCTCTCGCCGCTGCCCGTGTCGGCGGTGCTCGCACTCGGCGCCCAGGGCACGGCCCTCGCGCGCGACGGCGGATTCGAGACGCTGCTCGCCGGGGTCGCCGACGAGGGCCGCACCCGCATCAACACGACCCTGCTCGACGCCTCGGGCGCCACCACGAAGGTCAACGAGAACCCGGTTCCGGTTTCGGCCGCGCTCTGGCGGGCTCTGGTCGAGCGCACCGAGGCCGAGCTCGAACGGCTCGACGCCGACTGGCTCGTGGTGTCGGGGTCGATCCCCGCGCTGGCCGGGTCGGATCGCCCGGTGCCGTTCCTCGACCTGGTGCGGCGAGCATCCGATCGCGGTGTGCGCGTGGCCGTCGACACGGCCGGGGCCTCGCTCGCCGCGCTCGCCGCCGACCTCGCGCCGGTCTGGCTGATCAAACCGAACACGCACGAGCTCGCCGAGCTCACCGGAACGGCCCTCGACACGGTCGGCGACGTCGTGGCCGCCGCACGACGGCTGCACGAAGCGGGCTGTGACATCGTCTACGTCAGCATGGGCGCCGACGGGGCGCTCGCCGTGTCGGCGGCCGGTGTGCAGCTGGCGCGGGCCAGCGCTCGGGTGGTGAACACCGCGGGGGCCGGGGATGCCTCGCTCGCCGGCTTCCTGGTGGGCTCCACCCGCGCCGACGGCACGGTCGACGTCGCCGCGGGCGTGCAGCGGGCCGCCTCGTGGGGAGCGCTCGCGGTGATGCAGCCCACCACGCTCCTCTCCGCGCTGGACGAGGCTCCGGATGCACGCCTCGACCTCGACCCCGACCCCGCGACCCCCCTCACCGAGCCCGCCCGCCCCTGATCCTCCCCTCCCCGCCCCCTCCACCCCCCACCCGTCAGTTCCTCCCGCTATGGCCCCGCGAAAGCGGGACTGAGTGACGGGTCGGCCCTCATCCTCTCCACCCCCACCCGCCGAGCCGTCAGTTCGTCCCGTTATGGGCCCGCGTAAGCGGGACTGAGTGACGGGTCGGCGTAGGGGAGCGGGGGAGGGGCGGGCTACAGGATGCGCGGCACCAGCGCGCGGTACGGGTCCAGGCGCGGGTCGGCGGGGTCGAGCTCGGTGACGAGCACGTCGACGCGGTCGAGGGCGAGCGCCCGCACGCGCGCCCGTGACTGCAGCTTCGAGGCGTCGACGGCCAGCACGACCTCGGCCGAGGCGCGCGCCATCGCATCCTTCACCGCCGTCTGGGCCAGCGTGCTCTCGCTCGTGCCGCTCTCGCCGTGCACGCCGAGCGCCGACATGATCGCCAGATCGAAGTGGAACGCCGAGAACGCCGACACGGTCAGTGCGCCCACGAGACTGAGGTTCTGTTCCTCCCGCTCACCGCCGGTGAGGTAGCCGCGCACCCCGGGTTTGCGGGCGAGGGCCTCGAACGCGCTCAACCCGTTGGTCACCACGGTGAAGCGGCTGTCGCCCGGGAGCGCGTCGGCGAGCACGAACGCGGTCGACGAGGAGTCGAGCCCGACCGCCCCGTCGACCGGCAGCAGGGGGAGGATCTTCGCCGCGATGCGCTCCTTGGCGCGCAGGTTGCGGCTCTGCCGGGTGGCGAAGGCGTCGGCCTGCACCGCGACGATGCCGCCCCGCACCCGGCGCACGCGGCCGACGCTCTCGAGCAGCTCGAAGTCGCGGCGGATGGTCATCGGATGCACGTCCCACAGCTCGACCGCCTCGGAGAGGTGCAGGCCACCCTTCTCCTCGGCGAGTTCGAGCAGGGCGGCCCGCCGGCTCTCGCCGTCGAGGGTTCCCTTGAGCGCCATCACCGATCCTTCCCCGGATGCCGTGACCGTTCCGGCCGCAGGTCTGGCCGCAGGTTCTCTCGCGGATCCTGTCGCGCGAGACATCCGCATCCACCTTGCCCGATCCTGTTCGCCAATGCTACATTTCACACGAAATAACATTCAGCGCGACCGGATGCGACGCGCTGCCGCCCGGGCACGAGGAAGTGACACCGCCGATGAGCGTTCGACCGCCGGCCGCCTACGCCGCCGTCGACCTCGGTGCGTCCAGCGGCCGCGTGATGCTCGGTTTCGTCGAGGCCGGTGCCGGTTCCGGTGCGGGCGCGGAGGGCGAGCGCCAGGTGCGGATGACGGAGGTGCACCGGTTCGCGAACGGCCCGCATCCGGAGTCTCTCGCGCCGGGAGCCACACTGCGCTGGGACGTCGACCGGCTCTTCGATGAGACGCTCGCCGGCCTCGCCGCCGCCGTGCGGGTCGCGGCCGAGCACGGGCGCGAACTCGCGGGCATCGGCGTCGACAGCTGGGGCGTCGATTACGCGCTGCTCCCGCCCGGAGGCGCAGGGGCCGGGTCACCGGCTGCATCCGCCGACCCGCAGGCGCAGGCCGCTTCGGCGGACTCCCGCCCGATCCCACCCGTCGACCACTACCGCGGAGCCGACCCCGCGGGTCCCGCCGAGGCGGAGTCCGTCGTCACCGCCGCCCGCTCCTACACGCTGTCGGGCATCCCGCCGCAGCCCATCAACACGTCGTACCGCCTGCGCGCCGCTGTCCGCGCAGCGCGCGCTGCCGAGCCCGACCGCGCCGAGGACGGCCGCGCCGAGTCCGACCCCGCCGAGCCCGACTACGCCGAGTCCGACCGCGCCGAATCTGGCAGCACCGAGTCCGGCCACGCCGAGTCCGGCCACGCCGAGTCCGACCGCGCCGAGCCCGACCGCGCCGAGCCCGACTACGCCGAGTCCGACCCCGCCGAGCCCGACTACGCCGAGTCCGACCCCGCCGAGCCCGACTACGCCGAGTCCGACCGCGCCGAATCTGGCAGCACCGAGTCCGGCCACGCCGAGTCCGGCCACGCCGAGTCCGACCGCGCCGAGCCCGACCGCGCCGAGCCCGACTATGCCGAGTCCGACCCCGCCGAGCCCGACTACGCCGAGCCCGACCCCGCCGAGTCCGACCCCACCGAGCCCGACAGCGCCGAGCCCGGCGGCACCGTGCTGCTCGTGCCCGATCTGTGGGTGCATCTACTCTCGGGGGCCACGAGCGCCGAGCGCACGATCGCCTCCACCACGCAGCTGCTCGACGCGCAGACCGGCGACTGGTCGGCCGAGCTCGTCGACGCCCTCGGCCTCGGCTCCTTCACGCTTCCCGGAACGGTGGCCCCGGGCGCCCGGGCCGGGGTCACGCTGCCCTGGGTCACCGAGCGGATCGGCGCCGCGCATCCGGTGCCCGTGTTCCACGTGGCCGAGCACGACACGGCGTCGGCCCTCGCCTTCGCGGAGCCCGACGACGGCCAGCTGCTGGTGTCCAGCGGAAGCTGGTCGCTCGCCGGCCTCAGCCTCTCGGCGCCCGTGCTCACCGACGAGGCCTTCGCGGCCGGGCTCACGAACGAACGCGGGGCCGGGGACTCGACCCTCCTGCTGCGCAACCTCGCCGGGCTCTGGCTGCTGGTCGAGTGCTCCCGCCAGTGGTCGCACGAGGCGGGGCGGATGCTCGACCCGGTCGACCTGGTGCGTCAGGCCATCGCGCGCCCCGAGCTGGCCACGCCGGTGTTCGACGTCGGCGACGGGCGGCTGCTCGCTCCCGGCGACATGCCCGAGCGGATCGCCCGGCTCTGCACGGAGGCCGGACAACCCGCTCCCGACGGCGTGCTCGGCACCGTGCGGAGCATCGTCGAGAGCCTCGCGGTCGCCTACGCAGAGTCGGTCGACGTGCTGGCCGCGGCGACCGGTCTCGGCGTGCGCTCGGTGCGCATCGTCGGCGGGGGCTCGCGCAACGACCTGCTCTGCCGTCGCACCGCCGAGCTCACCGGACTCCCGGTGGTGGCGGGCCCGGCCGAGGCCTCGGCCTTCGGCAACCTCGCGGTGCAGTTCGTGGCGGCGGGCGAGTTCGCCTCGCTCGCCGAGGTCTACGCGGCGGGCGGTGAGGCCGGGGGAGAGATCGCGCGGTACGAGCCCTCGGCCGCCCGTCTGAAAGGTTCACCGGCATGACCGAAGCGAGTTCAGGATCGGCCGGCGCCCGGCGGCAGCTCGTCGAGCTCTCGCGCGAGCTCGGCCGGCCCGACCGCGCCTGGGCGGTGCTGGCCGAGGGCAACACCTCGGTCGCCGTCGACGGGGGACGGATGCTCGTCAAGGCCTCCGGCGCCTCGATGGCCGTCGCCGAGCCGGGCGACTTCGTGCCGGTGCGCGTGGCCGACGTGCTGGCCCTGGTCGATGCGCCCGAGAGCGACGGCGGTGCAACCGCCGCCGACGCGGCCGGCGACGAGGCCGTGCGCGCCCTGTTCGCGGCGGCCTCCACGGGCGGCCGGCGGCCCTCGGTCGAGGCCCTGCTGCACGCCGTGTGCCTCGACCTGCCGGGCGTCGAGGCGGTGGGTCACACGCATCCGATCGCCGTCAACGCCCTGCTCTGCTCGCCGCGGGCCTCGCTGCTCGTGGAGGGCTCGCTCTTCCCCGACCAGATCGTGGTGCTCGGCACCGATCCGCTGCTCGTGCCCTACATCGACCCGGGTCTGAAGCTGGCCCGGGCGGTGAGGCGGATGCTGCGCGAACGGCTGCGCACGACCGGTCGCGTTCCGAAGGTGGTCTACCTGCAGAACCACGGCATGTTCGCGTTCGGGGCGAGCCCGGCCGAGGTGCTGCAGATCACCGAGATGGCGGTGAAGGTGGCCGAGGTGATCGTCGGTTCGCTCGCGGCGGGCGGCCCCGTCTTCCTCAGCGCGGCCGACGTGGCGCGCATCGACACCCGCCCCGACGAACTGCTGCGCCGCGAGGCGCTCGCCGCCGCGTCGGCCGCCGCCGCCGCGAGCGAACCCCAGCCGAACGGAGCCACCGCATGACGAACGCCGCAGACCGCACCACCCCCATGACCGGCCGCCTGGCCGGCCGGGTCGCCCTGATCACCGGGGCGAGCTCGGGCATCGGCCGCTCCTACGCCCAGGCCATGTCGGCCGAGGGTGCCCGGCTCGTGCTGGTCGGGCGGTCGGAGGAGCGTCTGCGCCAGGTGGCCGACGGCCTGCCCGGGGAGGCGCGGATCGTGGCCGGCGACGTCGCGCATCCGCAGACCTCCGAGGAGGCGGTGCGCGTGGCCCTCACCGAGTTCGGCAGGCTCGACGACGTGCTCGCCAATGCGGGTCTGTACACCGGGGGCGACTTCGTCGACACCGATCCGCTCGCCATCGAGCAGCTCGTGTCGGTGAACGTGTTCGGGGCCATGGCCACCGTGCGGGCCGCGCTGCCACACCTGATCGCGGCCGGAACCGGGGACGTGCTGGTGACGAGCTCGGTGTCGGGGCACCAGGACATCCACTGGGAGCCGGTCTACTCCGCCACGAAGCACGCGATGCAGTCGTTCGTGCACACCCTGCGCCGCCAGCTGGTGGGCACGGGGGTGCGCGCCGGAGCGGTGGCGCCCGGCGTGGTGCTGAACGAGCTGTGGGGGTTCGCCGAGGGGGCGGACGGCGTCGACCAGAAGGTGGGCGACCGCACGGGCATCCTCTCCGACGACGTCGCGGATGCCGTGCTCTACATGCTCACGCGGCCGCGGCACGTGACCATCCGCGACCTCGTCATCCTGCCCACCGACCAGGAGATCTGAGCGCGGCCGGCCGACGGATGCTCGTCGTGCCGCCCCTTTCGCCCCACCATCCTGAAATTCCCCCTGACCCGCCTAAGCCGAAGTCGAAGTCGAGAGAGAGCTGAGCTGATGTTCGAAGATCTGAAGGGCCGCACCGCGGTCGTCACCGGAGGAGCCCGCGGGCTCGGCTACTCACTCGCCACGGCGCTGGCCGGTCAGGGCGTGAACGTCGCGCTCGTCGACCTGCTGCCGACCGTCGAGCAGTCGGCGTCGACGCTGGCCGCGGAGTTCGGCGTCGAGGCGCGTGGCTACGTGGTCGACGTCACCGACTGCGCCGCGCTCGACGCGGTGTTCGGCCGGGCCGAGCAGGAGCTCGGCACCGCCTCGTTGCTGGTGACCGCCGCGGGCATCACCATCTGGGGCGACAGCGTCGACGTGCCGCCCGAGACCTGGCGCAAGGTGCTGTCGGTGAATCTCGACGGCACGTTCTTCGCGGCGCAGTCGTTCGCGCGGCGGGCGCTCGCGGCGGGCATCCCGTCGTCGGCGGTGTTCATCTCGTCGATGTCGGGGTTCATCGTGAACCAGCCGCAGTTCCAGGCCTCCTACAACTCGTCGAAGGCGGCGGTCAGCCACCTCGCGTCGTCGCTCGCGGTGGAGTGGGCGCCGTCGGGCATCCGGGTGAACGCGATCGCCCCCGGCTACTTCCTCTCCGACATGACCCGCGAGTTCACCGAGGCGAACCCCGACCTCGCCGCCCGCTGGGTGGGCACGATCCCCGCCGGCCGCATGGGCGAGCCCGCCGACCTGCACGGCCTCGTGGTCTACCTCTCCTCGAACGCCTCCTCCTACCTCACCGGCCAGAGCATCGTCATCGACGGCGGCTACACCGCCGTCTGACCCGCTCGGGCCATCTCCGCGACGGCGGAGTCCCGGGCGTTCCGAGGCCAACGACGGGGTACCGGGCAGTTCGTGGCCAACTACGGAGTTCCGGGCAGTTCGTGGCGTACGACGGAGTTCCGGGCAGTTCGTGGCCTACGACGGAGTCCCGGGCAGTTCGTGGCCTACGACGGAGTCTCGGTCCGAATCGAGTCCAGAGCTCCGTCGCTGGCGCCGGCCGGCCTCACCGCAGCCGGTACGCGTCCGATCGGTGCGCAGGAGCAATTTCTCCTCATCGTCGAGGGCGCGCCTGCGACTACCGCGTCGGGCGGACACGGACGGCAGAACGACGGCGTGGACAGTCGCGCAGGCCGATGCGTGACATCGATGACATGGGCGTGTTAGGGTGAGCATGACATCGATGACATGGGCGGCCGCAGAGACGCGCTACGTCCCATCACCCCCAGGAGTTCCCCGTGAGCAACACCCTCGTCGCCGGCCTCGACCTCGGCAGCACCGGCGTGAAGATCCTCGTCGCCGACGACGCCGGCGCCGAGGTGCTCATCCGCCAGCTGCCCACGCCGTGGCGCGCGGGCGCCGCCGGCACCACCACCATGGAGGCCGCCGACCTCGTCGCCACGGTGCGCGCACTGATCGAGCTCGTCGACGCCGACCTGCGCGAGCTGCGCGGTCAGGATGCCCGCGTCGGCGCCGTGGCCGTCTCGGGCATGGGGGAGTCGGGCGTCATCCTCGGCGCCGACGGCGAACCCGTCGCCCCCGCGATCGCCTGGTTCGACCCGCGCGGTGCCGAGCAGGTGCACGCGCTGCCGACGAGCATCCGTGAGGAATTCGCCGGCCGCACCGGCCTGCCGCTCGGCGTGCAGGTCTCGGTGATCAAGATCCTGCACCTGCGCGACGAAGGACTCGACCTCGGCGGCGCACGCTGGCTCAACCTGCCGGAATTCGTCGTGGCGGCCCTCGGCGGCGAGCAGGCGGCCGAGTACTCGCTCTCCTCCCGAACCGGCCTGCTCGATCAAGACACCGGAGCGCCCTGGCCCGAGCTGCTGGCGCACCTCGGTGTCACCCCCGACTTCCTGCCCCCGTTCGTGGATGCCGGCACCCCGCTGGGCGAGGCATCCGTCGACTGGCTGCCGGCCTCGTTCGAAGGCGCCCGACTCACCGTCGCGGGCCACGACCACCTGGTGTCGGCCGTCTCGACGGGCGAGTTCCCGGATGACCGCTACCACGTGTCGATGGGCACGGCCGAGGTGCTGCTGCGTGTGCTCGATGCCCCGCTGCCGTTCGAGGCCCGCGACCGCCTCGCCGACTGGCTGATCAACTGCGTGCGGCACGTCGTCCCCGGCAAGTGGGTGCTCGTCGCCGGCGTCAAGACCGGCCTGCTGATGCGCCGCACCCTGCAGCTCGTGGGCGTGAACGACCGCGCCGGCCGCGATGCCCTCGATGCCGCCGTGATGGAGCAGCCCTACGAAGGCGTGCTGCAGCCCGGTGATGTCGAGGTGGCCGGTGCCCGCAACGACGACGGCGTGCTGCGCCTCGTGGTGCGGGCCGACGGCGCGGGCCCCGCCGACCTGTTCGGCGCGGTGCTGCGGCACGGCAACGACGAGCTGGCCCTGCTGGTCGAGGCCATGGACCGCGAGGTTGCGCCGGCCCGCTCGGCCCTGCTCACCGGTGGTTGGGCGAGCATGCGCTCGGTGCAGCGCGCTCGGTCCGAGGTGCTGGCCGGCGTGCGTGTCTCCGACCGCTCGCAAGACACCGCCTACGGCGCCGCGGTGTTCGCCACCCGCCTTCTGGCTCCGGATGCGGCCTCCGTCGGCGCACCCGAAGCCCCCACCCGAGCATCCGCAACTACGACCCTCCGCTGACCTACCCTCCGCCGACCCACTCGCCGCAGCTCCACCACTCGGCGCCCCCGAACCGACCATCCATCCAGCACCACCCTCACCAAGGAGACATCCCCGTGACCGAACTCACCACCCTCGAGCGCCGCGCGCTCGCCAAGATCAGCACCCCTGCGGGCGGCATGCTGATCGTCGCCGCCGACCAGCGCAACGGCATGAAGGCCGTCATGAAGGATGCCCCGAACGGCGCCGCCGGCATCAGCAAGGACGAGCTCGCCGATGCCAAGAGCGACCTCCTGAAGTTCCTCGGCAACGAAGCCCCCGCCATCCTGCTCGACCCCTCCACCGCGCTGCCCCGCGTCGTCGACGACGGAACGCTCGACAGCGACACCGGTCTGGTCGTCGCGTTCGACGAGTCGGGCTTCGCCACCGAGAACGGCCTGAAGCGCACCCGTTACGTCGAGGGCATGACGCCCCGTCGCATCCGTGAGCTCGGTGGCGACGCCGCCAAGATGCTCTGGTACCTGCGTGCCGACCGCCGCGAGGACGAGAAGGTCGTGCTCGACGACATCGCGCGCCTCACCGCCGAGTGCGAGGCCGAGGGTGTGCTGCTGATCGTCGAGATCCTCACCTACCAGCTCGAGGACGAGTCGGACGAGGCGTACGCCGAGGTCTTCCCGTCGCTCATCTCCGGTGCCGCCGAGCTCAGCGTCGCGGCCGGCGCCAAGGTGCTGAAGCTGCAGTACCCGGGTTCGGCTGAAGCTTCCGCCGCCGTCACCGCGGCCGCCGCCGGTGTGCCGTGGGCCGTGCTCTCGGCCGGTGTCGACCACGCCACCTTCGTCGACCAGGTGCGCACCGCCGTCGTGAACGGCGCCCAGGGCGCCATGGCCGGCCGCTCGCTCTGGAAGGACAGCCTGTCCATCTCCTCCGACACCCGCGAGGAGCTGCTCACCACGAAGGCCGTTCCCCGCCTGAAGGAGCTCGCCGCCATCATCGACGAGGTGCTCGCCAACCGCGAGTAATCCGTCTGCCGGCCGGTCCCCGTCGGGCCGGATGCGCGGGTCGCCCTAGACTTTCGGTCGGATGGCGGCCCGCGCTGCTGTCCGCCAGGCAGTGAGGAGAGCGCATGCCCACGATGCAAGACGTGGCCGAGCTCGCCGGCGTGAGCGCCAAGACGGTCTCGCGCGTGTTCAACGACGACCCGCACGTGCTGCCCGAGACCCGGCAACGGGTCGAGGAGGCGATGCGCACCCTCAACTACGTGCCCAACGTGCTCGCCCGCACCTTCCGGGCCGGCCGGTCGTCGAGTGTGGGCGTAGCGGTCCCGGATGTGGTCGACCCCTTCTTCGCGGCCGTCGTGCGCGCCGTCGAACGGGTCTGCTCGGCGAGCGGCCTCACCACGCTGGTCACGAGCATCGGCGACGACCCGGCGCGCGAGAGGCCCGTGCTGGAGGCGCTGCTGCGCACCCAGCTGATGGGCCTCGTGCTCGCCCCCGTCGCCGCCGACCACGCCTGGCTCGCCCCGTGGATGGAGACCACCCCGATCGAGTTCGTCGACCGCGGCCCGGTCGATCTCGACGCCGACTCCTTCGTCGAAGACGACCGGCACGGCTCCTACCTCGCCACCCAGCACCTGCTGCAGCACGGGCACACCCGCGTCGCCTTCCTGGCCGACCAGACGCATCCGCCCAGCACCCGCCGCCGGCTCGAGGGCTACACCGAGGCGCTGGCGGATGCGGGCCTGCCGCTCGACGAGCGCCTGATCGCGTTCGACGCCGGCAGCGAATCCGGTGCCGCCCTCGAACTCGACCGCCTGCGCCGCCTGGCCGATCCGCCGACCGCCGCGTTCTCCTCGAACGCCCGCGTCACCATGCACGCCTTCGCGGCGCTCAAGCAGTCCGCGACGGCGTTCGTGGGCTTCGGCGACTTCCCGATGGCCGACCGTCTCACGCCGTCGGTGAGCGTCATCGACCAAGACCCGGCGCGCCTCGGCCGTCTGGCCGCGGCCCGCGCGCTGGAGCGCTTCGCGGCTCCGGATGCTCGCTACGAGCCCGCGACAGTCGTGCCGGTCTCGCTCACGGTGCGCACCAGCTGCGGATGCCCGTGACCCCGGTCGCCGGCCCCCTGTGATGACAGCCCCCGTGCATCGGTTATGATGGCGGAGGCGAAAGCCAAGGAGACGTCGCATAGTTCGGCCTAGTGCACCACCCTGCTAAGGTGGAGTACCCGTCAAGGGTACCGTGGGTTCAAATCCCACCGTCTCCGCACTCATAGCCTTGGTCAATCTCGATTCGAGCGGTGACTGCCAACCGTTTGCCCCACTTCATGCGGCAACGGCCGGCGATTCGGGCGCCGCGGTCGACTGGCTGAATGCCGGCGTTGTCGCGTTCGGCGATCGGTTCACGCGCGTTCTCGGCGAGGGTCGCGAGCATGTTCAGCAACAGCCAACCCATCGACATCGCCGGGTCGATCCCGACAGAAATAGACCGCACGTGGATGTCGGCGAAAATGTCTCGCTTCCGCACCCTGTAAACAGGGCTGAATCGACACGGAGCTGAGCGTCATGCCCGGCTGTGCTGACGCGGGTATGGCCGAGAAGCCTCACTAGGCAATCGATGTCTCACAAATCCCAACAGTCGGTATCGAAACACGCTGCTCGACGAGATGACTTCGCGAGACATCGAGGACGACCGGGAAGCCGGGGGACCGGAGTGGCCGGCCGTGTCCACCCCCGTTGCCTCGTAAATCCTTAGCTTTACGAGACATCTCGCGAACCCGTCGAAATGATCGCGACCCGCTATGTGCTCGAATGCGGGTGTCAGTTCACGACTATGCGTGTGAAGGTGACGGGGTCGCTGTTGCTCGCGTTCACATATGAGTAGGGCTGAGCGGTTGAGAAGGCGATGTGCCGCCCTTCGTCCAGTTGTTCGACGTTCTCCGGTCCGCGCTCGAGAAGGAGGGACCCGGCGGCGACGAGCAGGATCTCGTGCCACCCTTCCGGATCGGGTTGCGCGTCGTACCGGTCGGCCGGTCCCAGCGTCCACGTCCAGAGCTGTGTCTCCGCCCGGGCCGGAACGGAGGAGAGCAGCACGGCGACGCTCGCGGCGTCCTGGCCGCGCCAGGCCACCTCGTTGATGGCCACCGGGTGGGCGTCGGGTGCGGAGACGAGGACGGTGAAGGTGGTGCCGAGCGCCTCGGCGAGCCGGTCGACGCCGGTCAAGCTGATGTTCGCTTCGCCGGCTTCGGCGTTGACGATCGTTCGCCGGCTGATGCCGGAGCGTTCGGCGAGAGCCGCCTGGCTCAGCCCCGCCCCCTGTCGCGCGCGGCGGAGGTTGCTGCCGACATGCGTGAGTACGGCGGACGACGACATGATTTGCATGCGCACTATTCTGCACTCTAGGGTGTGCAATATGTTGCGCTTTCCCAGTGTCGTCCGGTTCACGAGACCGGAATGGGCGCTGATCGGGATCACCGCGATCTGGGGTGGCACGTTCCTCGCCGTTCACCTCGCGATGGATCACAGCGGCCCGCTGTTCTTCGTAGGAGTGCGCTTCTTGGCCGCCGGGGTGATCAGCGCGCTGGTGTTCCACCGGACGCTGCGCGGAATGCGGCGTATCGATGTCGGTGCCGGCGTCGCGATCGGGTTGATGATCTTCCTGGGCTACGGCCTGCAGACGTACGGTCTTCAGACGATTCCGAGCAGCACCTCCGCTTTCATCACCGCCCTGTACGTTCCGCTCGTGCCGCTTCTGCAGTGGATCGTCTTCCGCAAGCGGCCGGGTGTGCTCACTTTCGCGGGCGTTGCGCTCGCGTTCGTCGGGCTCCTTCTCATCGCCGGCCCGCAATCGGGAGTTGCGATGGGGACCGGCGAAATCGCCACCCTCATCAGCACGATTCCGATCGCGGTCGAGATCATTCTGATCAGCGTCTTCGCCGGCCGGGTCGACCTCGGCCGAGTGACCGTGGTGCAGCTGCTTGTCGCCGGAGCGTTCTCCTTCGCGTTCATGCCCGTCGCCGGCGAGGCGATCCCCGCCTTCTCCTGGGTGTGGCTCGTCGCCGCCCTTGCCCTCGGCGCCAGCAGCTGCCTCATCCAACTCACGATGAACTGGGCACAACGCTCCGTCTCTCCGACCCGCGCGACCATCATCTACGCGGGCGAACCGGTGTGGGGTGGCATCATCGGACGCCTCGCCGGCGACCGACTCCCTGCCCTCGCCATCCTCGGAGCCGCCCTCATCGTCGCAGGAACGATCGTGAGCGAACTGAAGCCGAAACAGGCTTCCCATCAGGCGGAGAATGCCGCTGACTCTGCGCCTCACCACACCACAACCGACTCGTAACCTTCTCACCGTGGGTTACGAGACACCGGAGCTCCGTTGGCGAAGTTGATCGGTTACACGCTGCTCGACGAGATGACTTCGCGAGACATCGAGGACGACCGGGAAGCCGGGGGACGGGAGTGGCCGGCCGTGTCCACCCCCCCCCGGTTGTCTCGTAGATCTTCAGCTTTGCGAGACAGGTCGGTGGGCCCAGATCCGGATAGCTACATCGAGCCGGGGCATCGCGCCTCAGAGGTCGGTATCGTGCGCCAGCACGCGCGCTATCTCTCGGCGGTTGCTGATGCCGAGGCGGCGGAGGATGTTGGTGACGTGATAGTCGATGGTGCGTTTGGAGAGGTGCTGGATCGACGCGATCTCATCGCTCGTGTAGCCCTGGGCGACGGCCATTGCGATGCGGTGCTGCTGCTCGGTGAGGACTGCCGAGGGGTGTATCTCGCGTGCGCGTTCGAGCTCGGCGGTGGTGCGGGTGATGATGCCTTCGCATAGTCGGGCGTAGGTGGCGGCTCCGAGCTGCCGCAGTTCAGCGTTGGCCTCTTCGTAGACGCCCAGAGCGCGGACGGGATCGGGGCCGCCGCCGTCGCCGTGACGGCTGATGTACGTGCCGGCCACGATGCGCACCCAGGCGCGACCGAGAGGGTCGTCGTCGGGTGACACCGACTCGAGGGCACGCTCGACGGCTCGCATGCCGTCGGCGTACCGCCGCTCGTGCTCGGCCTTGATGGCAGCGAATGCCCAGTAGTAGGAGTTGTCGCCCGACTCCGCGGTGAGCGACCACTCGGTGAGGCGGCGCCCGAACTCGGTTCGGTTGCCCAGGTGCCAGGCCGCGAGCAGCTTGAGCGCGTTCCACTCGCCCGCGGGATAGGGATGCCTGTACCCCGGGTCTCCTGCGTCGTCGAGGGCGTGACTCAGCTCCTGCCAGTCGTTTCGGGCGATTGCCGTGGCGATCCTCGCGTGAAGCAGCACGATGGAGGCGAGGTACGAGGGGATGTCGCGGGCGAGCAGAGCGCCGTGCTCCAGGATCGGCGCGGCGGTGTCGAGGTCGCCGCTCAGGGCGAGCAGCAGCCCGTGGATGGACAGCACCTGGGGCTCGAGCCAGTCGTGGTCGATCGCTCCCAGGGGCACGATGGTCTTCCGGACCACGTCCGCGGCGTCCGCCCACCTACCCTGCCGGACGCGCACGAATGCGAGCTCGATCAGGGCATGGGTGGCGAGGCCTGGGCGGGCGGGATCGGCGAGCTTGGCGCCCCGGGTGAGGTCGAGGGCGGCCTCACCGAGGCGGCCTTTCATGTGCTGGAGGTCACCGAGGCCGATCAGTGCGAGCGCGTGAACCCCGGTGAGGCTGTTGCGGGCACGCAGCGAACCGACGGCGTCGACGAGAGCGGTGAAGGCGGTCTCTCCGGACGCGGTGTGGAACTCGATGATCGCGTCGAGTCCGAGCAGGTCGTAGGTGGTCTCCGGGTCCCGCGCGACGGGATGGATCCGGTTCAGGACCTCCCGGGCGGCCTCGGCGCACTCGCGAGCGAGCGTCCACGACCCACTCGCGACGCTCGCCAGGGTCACCTCGGCCAGGAGGGCGGCCCGCAGTCCCGCCCCGGAGTCGTCGGGGTTCACCTGCTCCACGTCGTCCGGTGCTGTCGACGTCGAGAGCGCGAGGGCCGCGGCCGCAGTCAGATCCCCTCGGCCGACCGCCGCCGCGGACAGGGCCCCGTCGCGGAGAACCCCGACGGGGAGGTCCCTGACGGCGTCGAGGTAGGGGAGGAGGAGGCCGACTCGACGTCCACGCAGAGCGAAGTAGCATGCCAGACGCAGAGGGCCTCGGTCGCCGCGGTCGATCGCCCCCGCCGTCGAACCCGAGCCGGAGAGCGCCTCGGCGCGCAGGGACGCGCTGTGTGCGTCGAGAGCCCGCCGCACCGAGACCTCGGTGTCGCGGCGTTTCCACGCCTCCCACGCCTCGGCGACGAAACTCTCTCCCGGCATCCCCGTCCTTTCCGATCACCGTTCAGTCTGGCAAGACAGGACGCTCACCGCACACCGCTCGACCGGTGTCGACGGCCCAGGCGTCACCGGAGGAGGGTGAGGCCGCGGTTTCAGCCGCGCCGGAGGAGACGATCGAGGTGCATCGAGACGATCCGCCCTCCGCGGGCATCGACGTTGGCGGCGACGTAGCCGTCGGGACGGACCACGATCATCCCCGATCGGTGCCCGGTGAGTTCGGCGAGCCCGCCGTCGCCATCGACGATCGGGATGCTCGTGGCCACGCCGTGGCGCAATACGGGCGCAGCGGGCGGTGAGTCGTCGTCCGGTGACCTGAACACGATGACGGTGTGGACGGGGCCGGAGATGATCTCTTCCACGCTCGTGGCGACCCCGTCGTGGGTGATGCCCGTGACAGGGGGGAGCCGTCGGCCGGCGAGGTGATGGTGATCGGTGACCACGGTGCCCAGAGGCGAGTAGTCGACGGTGAGCTGCGCGGTCACTGCGGCCCGGTGGGCGGATGCGCTGCCGAGATGCCCGAGGGCGAAGAGCGCGAGTCGCCTCTTCTCCGCCCCCACGCGGCTCGTCGAGAGCATCAGGCGGCTGAGCCGGCGGGCGCCGTCCACGACCTCCGCGGCGACTGCGTGACGCTCGACGGCGTAGTCGTCCAGGAGGACAGGGGTTGCGTCGCCTGATGTGACCAGCGCGAGACGCCAGACGAGGGCTATCGCGTCCTGTATCCCCAGATTCATTCCCTGCCCGCCCGCCGGAGGGTGCACGTGCGCGGAGTCTCCCGCGAGGAGGATCCGGTCGGCTCGGAGTCGGGGCACGAGGCCACTGCGAGAGCGGTAGTAGCTCAGCCAGTGCGCCTCGCGCACGCGCACCCTGCCGTCGTACAGCTGAAGGCAACGTGCCTGCACCTCTTCGAGGGTGGGAGTCGTCGAGGGGTCGGCACCGGGGGCGGCGAACCCGAGCCGCACCCGGTCTCCGGGCATGGGGTGGATACTGCGTTCTCCCCGCTCGTCGTTGAGGAGAGTCGTCACATCGCGGGAGAAGTCGACGTCGGCCTCCACATCGGCGAGCAGCGCGACGTCGCCCTCGAGGTAGTCGTCGTACCTCAAACCGGCCAGATGCCTCGTCCTACCGCGAGCCCCATCAGCGCCGATCACATACATCGCCCGGATCGTGGACTCACCTGACGGCGTGGCGACCGTCGCCGTCACCCCGTCTTCGTCCTGAACGAGGGACCGCAAGCTCGTCGAGTACTCGATCGGTACTGCGGACGACTCCACAGCGCGACGCAGGACACCCTCCGTCACGGGTTGGGGCAGATCGAGCACGAACGCGTACGTCGAGGCGATCGTCGTGAAATCGAGGCTGGCTTCGACTCGACCCGCTCGACCGACGATGTCGACGCGGTTCTGGGGTCGTCCCCGCGCGAGCAGCTCATCCACGACACCGAGAGGGTGGAGAGACTCGAGCGTGCGAGCCTGAAGAGCCACTGCGCGAGATTGCTCGTTCGGAGCGGGCAGCTCATCGATCACGCGAACGGCGAGACCGTGACGAGCCGATTCCGCCGCGGCGGCCAGTCCGACCGGTCCTGCTCCGACGATCAGGACCGCGACATCCTGGGTGACCATTCGACTCTCCTTCGTTCGTGTCACGCTCGCGATGATCGCGAGCGACAGCGGCGACGGGAGATGGCCGCCACCGATGTTCCGCCGAGCGCCAGAGCAAGTCCGCCCGCAAGCAGTCCGAGCAGAAGCGTGCCGTCCGTGCCCGTCTCCGCCAGGGCCGAGGACGTTTCGCGCGGACCGGGAACGTCCGGTCCGGGGCTGGATGGAGTCGGTGGCCCGGCTTGCGCACCGATCGTGATCGTCGAGTGCAGCGCATTGATTCCGGTCACCGGGTCCCATGTCCCCAGGTTGGCGAATCGGATGGCATATCGCGGATCGGCTTGGATGACGGGGGAGGCGTCGGGCAGCCACAGCCCGGGCGTGTAGCTGCCGGGTGCCAGGCCGGCCGGGAACGCGACCTCTGTCGAGATCGCGATGTCGGCACCCGAAGCCCACCCGCGCGGGTCGGCATCCAGCAGGACAGGTGTGACCTCACCTTCGGTATCCGTCAGGGTGAGGTACAACGGCCGCTCGGCGAATGGCGCGGCCCACCCGTCGTTCCGGAGGTTGATATCGATGACACTCCGGCCCCCTGGTTCGACCGAGGTCGGCAGATCTACCGAGATCAAGCGGAGGCGATAGCCGAGCCCGGCGACGATCTCGTCCCAGCAGCCCCCTGCCCTCCACAGGTCGAGGGCCGTCTTGTTGAATTCTCCGGCGAGGTAGGAGAAATGCATGGACGCCATCTCCTCCGGGTTGCCCGGCTCCAGCCCCGGTGACGGAGCATCGGTGCCGCAGGTCACACGCGTGCCCGGTCCCCCCGCGCAGGCGACTCCCGCGACGACGTGCCCGACACCCAGCGCACTGATGGCGGTCTTCTCGGCATCCATCGTGGCCACGGGCTGGTCCCAGGTGTCCGAGTCCCACTGGTTCGAGGCATAGCAGTCTTGGTGGTTCCCGATCCGGTTGCTGTCCGCGACGGACGTGATCGACTGCAGGAAGGCGATGTCCCGTGGATAGCGCACCGCGATCTGCAGGCTCGGAGGGAACGCATCGAGTTCTCGCTGCACCACCTCCGCCATCGACTGAGGCGTGAGAGGCGACTTGAGGTCACCCTGGTCCACGCGGTTGAAGGTGCTGCAGTGCCACTCACCGAACTCCCCGAGGAAGCCCGCCTCGATCGACGAGATCACATCCTCGTTCGAGGCCACGACCCCGGCCACCTGGTCGATGTGGCCCAGGATGATGTCGAGCGGTGCATCAGAGGGCAGGTCCGGTTGGGCTGAGCCCGGGGGTGAGCTGCACTCGCCGACACCGCCGGGGGAGTAGCTGAAGCGCAGGATCGCTTTCATCCCGTTCGATCGGAGCAACGAGAAGGCGGAATCTACCTGCTCGAGCAGCTGCGCCGGCAGGGAACTCTGATCCGTGTACTCGGCGAGGTCGACGTAGGTGCGGATCAGCGTGAATCCGTTCTGGGACGCATTGTCGATGGCGTGCTGATCGATGGTCTGAAAGGAGGAGACGACGGAGTTCAGACCGCGTTCCGGATTGGGGATGCCGGGCGTGGGGTCCGGCTCGAATGCAATGCGCTGTGTTTCCGCGACCGGCGAGCCCGCCGTGGTGCTCACCGCCGATCGGGTGTCACTCCCGTCCAGAGCGACGGCCGGGCCCGGCCAGGCACCGGACCCGAGGCCGGAGATCACGGCGGCCGCAACCAGGAGCGCAGACCCGAAACCTCTTCTCACGAACTCCTCCTCAGACCTGCAACGCCCACACGCTATCCGCCTGACTCCCTCCGGGGGACTGGTACTCGATACGAGTAGGCGGCGGAAGCTCCCATGGGCTAATAGCGGAGTGGGCTGGGAGCAGGCCCGAGCACCAACGGGAGAGAAATGAGACGTCAGTGTCGTTCGCGTGTTGCATGACTCGCTCGCTTTCCGTTCGTCGCCGCATCCACGCTGGGGGAGCCGGTGTCGCGCTGGCTGCTGCTGCGCTGATCGCGACCCCGGTCGCTCCGGCTTTCGCGGAGGCCGCGACGGTCTCGACCATCGGGCAGCTGCAGACCGCTCTCGCCGACTGCGCGACGGCCCCGAACACGATCGTGCTGGGAGCGGACATCTCGGCGCCACGCACCGCCGTGAACGTGCCGTGCGACACCGTGATCGACCTCGGCACGCATGACCTGTCCGTACTGAACGTCGTGATCGCGGCGGGGAAGGGCCTCACCGTGGAGGGCCCCACGGACGGCACGGGCGGCACCCTCGCGGCGATCGCCACGGGCGCGGGCGGCGCTACGCCGGCCATCCAGACGTCGGGGGCGACCCTCACGGTGACCGGGGGCACGGTCGTCGCTCGTGGTGCCGAGTCGTTCGGGGCCGGGATCGGCGGGTCCAGGGGTACTGCGGGAGGGGCACTCGTCGTCGCGGGCGGGATCGTGAACGCCTATTCGAACGCATACGGCGCGGCCGTCGGCGGCGGCTATCCGTCGGGTGCGGGTGGAACCGTCGAGGTCACGTCCGGGGCGCTGAATGCGTATGCGGAGGAGCCCTTCACGGTCGCCGTCGGCGGAGCCGGTCAGGCCTTCGGCTCCGGTGGCGCGGGAGCGCAGGTCACGGTGACCGGCGGCGTGCTGACGGCGTCGACCTCGTCGGGCCCCGGCACGGCCATCGGAGGAGGAATCTCCGGATTCAACCCAGGTGACCTGGGAGGCGCGGGTGGTTCGCTGACGATCGGCGCCGGCGGAGAGGTCGTGGTCACCGGGCCCCGCAACGCCATCGGCGCAGGGTGGGGCTGGGCTGCGGCCAAGCCGACCAACGACTTCGGTTCGGTGACGGTCGACGGCATCCTGCGTCTTCCTTCGGGTCAGCTCTACGTGGGCACTCATGCCGCCGCGGGGCCGGAGATCACGGTCGGCCCCACCGGCCGCATCCTGGGATCGGTCGCCGACCCCGCTGCCGGAGCCGGCATCACCGGTCCGGGAACGATCGACAACCAGGGCACCATCACGCTCAACCCGATGAACAGCTCCGTGACAGGCAACAACCGTCTCGTGCGTTTCAGCCCCGCCGTCCCGAGCGTGCGGGTGTTCGCGCCCTCGTTCACGGACGGTGCCCGGACGGTACCCGCCCCGCCGGCAGGCACGCTGTGGAACACGGCCCCGGACGGGTCGGGCGACTGGTTCACCAGCACCTCGTCGACGGCAGGCTCCGGAACCCTCGACCTGTATGGGGTCGCGCCGGCATCGATCGCCGTCTCGACCGACCCCGCCGCCTTGACCGCCACGGCGGGCGAACCGTACGATTTCCCGGTCACCGTGAACGGGCTCGCCGGCTCACCGCTGGTCCCGCAGCCCGCGGTCGACTACGCCTCCGCCGATTGCACGATCGGTGCCGGCGGGGTTTTCGCCGTCGCTCGCTCGTGCAGCATCACGGCGTCCACCACCGTTCAGGGCGCGCTGCTGCAGAAGACCTTCACGATCCAGGTCGCGCCGGGTCCACTCAGCTCCATGGCCATCGCCCCCGCCTCGGACACGGTCGCCCAGGGGGCATCGGTGGCGTTCCTGGTCACGGGGTCGGATGCCGAAGGCAACGCCGTCGACGTCGACGCCGCCGTGCTCACCTCGTCGTCGCCGGCCGATTCCGTCTCCGGCCGGTCGGTGACCTTCTCCGGCGCCGGTGACCGCACCGTGACCGCCTCGCTAGGATCGCTCACGGCCACGGCGGCCGTCACGGTCGTCGCAGGACCGCTGAGCTCGCTCTCCATCACGCCCACGACCGCGACGATCGTGCAGGGCAGCACCGTCGACTTCACGGTCACCGGCACCGACGCCGGAGGCAACCCGGTCGACACGTCGAATGCGGTCCTCACGTCCAGCGCGGACACCGACTCGGTGTCCGGTGATTCGGTGACGTTCTCGGAAGCGGGCCCGCGCTTCGTCACCGCGACCCTGTCCGGGGTCACGACCAGCGCGACGGTCGAGGTCGTCGCCGGGCCTCTGGCGACACTGTCGCTCACGCCGCCCACCATCTCGGTGGTGCACGGCGGTACCGTCGTCTACACCGTCTCCGGCGCGGATTCGGCGGGCAACCCCGTCGACGCGACCGCCGCCGTGCTGTCCTCGTCCAATGCGGCCGACACGATCGACGGGCGCGCGGTGACCTTCTCCGACGTCGGCGCCCATACCGTGAGCGCGGCGCTCGCGGGTGTCACGACCACGGCCTCCGTCGAGGTCGTGGCGGGCCCCCTCGCCACGCTCACGCTCACCCCGGAGGCGGCGTCCGTCGTGCAGGGCGGCACGCAGGAGTTCGTCGTGGCGGGGGCCGACGCCGCCGGCAATCCGGTCGATACCTCGGATGCCGTTCTCACCTCCTCGGCTGCGGCGGACACCGTCGCGGGCCGGACGATCGCCTTCTCCGGCGCAGGGGCCCACACGGTCACCGCGACCCTCGGATCGGTCGTGGGCTCGGCCTCGATCACGGTATCGCCCGGTCCGCTCGCTTCCCTGTCGATCACGCCGTCGTCGAGCAGCGTCGATCAGGGCGGCACCGTCGACTTCGCGGTCACCGGCACCGACGCCGCCGGCAACCCGGTCGACACCTCGGATGCCGTCCTCACCTCATCCGTGACCACGGACGTCGTCAACGGCTTCGCGATCACGTTCCCCCACGCCAGCCCGCACACCGTCACCGCCACGCTCGGCTCGGTCTCGGCGAGCGTCACGATCGAGGTCGTGCCCGGCCCGGCCCCGTCTCCTGGTCCCACCCCGGCCAGCCTCGCGAACACTGGTTTCGACGGTAGCGCGGCCGGCCTGACCGGCGGGGCAGCGCTTGCGTGCCTGCTCGTCGCCGGCGTACTCCTACTGCTCCGACGCACGAATCCTCGATCCCGGTAGAGGACGGCGACCCTCGTCCTTTCCCAGGGAAGAAATCCCACCACCTCCGCACTAGAAGCCCCCCGCTCACGCAGGGGGCTTCTTCTTTGCCCCCAGCCCATGTTTTGCGCATGGCAGCTCCCTGACGAGACTCGCGCTCGAGTACCACAGAAACGTTTCTATTGCTCCGAGCGCAAAAGTCGGCTGGCCAGCGCATTCGCGGGCATTTACACGGCCGAAACACCGATTTGTTCTAATCGGAACGTTTCTAGGATAGACATGACGACACGGCGTCGCCCCCCGCCGGTGATCGAAGGAACGATGATGGTAACGACACTGACCAGACGCGAGACCACCACGGCGCCCCCGCCCCCGCGGCGCCGCCCCCAACGGCGCACCACCATACGGCGCAACGCCTGGTTCACCGCAGCCGTCCTCCTCGCCCCGGCGCTCCTCGCAGTGCTGATGCTGCGCGTCATCCCCATGCTCGGCTCGCTCGAGACCGCGTTCGCGTTCGGCTCGGGCCTCGACCCGCTCGCGAACTTCGCCTACCTGTTCTCCGACCCCAACTTCATCGACTCGCTCCGGGTCACCCTGCTGTTCAGCATCGTGGTGAACCCGTTGCAGATCGCGCTGGCGCTGGGGCTCGCCGTTCTGCTGGCGCGCAGGATGCCGGCGGTCGGCCTCTGGAGAGCGCTCGTGCTCCTTCCGGCCGCCGTGCCACAGACGGTGTCGGCGCTCATCTGGATGGTATTCATGCGACCCGACGGCCCGCTGAACGCCATCGGCGCAGCGGTGGGACTGCCGCCGGTGCCCTGGCTCACGAGCCCCGACGTGGCTCTGTTCTCGATCATCATCGTGTGTTCCTGGGTGGGCGTCGGCTTCTGGATGACGTTCCTCATCACGGGCATGAAAGACATCCCCGAATCGCACTACGAAGCCGCATCGCTGGACGGCGCGAATGCCTGGCAGCGCTTCGTGCACATCACCCTGCCGGGACTCCGACGGCCCTTGCTCTTCGTGCTCGTCGCCGACACGGTCGCCAACCTGCTCGTGTTCGCCCCGGTGCGCATCATGACCCAGGGCGGGCCGGGCGGCTCGACCAACCTGGTGATGCACTACATCTTCGAGACCGGTTACACCCTCGGCGACACCCAGACCGCGGCGGCGGGAACCCTCATCCTCGTCGCCATCGTGATCGTCGTCACCGCTGTGCAGTTCCGGCTGCTGCCGGGAAAGGACTGACCATGACCGCCGCTCCCGTATCCCGCCGCGACCGCCGCGCCGGTCGCCGAAGCCTCGTCGTCGCGATCCCGGTCGCTCTGCTGGCCGCCGTTCCTCTCGCCTGGGCCCTGCTCGCGTCGCTCCGGCCGGCCAACGACATCTTCAGCTCGCTCTCCCCGCTCAGCTGGCGACTCGTCTTCCCTGAGACCCTCACCCTCGACAACTACACCTCCGTGCTGTCGGGGTCGTTCCCCCTGGCCCTCATGAACTCGATCATCGTCGCCCTCTTCAGCGTCGTGTTCGGCTTGCTGGTGGCGTCGATGGCGGCCTTCGCCGTGGCGGTGCTCCATTTCCCGGGCCGGCGCATCGTGTTCGCGGTCGTGGTGGTGAGCTTCCTCATCCCGTTCGAGGCCATCGCCATCCCGCTGTCGCAGTCGTTCCGTGACTGGGGTCTCGCCGACAGCTACCCGGGGCTCATCCTCCCGGCGATCGGCAACGGTCTCGCCATCTTCCTGCTGCGCCAGTTCTTCCTCGGTATCCCCGTCGAGCTGAGCGAAGCCGCCCGGCTCGACGGCCTGAGCTGGTTCGGTGTGCTGCGGCGCATCTACCTGCCGCTGTCGAAGGCTCCGCTGGTGGGCGCCGGCCTGATCATCTTCGTGTTCCAGTGGCAGTCGTTCCTCTGGCCGCTGCTCATCGCGCCGACGCCCGACCGGGCGGTCGCGCCCGTGGCCATCGCCGACTTCGCCGGGCAGGATCAGGTGGACTTCGGCGCCATGTTCGCCGCCACCATCCTCACCGTCATCATCCCCCTCATCCTGGTGCTGATCTTCCAGCGCCAGTTCACCGACCCGATGTCGTCGACGGGCGGCAAGGAGTGACATTCGACGGATGCACCGTGCAGACCGTTCTCGGCGCCATCGGCGTCGACGAGCTCGGCATGACCCTGATGCACGAGCACACCGTGCGCTCACCCCCGGAGCTGCCCTATCGCGGCGTGCGCGAATTCTCGCCGAACCTGCGGCACGCCCCCGTGACGGCCGAGAACGCCTGGCTCGTGCGGGAAGACCCCTATGCGAGCCTCAACAACCGCGCGCTCGTCGAGCTCGAGGTGGTGGCCGAGGAGCTCGCCCGCTTCACCGAGGCGGGCGGGCGCACCATCGTCGACAACTCGAACGGGCCGGAGCGCGACCCGGCCCTGATGGTGCGGCTCGCCGAGACGACCGGGCTGAACCTGGTGATGGGGAGCGGCTGGTCGGTGACCCGGGGCACCGAGGCATCCACTCAGGGCGATGACGTGGAGCGCTACGTCGACCTCCTGATCGCCGAGCACACCGAGGGGGTCGCGCTGCCCGACGGGCGCACCGTGCGACCCGGCGTCATCGGCGAGATCGGGGTGGGGCCCGAGTTCACCGGCGCCGAACTGCTCGGTCTGCGGGCCGCGGCCATCGCGCAGACCGCGCTCGGCGTTCCCCTGATGATCCACCTGCCGGGCTGGCGCCGCCTCGCGCACCGGGTGCTCGACGAGGTCTTCGAGGCCGGGGTCGACCCCCGCGCCGTCGTGCTCTGCCATATGGACCCGTCGGGTGTCGACCCGGCCTATCAGCTGTCGGTCGCCGAGCGCGGGGCCTGGCTCGAGTTCGACATGATCGGGATGCCGAACAACTACCCGGGGGAGGGCCAGTCTCCCTCCGTGGGTCAGACGGTCGAGGCGGTCGCCGCACTCGTCTCCGCGGGCTACGCGCGGCAACTGCTGCTGAGCCACGACGTCGGCATGAAGACCATGTGGACGAGGTACGGCGGCAACGGCTACGGCTTCGTGCCGAGCGCCTTCCTGCCGCGACTCGTCGAGGCCGGTGTCGATCTCGCGGTGACGGAGTCGTTGCTGGTCGACAATCCGCGCGCCCTTTTCGAGGCGGCCGATCGCTCCGTGGGGTGAGGATGCTATCTTGAAACGTTTCCACCAGCGCCCCAGGCCTGCGCGGGAGCGGTGCTGCGGCTCCGGGGGTGGGGTCGGATAGACAGGAGGGTTCACGGTGCCGATGTCCGAACCGCCGCGCAAGCGGCCGACCATCAAAGAGGTCGCCAAGCGTGCCCAGGTGTCGGTGAGCACGGTGAGCTACGTGCTCAACAACTCCGGCCCCGTGGCCGAGGAGCGGCGCAACCGCGTGCTCGACGCCATCCGGGTTCTCGAGTACTCCCCGAACGAGTCGGCGCGCAGCCTAAAGCGTCAGCGCGCCGCGACCATCGGTGTGGTGGTGCCGGAGCTCACGAACCAGTTCTTCGCGATGGTCACCGAGGGCGTGCAGGCCGCGGCCGCCGCTCGCGACGTGCTCGTGGTGCTGGTGGTGCCCGAGGCCACCGAGGCATCGGAGGAGGAACAGGCCAGGCTCCTCCGCAGCCAGCGTCTCGACGGTGTGGTCTACCTCACGGGAACCGGGTCGATGCCGGCCGCCATCTACGATCTGGCACGCTCTGGGCCCGTGGTGCTCGTCGACGAGCAGATCCCGGGGCTCGACCTGCCCGCCGTGGTGGCCTCGTCGCGCAAGGGCGCTCGCGAGGTGGCCGCCCACGTGCTCGAGCTCGGTCACCGCAGGGTCGCCGTGATCGGTGGACCCGCCGCTCTCTGGACCGCCCAGCAGCGTCTGGCCGGCTACCGCGAGGCGCTGGCCGGCGCGGGTCTCGACCCCGACTCGGTGCCCATCTTCACGGGCGACTACCGCCAGGCCTCGGGCTACGAGCTCGCCGAGAAGGCCTTGGCGGCGACCCCCGCGCCGACCGCGCTGATCTGCGCCAACGACCTCATGGCGATCGGAGCGATGGAGTACTGCCGGGAGGTGGGGCTCCGGGTTCCGGATGACGTTAGCGTGGTGGGCTTCGACGATCTGCCAATCGCCTCCATGCTCACCCCGCAGCTCACGAGCGTTCGTCAGCCGGCGCGGGAGATGGGCTTTCGAGCGGCATCCGTACTTCTGGACGCCTTCGAGCAGATGGAGACCTCGGCTCTCGAGGCGATGCCCACCGAGCTCAAGATCCGGGATTCCGTCGTGCCGCCCCGCGCGACCGACCCTCACTGACGGAGCGGTTTGGAGCGAAGCGGACCGACGAGACGTTCAGACGGCCTCGCCGTCGAGCCACGCCACGGTGCGGGCGAACAGCGCGCCGTAGCCCTCCCAGGCGATAAAAGCCGGCGAAGCCCAGTGCGGAGCAAGGTCGGAAGTGAAGGCTGCGGCACGGCCGGCACCCGCGGTTCCGACCACGAGCAGCGGATGTCCCGCCACCTCGGCCAGCACGGTGCTGCCGTCCCGGGCGATCACCTCGTTGATGCCGAGTAGGGCGGGCCACTCGGGATCGAGGCCCGCCGTGATCGGATGCTCTCCCGTCACCGTCGCTCCCGGGCCGCTCTGCAGCTCGATGCGGTCGTCGCGGTCGAGCATCGTGACCGGGAGCACCTCGGCCAGGGGGCTCCGACCCCAGCGGGCCTTGGCGTCGATGCCGGAGAAGCTCAGGTAGCCGCCCACCATGAGCAGGCCGCCACCCGCCGTGACGAAGTCGCTGAGGGCGAGGATGCGATCGGGGCCGGGGATCGACCGCACGAAGGTGTCCTTGCCGAGCAGGAAGGTGTTCGCCCCCACATCGGAGACCACGACGACGTCGGCGATCGCCGCAATGCCCTTGGCGGTCGCCGGCAGGTCGGTGCTGATGCGGTGCGCGGGGATGCGGGCGACCTCGTGGCCGGCATCCGTGAGTGCGGTCACGAAGGCATCTCCGTCTTCGGTGTACTCCGAGGTCGTGAAGCTGTCGAACCCCTTCTGGTGAACGGAATAGACGAACCAGGATTCGCCGAGCAGGAGGACGCGTGCCATGTCAGGTGCCTTTCTGGGGGGTTCGGTCGACCGTCGGGAGAGACCAGACGACGACCTCGATCGGCGTCGGCGCGAAGCCGGCCGAGGGGTTGTTCTGCTGCGGACAGTTCGACAGCAGAGCCACGACGGGCATCTCGGCCCGGAGGGTGACGTGATCGCCCGCCTTCGAGATGCTGTCGACGATCTCGACGGCCCCGTCGGTGTCGAAGCGCACCCGCATGAAGAAGTTGATGTTCGAGACGATCTCCGCCGGGCCGAGGCCCCAGGTGGCGAGTTCGGCCGTGAAGTTGCTGCGACAGCTCCGGCCGGTGTCGACGCCGTAGCGCAGCTCGTCCATCTCGCGGCTGCAGCAGCCCGCGAGGGTGTCGTGCAGGCCGCAGGTGTCTTTGGTCACCGTGAACAGGGGCCGTGCGCGATCCGAGTACACGACGGTGCCCTCCGTGACATACAACGATCGGTTCAGCTTGACGGTGTTGGGCACGTTCAGCCGGTCGAGGGGGAGTTCGGCTCCGATGCAAAGGAAGTCGACGGCCTGCTGACCCTCGACATCGACGATGGTGAGATGCTGACCCGTCTCGAGACGGCGCGACCAGGGTGACCCCGGGGCCACCGTCTCGCGGTGATCGACGACCACCCCGGGGGGCAGTCGTGGTGCGTTCTGCGTCATGGCGTGGCCTCCTCCTGCTCACTCAGTCTGTGGGTCATGCCTACCAGAAACGTTTCTTGTTTGTTACTTCTATGTTGCGATTTCTTGCCCGCCATCACGGTCGCCTCATCGCTGGAGTCGATCTCCGACCGAGCCGCTTCCGCCCCGCCCGTCGTCTCGCGGATGAAATTCACATCACGAGGAAAATGCCCTTCAACCAGGCATTTCAGTTGCATTATCCAAGGCCCTGAGATGACATGCCGCGGGCTTCACCTCTCCGCGGGGTGTGCCGGCGAACCCCACCGGCTCTCCCCGTTCTCTGCATCCCCTCTTCCGAGGCCTCTCGCTAATAGAACGTTTCTAGTGTAGACAATCCCCACACCGCTACTGCGACCCACGGGTCTGACAAATGAAGAAAGGTTCACCGTGAAGAAACCAACTGCACGCCGGGCGACGGTCGCGGGCATCGCCGTGCTCGTCCCGGCGATCGTGCTCGCCCTCGGCGGCTGTGCGGCGTCGAGCGAGACCGCCGACGGCCCGGTCACCATCAACTTCCTCAACCCGCACACGGGAAAATACGACGCCGTTATCGCCGAGTTCGAGGAGCAGCACCCGGACATCACCATCAAGCAGCAGAGCGTTCCCTACGACGAGCTCGTGTCGCAGACCCAGGCGCGTCTCTCCCGGGGCGACACGAGCATCGATGTGCTCGCCGCCGATCCGCCGCGGATCGCCAACATGGTGAGCCAGGACTTCCTGACCGACGAGAGCGACGCACTGCCCGAGATGGAGTCGGCGTTCAGCGCGGTCGGCCTCGAATCGGTGGAGATCGATGGAAAGCCGTACGCCTACCCGATGTGGACGAGCGACAACTTCCTCTTCTACAACAAGACGGTGCTCGACAAGGCCGGCGTCGCCATCCCCGGCGGAACCGACGCCGACCGCCTGACCTTCGAGCAGGTGCTCGCCGACTCGAAGCAGATCGTCGACTCCGGAGCGGCGCCGTACGGCTTCGGCATCGAGCAGCCCGACCGGTACTACGCGCTGCAGCCCATCGCCATGGGGCTCGGAGCGGGCTCCGGCCTCGAGGGCGACGGCAATCTCACCCCCGCCGTCGACACCCCGGAGTGGAACGAGTTCGGCACCTGGTACCAAAACCTGTTCGCCGAAGGTCTGTCGCCCAAGGGTGTCGACACCTCAGGAATGCCCGACCTGCTCATGTCGGGTCAGATCGGCTACCTCCTGGCCAACCCGGTCATCCTGAACGACGTCAAGGAGCGCCTCGGTGACGAGTGGGGCATCGCGCCGCACCCGTACTTCGCGGGTCGCAACGTGGTGACGCCCACCGACTCGTGGGCGTTCGGCATCAGCGCCTTCAGCACCCAGAAAGACGCCGCGCGCACTTTCGTGCAGTTCCTCACCATGAACGAGGCCGGCATCGCGACGGTCACGAACGACCTGCCGTTCCCGCCCGTCGCCTCGGTCGGCACCGGTGCCTACGAGGACTATCTCGCCGAGCTGGCTCCGACGCAGACCGCCGACCTGACCGAATTGCTCGCGGCCGACGAGCAGTTCGCGGTGCACCGCCCGGTGAGCTCGGGGTACGTGCAGTTCGAGACCCTTATGAACAAGTCGTTCGATGACATCCGCAACGGGGCCGACGTGGCCGAGACCCTCGAGTCGACGCAGGCCGAACTGGAGCGGCAGCTGAGCCGCCTGTCGGAATAGCCCATCGGCGAAGCGCCGGCCCCACCGCCCGAGGGCGGGTGGGCCGGCGCTGTCGACGACGCGGCGATTCTCGGCGGGGCTTCGTCGTGCGCTCGAGCGCACCATTGCAGCTTCGAGGGACTCTTCGCTGTCATAAGAATCACGCAGCATCGCCCGAGACTTGCGACTAAGTACTGTCAAATCGGTTTGATGAATTATAATTCCTTAGGTTTTCGGGACCGATCGGTGGCCCCGGAATCTGACGGCACACCGATCCTCGACGGTTGCTGCCACCGAGTAGGCGGAGGATGTTGCTGGCGTGGTACTCGATGATGCGTTTGGAGAGGAGCGCGTTCGAGTCAGGTGTCGCGGCATCTTGGTGGGCGGCACATTGCTGAGATCGACGGGTTGTGAATTTCTCCATGTCGGTCGTCGAGTCCGAATTGGCGTTGCATTCTTCTGAGGTCGGCCATCAATGGTCGGCCCTCGACAGGTGAGCGATCGGGGCATGGGTGATCGAAGGAGTCCAACATGGCGCTGTCCGACGAACTGTCTAAGCTCTCTGATCAGTCTCGAAAGCTCGAAGAGTCTGTGGTTGCCGCGAAGAACGAGGAGCACGATCAGCTGGCCGAGCGGCGAGCCGAACTCGAGGGTCAACTCGCCACTGCGCGCATGAAGCTTGGGGCAAGAGCTGCTCATGCTGACGACGAGTTGGCTGCTGATTGGAACGACGCACAGAGGTCAGTCGCCGGCGCATTTCAGTCCCTGCGGTCAGGAGCACAGTCGCGGCGGGCCAAGTGGTCGGCTCGGCGTGCCGGTCGGGCAGCGGATGATGCGGAGATCGCAGCCATGGACGCCGTCGACTTCGCGGTGTACGCCATCCAGGAAGCTGAGTGGGCCGTGTTGGAGGCCGCTGAGGCACGCGGTGAAGCCGACGCGAAGAACCTCGAGACCTCTCAGTAGCCGGCGAAATCATTGCAATCCCCTATGACCCATCTTTCAGCAGCACTAGCGTGACGGAATGAGTGCTGACGAGGGAAGGTGGCCGCTTCTCCTACGGTTGAGCCGCGGACTGGCGGGCGAGAAACCCGACCTGGCAAAGCGGATGGCGGATCGCATTCGAGCCGATGTGCCGTTCTACCGCTCCGAAGCGCACATCTCGGTCGAGGCGATCAATCAGTCGACCCGAGAACACATCGAGGCGCTCGTGAATTACGCCTCGGCCCCTGACGGCCCTGACACCGCTCCGCGGGCCCTGGGGGAGAGGCGAGCCCGAGACGGGACCGAACTGGCTGACGTGCTGGATGCGTTGCAAGTGAGCACGAGTTTCCTCTGGGACGAGATCGTCGAGTACGCCAGGCGAACGACGAGCGCCACGGACACCGAGCTGGTGGATCTCGCCTCCGAGATCTGGACCATGCACGACTCGTACGTGCGCAACCTCACGACGGGCTACCGGGAGGAGTACTCTCGGGTGCTCCTGAGCCGGCAACAGGAGCGCCTGGGCCTCGTATACGGTCTCCTGACCGCACGGGGGCGGGAGGCGGCATCTCCGTGGGATGCCGTCGATCGCCTGGGATTCTCGAGAACCGAGGGCTTCGTGGTGGTCGCCGCGACGACGGCGACGGCCGGACGGTTGTCGCTACCCCGGGTAGAGCAGACCCTGGCTGCTGCAGGAGTGGCCTCCGCATGGGTGATGGTCGCCGACGTTCAACTCGGCATCGTCAGCTCCGCGGCCGACTCCTGGCTCGAACTGGTGACGGCCGAAGCTCTTACCTGGGGTTCGACTGCCGGAGTCAGTCCCGTCATGCCGACCTTCACGTCGATAGGGCTGGCGGTGCGTTTGGCTCGGATCGCTCGGGCGACTGCATCCCCTGGAAACGTCGTCGCCTTCGATGATTCGCCGGTGGCTATGGCTGCTGCCGGATCGCCTGACGTCACCGAACGCATCGTCGATACGGTTCTCGGCGGTCTGTCGGCGATCTCCGAGAGCGACCGGACAGTCATCGTCGAGACTCTGGCCGCCTTCTTCGACTCCGATGGATCCGTGGCCGACGTCGCATCCCTGCTCGCCGTCCATGAGAACACGGTTCGCAACCGCCTCAGCAGGGTCAGAACGATCACCGGACGGGACCCGATGCGGCCCCGAGACGCAGCGGAGCTGCTTCTCGCGCTATCGGGGCGCGGCATCGTGATGTGATCTGCCTGGGCGAACCCCCAGTCCCGACTCGCAGCTGGTGTGGCTTTCTCCAGTCGAGTCCCGCGATGACGCGCTGATACCGAGGATGAATCCAGCCGGCGGACAGCCGCTGGATTCATATGAAGGAGACCCTCGTGTCCGGACTCACCCACGCAGAACTTGATCAGATCAACGCCGCCAACGCCTCCGGGAAACCCGTTGTCGTCTTCATCCACGGGCTCTGGCTCCTGTCCAGCAGCTGGGACCGATGGCGCACCCTGTTCGAGGAGAGCGGTTTCGCCACCATCGCCCCCGGCTGGCCCGACGACCCCGAAACCGTCGCCGCGGCGAAGGAGGCTCCGGATGTCTTCGCGCACAAGATGATCGGGGTCGTCACGGACCACTACCTCCAGGCCATCGCCGCTCTGACGACCGAGCCGGCAATCGTCGGACACTCCTTCGGTGGCCTCATCGCTCAGAAGATCGCGGGGGAGGGAGTCGCGTCGAGCACGGTGGCGATCGACGCCGCACCGTTCCGCGGAGTCTTGCCGCTACCCTTCTCGGCCCTGAAATCCTCTTCTGCCGTACTGGGCAACCCGGCCAACGCCGGTCGCGCGGTCGCTCTGACGTTCGAGCAGTTCACCTATGGCTGGGCCAACAACCTCCAACCCGACGAAGCGCGCGATCTGTACGACACTTTCCACGTCGCTGCATCGGGCGCACCGATCTTCCAGGCAGCGACGGCGAACCTCAACCCGTGGACGGAGGCGAAGGTCGACACCCGCAACCCCGACCGTGGTCCTTTGCTTATCATTGCCGGCACAAAGGACAACACGGTTCCGCTCGCAATCACTCACGCGATGTTCGACGTTCAGAAGCGCAACCCCGGACTCACAGAAATCGCCGAGATCCCCGACCGCGGCCACTCGCTCGTCATTGACCACGGCTGGTCTGACGTCGCTAAGGGGTCACTCGACTTTATCCGACGGACACTTCCCATCAACTAGGTCTGCAGGATGCGCCTGCAGGCACTGGCACGACATGGCACGGCACAAGAGGATGTCCTAATGCGGCGGTACCTGCAGGCGTGCAAGGTGACGTAGTGCGCTCTAAGAAAACGTTACAACCGGCTCCGGAGCTGACGCCGACACGCGCTCCAGCGAGCCCTGTGCAAACTCGGCGCCAAGCGACCGCTGTTGACATAACGCACGTTCTCGGTTTCGGCTGCGTCGTCTGGTGAAATCCCACCGTCTCCGCAATGTCAGACGAACATCGCCTGTAGACGGGCGTTCGACCGTCGGGCGTCACCTTCAGGCCGGCGTTCTACCGTCGGGCCTCGGATGCTCGACGCGAGCTGCGGATCGAGATTCCGACGGCGGCGATACCGATCCCGAACAGTGCGAGAAGCCAGGGAGTGCGCTGGCCGGTCGCGGCGAGTGCGGGGCCGGCCTCCGACGTATCGGGCAGCGGCTGAGGCGCAGGCTGTGCGGGCGCGAGTGCGGTCAGGGTGGAGGCGACGTCGATGAGTCCCGCGCCGACGGAGCGTTCCGGCGCCACGGCCGGATTCCACGGCTGGATGACGGACTCCGTGCTGGCGTGATCGGTCAGGGCCTCGCGGAGTTCGGCGGGGCCCAGATCAGGGGCGTAGTCCAGCACGAGAGCGGCGGACGCTGCGATCGTGGGTGCCGCAGCCGAGGTGCCTCTGAACCGTCCCGTGTCGTCTATGACCGTGGTGGAGGTGGGGAGATTGTCGACACCGACCGCGGTCGGACCCGGAACCGTGATCGGTTCCGGAACACCGAAGTACAGGGGCGCAGGCCCGAGAGACGAGTACGTCTCGAGAGTGGAGTCCTCGGCGTTCAGGGCGGCGACGGAGAATGCGGCCGGGTCTGCTCGGTGACCGTACAGCGTCGCGCCGACGGTGTCGGTGTCGGTGCTCCGGTAGTACTCCTGGTCGACGAGCGTTTCCTTGCCTGGCGCCTGCCCCCAGGTGATCGCCACAGGCGGGAAGCCGGCCGTGGGGGTCACATGCCGCACCACACTGACCTCGTTCTGGATCGCATCGGGTGATGTCAGGTTGCCGATCTCAGCGAACGTCGACGCGACCTCGGGGTCTGCGGGCACGGATTTGATGGTGTTGCCGGGAAGACCGAGGACGTAGTCCAACGACGTGGTGACGTCGCCGTCGTCTTCGGCCCAGTCGACGGAGCCGGTCATCAGCGAGCCCGCCGGAAGGGTGACGGACAGTGTGGCGTCCTCGCCGGGACCCGGGTCGAAATCGAGACAGTCGATCGTGTCGCCCGGGTAGAGGCCGGCGACGTCGTCCGGACACTCCGTCGGCCGATACTCCACCGTGGACCACGCCCCGATCGGGTAGCCCTCGCTCGGATAACCTGCGGCCCCGGGCACCCCGAAATTGCCGGCGGCGGTGACATAGAACACGCCCGCATCGGTTGCGGCCTGGATCGCCTGGCCCACAGCACCGACGTGGTACTGGCGGTCCCCGGTCGAGGCGAGATCGTCGACGATGATCGACACGCCTTGCGCGCGCAGATCTGCCACAGCGCCGGCGAAGCCGACATCGCTGTCGGAAGCCGCGAAGAAGATCTCCGCCCCCGGCGCCACCTGGTGGACGACCTGCGCCATGGCGCGGCCCTCGTCGTCCTGAGCATCCGGTCCCTCGGTCAGCACGACCACCGGGCTTTCGTACCCGCACGGGTTCCCCGGGCCCGGCAGCCATCCCGCCGCCACATCCGCATCGACCTCACCCTGACCGTTGGACGCGAAGGAATTCGAGATGATGCCCACCTTCACCCCGGCACCGTCCACACCGAACTGCGACCCCGCGGTGTCGGCGTGAAGAAGACGCTGAGCCGCATCTCCGGCCGGCCCACACCGCTCAGACGTCGCCGCCGCGCTGGTGGTGGTGCCGAGAAAAAGCAGCACCGCAGTCACAGCGATCCCCACGCATACCCGCCGGATACCCATCTGGTCGTACCCCCTTCACCCCTCTTCACCCATCATGACCGATAAGTCGCGCCCCGGTCAGAAGGGAGCGGGGTGCTTTCGGCTGCCGCCGTCGCGACCGCCTGACCGGCGCTCAGGTCGCGTTCGAACCAGACCAGCGAGTCGTTACGCCTCACTTCAGCGAAGCCGCTCTTCTCGAGCACGCGCTGCGAAGCCCGGTTGTCCAGATCGGTGTCTGCGGCGGCGAGGATCGCGCCGTGCCGGCTCGCGTGATCGACGGCGAGCGTCACCGCCTCGGTGGCCAGCCCGGCGCCCCGAGCGCTCGGCACCAGCCCGTAGCCGAACTCCACGCGACCCCGCTCGTCGGGGGGACCGAAGAAACCGAATCCCCCGACTGCCTGACCGTCGGAGCTCCGCCGGATCACGTACATCGTGAAGTGGGGATCCGGATCCGTCGCCTCCGCAAGCGATCGCAGCGGATCGAGTTCATCGGCGAAGGGGTATTCGGCGTGCCAGTCGTCTCCGGGGAGCTCCTGTCGTGCCGCGATGCGCCGGGCGAGGTCCGGCGAGATCGACTCGAGGGCTACACGTGTGCTGCGAAGGATCATCAGCTGATCTTGACAGAATCCGTGACGGCGATCGGCCCGTCGGGGGATCTTCTGAGCGGATGCGGCCCGACCGACGTAGCGTGAGTGAGTCGACCCGCTCGCCGTCCTCCGGCCCGCAGGTTCCCCATCCGCCACCGACAGGCCAGAGAGCATCACCCATGAAGGTCGTCGTCACCGGTTCCCGCGGCAAGGTCGGCCGCGCGGCCGTCGTAGCGCTCGTCGAGGCGGGGCACGAGGTGCTCGGGGTCGACCTGGTGCGCCCGGTGTTCGATGCGGGCGAGATCGTGCCGGGCCGCTACCAGATGGCCGATCTCACGGATGCCGGCTCCGCCTACGCGGTGGTGGCCGGCGCCGACGCGGTGGTGCACGTGGCCGCCATCCCGCAGCCCACCGGCAACCCGCCGCACGTGGTGATGCAGACCAACCTGATGTCGACGTTCAACCTGATCGAGGCCGCCGTGCGGTTCGGGGTGAAGCGCTTCGTGAACATCTCGAGCGAGAGCATCGTGGGCAACTTCTTCCCCGAGCGCCCGTTCCTGCCCGACTACGTGCCGATGGACGAGAACCACCGCCTGCTGCCGCAGGATCCGTACGCGCTCTCGAAGGCGTTCGGGGAGCAGCTGATGGATGCCGCGGTGCGCCGCTCCGACATCCGCGCCATCTCCCTCCGCCCGAGCACCGTGCACAACGAGGACAACTACGAGTCGAACCTCGGCAAGCAGGTGCGCGACCCCGCGGTGCTCACCGAGAACTTCTGGAGCTACATCGACGTCTACGACCTCGCCGACGCCATCGTGCTGGCCACGGAATCCGATCTCCCGGGCCACGAGGTGTTCTACATCGCCTCGCCCGACAACGCCGGCGGCCACGACTTCGCCGAGATCCTGCACCGCTACTACGGCGACCGGGTCGAGCTGCGCGACCTCGACCGGACGGATGCCTCGGGCATCTCGATCGCCAAGGCCCGCGCGCTGCTCGGCTTCACCCCCACCCGCTCCTGGCGCGACTACCTCGACGCCGACGGCCGCGCCCTCCCGCGCCCCTGACCGCCGGCGGTCACGCGGGCGAGGTGGGGTCGAGGCTCGGCGTCAGACGGCCTCGTCGTGGCCCGTGTCGATCCGTTCGGTGAAGTGCTGGGCGCGGCCGGGACGCAGACGCGCCGCCTTGTCCCGCATCGAGCGCACCGCGACCGGATCGTCGAGATCGACGCCCCGGTCCAGGGCGGGGACGGTGAAGAGCTGACTCGCCGGACCGAGCAGCAGTCGAGACCTGCCTCGCAAGCCCTCGTCGGAGAGCACGGGCACCGTGACCAGGTCGGACTTCCCCACATCCGCCAGTGCTTGGGCGTACTCCATCACGGCCTCGCAGACCTCGTCTCCCAGGAGCGCGTATCCGCTTGCGTAAAACAGCTTCTGCACTGCGGCCTCCTGCAGGTCCACCACCATCGGTGCGTGTTCGGTCCTCTAATACATACCCTCACCCTGCGAGTTGTCAACGTCTCGGGCGGGCGGTCGAGCACGCTCCACCGTCGACACGGCCGGGATCTCGGCGAGCTACGACGACGGTGTGCCGCATCCGGCGTCGCGGAACCGCCGGAAAGAGAGTTGGATGCTCACCATGGACCTCGGACCCCTCGGAAACTACCCCCTCCCCGCGAGCATCACGAACGCCTACGGGGCGGCCACGGCGCAAGAGCTCGCCGACCAGCTCGGCGTCACGAAGCAGCCGACCGCCGCCCTCGCCGGCGACGCCGACGCCGCGTACCAGGCGCTGAAGCGCGGTGACACCGCACCCGCGCGAGCACTCCTCGTGGACGAGCTCGGTGTCAGCGAGGCGAACGCCGACGCCGCCCTGGCGAAGCTCCCGCGGATCTAGTCCGGGCGGCGGGAACGCTCGCCGGGATCAGGTTCCGGAACGGACGCGCCGGCGACGTCCCGGCGTCACACGGGGTCGTTGTTCCGATCGTGGGGGGTGGACTTGAACCGGCCGGGCATCGGCGGATAGTCGTCACTCGCGACCTCGTGGCCCGGCTCGGCCTCGACGGAAGCGTCGTCCACCGTCAGCAGGCCGTCGGGGTCTTGGGGGTCGTGGTGTCCGGTGAGGCGCTCACCGAGTTTGGCCTTGTCGTCGTCGCTGGTCATGCCTCCACTCTGGCCCGGCTCGGCCCGAGACGCGCCCCGTGCAGGGCCGACCCGCGGCACGACGCTTCGATTCAGCGTCGCCGTCCCGGCGCGCGGTTCAGTGCCGGCGGGTCGCCGCCTCATCGGTGGGCGGGAGTGCCGCCCGTACCGCCGTGCCGGCACCTGGACGGGTGTCCACGGTCATGGTCCCACCGAGGCTGTGCACGCGCAGTTGCTGCGAGGCGAGACCGACATGGCCTGTGCGGATCGCATCGCTCGATGCGGAGGGATCGGCGATGAAGCCCGTCCCGTCGTCGGTCACCGAGAGCACGACCCGGTCGCCGCGCTGCGTGAGCGTCACGTCGATCCGGCTCGCTTCGGCATGCCGCTGCGCGTTGGCCACGAACTCGCGACAGGCTCCGAACAGCGCGGCGGCTCTGTCGGAGTCCATCCGGGGGAGGGCCTCGACCGTCGCGAAGACCGGCACGGTACCTCGTGCCGCCGCCGTGCGGGCGAGTTCCGTCACGGCCGCCGCCAGACCGAGCTCGGCGAGAACCTGGGGGTGGAGGGTCTGAACGGTCCCCCGGAGTCGGCCCGTGGTCTCTTCGAGCAGGCGGGCCGCCGTTTCCACCAGTTCCGGTTCGGGTGATGTGTCGGCGATCTGCTCGAGCAGGCGCCGGACGGCGATCACGTCCTGCAGAGGGCCGTCGTGCAGGTCGTTCGCGAGGCGGGTGCTGGCGCGGTGATCGGCGGCGAGCACCTGCGCGATCAGGCTGCTGCGCACGATGTCGGCCTCGGCGTCGTCCCGCGCGCGATGGGCGAGCACGAGGGACAGGGCGGTCGTCGTCAGCGCCATCCAGGTCAGCAGGAGGAAGTGCATCCAGACGATCCCCGGCTCGTCCGGCCCACCCCGTACGGCGAGGTTCTGCAGCCACACCGCAGCGTATCCTCCCGCCACGAAACCTCCGACGACCGCCGTGAGCGCCGGCCGGTAGTAGAAGACGGAGAAGACCGGATAGAGGTAGAAGACCGGTGTGATGTAGGAGGTCGCGCCGGCCGAGCTCGCCGCCATCCCGATGAAGAACGCCAGATCGACGACGATGCTCGCAGCCCCCGCCCACGACGGGACCGGACGCCGCAACGACCACCACACGGTGAACAGCGCCCACGCCCCGAAGAACGCCACCCAGACCGAGAACACTGTGGCACCGGCATCCGTGGTCTCGGTCAGGAACGCGGCGAGCACGATCAGGGGTGCGATCAGCACCAGGCGCAGAAGCGCCGTGACGCGGTGGACGGAGCTCAGGATGCGGGCCCCGAGCGAGCGGGAACGCCCGGCGGCCAGGGGCTCGGCCGGTGTCATCGCAGCAGACCCTGGCGCATCGCCTCGGCGATGGCCGCGCCGCGGCTGCCGACTCCGAGCTTCTCGTAGAGGCGACGGAGATAGGTCTTCACGGTCGAGGTGGAGAGGTGCATCGACCGGGCGATCTCGGGCGCGGATTTGCCGGCGGCCGCCTCCACCAGGATCTGCCGCTCACGGGGGCTCAAGGTGACCGCCGCCGGCGCGGCGCGGCGGCGACGGACCTGATCGAGCACGTCGCCGACGAACTCGGGCGGGAGCACATCGGCGCCCGAGGCGACCGTACGGATGGCGGCTATCAGGGTGTCGCGGTCGACGTCTTTCGAGAGGAAGCCGGCGGCGCCGTTCTCGAGGCATCGGAACACGATCGCGGGATCCGCGTAGGCCGACAGCACGAGTACCCGGGTGGGTAGCTGCTCCTGCGCCACCGCGAGGGCCAGCGCCGCCCCGTCCAAGCCGGGCATCCGGAAGTCGGAGAGGGCCACCTGGGGTTCGAGCGCGCGGATGGCGTCGAGCAGCTGCGTGCCGTCGTCGGCTTCCGAGACGACGTCGACGGCCTCCGACGCAGTCAGCATGTGCACGAGACCGGCCCGCACGACGGGGTGGTCGTCGCCGACGGCGACCGTGATCTTCACCCGCACCCCCGCCCCGGGCCCGATCATGCCCCGATCACCATCATCTTCTCTCGCCGGTCGTCGATCAATCCGCGAGTCCAGCACCGACCGACCGGATGACACCGGATGTCGTCCGATCGGCTGACGCCCGACCGCCCGGCAGACGGGAGCCGCGCCTGCCCCTATCGTCGAGCCGGGGGCGCGGCCAGTGGCGTCTCCGTCCCTCCTGAAAGCGACGTCATGATCTCCGACATCATCTCCACCGTCCTCACCGCCGTCATCGGCAACTATCTCATCAGCTGCTTCGTGCTCGGTCTCATCGTGGCCGCGGTCAAGGTGCTGCGGTGGAAGGGGCACCGCTCGGCAGCGGTGGTGTCGGGGTTCTTCGTGAACGAGTTCATCTTCTACGCGCTCGGTGTGGCGTTCACCGTCAACTTCGTGATGCACTCGGTGTTCGGTGATTACGTGGCGAAGACCATCGGATGGGCGCAGTCGCCGTTCCAGCTGGAGCTCGCGTTCTCGAGCCTCGGCTTCGCGCTGGTGTGCTTTCTGGTGTACAGCCGTAAGGCGCAGTTCCGCGCCAAGGTCGGCGTGATCGTGGCGGCCGTGATCTTCGGCTTCGGTGCCGCGGGCGGGCACATCTACCAGACGGTCGTCAACGCCGACTACGCGGTGAACAACACCGGCCTGCTGCTGATCGGCGACATCGTCATCAACGTCGTCGGCCTGGTCTTCGTGATCTGGCACGCGATCGCCCGCCGCCGCGAGCCGCTGCACAGCACCGACGCCACCACGCCGCGGGTCACCGCCGGCGCGAACGTGTGACGCCGGCGATGACCGACACCCGCTCGCCCCGCGCATCCGTCCCCCTCCTCGTGGTGGTGACGGCGGTGGCGGCCGCACTCGTGCTGCTGGTGGTCGGCGGCATCGCCGGGTGGCTGCTCGCCGGGCCCGCCCGGGGCGCCGCGGCATCCGCCGACGTGGCCCCGAGCGCCACTCCCGGCGCCGACCTGCCCGAACGCGACTTCTTCTTCCAGGTCATCGGGTACGACACCGCCAACCAGGGCGGGCAGACGCTGAACATGTACTTCCACTACCGCTACGACCGCGGCATCCAGGCGAAGGACATCCCGAACTACATCGACCTGCGTACCGACGCGATCGACTTCATGGATGCGGTCGACTCCGCCGACAACCCGTACTGGGAGATCCTCGACGAACAACTGTGCACGCAACTCGCGAACGGCTATCCGCTCGAGTCGATCTCGTGCCAGCTACAGGTCTACCCCGACGACCGCGCGGGCCTGCCCTACGAGCCGGGCTATCACGGCACCACGTTCACGATCGGCGACATCGACCCGCTCGCCGTGCCGGGACCGTCGACCTCGGTGCAGCAGTGCGCCGTGAGCGACCCCTCATGTCAGGACGAACAGTGAGAGGATCCGCGGTGCGACGGGAAAGGGAGTCAGCGGTGACGGGAACGATCGGGCGGTATCGCCGCCGGCGGATGGCGGCCGTTGCGGCGGCGGGTATCGCGGGGGCGCTCGTGCTGATGGCTCCCGCTGCGGCGACCGCTACGGTGACGGCGACGCCGGCGCGTTCCGGCGAGTCCTCGGTGACGGTGACGATGACGCCTGAGCTGCAGACGCGGATTCAGCGGATGGTCGAGACGTTCCTGGCCGACAACCCGACCGTGCCGGGGATCTCCGTCGCCGTCGTCACCCCGGATCCGGCCGGAGCGGATCCTGTGGTCACGACCTTCGCCGCGGGTGTGGAGGATCTCGTCAGCGAGGTCCCGGTGCAGTCGACCACGCAGTTCGAGCTGGGCTCGGAGACGAAGGTCTTCACCGCCGGCCTGCTCGCCTCCCTCGTCGCCGCCGGCACCGTGTCACTCGATGATCCCCTCCAGAAGTACGCGCCGAGCGGCGTCGTCATACCCGAGTGGGAAGACCCGGACACGCACGACAAGACCCCCATCACCTTGCTCGATCTGGCGACCCACACCGCAGGGCTCACCGACGCCCCGCCGAATTTCCAGGACGGTTGCCCGGCGGCGAACCCCGATTGCGCGAACCCGAAGCCCCGGTACACGCCGACGATGCTCTGGGACTCCTTCGAAACGGACTGCGCCGACACCCGCCCGTGCCCGCTGTGGGAGCCCGGCAGCGCCTGGAACTATTCGAACTGGGGCTTCGCGCTGCTGGGCGACATCGTGGCCGGACTCGTCACACCCGGGACCGTGCCGCCCGGTGAGACCGGGCCGGGGGAGGTGTTCCAGGACTCGCTCGAGACGACGTTCCTGAACGAGCTCGGCATGACCTCGACGACGGTCGAGTTCCCCGACACCGATCCGGCGACGCCTTACGACGGCGACGAGCCCATCCACCGGTGGAACAACTACGACGCCTACGTCGGCGGCGGCGGTCTGATCTCGACCGCCGACGACATGGGCACCTTCGTCGCGGCGAGCCTCGGGTACCTCCCCGCGAACGCATCGCCCGGGGTGAAGGCGGTGGCGGACATCGTGTCCCCGGTTCTGCCCATCACGCAGTCCTGCACCCCCACCATCCCGCCGAGTACGCCACCCGGCAACACGTGCACGACCAAGGACTTCGACATGGGCCTCGGCTGGGAGCGCTATCCGGCGCAGACCACGGGCATCACCGTTCCGTACGCGCACAAGGACGGCGGCACCGCCGGAGGCAGCACCGACACGCTGCTGGCTCCGAGCCTGCGGATCGGAGTGACGTCGATGTTCAATCAGAACGGGGCCGGCATCGAGCAGCTCGCGCCCCGCATTCTGTCCCTGCTCATCGCGCACCAGACCACTCCGGGCCAGGCCACCCCGCCGCCGGTCCCGGCCACGACGCCCACGCCGACACCGACGCCGTCCCCGGTGCCGGATCCGGCCCTGGCGAACACGGGTGCGGACGTGATCGTCCCCGGACTCGGGTCGCTGGCACTCCTGCTCGCGGGCCTCGCTGTCGTCGTGGTGCGCCGCGGCGCGCGAGTCCGCCGAGGCTGAAGCCGGGCATCTCCGCCTCCCAGGCGGTCTACTGGCGCGGCTCTTCAGCCCTCAGCTCCATGGCGCTGTTGACGTTCACGTGCCTGAGCATCGCCGCGTGCGCTCGCTCTGGATCGCCGTCGGCGATCGCGTCGACCACGTCGCCGAGCTGCCGGGCTTCATCGTCTCGATCGACGCTCGTGGATTCCAGGGCGAGGGAAGCCCCGCGGACGATGCGATTCATGCCGAGCGAGATCGCGGCGCGGATCTCGTTCCCCGACGCAGCCGCGACCACCTGGTGGAACTCCAGATCGAGTTCCACCAGAACGGACCACTCGCCCGACTTCTGAACGGAATAAGCCTCCACCACTCTGCGGAGGCTCTGGACCTGTTCGGGGGTCGCTCGCCGTGCTGCCCAGCGGGCGTTGTCCGCCTCGAACTCAGGCCGGAATTCGACGAGTTCCGACACCCCCGCCCGTCGGAATCGAATCAGCGATTCGAGCGCGGATGCCACACCGAGCGCGTCGGGATCCTTCACGAAGACCCCGCCATGAGCCCCACGGCGGATCGTCACCCGGTCCATGCCCTCCAAGAGTCTGAGCGCCTCGCGCACCGTGCCCCTGCTCGCGCCGAAGACCTGCATCAGCTCGCGTTCGGCGGGGAGCCGCTCGCCACCCCGGTAGGTTCCCTGATCGATCGCGTGCTGGATCTGCGCGACGATGTCGTCGAACGACCGACGCGCATGCCTGAACACCTGGTTGGTCGGATCCGAAGAATTCTCCATGAGCAGCTTTCCGTGATCGGTGGTCACACTCGCGAATCCTATGCGGAATCCCCTCCCGAAAACGGATGCTTGACGGATTCCTCCGAATAGTGAATGCTCGGACCATTATCCGATGGGAGTTCGCAATGACGCTTCAAGACCCGCCCCGCCGCTCCAAATCCTCACCTGCTGTCACGCACGGGGACGCTTCTCTCGATTCCGGCACGAACACCGATACGGAGTACCTGGGCCAGCTCGGCTACAAACAGGAGCTGAAACGCGCTCTCGGTCTGGTGTCGTCCTTCGGGATCCAGTTCAGTGCCATCGCCGTGGCCTCCGCCCTGTTCACCACGATAGGAGTCGGCTTCGGCTACTTCGGTCCCGCGTCGTTCTGGTCGTTCGTCATCGGCGGTGCACTGCAGGTCTTCTTCGTGGGAGTCGCCATCGCCGAGCTGGTGTCGGCGTATCCGCTCTCGGGCGGCGTCTATCAGATCGTCTCCCGACTGACGAAGAAGCCCTGGCTCGGGTGGCAGACCGGGTGGTGGATCGTCATCGCCCACATCGTCTCCGTCCCGGCGATCGCCGTGTCCATCGCCCCCGCCGTCGCAGGATGGTTCGGGGTCGACTTCCAGAGCCCGGGTGACGCCCTGCCGTGGGTTCTCGGCATCATCGTCGCAGGAACGATCGTCAACATCGTCCACGTGCGGATCGCGACTGCTGTCAACAACGTCGGCGTGATCTGCGAGCTCGTGGCGACCGCCGTGGTCGTCGTCGCGCTGATCGCGGTGCCGCACCCGACCCAGCCGGCGTCGATCCTGTTCGATACGGCCGGAACGACGGACGGCGGATTCATCCTGCCGCTCCTGCTCGCATTCGTGCTTCCGGCCTTCATCATCTCGGCGTTCGACGCGACGGGAAACGCCAGCGAGGAGACCAGGAACGCTTCTCGCACCGCGCCCCTCGGCCAGCTGCTGGCCAACGGCGCCGGTTGGCTGTTCGGAGCGATCTTCCTCTTCCTCCTGATGATCTCGATCCCCGATGTGCGAGCGGTCATGGCCGACAGCTTCCCCGGGCGCCTCATCCTGGAGAGCGCGATCGGCCCGGTGCTGACCGGTATCTTCGAAGTCCTGGCGGTCGTCGCCCTCTTCGCCTGCAACTGCATCATCCAGCTCACCGGCGTGCGCGTCATGTGGTCGCAGGCCAGGGACGGGCAGCTTCCGGGCTCGCGGTGGCTCAAGAAGGTCAACCGCTGGGGCGTGCCGGCCAACGCCACCATCGTCTGCTTCGTGCTCGCGGTCGTCTTCGCCGTCTGGTCGTCCGCCCTCTCCGTCCTGACGGCGATGGTGGCCCTCTCCTGGGCCCTCGCCTACACGATCGCGGTCTTCGTGGGTTTCTGGGCCCTGATGCGTAAGCGAGTACCGGCACGCCCGTTCACCACCGGACGGTTCTGGCCCGTGGTCTTCGGCATCGCCGCTCTGTGGTCGGTCGTGCTCTGCACGGCGATCATCCTCACGGATCCGCTCGCGGTGGGCGGGGGCATGCTCGTCGTCATCGCCGTCGGAGTCGTCATCTACCTGCTCATCCCTGCATCTCGGCGCGGCAAGGTCCAGGGCATCACGTCACCTCTGAATGCTGCTTACGAATCAGAAACGAAGGAAAAAGCATGAGCTACACCCCCATGTCCGGCATCTACACGGCACTCGTCACACCGTTCTTCGAGGACGAGCGCCTCGACCTCGACGGATTCGGTCGTCTCGTCGACGACCAAGTGGACGGAGGAGTCGCCGGCCTGGTGGTCAACGGGTCCACCGGAGAATTCCCGTCTCTGACGACGGACGAGCGGCGAGCGAGCGTCGAGGCGGTGACTGAGGCCAGCGCGGGCCGCGCCGAGGTCATCGTGGGAATCGGCGCGATGACCACGAGAGAGGCGCAGGAGCACGCGGAGCATGCGGCAGCAGCGGGCGCCAAGGCGGGGTTGCTCGTCATGCCCTACTACGAGCCGCTCTCCGACGACGAGCTCTCCGGCTTCGTCGCGGACATCGCCTCGGTCGGACTGCCGCTGATGATCTACAACAACCCGGGCGGAACCGGAGTATCGCTCACGCCGGAGTTCATCAACGAGCTGAGCCTCATCGAGAACGTCGTGTCCATCAAGGACACCACCCCCGAGCTCTCGCGGCTGTTCGCCATCGACCTGCTCACCGAAGGGCGGCTCGACGTGTTGAGCGGACATGACAGCAGCACGATCTACGCCTTCCTGACCGGCCGGGATGCGGCGGTCTGGGGTGCGCCCAACGCACATCCGGCGGCGTGCGTCACCCTGTGGAGACTCGCCCGTGAGGGTCGCGCGAGCGAGGCGCTGCGTCTGTGGAAGGACCTCTATCCGCTGCAGGCCTTCCTCGAGAGCCACAACTACATGGCTTCGACGAAGGCAGGTGCGAACATCCGTGGGGTGTCCGTGGGGCAGCCGCGGAAGCCGATCCTGCCCCTGCCGGAGGACGACCGGGCGGAGCTCGCCGCGATCATCGAACGCCTCGACGACGTGATCGAGACCTTCAACCTCACCACCAGCACGGCGAGCCTCGCGTGACGGACATCCATCCGGTCCGTTGGCACAACTGGGCGCAGAACCAGTCGTTCCGCGCGGAATCGGTCACGGCCCTCTCCGAGTCCGACGTGCAGCAGGTGGTCGGACGGGTGATCGAGGCCGGAGGCGGCGTGCGCGTCGCCGGCTCGGGTCATTCCTTCACGCCCATCGTGGAGCCGAAGACCACCCTTCTGCGCCTCGCCGGCCCGCGAGGGGTGATCCAGGCCGATCCCGAAAGCCGGGTCGCGGAGATCTGGGGGCACACCCCGCTGCGTGAGATCGGACCGCAGCTGTGGGATCACGGACTGTCACTCCGCAACCAGGGCGACACCGACGCTCAGACGATCGCCGGAGCGACCGCGACCGGGACGAAAGGCTCCGGCCGGAAGCTGGGCAGCATCTCCTCGGAGGTGCGATCGCTCACCGTCGTCGACGGCCACGGCGACGTGCGCCGAGTCGAAGCGGATGACACCGGTGCCGACTCGCTTCACGCGGCACAGGTCAGCCTGGGCCTGCTCGGCATCGTCACCCGAGTCGGTCTGCGGGCGGATGCGGCGTACGGACTGGAGGAGCACAACTCGATCGATCCGCTGTCCGTCGTCCTCGACTCCTTCGAGAGCGAATCGCAGGACGTCCGGCACTACTCCTTCTGCTGGTGCCCGAGCAGTGAGACGGCGACCCGGTTCGCGCTCCCGCCGACCCCGGCGAACTCCTGCTGGGTGAAGAGACTCACGACCGTCGCACCGGATCACGAGGCGCTCGTCTCCGGTTCCGGGGTGAGTGGCGAGGCCGGTCGTCGCGTCGGTCGCTCCTATCTGATCTACCCCGACTGGGCCGACCAGGATCCCGAACACGTCGAGCTCGAGTACATGCTGCCCGCCGATCGCTGGGAAGAGGCGTTCGATGCGCTGAGGACTCTCATGCTCCGGGACTTCCCCGACGAGATCAGCATGGTCCAGGTTCGATGGCAGGCCTCGGATGACGCGTTCCTCTCCGCACAGCACGGCACCGACACGGTCTCATTGGCGCTGGTCAGCGACCGCGAGGGCGACTACGACCGCTTCCTCCACGCGGTCCACGACACCCTCATGCCGTTCGGACCGCGACCGCACTGGGGAAAGATGCACTACTTCACCGGCGAGGACATCGCTCGAGCATTTCCGGCCCTCGAGTCGTTCCGTTCCATCCGCGACGGATTCGACCCTCAGGGTGTCTTCTCGAACCCCTCCCTCACCGATCTTCTCGGTCTCCGCAACTAAGGAATCAACGTGCTCACACCTGCATCATCCGACGCTCACCTCGCCACCCCCGCTCTCGCCGTCATCGACGGCGAGCTGATCCCGGGTCGCGATCAGAACGTCTCCGAGACCCTGAACCCCGCCACCGGCCGTGTGCTCGCCGAGGTGGCGGAGCTCGACGCGAGCGATGTCGACCGCGCCGTGCAGAACGCTCGCACGTCGTTCGATTCCGGTGTCTGGAGCCGCCGCAGTCCGAGAGAGCGGAAAGCCACCTTGCTGGCCTTCGCCGATCTCGTCGAGGCGAACGCGCCCGAGATCGCCCTGCTTGACACCGTCGATGCCGGAAAGCCGATCGTCGACACGACGGAGACGGATCTCCCCGACGTCGTCCACACCCTCCGGTGGTACGCCGAACTGGCCGACAAGGAGTTCGGCAAGGTCTCGCCCACCGGGCCGGGTGAGCTCGGCCTGACCGTGCGGGAACCGGTCGGGGTCGTCGGTGCAGTGCTGCCGTGGAACTTCCCGGCGAGTATGCTCGCGTGGAAGATCGGGCCCGCGCTCGCGGCCGGCAACTCCGTGGTGGTCAAACCGCCGGAGCTCGCGCCGCTCAGCACCATCCGGATCGCCCAGCTGGCTCTGGAAGCGGGGCTCCCGGCGGGAACCTTCAACGTGGTTCCGGGCCGGGGCGAGATCGCCGGCCGCGCTCTCGGGCTCCACCCGGAGGTGGACATGGTCACCTTCACCGGATCTTCCGAGGTCGGAAGGGCCTTCCTGGGCTATTCGGCCGCGTCCAACCTCAAGAAGATCGTTCTGGAGATGGGTGGCAAGAGTCCGCAGATCGTGCTGCCCGACGTCGAGGATCTCGCCTCGGTCGCCTCCCATCTGGCGACGGCCGCCTTCTGGAACGGTGGTCAGAACTGCACCTGCGGCTCACGCATCCTCGTGCACGAATCGATGCGGGACGACCTGGTCGACGCCCTCATCCAGGCCACCGGCGAGTGGGTGGTCGGTGACCCGCGTGACGCGGCGACCCGTATCGGCCCGATGATCGAAGAAGCCGCCCTGACCCGGATCCTCGGACACATCGACGGTGCCCGGCGAGACGGCGCGACCGTCGCGCACGGTGGCGGGCGGATCCTGGCGGAGAGCGGCGGCTGGTTCGTGGAGCCGACCATCCTCACCCATGTGCGCGCCGACATGGATGTCGCGCGGGACGAGATCTTCGGCCCGGTCGTGTCGGTGCTCACGTACCGCACCGAAGCGGAGGCGATCGAGATGGCCAACGACACCGTGTACGGCCTCCACGCCAGCGTCTACACCGGCAGCCTCGACGCGGCGTTCCGTATCTCGCGTGCCGTTCGGGCCGGAACCGTCTCCGTGAACGGGTTCAGCGAGGGCGACATCTCGACGCCCTTCGGGGGCTTCCGCCAATCGGGATTCGGCGGACGGGACAAGGGAACCGAAGCCTTGGACCAGTACACAGAACTGAAGGCGATCTGGATGGAGTTGAAAGCGTGAAAATCACCGCTGTCGATGTGTTCGAATACCAGCTGCAGTACGCACACGGGGCGTACGTGATGTCCCACGGGCGCTCCCAGACGCACGAGCCGTCGCTGGTCGTGCGGCTCACCGCGGAAGACGGGACGACCGGATGGGGCGAGACCTGCCCGCACGGCGGGACCTACCTCCCGGCCTTCTTCGAGGGCGAACGGGAGGCCGTCAAACTGCTGGCCCCGGCCGTCATCGGACTCGATGCCACCGAGCCCGCCATCGTCCACGCCGCGATGAGCCGCACGCTGGTCGGTGGGATGGCTGCCAAGAGTGCGATCGACGTCGCCTGCTGGGATCTGTTCGGCAAGACGACCGGGCTGTCGATGACGTCCCTGCTCGGCGGACGGGTGCGCGAGGAGTTCCGGGTGTTCGTGCCGGTGGCCCTCGACACCCCGGAGAACATGCGGGACTACGTGAGTGCGGAGAGGGCGAAGGGCACGATCGACTTCCAGCTCAAGGTCGGAAACGACCCGTACGAGGATGCGGCCCGGGTAGCTGCGGTGATGGACGTCACCGACGACACCTGCACCGTCATCGCGGATGCCAACGGAGGCTGGAACGTGCAGCAGGCGATCCAGGCCGCCCACGAGCTGCGCGACTTCCGCCTCTACCTGGAGCAGCCCTGCCTCAGCCTGGCGGACTGCGGCGAGGTGAGACGGCGCACCACGCTGCCGTTGATCGTCGACGAGTGCGTGAACACCATCGACGACCTCGTGCGGGCGAAGACCGAAGCGCATGCGGGTGGCGTCAACATCAAGCCGGGCCGGGTGGGCGGCCCCTCGGCCGCCATCAAGTTGCGCGACACCGCGGCCGCCCTCGGAATGATGGTCACGATCGACGAGACGTGGGGTGGAGCCCTGGTCACCGCGATGCTCAGCCATCTGGCAGCCAGCACGCCGGCCAATGCGCTCCTCACGACCAGCTTCTTCTCCGAGTGGACGACACCGGACATCGCCCAGCCGCCTCGCAAGAACGCGCAAGGGCTCGGCCAGTCTCCCACCGGCCCGGGCCTCGGCGTTCAGGTGGATGAGGCGCTTCTCGGACAGCCGGTCTTCCGCACCACGATCTGAAAGGAGAGCAACCATGACGGAACGGAACGCGACGGTGATGACGGTCAGGGGGCCTGTGCCGGTCGCCGAACTCGGACGCATCTCGCCCCACGAACACATCTTCATCGACGTCAGCTGTTACGTGGACGAACTGGCCCGCTTCGAGACGGGCCCTCTGCTCAACCAGCCGGTCACGATGGCGACCTTGAACGAGAACAAGTTCAACCCCTACGGCAGCTACGACAACTGCGCGCTGGACGACTACCTCACGATGCAGCGCGAGGTGCGCCGGTTCAAAGAGGCCGGCGGCGGAACGATCGTCGAACTGACGAACGCCGACCTGGGCCCTCAGCACGAGCTGCTCAGGAAGGTCTCCGAAGCGACGGGCGTGCACATCGTCGCGGGCTGCGGCCACTACATCACCATCGCCCACTCGCCGGACATGGACGAGCAGACCGTGGAGTCGATCGAGGCCCGCCTGCTCAAGGAGATCCGCGAGGGCTTCGACGAGTCGGGCATCCGCCCAGGCATCATCGGCGAGATCGGCACGTCGGCGACGATCCATCCGAACGAGGAGAAGACGTTGCGAGCCGCCGGCCGGGTGCAGCGGCAGACGGGTCTGGCGGTGTCCGTCCACGTGCACCCACCGGCGCGGCGAGGGCACGAGATCCTCGACATCCTCGCGGAGGAGGGCGCCGACCTCGACCGGGTGATCCTGAGTCATCTCGACCCGTCGCTCGTGCATCCGGACATCGACCTGTCGCAGGCGGTGGAGTACCACGAGTCGCTCGCCGATCGTGGGGCATACATCGAGTACGACCTGTGCGGAGACTCCGGTTACTTCTCGGACGGCACCAACTCCTGGTGGCTGCCGTCGGACCGCGAGCGCATCGTCGCGATCGCCCGGCTGGTCGCCGACGGATACGGGGACCGGATCCTGATCGCCCAGGACATCGGAATGAAGTACCCGCTGACGCAATACGGCGGCTGGGGGTACGCGCACGTCCTGACCAAGTACCGGGACATGTTCGAGTCCGTCGGGCTGGACCTGGACTGGCACGACCGAATCACCGTCGTCAATCCGGCCCGGGCGCTCGTCGGCTCGGACGCCGCCGAATAGGAGCTCCCCCATGGATCGAATCAACGAAGATCGACCCCCTCCCGGCCGGGCGCGATCGTCTTCCGAATCCCACACGACCGCCGAACCGGAGCTGCTTCTCGGCGTGGACAGCGTCTCCAAGTCCTACGGCGGAGCACCGGCCCTCGTCGAGGTGTCGACGGGGTTCCGGGCCGGCGAGGTGCACGCCGTCGTCGGCGAGAACGGGGCAGGCAAGAGCACACTCGTCAAGATCGTCTCGGGGATCATCGCGGCCGACTCGGGCAGGCTCTTCGGGCCCGCCCACGACGACGGAGACGTCGCCATGGTGTTCCAGGAGCTCTCCGTCGTGCCCGAGATGTCGGTGTTCGACAATCTCGCCCTCGCCACGAGGAAGCGGCGAGGCATCGTCATCCCGTTCCGCTCGATCCGTAAGCGAGCAGGGGACGTGCTCGAGAAGGCTGGACTGGGTGGTCTTCCGCTCGACCTGCCGGTCGAGGCCCTCTCGCTCGCGCAACGGCAGCTGCTCGAGATCGCCCGAGGGCTCATCGCGGAGGCCCGCGTCCTGATTCTGGACGAGCCCACCGCCACGCTCTCGGACGTCGAGATCCAGAAGATCCACGGCATCATCCGATCGCTCACCCGCGGCGGCACCTCGATCGCGTACATCACCCACCGTCTCGGCGAAGTCTTCGAGCTCGCCGATCGGGTGACCATCATGCGCGCCGGCCGGGTCGTCGCAACGGGTCCGACCGCAGAGTTCACCATGAAGAGCGTCGTCGACCAGATGCTCGGGTCGGAGCACGTGCCCGTGGAGAAGGTCGGTTCCGCCCGGGCCCACGACGATCCGCGTTCCCTGCGGGTCGACCTCGCGACCGTGCGCGGCGTGTTCGCCGACGTGTCGTTCGAAGCCCGAGGAGGCGAAGTACTCGCGCTGTTCGGCCAGATCGGTTCCGGAGCGGGCGACGTCGCCCGATCCCTGGCCGGACTGTCCGAACTTTCGACGGGAGGGGTCGCCCTCGACGGAACCGACTTGCGGCTGCGGGACCGTGTCTCCGCGCAGCGCGAGAAGATCGCCTACATCTCGCCGGACCGGGTGCACGAGGGGGTCTTCCTCGATGCCAGCGTCGCCACGAACATCAGTGCCGGAGCCCTCGGGCGCGTCAGTTCCGCCGGAGTCATCAGCGGTCGCCGTGAGCTCGACCTCGCTCGCTCGACCGCTGAGTCCGTCGCTCTGGACCCTCGCCGCATCCGTGAGCCCGTCTCGGCCTTTAGCGGCGGGAACCAGCAGAAGGTCGCCGTCGGAAGAGCCCTCGCCACCGAGCCCCAGGTGCTCGTGCTCAACGAGCCCACCCGCGGCGTCGACATCGGAGCCCGCTCGGAGATCTACCGGAGCATCCGGGCTCTGTCGGCACAGAACGTCGTGGTCGTCGTCTATTCCAGCGACGTGCTGGAGATTCGGGAACTCGCCGACCGCGTGGTCACGATGTATCGGGGCCGGATGGTCGGCGAGCACGAGGTCGATCGCGTCACGGACAGCGACTTGCTGACAGAGATCCTGAGCGGAGAGCCCACATGACGGCCGCAGTCGACACCCGAACCCGAACCGGGCGCCCGAGGCCGCTCTCCCACCTCACCGCGACCGGGATCATGGGCCTGATCACGATCGTGCTAGCGATCCTGAGCGCCATCCTCGTTCCGAATTTCGCCAGCGCGTCCAACATCCGGGCTCTGCTGCTCTCCGTGTCGCTGACCGGGATCGCCGCCGTCGGCCTGAGTTTCATCACCCTCTCCGGGCGGATCTTCTCGCTGTCGATCGCCTCCACCATTGCGCTCAGCACCATCGTGTTCGCCACGGCGCTCGCCTGGGGTCCCTGGCCCGCGCTGGGCGCGACCGTTCTCTTCGGCTGCGTGGTCGGTGCGATCCAAGGCATCGTGGTCGGCAGGCTGCAGGCCAACCCGATCATCACCACGATCGCCTTCTCCGCGATCCTGCTCGGTGTGGGGCAGGTGCTCACGGGTGGCCGCACGGTATCCGGCCGTGGAGACTCGGGTGTCTTCAACGAGAACCTCTTCGGCGTGCTGCCGTTCCAGGTGCTCGCGTTCGTCGTCTTCGCCGCGCTGCTGTTCCTCTGGCAGCGGTTCACGACGGCGGGCCGACGGATCTCGCTGATCGGATTGAACGAGCGTGCCGCCGCGGTGACCGGTCTTCGCGCCTGGCCGTACATCCTGCTCGGCTTCGTCATCTGCGGCGCAGCCACCGGATTGGCCGGAGGGCTCCTCTCCGCGCAGTCCGGCCAGGGCAACCTGTTGCTAGGAGGCACGTTCGGCTTCGACGTCATCGTCGCGGTGATCGTCGGTGGTGTCGCCATCAACGGCGGCAAGGGCAGCCCGATCGGCGCGGCGATCGGAGCGCTCTTCGTCGGACTCCTCGGCAACGTGCTGGCCCTGGCGGGCTTGAGCTACGAGGTCCAGCTGGTGGCCAAGGGCATTCTCGTCCTTCTCGCGGTCTGCGTGACGGGTATCGCCTCGACGAGGATGGGAGGGCGTCGATGAGCGCCACATTCCTGTACTGGAATTTCCGCACGATAGCCGCCTGGCTCCTGTCGCTGATCAGCGTCGTCGTGCTGGCCGGCAGCAACGCGAGCTTTCTCAATCCCGGCAACCTCTTCGCCCTCCTGCAGAGTTTCGCGGTGCTCGCTCTGATGGGAGTCGCACTGGGGCTCGTGATGCTCGCCGGCGAGTTCGACCTCTCCATCGTCGGCGTCTTCCCCCTCGCCGCACTGATCGCGGTCAAACTCAGCGACGGGCTGGGAGCGGGGGCCGCAACGGCTGTCGCGATCCTCGTCGGCGCTCTGTTCGGCGCAGTGAACGGGGTGGTGACGGCCGTCTTCCGACTTCCTTCCCTCGCGGTCACGGTCGGGTCGATGGTGCTCGCCATCGGTGTCGGATTCGCGATCGCATCCGGCCAGATCGTCCAGGCCGTGGACTTCCGGCCGGGCCTGCTCCTCACGGATCGCATCGGGGCGATCTTCTCGCTGCAATCGATCATCCAATTGGTGCTCGTCTGTGTCGCCCTCCTCCTCGTGCACTACACGTGGTTCGGCAAGAACGTCTACGCGATCGGCGGCGACAACGCTCGTGCCCGGGCGTCGGGCCTGCCCGTGCTCTCGACGACGATCCTGATCTTCGTCATCTGCGGTGCCCTCACCGCGGTCGGCGGCTCGCTGCAGGGGATCAGCCTCGCGACGGGTCAAGCCGGGCCGAACGAAGGGATCCTGCTCCAAGCAGCGACAGCGGCGATCTTGGGTGGCGTCGCCCTGACCGGCGGAAAGGGAAACCTCGTCGGGGTGATCGGTGGCGCCTTCTTGCTCACCACCCTCTCGAACGGCCTCAGCCTGATGGGTGCCGACTCCGCCACGATCCAGCTCGTCAACGGCGCGATCCTCTTCGTCGTCGTCATCGTCGACAGGCCGCTCAACCGGCTCATCGACAGAGGCCTGACCGCCTCGTCCCGCACCAGTCCTGAGTTAGTCCACCACTGAACCCTGGAAGGCAATCATGATCACACGCCGGAAGTCAGCACTCGTCATCGCAGCGGCAGCCCTGCTGCTCGTTCTCGGAGGGTGCAGTTCCTCGCCCTCCTCCGAATCGCCGAACACCGCGTCGATGAATGGTCTCGACGGTTCGAAGATCGCGTTCCTGACGGTCTCCCAATCCTGTGACTACTGCGCCCGTCAAGCGGACAGCTTCGTCTCCGCCATGGAAGACGCCGGAGCGGACGTGACGATGTCGGTCAACGAGTTCGACGCGGCGGAACAGGCGCAGCAGGTCACGCAGGCCATCAGCACCTCGCCCGATCTCATGGTGATCTGGCCCAGCGACACGACGTCCATCATCCCGTCCCTGGAACGCATCAAGCAGGCGGGCATCCCGGTGGTCGTCACGACGTATCTGCCCGAGACCGACGACAGCTCGCTGTGGACGGCCTGGATCGGGCCCGACGACTACCAGCTGGGAGTCCAGTCGGCGCAGGGGATGGTGGCCGGCCTCGAGGCTGCCGCGATCCCCGCCGAAGGTTCCATCGTGGTCGTCACCGGGACCCCAGGGGCGGCTTCGACCATCGGTCGCACCGACGGCTTCACCGACACCATCGCCGACATCGCGCCAGGGCTGACGATCGCCGGCTCGCAGCCCGGCAACTGGGACCAGACCCAAGCGACCACCGCGGCCGCGCAGCTCTTCTCGCAGTACGCGAACGACAACATCGTCGGTCTGTTCGGGAACTCCGACGGCATGGTCGCAGGCGCGATCGTCGCTGCGGAGCGAGCCGGCTTCGCGCCCGGCGTCGACCTGGTCGTCACCGGTTCGGACTGCGACGCGGCGGGCTATGCGAGCGTGAAGGCGGGCAAGGAGTTCGCCACGAACCTGCAGGACCCGCTCATCGATGCGCAGGCACTCATCGACCTGGTCACCGCCGTGGCCGGCGGCGAGGCTGTCGACAGCATCAACTACATCCCCACCCCGCCGGTCACGGCCGAGAACATCGCGGATTGCGAGTCGAACGCAGGCATCTAGCGCCACGCCGGCCACCGTTCGTGGCCGATGTCCTGCCGAAGCTCTCGGTTCGGCAGGACATCGTCGCCGCGGCGTCATCCATCGGCACCAAGCCATCGGTGTTTGTGGGGGTATCCGATAGGCGTTCAGTGGACAGTTAGGCCTTCTGCTGTTATCGGGTACCCCCAGTGGCACCGACGGGGCTACGGCGTCTCGAGCCGCGCACGGCGGGGAGGCCGAAAGGGCCGGCGAGCGATGTTCCGGGCCTCACCGTCCCGCGATGGCATCCGCCGCCTTCGCCACGACGGAGGTGCGGCCCGAGCGCCCCCGTGCTTCGAGGCGATCCGCGATCCCGTAGGCGGCGTAGAGGCCGTTCGCGCCGAGCCAGCGTAGCGGTTCGGGTTCCCAGGAGCGTGGCGGGCGGCGCACCCACGGCAGCGCTGTGAGCGCGGTCGAACGGTCGAGCAGGAGGTCTGCGACGATGCGGCCGGCGAGGTGCGCCGCGGTGAGGCCCTGGCCGGCGTAGCCGCCGAAACGGATGATCCGCGAACCCTCCTCCCGATGGATGTAGGGGGTCCAGTCGCGCGGGACCCCGAGCACGCCGCACCAGGCGTGCGCGGGCTCGAGCTCGACGTCGGGGAACAGATCGCGGAGCACCGCGGACAGGGCATCGACGGTGCGGGCGTCGACCCGGCCGCGGCGGTCGAACCCGGAAGCGAACCGGTAGGGGGTGCCTCGCCCGCCGATCGCGATCCGGCCGTCGGGGGTGCGTTGCCCGTAGAAGTAGGTGTGCGCCGAGCCGGAGATGCCATCGGCGTGCGACCAGCCGATCGCGGCCCACTGCGCGTCGGACAACGGTTCGGTGACGAGCATCGAACTGTTCAGCGGCAGCATGGCACGCCCCCTGCCGGGCTGCCGGGAGGTGTAGCCCTCGGTGGCGACGACGATCCGGTCGGCGCGCACCCGGCGGGATCCCGATCCGGATCCGATCCGGAGGCCGGCTTCCGAGATCTCGGTCACCTCGGAGTGCGGATGGATGACCACACCCGCCTCGGTCACGATCTCGGCCAGCCGCGCGAGCAGGGCTGCGGGGTCGACGCAGTAGTTGTCGGGGGAGTGCAGGGCGGCCAGGGTTCCGGCCACTCTGACGCGCTCCAGCGCCTGGTCACGGTCGAGCAGCTCGAGCTGTTCCTCGGTGACACCCCACGCCCGGCTTCCCCTCAGGTAGCTCTCGATCCTCTGGACTTCGGATGGGGAGCGGGCGATCTGGGTCCAGCCCCCGTGCCGGGCACCGATGGCCTCGGCGCCCAGGATCCCGACGACGTCGTGCATGGATTCCCGCAGGAGGGCGTCCACCTGGAGCACGCCCTCCCGCCCGCCCGACTCACGAGCGAGCACCTTCCGCAGCCCCACCGGTTTCGCCGACAGCCAACCGCCGTTACGCCCGGATGCGCCGAAACCCAGGGGGCCGGCTTCGAGGACGGCGACGGACCGCCCCGGATCGGCTCGGGTCAGGGCCCAGGCGGTCCACAGGCCGCTGAGCCCACCGCCCACGATGGCGACGTCGACCTCCAGGTCGCTCTCGAGCGGCCGCCCTTCCGGCAGCACGGACCCCGACGTCGTCATCCAGTGGGAAAGCTGTCCGTTAATCATGGCATCCGTCTCGTAAAGAAAAATTTAGTAGTGAAAAAGTAAAGTTGCCTATCGGTAATGCTTCCTGTACGGTTCCGGACATGTCAAGTTCACCGTCCGATTCCGGCGTGGCACCGGACCCGCATTCGCTCGGGGCGCGCATCCGTTCGCGTCGGCGAGCGCTTCGCAAGACCCTCGCCGACGTCGCCCAGCAGGCAGGGGTGAGTGAGGGCTTCCTCTCGCAGCTCGAGCGCGACCGGAGCAGCGCGAGCATCGCGACCCTGCAGCGCATCTGCGAGTGCCTGGAGATGACGGTCGGCGAACTCTTCGTGGAGCCGGAGGTCACCCGCGTGCACCGCTTCGCCGACGCCCACTTCAACCCCTTCGGGAGCAGTGCGCGGAAGGTGCGCATCACCCCGACATCCAACCGTCAGCTGGAGTCCTTCATCGGCGAGTTCGACCCGTTCGGGACGACCGGCGAGGAGCTGTACGCCCACGGCGACTCGGAGGAGGTGCTGCTCGTGATCTCCGGGACGGTCGAGGTGACGATCGAGACGCAGTCCCTCGTGCTCGGCCCGCTCGACAGCATCGCGTACCGGAGTTCGGCCGGCCACCGGGCCCGCGAGATCAAGGGCGAACGGGCCGTCGCGCTCTGGACGATGTCGCCTCCGAGCTATTGACATGACACCCGAGACAGGAGCAACCCCATGCGCATAGGCATCGAATGCGGCGGCACGTTCACCGATCTCGTCGTCGTCGACGATCAGGGCGGCATCGTGGCCACGAACAAAGTGTTCTCGACTCCCGACGACCCCTCCCGGGCCGTCATCTCCGCCTTGGAGGCGTTGAGCCCCGAACACCGGGACGGGGCCGACCTGCTCCATGGGAGCACCGTGGCCACCAACGCCCTGCTGGAGCGCAAGGGCGGGCCGGTGGGGCTTGTGACGACGGCGGGATTCCGCGACGTCATCTACCTGCAGCGCCAGGATCGCGCCACGATGTACGACCTCGCCTACGTGAAGCCGCGACCGCTCGTCGAGCGCCGGCACGTGTTCGAGGTGCGCGAGCGGACGACTCCGTCGGGCGCTGTGCTGATCCGGCTCGACGAGGAGTCGGTGCGCGTCGTCGCGCGCCGTCTCGTCGAGGAGGGCGTCGAATCCGTCGCCGTCAGCCTGCTGCACTCGTACGCGAACCCCGATCACGAGATCAGGGTCGCCGAGCTTCTGCGCGAGGCGGGCGTCACGGTCCCGATCTCGCTCTCGCACGAGGTGTCCCGGGAGTTCCGTGAGTACGAGCGGACGACCACGACCACCGTCGAGGCCTTCATCCGTCCCCGGGTCAGCACCTACGTCGCACGCCTGCAGGAGTCGATCTCGTCGCTCGGTCTCCGCTCGCTGCTGGTCATGCAGTCCAACGGCGGGATCGTGCCGCCGGAGTCGGTCATCGACCGGCCCGTGACGATGCTGCTGTCGGGACCGGCCGCCGGTGTCGCCGGAGCCGTCACGATCGGCACCCGTGCCGGTCTGGACGAGATCGTGACGATGGACATGGGCGGAACGAGCACCGATGTCGCCTTCATCCGCCAGGCCGAGCCCGAACTGAAGTCCGAGACCTGGATCGACGGGCTGCCGCTGCGCGTACCGCTCATCGACATCCACACCGTCGGGGCGGGCGGAGGGAGCATCGTGCGGATCGATTCGGGCGGCCTTCTCACCGTGGGCCCCGACAGTGCGGGCGCGGAGCCCGGCCCTGCCTGCTACGGCAAGGGCGGCACCCTGCCGACCATCACCGACGCGAACGTGATCACGGGTGTCATCCCCGCCGGCACGAAACTGGCCGGGAGGTTCGACCTCGACGTGCAGGCGGCGACCTCCGCTTTCGAACCGCTGGCGCGAGAACTGGGCACCTCCGTCGAGGTCGTCGCCAGCGACGCCATCCGGCTGGCCAACGTGGCGATGGCCGGCGCGATCCGGGAGGTCTCGCTCGAGCGCGGCCACGAGCTGGACGCAGCGACCGTCGTGGCGTACGGCGGCGCCGGAGCGCTGCACGCGGCATCCGTCGCCGAAGAGACCGGCATCTCCCGCGTGATCGTGCCTCCCTATTCGGGCCTCACCTCCGCCTACGGATTGCTCACGGCCGCGTTCCGGAGAGATTTCTCCCGCACCTGGTTCCGTGACGACGTGGCCTCGTTGACCATCGACGAGATCGCCGAGGAGATGGACGCCCTGCTCGCCGGCAGCGTGCGCGAGGTGGCGGAGCAGGGCATCCCGGTCGACGACCTCCGGGTCTCCTGGCACGGCGACATGCGGTACCGGGGCCAGGGGTTCGAGATCCCTGTCCCCTTGGATCTCGGCGAGACGGGCGATGGCACCGCTATCTCCGCGCGGTTCCATGAGACGCACGCCCGCCAGTTCGGGCACAGCAGCACGTCGCGCGCGGTGCAGCTGGTGACCTTGCGGCTGCGCCTCACCTCGCCGGCCCCCGAGCTGGACCCGCCTCGCACACCGAGGGTGAGCGGCGAACCCCGGAACTCGACCGTCGTGGTCGCGGGGGCTCCGCTGGACGCGGTGATCGTCGAACGCGGAGCCCTGGCCTCCTCGGCCGACCTGACCGGGCCGGCGATCGTGACCGACGCCTCCGCCACGACGTTCGTACCGCCCGGCTGGACGGCGACCCTCGACACCTGGGACAACCTCGTTCTCGAAAGGAGAGCACGATGACCGCAGTAGTGCCGCTCGGAGTCATGAAGTCGGCGTTCGAATCGCTGACCCGGGAGATGGCCGTCGATCTGCGGCGGGCCGCGTTCTCGTCGATCGTGCGCGAGGCCCGGGATTTCGCCGTCGCCCTGACCGACGCCCGTGGTGAGGTCGTGGCTCAGGCCGAATGCATCCCGATCATGACGGCCGGTATCTCGCTGGCCCTCCGCACCGCGCTCGAGACGATCGACGCCGACTCCTTGACGCCGGACGACGCGATGCTGCTCAACGACCCCTTTGCGGGTGGTCAGCACCTGCAGGACATCTATCTCTTCACACCGATCCACGTCGACGGAAAGCTCGTGGCCTTCGCCGCCACGACCGCGCACCACGTCGACATCGGCGGGGCCCACGCCGGGCTCAGCGCCGATGCGACCGAGGTGTACCAGGAAGGACTGAGGTTGCCGGTCTCGGCGTTCTCCGTGTCGCGCGACTGGGCCGAGCACGGCTTCGTGCGCCGGATCATCGCCGCCAACGTGCGGGTTCCCGACATGGTGATCGGCGACCTCGAGGCCCAGTTCGCGGCGAACGCCACCGCGCGCACGCGGTTCGGCGAGATGGTCGAGCGGTACGGCGCGGAACGCACCCTCGAATCGATGTCGGAGCTGCAGGACTACGCCGAGCGACGCTTCCGCGCCGCCATCGGCACGATCCCCGAGGGGGTCTACTCGGCCGTCGACACCATGGACGGCACGCCGTGGGGCCTCGGCGACCTCGAGATCAAGGCCACCGTCACCGTCACCGGCTCCTCGATCGACGTCGACTTCACCGGGTCGGCGGCCCAGGTGGCGGGCAACGTGAACTGCCCGTTCGCCTCCACCATCTCGGCGGTGCAGAGTGCCGTGCGGTGCATGCTGGAGGACAGGTCGATCCCGTTCAACGAGGGCTGCAACCGTCCCATCACGGTTTCCGCGCCGCTCGGCTCGATCCTCAACCCCAACGCGCCCGCCGCCGTGCGTGCGCGGCTGACGCCGGCGAGCCGGGCCTTCAACGTGGTGGTGCGGGCGCTCAGCACGGCACGACCCGACAACGCCGTCGCGACCGGGTTCGACACCACGACGGCGTTCGCCATCAGTCACCTCTCCGTCGACTCGGGCCGGTACCAGGTCGTCATGGAGATCCTCGGCGGGGGGTGGGGTGCCTGTTCGGACCACGACGGCGCCGACGCGCTCGACAACCCGATCTCCAACTGCGCCAACGCGCCGATCGAGTCCCTCGAGACCGACTACAGTCACTTCGTCATCACCGAGTACTCCCTCAACGAGGCGACGGGGGGAGACGGCCGGCAGCGCGGAGGCCTGGGCATCCGCCGGGTCTACGAGGCGCTGCACGACGGCGTGAAGATCGCGGGCTATGCCGACCGGCACCGCACGGGCGCGGCCGGCTGGGACGGCGGAGACTCCGGCGGGACCGGGTCGTTCGTGGTGGTGCGAGCAGGCGGGGAGCGCGAGGTCCTCGACTGCGCGTTCAGCCGGATCCTGCACACCGGCGACCGGATCGAGATCCAGACCGGCGGTGGCGGCGGGTACGGGCCTCCCGCGGACCGCTCCGCCGACGCCCGCGTCCTCGACACCGCCGACGGCTTCCTCGGCTGACCGGCTCCACACCCTCTCTGCGAGAGATCGCGACCCAACAGGAATGAGCGAGTACCCATGACTGCTACGCCAACACAGACCGTCGCCAAACGCGCCAACTCACCGGTTCGCATCGCGTCCGCCCAGATCATCGGTACCACCATCGAGTGGTACGACTTCTTCATCTTCGGCACGGCTTCGGCCCTGGTGTTCAACACCATCTTCTTCCCCACGTTCGACCCGCTCACCGGCACGCTCCTGTCGTTCGCGACCTTCGGCGTCGGTCTCGTCGCCCGGCCGCTCGGAGGGATCATCTTCGGTCACATCGGCGACCGTATCGGGCGCAAGAAGACGCTCGTCATGACCCTTCTCATCATGGGAATCGCCACCGTCGTGATCGGGCTGCTTCCCACCTTCGAGACCGTGGGTGTCCTGGCGCCCATCCTGCTGGTGGTCCTGCGCCTCATCCAGGGCATCGCCGTGGGCGGAGAGTGGGGAGGCGCCGTCCTGATCGGTGTCGAGCATGCCGCACCGTCGCGGAAGGCGCTCTTCGGATCGTTCGCCCAACTCGGTTCGCCTCTGGCTCTCGTGTTGTCGACCCTCGCGTTCCTGGGGGTCTCCTACGGCTCACCGGAGTGGCTCGAGTCGTGGGGATGGCGGCTCCCGTTCCTGGTCTCCGCGGTTCTCATCCCCGTGGGCCTGTTCATCCGGAGCCGGATCTCGGAGTCCGAGGAGTTCAAGGAGCAGCTGAAGAAGAAGCGATCCGACAAGATCCCGCTGCTCGAGGTGCTCCAGACCAGCTGGCGTCAGCTGATCATCGGAGTCGGTGTGGCGAGCGGCATCTTCGTCACCTATTACCTGTTCGTGACCTTCGTCCAGGCGTATGCGAAGAACACCCTAGGTATGCCGCAGGCGATCTCCCTCCCGGCCAACCTCATCGCCGCGGTCTGCGAGGGTGGAGCCCTCATGCTCGGTGCCTGGTTGTCCGTGAAATACGGCGGCCGGCGCATCGCGGTGATCGGGGCCGTCGCACTCATCGTGACGGCGGTGCCGAGCTTCATGCTCATCAGCACCGGGCAGCCCTGGGCGCTCTACCTGGCGACCGCCGTGAGCATGACGGCACTGGGACTGCCCTATGGAGTGATCGCCGCGGAGATCGCCTTGATGTTCAAGACGCACTTCCGGTACACCGGACTCTCGCTCTCGTACAACGTCTCGAGCGCTCTGGGCGGTGGAGTCGCCCCGGTGCTGGCCACCCTGATGCTGAGCTGGAGCGGCAACATCTGGGGTGTCGCCATCATGGCGGTGGTCGTCTCCGCGATCATGCTGTGGGCGTGTGTGTCGCTTCCCAGGCGGAACAGCCACGATGCGGATGCAGCCGGATCGGCACCCTCCTCGTCGGCTCAGCGCGCGGTGTAGCCGCCGTCGCCGGCAAGGACCTGTCCGTGATCCCGGCAGCGCCGCCAGCGCCGCCGCCGTCGTGCAGCGGCGCGGGCCGGGGTGACCTACGGTGGTGAGTGCGTCGTCCCGGGAGGAACATGATGAGCACCACCACGCGCGACACCCTGCTGACGGATGCCGACCTCGAGCGCCGGGCTGCGCTCCGGCGCATGAAGCTGCTCGCGACCTCCCTGCTGGTGCTCTCGGCGATCGTGTTCGCGGTCGCCTTCGCGCTCCAGGACCGGTACCCGTGGCTGGGTTACGTGCGGGCGGCGGCCGAAGGGGCGATGGTGGGGGCGCTCGCGGACTGGTTCGCCGTGACCGCGCTGTTCCGGCATCCGCTCGGCCTGCGCATCCCGCACACCGCGATCATCCCGAACCGCAAGGACGAGATCGGGGTGAGCCTCGGCGAGTTCGTCGAGCAGAACTTCCTCTCCGACGAGGTGGTGCGCAGCAAGCTGGCCACCTTCAGCGTGGCCGACCGGTTGGGGGAGTGGCTCGCCGATCCGGCGAATGCCGAGCGGGCGAGTGCCGAGGGCGCCGTGGTGGCGCAGGGCGTGCTGCGCTTCTTCAGCGACAGCGACGTCGAGAGCCTCATCGAACGCCTCGCCCGGGAGTACCTGTTCGACCGGGAGTGGGCGCCCACGCTCGGCCGGGTGGGGTCGGAGCTCGTGGCCGCCGACCAGCAGCGCGCGATCGTCGACGCCCTGGTCGACGCGGCGGAGTCCTGGCTGATCGAGCATCCGGATGCGCTCGGCCAGGTCGTGTCCACCCGGATGCCCCGCTGGGTTCCCGGGTTCGTCGGCGGCCTCGCCGACGAGCGCGCGCATCGCGAGGCGGTCGGTCTGCTGCACGCGGTGCGCGACGACCCGGAGCATCCGCTGCGCCTGGCGATCGACGGCTACCTCACCGACCTCACCGACCGGCTGCAGAACGACCCCGCGATGGCCGACCGGGTGGAGGAGATCAAGGCCGAGTTCCTGGAGAGTCCCCGGCTGCGCTCCTTCGCCGGGCAGCTGTGGGAGGCGGTGAAGACGACGCTCGCCGAGTCGCTGGCCGATCCGGCGAGCGAGCTGCGCACGGCCGCGGCATCCGCTCTGGTCGACGTGGGCGTGCGGCTCTCGAACGACCCGGCGCTCTCGGCGAAGATCGACGCCTGGATCGCCGACGCGGCGGGCTACGCGGTGCAGAAGTACCGTCACGACCTCGCCTCGGTGATCAGCGACACCGTGCAGCGCTGGGACGCCCGCGAGACCACGCAGAAGATCGAGCTGCAAGTGGGCCGCGATCTGCAGTTCATCCGCATCAACGGCACGGTCGTGGGCGCGATCGCCGGCGTGGGCATCTACGCGATCGCCACGGGCGTGCACGCGCTGCTCGCCTGAGAGGGCGTCCCGAGGGCGTCCCGCGGCGCGTCCTGAGGTGGGGCCGACGGGCGCCACCGGGCGTCGGATCAGCGCGCGGTGTAGCCGCCGTCCACCGGGAGCGACACCCCGGTGATCATGCGGGCACCATCACCCAGCAGGAACACCACCGGCGCCGCGATGTCGGCCTCGGTGGCCCACCGCCCGAGCGGCATCGCGGCGAGGAAGGGCTGCTCGATCTCCGGCTGCCCCCAGTAGGACGCCGACATCGGAGTCATCACCACGGTCGGGTTCACGCTGTTCACGCGGATGCCGTGCGGTCCGAGCTCGAGGGCCGCCACCCGGGTCATCCCGTCGACGGCCGCCTTCGACGCGGCGTAGGACGCGTGCCCCTGCAGCGCCACGAGGCCCGCCTGGCTGGAGATGTTGACGATCGACCCGCCCCGGCCGACGCGGATCATCGAGCGGGCGGCGTACTTGGTGGCGAGGAATGTACCGCGGGCGTTCACGCTCATGACGCGATCGAACATGTCGGCTCCCGCGTCGACGAAGGGCGCCACGAGACCCCCGAAACCGGCGCAGTTGACCAGTCCGTACAGATCCAGACCCGCGAGCGCCGCCTCCACGCCGTCCTCGTCGGACACGTCGAACACCAGGCCGCGAACCCCGTGCGCACTCCGTACGCCGTCGAGCTCCTCCTCGGTGCGGCCGGCCGCGATCACCTCGGCGCCCGAGCGCACGAGCTGCGCCACGATCTCGCTCCCGATCCCGCCACCCCCGCCGGTGACGACGACGACCCGCCCGTTCAGATCCTCGGTCACGACTGACTCCTCTCGTCGTCGCGGGTGGTGAAGGTGATCTCGAGGCGGGTGGTGAACGACTCGCCCGGGTCGAGCATCCGGCCCGTTTTGCCCTCGTCCGGGCCCTCGGCGTGGCTCGGCCAGCAGGTGCCCGGCTCGATGCCGAGGGCGTAGGAGCCCGCCGCCTCGCTGCGCCAGATGGTGAGGTAGGGGAGTTCCTCGGTGCGGTAGCGCACCGAGACGACGGTGGTGGCGGCGTGCAGCTCGGCCACGCTCCATCCGTCGTCCCCGGCGATCGCCACCAGAGCGTCGACGTTCTCGGGCTTCCCGGGCTGGGGTGCGCCCAGCTCGCGGCTCCAGCGGGCATCGGCGGTGCTGCCGGCGTCGGTTCCGGATGCCGCTGTGCCGGCGTCGGTTCCGGATGCGGCCGGGCTCGCGTCGGCCTGCACGTGCGCACCGGCCTCCAGCAGCGGCCAGCCGAGGTTGATGTGGTACAGCAGCTTCACCGGAACCGCCGCGAACCCCTCGTTGCGCACCACGTCGGAGACGGTGATGCGGCTCACGCCGTGCTCGGCGGTGATGGTGCGATCGACTGTGAGGTTCTGCTCGAAGATCGCCCCCTCGCGCATCGATCCCGCGACCTCGAGCTCGTAGACGTCGCCGTTCCAGCGCCCCTCGGCCCGGGTGACCGTGGCGGCGACGAGGTGCGCGCGCCCGTGCATCCCGCCCTCCTCGACGGAGGCCCGGCCCACCGCGGTGAGCCCGCAGGTGGTCAGCAGCCCACCGAGCCACCGGCGTCCCCAGCTCTCGGCGCGCGGGGAGGTGGAGGGGGTCGTGACCGAGACGGCGTCGCCGTTCCACAGGGCGAGCCCGAGGTCGAGGAACTGGTCGGGTTCGACGGTCACCACCAGTGCGCCGAGCCCGCGCAGGTCGATCTGCCGCCGCCCGCCCTCCGGCCCGTTCTGCGCCCGCACGCTGCGCGGCCCCCAGGCCCGTTCCACCGCGCCGATGCGCGCCTCGATCTCCCGCCGACTGCTGCTCATGCTGTCAGTCTCGCAGAGGGCGCCGTCGCCCGGCGCGAGGCGGCGGGCTACCAGCGGCCTCGGGAGGGGTCGACCTGTGGGGCGTCGGTCTCGGCGGGCTCCGAGGTGAGGCGCAGGTCGCCGTCGTTGGCGGCGACGACCATCTGGCGGATCCAGGCGCGGTTCAATGCCGGCGGGCGGCTGCCGAAGAAGTGGAAGTGCACGAGCGAGGCCGGGCTGATCCAGATGGAGTGCCGGCCGCTGCCGCCCTCCAGATCGACCTGCCAGGAGAACGAGAACGACTCGTTGCGGCGCAGCTTCGAGAACATCGCGACCTTGACGTGGGCGAGGGTGCGGTCGTCCAGCTCGATCTCGAGACCGCCCGCGCCGTAGATGAACTTCCCCACTGCAACACCCTCGATCCGTAGGAGACCCGGATGCTCGCGCATCCATTGGCTAGACAGTCTAGCTAAATCACTCTAACGCACACATCGGTCACGATTTCGCGGCTGGACGCGGGAATCCGGGCGTGCTATGCGAATGACCGTTCGACCCGATCGACGTGGCCCTGCAGCTTACCGATGCGGAATGGCGGATGCCGTCGCGCTATTCGAAGTTGCGGTGGCGCGCGACCAGATCCTCGAAGCGGGCACCCGTGCGGCGGACGAGCATCAGGTAGAGCACGTCCCAGAAGATCCAGAGCGACTGCTCGAACAGGCTGCCCATGGCCTGGATGGTGGGCACGACGTCGCCCTCGGCGCCGTAGGTGTGGGCCGGGATGGTGAGCACGATGTCGGCCAGCTGCGCGGTCGGGCCATCCGGGATCGCCGTGGCCACCAGCAGGGTGGCGCCGGTCTTCTTCACCTGCTCGGCGATGTAGTGCAGGTGCGGGATGTTCGCCGGGCCGGTGGGCATGATGAACAGGTCGTCGGCCGTGACGGCGGGCGTGGTGTCGTCCCAGCCCCAGTGCACGGTCTTGCCGAAGTGGGTCAGGCGCATGGCGAAGGCCTTGGAGCCCAGACCCTCGCGGCCGATGCCGAGCACGAAGATGCGCTGGTGCTTCTCCAGGGCGTCGAGCGCCGCCTCGATGGAGTCGAGGGGAACCCGGCGGAACACCTCGCCCAGCTCCTCGACGACGGTCGCACTGATCTCGCGGAATTCCGACATGTCCGGTCCTTTCTCTACTTCCAACAGTCTGGGCCACGTACCGTCTGCGGCGGCGGTGCCGGTCAGCGCAGGCCCGGCTTAGCGCCGAAACGGCCCACCAGCAGGGCGATCAGGATGACGGCGCCGTAGACGGCGTTGATCCAGAAGGTCGGCACACCGGCCAGGGTGAGCACGTTGGTGAGCGTCCCGAGCAGCAGAACGCCCATCAGCGCGCCGATGATCCGACCCTGTCCACCGGTGAGCTGCACCCCGCCGATCACGGCCGCGGCCAGGGCGCTGAAGATCATGTTCTCGCCCATGCCGCTGGTGACCGAGGCGAGGCGGCCGGCGAGCATCAGGCCGGCGAAGGCGGCGAGCGTGCTGGCGGCCACGAAGGCGGTGATCAGCACGAAGTCGACCCGGATGCCGGCGGCCTTGGCGGCGTCGGCGTTGCCGCCGATCGCGTAGAGCGCGCGGCCCCAGGAGGTGTAGCGCAGCACCAGGCCGGCCACGATGAAGAGGATCGCGGTGACCCAGATGGCGGCGGGGATGCCGGCCCAGCGGGCCGAGCCGATGTAGCGGAAGGCCTCGGGCAGGCCGGCCAGCGTCTTGCCCTGGCTGATGCCCAACGTGATGCCGCGCAGCAGGATGAGCATCGCGAGCGTGACGATGAAGGGATCGAGTTTCACCTTCACGACCATGAAGCCGTTGAACAGCCCGATGCCGGCGCCGATCGCCAGCGTGATCAGGATGGCCAGCAGCGGGTCGATGTCGGTGCCGAGGCCGCCGACGGCTGCGGGGATGACGAGCCAGGCGGCCACCATCGGCGCGAGCCCCACGGTCGACTCGAGCGAGATGTCGAGCTTGCCGGTGAGCAGGATGAAGGTGAGGCCGATCACGACGATGCCGAGTTCGGCCGACTGGCGCAGGATGAGCGTGAGGTTGGCGGCCGAGAGGAACGCGGGGCTCACCAGCGCGCCGACGACGATCACGATGGCGAGGCCGGGCAGCACACTGAGCTCGCGCACGTTCTGCACGACGGCGCCGAGGGCCTTGTTCTTCGGGGCTCCGGGACGCTGTGCCTTGCCGGATGCGGGCGCGGGGGCGGTGGCGGTGGTGTTTGTCATGGTCTTCACTCCAGGCCTTCGATGGCTCTAACGATGTCTTCTTCGATCGGCTCCGAGAGCTCGGCGGCGATCCGCCCCTCCCGCATGATGAGAACGCGGGAGCTGACCAGCAACTCCTCCACGTCGTCCGAGATGAGCAGCACGGCCACGCCTTCGGCGAGGGCGCGGAGCATCAGGGCGTAGATCGCGTCCTTCGCGGCGATGTCCACGCCCGCGGTGGGCGAGATCAGCACGAGCACGCGGGGCTTGCGGGCGAGCGCGCGGGCCAGGACGACCTTCTGCTGGTTTCCGCCGGAGAGGCCCGAGACCGCGAGGGAGGGGTTCGGCGGCACCAGCGCGACATCCTGGATCAGCTCCTTCGAGATGGCGGTACGGCGCTTCGGCGAGAACACGCCGGCGGGCGCGATCTGATCCATGATGCCCATGGTCATGTTCTCGGCCACGCTCAGCTGCGGCACGTAGCCGTCGCGGTGCCGGTCGGCGGGCACGAAGCCGATGCCGGCACGCTGGCTGGTCTTCACGGTGCCGGTGACCAGCGGCTCGCCGTCGACGAGCACCTCGCCGCCGGATGCCTTGCGGAGGCCGGCGACGACCTCGCCGACCGAGTACTTGCCCGATCCGCCGCTGCCGCCGATGGCGACCAGCTCACCGGGGGCGACGTCGAAGGAGATGTCGGTGAAGGCACCGGCCTTGTCGCCGACGCCCTTCAGGGACAGCGCGGGAACTCCGGCGAGCGAGATCGACTTGGTGTCGGCGCGGTGGCGCTGCTGCTCCTGGCCGGCCAGCAGGGCCTCGACCAGGTCATCGGAGCGGATGTCGTCGCCGGTGCGCGACCAGAGCAGCTTGCCGTCGCGCAGCACCGTGGCCGAGTCGCAGATGGCGGTGACCTCGCGCAGGAAGTGCGAGACGAACACGAAGGTGACGCCCGACTGCTGCAGCTCCTGCACCTTGTCGAACAGGCGGCGGATGGCGGCACCCTCGAGCTGCACGGTGGGCTCGTCGAGCAGCACGATGCGACTGCCGGCCTCGAGCGCCTTGGCGATCGTGAGCATCTGACGTTCCTCGATCGGGGCGTCGGCGAGCAGGGTGCGCGGGTTCAGCTGGATGTTCCAGGCCGCCAGGATGCGCTCGGCCTCGCTCTGCATGCGGCGCCAGGAGACCTTGACCCCGTCGGTGGGCAGGCGGCCGGCGAAGAGGTTCTCGGCGACCGAGAGGTTCGCGAACACCGAGGGGCGCTGGTACACGCAGGCGACCTGGTGCTGCCAGGCCTTGGGGTCGGATGCCGCGGGGGCGGGTTCGCCGAAGAACTGCAGCGACCCGGTGTCGGGCTGTTCGAGTCCGGTGATCATGCGCAGCAGCGTGGACTTGCCTGCTCCGTTGCGGCCGATCAGGCCGTGCACCTGGCCGGGGAGGATCGAGACCGACACGTCCTGCAGCGCTTTCGTCGCTCCGTAGGTCTTGCTCACGCCATCGATCCGGATGGCCGGCACGGTGCTCGGTGAAGGGGTGGTCATGACGTCTCCGTGTCGGATCTCTCGTTCGGGGTTCGGGCCGCGGGGAAAGGGGCCGCGTGGAAGGTGATGTCGGGGTGTGCGGAGGCCGGATGCGCGGGCCGGCCCGGGGGAGCCGGCCCGCGCATCCGGGGTCGAGCGGGTCTACTCCGCGACGCCGAAGGCCTGGAGCGCGAACTCCTTGTTGCCCCACAGCTCCGGGTCGTCGACGTTCTCGGCCGTGACGACCGGGGTCGGCAGCAGGTCGACCAGGTTGCCGTTGCGCTCCTCGATGACACTGCCGTGGTCGGTCTCGCCGGCCTCGAAGGTCTCGCCCGAGATCGCGCGGGTGAGGTAGTCCACGCCGTAGTCGATGTAGTCGGTCATCGGCTGCGCCACGGCGGCGTCGAGCCAGCCGTCGCGGATCGCGGTCATCGCCATCGGGCTGGCGTCGACCGACACCTGCACCACGTGGCCGGGCTGGCCCACGGGGATGAGCTTGCCGAGCGAGTCGAGGGTGTCGAGGATCGTCGGGAAGAACGTGGCGTCGCTCTGGTTGTAGATGCCGGCGATGTTCGTGTACTGGTTCATCGCGGTCTCGATGCCGGATGCCGCCTTCGAGGGGTCCCACTCGGTGGCGACGTTCACGAGCTTCACGTCGGGGTAGTTCTCGGCCATGCAGTCGTTGAAGCCGTTGGTGCGGTCGCGGCCGTTGGAGGTGACCGGGTCGCCGTCGAGCGTGATGACGGCGTCGCCGGCCTTCACGCGGCTGCCCATCTCCTCGCAGGCGAGAGCGCCCATGTTCACGTTGTCGGCGCGCACGATCATGGCGATGTTGCCCGAGGCGGGCGCCTCGTCGATGGCCACGATCGGCACGCTGGCGTCGTTCGCGTACTCGATCGCCGGCACGATGGCATCCGCGTCGCCCACCGAGATGACCAGGCCCTTGGCGCCCTTGTTGATGAGGGTCTGGATGTCGGTGAGCTGCTGCGCGGCGTCGCGGTCGGCGTTGGTGGCCGGGATGGTGCCGTAGCCCTCTTCCGCGAAGCGCTCCATCGAGCCGACGTTCTCGGCGTTCTGGAACGGGTCGGTGTGCGGCTGGGAGTAGCTGAGCAGGATCTCGCTCTTGGGGGTGTCGGCGCTGATCGCGGTGGATCCCTCGCTCGAGCATCCGGCGAGCAGCAGGGCGCTCGCGGTCAGGCCGGCAAGCACGACTCCCGTCTTCGCTGTGGTTCGCATTGCGGACTTCCTCTCTGAAGTGGCAGGACTACGGATGCTCCGGCGTGCGCCGGGTCTCCGAACAGGTAGTACGGATTGTACGTACAGAACATACATCTCGGATCGTGAAATGCACAAGTCGTCTGTTCTGTACGTACAGACTCGACAATACGGACTGTAGGGCGCTACTGTGAAGGCCGAACCCGATCCACCCCGGAAGGACTTGCAATGGCTTTGGTCAGTGGCCTGGAAGTAATCAACGAATGCGTGTCACGCGGCCTCGTCGCCGGCGCCTTCAACACCACCAACCTCGAGACGACGATGGGGATCGTCGACGCCATCGAGCGGGTCGGAGTGCCCACCTTCATCCAGGTCGCCCCCACCAACGTGGCGCTCTCGGGCTACGAGTACATCTACGACATGGTGTCGCGCCGCCTGGCGGACACCCGGGTGCCGGTCGCTCTGCACCTGGACCACGGCAAGTCGCTCGACGCGGTGGAGTCGGCTCTCGCCGCCCGCTTCACCTCGATCATGATCGACGACTCCGAGGCCTCGTTCGAGGACAACGTGGCCACCTCGGCCAAGGCCCGCGCGATGTGCGGCCCCGACATCGCCCTCGAGGCCGAGCTCGGCAGCATCGGCGGCAAGGAGGACGACGTCGCCCCCGAGTACGCGAACACCACGAACCCGGCCCAGGTGGCCCCGTTCATCGAGGCCGTGGGCGTCGACATGCTCGCCGTCTCGGTCGGCAACGTGCACGGCTTCGCGCCGAACGCCCGCATCGACTTCGACCTGCTCGCCCGGGTGCGTGAGGCGGCCGGCAATGTGCCGCTGGTCGTGCACGGCGGATCGGGCCTGCCGGCCGAACAGCTCGGCCGGCTGAACGAATTCGGCGTGGTGAAGGTCAACGTGGCCAGCGACCTGCGCAACGCGATGATCCGCAGCTACGGCGAGGCCTTCGTCGCCAACCCCGACGAGACCTCCCTGATCCGGGTGGCGAAGGACTCCGTCATCGCCATCGCCGACGTGGTCGAGCGCCGCATCCGCATCCTGAACCCCTCGGTCGCGTAGGCGGCCCGCCCGCGCCCGCGACCGCACCTGAAGCAAGGAAACCCCCAGTGCTACCTACGATCACCGTCGACGTGGGCACCACGAGCGTCAAGCTCTGCCTGTTCGATGTCGCCGGAACCCTGCTCGCCTCGGCGCGCCAGGCCACCCCGACGGTCACGGATGCCTGGGGCGAGATCTACGACGTCGACGCCCTGTGGGCTCTCGTCACCGGTTTCGTGCGCTCGCTGCCGTCCGGGCAGCGCGCGCTGGTGCAGCGCATCGCGATCACCGGCGTGGGCGAGTCGGGCGGGCTGGTGCGGCCGGACGGGTCGCTCGCCTCGCCGATGATCCTGTGGCACGACCACCGCGGCGCCGAGTATCTGGCGCGCCTGTCGCCGGCCGACCGCTCGCTCGTCTACCGCGTGACCGGGCTGCCGGTGAACGGCAACTACGGGCTGTCGAAGGCGGCGTGGGCGGCTGACCACGTGGTGGACGGGGCGGGCCCGGGCGCCGCATCCGATGCTCTCGACGGGCTGCAGTGGCTGAACGTGTCGGAGTACCTGGCGGCGCGGATGACCGGGCGGCGCTGGTCGGAGTACTCGCTGGCCAGCCGCACCATGGCGCTGGATCTGACGACCGGTCAGTGGTCGGCCGAGGTGTGCGGACTGCTGGGCCTGCCGGTCTCCCTTTTTCCAGAGCTGCGGCCCGCCACGTCGGGTTCGGAGGTCACCGCGGAATTCGCGCAGGCGGCCGGGCTGGCCGACGACGTCGTGGTGCACGTGGCCGGGCACGACCACATCGTGGGCGCCGTGGGGGCGGGTCTCGCGCCGGGCGAGCTGCTCAACTCGACCGGCACCACCGAGGGACTGCTGCTGCTCGGCGCGGCGCCGGTGCTCGACGAGCACGCCGAACGCTCCAAGCTCGCGAACGGCCTCGTGGGCGACGGACTCGCCGCCGGCGACGGCAGTGAGGGGCACTACGCCCTGTTCGCGTCGATCCCGACGGGCGGATCCGCGTTCCAGACCTTGCAGGGTCTGCTCGGTCAGCCGGCCGACGAGCTCACGGCGACCGTCGCGCGCGTGCACGAGCGCTACCTCGCCGGGTCGCTCGACCCGCGCACCGCTCCGCTGGTGCTGCCGCAGTTCCGCGGCAGTTCGCCGCCCGCGAAAAACGCGCGCGCCCGGGGCATCATCGCCGGACTGTCGACGGATGCGACGGACGACGACATCGTGTTCGGCTGCTTCCTCGGCCTGGTTCTGCAGTTCCGCGACGTGCTGGCGCTGTTCCGCGCCGAGCCGGTGCTCGTGAAGGTGATCGGGCCGGCCGGCCGGAACCCGCTCTGGACCCAGCTCAAGGCCGACCTGCTCGGGCGCCCCCTGAGCGTGTCGCAGTTCCCCGAAGTGGTCTCGCGCGGCGCGCAGGCGCTGGCATCCGGAACCGTCGCCTCGTGGCAGGACTGCTCGCCCGAGGAGGTGCGGCCCGACTCCGCGCGCACCGCCGTTCTGGCCGAGTGGGCCGATGGCGTCCGGGCGCAGTGGGAGTACCTGAAGGGGTTCCCCGCATGACGCTGGTAGCCGGAATAGACTCCTCCACCCAGAGCTGCAAGGTGACGGTGCGCGATCTCGCCACCGGGCGGACGGTTCGCGAGGGCAAGGCCGTGCATCCGGCGGCCACGATCCTCGACCCCGAGTGCTGGTGGGACGCCCTGCTGCTCGCCGTGAACCGGGCGGGTGGGCTGCACGATGTCGCCGCGATCGCGGTGAGCGGGCAGCAGCACACGCCGATCTTCCTGGATGCCGATGGGGCCGTGACCGCGGATTCGCCGCTCTGGAACGACACCGGATCGCATCCGCAGATGGTGGCGCTGAACGAGGAGCTCGGGCGCGAGGAGTGGATCCGGCGCACCGGGCTGCCGCTCACGCTGTCGGACACCGTGGTGAAGCTGCGCTGGCTACGGGACGTCGATCCGGAGGCCGCTCGCCGTACGGCGGCGGTCGCCGTGGTGCACGACTGGCTCACCTGGCGGCTGATGGGCTTCGGCGCCGGATCGGGCGCGGCGGGGCTGGGCCGGCTGACGACGGATCGCTCGGAGGCCAGTGGAACCGCCTACTGGTCGGGCGAGACCGAGGCGTACACGCCGGATCTCTTCGAGCACGCCCTCGGTCACTCGGCCGTGCTGCCGCGCATCCTGGGCCCCCTCGACACGGCGGGGGTGACGGGCGGCGGTCTTCCGGGCGTCCCGGCGGGCATCCCACTCGGGGTGGGCAGTGGCGACAACGCGGCGGCCTCGCTGGCCCTGGGGCTCGCCGAGGGCGACGTCGTGCTCTCGCTCGGCACCTCGGGTGTGGTCTACACCCGCAGCGCTTCGCCGGTTCACGATTACGCCGGGTACGTCTGCAGCTACGCGGATGCGACCGGCGACCACCTGCCGCTGGTGGCCACACTGAACGCGGCCCGCAACTTCGACCTGGGCGCCGGGCTCCTCGGCTGCTCGCACACCGAACTCTCGTCGCTCGCCCTCGAGGCCTCCCCGGGGGCGGGTGGGCTCACGCTGCTGCCGTACTTCGAGGGCGAGCGCACCCCCGACCTGCCGCACGAGCGCGGCTCGCTGCTCGGCGCCTCGCTGGTGAACTTCACCCGGCCGAACTTCGCCCGCGCGGTGATCGAGGGCACTCTGGCCAGCCAGATCGTGATGCTCGACGCGCTGCGCTCCTGCGGCATCCCGGTGTCGCGCCTGCTGCTGATCGGCGGGGCGGCGCAGAGCCCGGCCGTGCAGCAGATCCTGGCGCAGATGGCGGACGTGCCGGTCGCCCTCCCCGCCTTCGACGAGTACGTCACCAAGGGCGCCGCGATGCAGGCGGCCTCCACCCTCACGGGGGCCTTCCCCTCGTGGCCGGTCGCGGTCACCGCGCTGCCCCCGGTCCCGCACGAGCCGCACATCGGCGCCCAGCACCGGGCGGCCCAGTCCGCCCTCGGCTACGCCTCCCTCTAGGCGCGCCTTCCCGCCCGGCCGCCGTGCCCGGCGTGGCTCGGGCCGGAGCGGGACGGGTGCACAGACGGGGTGGGGAGTCGCGCAATAGGATCGGTTCGGTCTTGGTGCCGGTTCGGTCCCGGTGCCGGTTGGGTCTAGGGAGGTGCGGGCGTGGGCGGTGGCAGTCGGCGGGCCGTCGCGTGCGGCGTCGACGTCGGCACCACCAACGCCAAGGTCGTGCTGATCGGGGAGGACGGAGCGGTGCTCGCGCGGGCCGGGCGGCCGACGCCTCGCGACGCCGGAGGCCTGTGGATCGACGCCGACGCACTGGTCACCGCGATCGAGGAGCTGGTGCTCGAGGCCTGCGCCGACGACTACGAGATCCACGCCATCTGCGCGGCGGGCGTGGGGGAGGACGGCGTGCTCGTCGACTCCGGCTTGCGGCCGCTCACGAAGGCGCTGGCCTGGTTCGATCCGCGTCGCCACGGGATCTTCCGCGCGCTCCGCCCGGGGCTGCGCGACGACGAGTCCTTCGACGCCGAGACCGATCCGGTGCGCACGCTCGTCGGGTGGGCCTGGTCGCGCGCCGAGCTCGAGGCCGGCGGGCGCGCGGCATCCGGAGCTCGCAGCTGGGTGGCGCTCGCCGACCTGGCGGGGGTGCGCTGGAGCGGGCGGCCCTTCCTCAGCGACACCCTCGCCTCGCGCACCGGCGCCTGGCGCGCCGCCGACCGGGAATGGTCGGCCGAGCGGGTCGCGCTGACGCTCGGGTCGGCCGACCTGCTGCCACCCGTGCTGCGGACCGGCGACGTGGTGGGCGCGGTGAACTCCCCGGCGCTCCGCGCGGCGGGGGTGCTGGCATCCGACGCCGTCACCGTCGCGGGCGGCCACGATCACCCGATCGGCGGTTGGGGTGTCGACCAGCTCGTGCCCGGCGCCGTGCTCGACTCGATGGGCACCGCCGAGGTGATCGTGGCGCAGTCGCCGCGGCCCGGGCTGGCCCGCCACGAGCACGTCGACGTGGCACCGGGCATCCGTTCCGAGGGCACGACCCTGTTGCGGGTCGAAGAGCTCGCGCGCAACGTGGAGTGGGCCTCGCAGGATCCGGAGGTGGCGGCGCAGATCCGCCTCCTGCTGCAGGGCGCCGTCGACCCCGAGCCTGTTCTGGAGGCCGGTTACTTCGTGCCCGGTCCGCGCGGCGGCGGGCGCCCCTCGTACTCGCTCGACGCCCCGAGCGACCCCCTGGCCCGGGCCTCGGCGGTGCTCGGTGCGCTCGCCGCGGTCGGGCGGGACGCCGTGCTCGCGGTGGGTCGCGACGCCGAGACTGCGGGAGGTGACGATGCGAGCGGCCCGCGCGAGGTGCGGCTCGCCGGCGGCTGGACCCGCTCGCCCGGCTGGCTCGACATCAAGGCCGCCGTCACCGGTCGCCCCACCGCCGTCATCGCCGAGCCCGAGGTGACCGCCGTCGGGGCCGCCCTGCTGGCCGCGCGCGCCCGAGGCTGGGCGCCCGACCCCGCCGTGGCCCTCGGCCGGGCCTGAATCCGGCCGCCTGGTACTCCAGAGGTCAGACACTACGTGGGGGCTGGAATGAGCCTCAGCTGGCGGCGACGTTGACCTCGAGCGGCACCACGTCGGTGCGCACCCAGGTCTCGTAGTAGTCGAAGCGCTGCTCGTCGTGGCCCCAGGAGAGCGAACCCACCTGCAGCACCGGCGCATCCGGGGGCAGCTGGAGGTGCGCCGCCACCGTCTCGGGCGCCGGCAGGGAGCGGATGACGCGGCGGGCGCTGCTGGTGATGAAGCCGGCCTGGCGCAGGGTCACGTTCACCGATCCGGTGCCCGCGAGCACGTCGTCGGCGGCGGCGATGGTCTGGCCGGCGCCGGCCGGGAACCAGTTGGTGCTGAACATGCCCACGCGGCCGTCGAGCGAGCGCACGCGCTCCAGGGCGAAGACCTCCTCGGTGGCCTCCAGGCCCAGTGCCTCGCTGACGTGGGCGGGCGGCACCCGGAATCGCGCATCCACCACGGTCGTGGTGATGCCGGTCTGGCCGTGGCGCAGCTGCAGTTCGAGGAAGCCCTGGGCGTCTTGGATGATCCAGCCCGAGGACTGCTCCGGCACGGCCGCGAAGACGCCCCGGCGCGGCACGCGACGCGCGTAGCCCTCCGACTCGAGCTTGGACAGGGTCTGGCGTACCGTTGCGCGGGAGAGGCCGAATTCGCGGCAGAGTTCGAGTTCGCTCGGCAGCCGCTCGTCGGTGGGGAAGTCGCCGCTGCGCACCCGGTCTTTCAGGATGTCGAACAACTGCTCGTAATAGGGGACCGGGGATTCCCGCTCGATCGTCTGCGACACTGCACCTCTCCTTTGCCCGCCATCGTACTGTGTCTGGTCGGATTCGTCTGAGCTAAATGTACAGACAGCGCGGACAACAGCCGTGCAGGGTGGTCGGCCACTGTCGCATGCCGAAGGCCCCCGCCGATCGGAGTCGTGCGGGGGCCTTCGGGGTGGCGCGGGTCAGTTCTGCGCGGGCAGCTTCTTCACGGAGTCGAAGAGGAAGCGGTAGCTGAAACCGGCGATCAGGGCGCCGACGATTGGGAACACGATGAACACCCAGAGCTGCGCGAGCCAGTCGCCGCCTCCGAAGATGGCCGTGGCGATGGATCGGGCCGGGTTCAGCGAGGCGTTGTCGATCGGGATGGTGACCAGCAGCATGATCGTGAGCGTGAAGCCGATCGCGATCGGCGCGAAGCCGTAGACGGCGCGGGCGTGCGTGACGCCGAGGATCACCAGGAGGAAGAGGAAGGTGATGATGATCTCGGCGGCGATGGCCGATCCGATGCCGAAGCCGCCGGGGGAGAGCTCGCCGTAGCCGTTCGAGACGAAGCCGCCGGCGATCGCGTCGTCGAGGAAGTCCGCGGGGCCGCCCGCGGCGAGGGCGAAGATCGCGGTCGCGCCGACGATCGCACCCACCAGCTGCGCCACGATGTAGCCGGGCGCATCCTTCCAGGCGAAGCGGCCGGCCGCGGCCAGGCCCAGGGTGACGGCCGGGTTGAAGTGTCCGCCGGAGATGGGGCCGAAGGCGTAGGCGCCGATCATCACGGTGAGGCCGAGGGTGAGGGCGACGCCGAGGAAGCCGACACCGAAGACGTTGCCCTCGGCCGCGTCGAACCCGGCCGAGAAGGTGGCGGCGCCCACCAGGGCGAACACGAGCAGGAAGGTTCCCGCGACCTCGGCGATCAGCTTCGCGACGAGCGAGGGTTCGGAGGGCTCAGGAGCAGCGGGGTACGACACGGTCGATCCAATCATCGGCGGCGAGGGGCGCGCGCGAATGAGACCCCCGAGAGGCGTCCCGATCCCCCCATGAGTTCGGTGCGCCTGCTCAGGCTAGCGGCCGGGTGTCGGCCGGGTGGAGGTGTGACGTCGCGTGTCGTGGTCAGCGCATCAGGGCCAGCACGACGAGGCAGGTGGTGCCCCCGACGAGCAGGATGCCGGCGGCCAGCTGGGCGAGGAGACGGGTGGGGACGCGCCGCCGGCGGCGGGAGGCGGCGCGTGGCTGCGAGGAGCGGTAGTCGGGCTGCACCGCGGAGGGACGCGCGGGGACGGCCTGTGCGGGGGTGGCGGGCGGCGCAGTGGACTTCGCCGGAGGGGACGGAGTCGAGGGGGCTCGGCCTGCGGCCTCCGGGCGCCGTCGGGTGATGTCCACCTCCCAGAGGAAGTCCTCGAACGAGCTCTCGTCCGGGGCTTCGCGGTGGCGGGTCATCCTCCGAGGCTAGGCGCGAGCATCCGGGTCGTCGATGGGGAGAACTGCCCATCGGAGCGCGGTCGTCTCGGGGAGTCGGCTGCGGAGTCGGCGTGGCATCCGCCGATGTCGGTGGTGCGGCGCACAATGGGCGCATGAACGATTTCGAGACATGCGAACGGTGCGACGGCTCGGGCGCCGACCCCCGGCAAGACTTCGAGCTCGACCAGGTCGACCTCTGCGTCGAGTGCCGCGGCGACGGTGTCGTCGTCATCCTCGAGCGCGAGCTCGTGCTGGCACGCGCCGCCTGACCGCCGCACGATTCCTGACCACTGCACGACTCCTGCCCATTGCACGACTACTGAACGGATGAAGCCGCTCCCCTGAGCGGTCTGTTTTCGACGGGCGCAGGCTCCGTTGGAAACGAACTGGTAACGAATCCCGGAGGGGGATGCGCGGCATCCGCACTCGGAGGACGATGCTGAATGAAAGGGCCTGAGGGCCTGAGGGAACGGGCCTGCGGGTGAGGGCCTGAACGAAAGGTGCGGGCGATGGGGCGACAGAATTATCGCCGGGCGAGCCCCGCGATGGCTCCCGCGGGTGTCGCCGCGCCGCACGGCGATCCCTACGCTGACTACCTCAAGTGGGTTTCGCAGGGCCGCCCCTCGCTCGGTGGCTCACCGGCGGCGCGCCCCGAGCCCGGCACGGTGCTCACCACCGAGCACGTGCAGGTGCAAGAACTCGGCGCCCTCCCCGAACTGCAGAACCTGACCGCCCCCGCGAAGTCCCCGCTCTGGCAGCGCATCACGGGCGCCCTCCGTCGCCGCTGACGCGGCATCCTGAGCCTCGCCGGCCCAGCCTCGCCGGCCCAGCCTCGCCGGCCCAGCCTCGCCGGCCCAGCCTCGCCGGCCCAGCCTCGCCAGAAGGCCGGAGCCGGGCGGCTAGTAGCTCGCAGCGGGCCGGTCGTCGCTCTGGCCCGGGGCGGTGACGTAGCGGTCGGCCAGCGCTTCGCTCGAGCGCGCGAGCAGCGCCACATCGGCTCCCACCAGGATGAACGCGGCGCCGGCGGCCAGATAGCGGCGGGCCAGCGGTTCGGCGAAGGCGTTGACGCCGGCCGGCACGCCGGCGGCCGTGGCTACCGCGATGCAATGCTCGACCGCGGCGATCACGTCGGGGTGATCCTGCTGGCCGAGCACGCCCATCGAGGCGGCGAGGTCGGAGGGGCCGAGGAAGACGCCGGCGAGGCCCTCGACCGCCACGATCGACTCGATGTTCGCCACGGCCTCGGCCGACTCGATCTGCACGATCACCGAGATGCGTTCGGCCGCCGTGGCCAGGTACTCGGGGGTGCGGTTCCAGCGCGAGGCCCGCGCGAGCGCCGATCCGACCCCCCGGATGCCCCGTGGCGGGTAGTGCACACTGCGCACGGCGAGCTCGGCCAGTTCGGCGGTGTCGACCATCGGCACGAGCAGGGTCTGCGCGCCGAGGTCGAGGTACTGCTTGATGATCACCGGGTCGAGCACCGGCGGCCGCACCACCGGCAGGATCGGGTACCCGTGCACCGCCTGCAGCTGCGCGAGCAACGACTCGAGGCCGTTGGGGGAGTGCTCGGCGTCGATCAGCAGCCAGTCCAGGCCCGACCCCGCGCAGAGTTCCGCGATCAGCGGGCTGCCGCTGCACACCCACATGCCGGCGAGCGGCCGGTCGTGGGCGGCGAGCGCGGCGGCGAAACCGGCATCCGGGTCGATGGAGCCGGGGCCGGCGGCGGATGCTCCGGATGCGCCGGATGCCCCGGAAGAGCTCACTGGAACTTGCACGTCACGACTCCCAACGGTCCGTAGTCGGCGAACACCGAGTCGCCCGCGTACACCCACATCGGCCGCGTGAACGAGCCGGCGAGGATGAGTTCGCCCGCCTTCAACGTATCGCCGTGCGGCGCGATCTTGTTCGCCAGCCAGGCCACGCCGTTGGCGGGGTTGTTGAGCACGCCGCCCGCGAGACCGGTCTCCTCGATGCCCTCGTTGCGGTAGAGCATCGCGCCGGCCCAGCGCAGGTCGAGCTCGTCGGGGCGCACCGGCCGCCCGCCGATCACCATCACGCCCATCGCCGCGTTGTCGCTGATGGTGTCGACGATGGTGCGCCCCTCCATCTCGATGCGCGAGTCGAGGATCTCCAGGGCCGGCACCACGTATTCGGTGGCCGCGAGCACGTCGAAGAGCGTGCATCCGGGGCCCGACAGGTCGGACTTCAGCCGGAAGGCGAGCTCCACCTCGACCCGCGGATGCGTGTAGACGCCCCAGTCGAGCACGGCGCCGCTCTCGAGCACCATGTCGTCGAAGATGATGCCGAAGTCGGGCTCGGCGATGCCGGTCGCCGCCTGCATGGCCTTCGAGGTGAGCCCGATCTTGTGGCCGACGAGCGTGCGGCCGGCCGCTTCGTTGCGGGAGCGCCAGAGCGACTGCACCCTGTACGAATCCTCGATGGTCATCTCCGGATGGCGCGCGGTGATCAGCGGAACCGGTGTGCGGGTGCGGGCCGCCTCCACCAGTTCGTCCGCGATCGCGGTGATCGTCTCCTCGTCGAGCATGACGTCCTCGTCTCTTCTCGCTCCGTGCCGATGGGCCGCCCTGATGTCGGTCGCCCTCCGTGGTCGCACTCATGCTGGCACGAAGATGATGGTTTGCATCGTCGATCTTATCGTATACGATCTCAGCATGACGTACGAAGAAGTCTCGTCCGACGCGGTCATCCCCTACGATCCCGCCGGCGCCGACCGCCCCGGCAAGGTGATCGCGCTGCACCTGAACTACCCCAGCCGCATCGCGCAGCGTGGCCGCACGCCCGCCCAGCCCTCCTACTTCGTCAAGCCCAGCACCTCGGTGAGCGGCAGCGGTACGCCGATCGAGCGCCCGGCCGGCACGGAGCTGCTGGCGTTCGAGGGCGAGATCGCGCTCGTGATCGGCCGGACCGCCCGAGGCGTCGTCCAAGACGGCGCGTGGCGGTACGTGCGGGCCGTCACCGCGGCGAACGACTTCGGCGTCTACGACCTGCGCTACGCCGACAAGGGCTCCAACCTGCGCTCGAAGGGCGGCGACGGCTTCACCCCGCTCGGCCCGGCCCTGATCGACGCCCGCACGGTCGATCCGGCCGCCCTGCGCATCCGCACCTGGGTCGACGGCGAGCTCGTGCAAGACGACACCACCGCCGGCCTCGTGTTCCCCTTCGAGCAGCTCGTCGCCGACCTCTCGCGGCTGATCACGCTCGAACCGGGCGACGTCATCCTCACCGGCACCCCCGCCGGGTCGAGCGTGGTGCGGCCCGGCCAGACCGTCGAGGTCGAGGTCGACGCTCCGGATGCCGTGGGCGCGCCGTCGACCGGCCGTCTCGTCACGCGCGTGGTCGAGGGCTCGTCGCAGCCCGGGGCCTTCGGCGCCGGCCCGAAGATCGACGACCTGCAGCGCGCCGAGGCCTGGGGCAGCGCCGAGGCCGCCGGTCTCGAGCCCGCCTGGCAGCTCACCGAGGAGCGCCGCGCGAAGCTGGCCTCCGTGGCCACGGCAACCCTCAGCTCGCAGCTGCGCAAGCTCGGCTTCGACGACGTGAGCATCGACGGCGTGAAGCCCACGCATCCGGGCGAGAAGATGATCGGCCGCGCCCGCACGCTGCGCTTCATCCCGGCCCGGCCCGATCTGTTCGCCAGCCACGGCGGCGGGTACAACGCCCAGAAGCGCGCCTTCGACGGGCTGACTCCCGGCGACGTGCTGGTCATCGAGGCCCGCGGCATCTCCGGCACCGGGACGGTCGGCGACATCCTCGCCCTCCGCGCGCAGGTGCGGGGCGCCGCCGGCATCGTGACCGACGGCGGCATCCGCGACATCGCCGCGGTGTCGGCGCTCGGCATCCCGGCCTACTCGCAGGGCGGGCACCCCGCCGTGCTCGGCCGCCGGCACGTGCCGTGGGACGTCGACGTGACGATCGCCTGCGGCGGCGCCGCGGTGCAGCCGGGCGACGTGATCGTGGGCGACGACGACGGCGTGCTCGTCATCCCGCCGCACCTGGTCGACGAGGTGGTCGACGCCGCGATCGTGCAGGAGCGCGAGGAGGAGTTCATCGCCGCCCGGGTCGCCGAGGGAGAGTCGGTCGACGGGCTCTACCCGATGAACGCGGCCTGGAAGGCGCGGTACGCCGAGCAGGATGCGAACGAGCAGCAGGATGCGAACGAGCAGCAGGAGGGCGAGAACCGTGGCGAATGAACCCCCCGAGACCGTGACCGAGACCGTGACGCCCGCCCAGTCGGCGCAGAGCAAGTCCGAGCGGGCCTACTCCCACATCAAGGAGCGCATCGAGAACGGCAGCTACACGCCCGGCTACCGCCTCGTGCTGGGCCAGATCGCGAAGCAGCTGGAGATCAGCGTGGTGCCCGTGCGTGAGGCCATCCGCCGCCTCGAGGCCGAGGGTGCCGTCACCTTCGAGCGCAACATCGGCGCGCAGGTCGCGATGGTCGACGAGCGCGAGTACTTCTACACGATGGAGACGCTGAGCCTCGTGGAGGGGATGGCGACCGCGCTGTCGGCCCCCTTCGTGACGCCGCTCGACCTCGTCGAGGCGCGCGACATCAACGCGGCGATGCGCGACTGCCTCGACCACTTCGACCCGCACCGCTTCACCGAGCTGAACCGCGAGTTCCACGCCGTGATCTTCGAGCACTGCCCGAACCCGCACATCCTCGACCTCGTGCACCGCGGCTGGAAGCGCCTCGCCGTGCTGCGCGATTCGGTCTTCGGCTTCGTGCCCGGCCGCGCCCGGGAGTCGGTGGAGGAGCACGAACGCCTGCTGCAGCTGATCGAGAGCGGCGCACCCGCCCTCGACATCGAGCTCGCCGCCCGCGCCCACCGCACCGGCACGCTCGACGCCCTCCTCCATCACCAAGCGAACGCCCACCACCCCCAGAAGCCCCACCCCGTGAATCAAGGACGATGACCATGACCACCCAGGAAACCCCCACCACCCGGGCGCCCCAGCCCGCCACCCCCGTCCCGCACGTCCCCGAGGGCCTGCCCGAGCGCATCCGGCACTACATCGGCGGTGCCTTCGTCGACAGCGTCGGCGGCGAGACCTTCGACGTGCTCGACCCGGTGTCGAACGAGACCTACGTGCAGGCCGCGGCCGGTCAGAAGGCCGACATCGACCTCGCCGTCGCCGCCGCCCGCCAGGCCTTCGACGAGGGCCCGTGGCCCCGGATGCTGCCGCGGGCGCGCTCGCGCATCCTGAACAAGATCGCCGACATCGTGGAGTCGCGCGACGCCCGCCTCGCCGAGCTGGAGTCGTTCGACTCGGGCCTGCCGATCACGCAGGCGCTCGGGCAGGCGCAGCGCGCGGCCGAGAACTTCCGCTTCTTCGCCGACCTGATCGTGGCGCAGGCCGACGACACCTACAAGGTGCCCGGCCGTCAGCTGAACTACGTGAACCGCAAGCCTAAGGGCGTCGCGGGCCTGATCACGCCCTGGAACACCCCCTTCATGCTCGAGAGCTGGAAGCTCGCCCCGGCCCTGGCATCCGGATGCACCGTGGTGCTGAAGCCGGCCGAGTTCACGCCGCTCTCGGCGAGCCTGTGGGCCGACATCTTCCGCGAGGCGGGCGTGCCCGACGGCGTGTTCAACCTCGTGAACGGCCTGGGCGAAGAGGCCGGCGACGCACTCGTGAAGCACACCGACGTGCAGCTGATCTCGTTCACGGGCGAGAGCTCGACCGGGCAGCTGATCTTCGCGAACTGCGCGCCCACCCTCAAGGGAATGTCGATGGAGCTCGGCGGCAAGTCGCCGGCCGTCATCTTCGCCGACGCCGATCTGGATGCCGCCCTCGACTCGACCCTGTTCGGCGTGTTCTCGCTGAACGGCGAGCGCTGCACCGCGGGCTCGCGCATCCTCGTCGAGCGCCCGGTCTACGAGGAGTTCATCGAGCGCTACGCCGCCCGCGCCAAGAACATCGTGGTGGGCGACCCGCACGACCCGAAGACCGAGGTGGGCGCCCTCGTGCACCCCGAGCACTTCGCGAAGGTGATGAGCTACGTCGAGATCGGCAAGAGCGAGGGCCGCCTGCTCGCCGGAGGAGGCCGCCCGGCGCACCTGCCGACCGGCAACTACGTCGAGCCGACCGTGTTCGCCGACGTGGCTCCGGATGCGCGCATCTTCCAGGAGGAGATCTTCGGCCCCGTCGTGGCGATCACGCCCTTCGACACCGAGGAGGAGGCGCTCGAGCTCGCCAACGGTGTGAAGTACGGCCTCGCCGCCTACATCTGGACCTCGAACCTCGAGCGGGCGCACACCTTCGCCCAGGCCGTGGACTCGGGCATGGTGTGGCTCAACTCGCACAACGTGCGCGACCTGCGCACCCCCTTCGGCGGCGTGAAGGCGAGCGGCCTAGGCCACGAGGGCGGTTACCGCTCGCTCGACTTCTACAGCGACCAGCAGGCCGTGCACATCACCCTCGGCCCCGTGCACACCGCCCGCTTCGGCGCCAACTGACCCTCTCCCCCCCCCAACTCACCCACCTCCCGCCGACCCGTCACTTTCTCCCGCTTTCACCCCGCCGAAGCGGGACGAACTGACGGGTCGGCGAACAGAGAAAGACAGTTCAATGACGAATGACGACATCCTGACCGGACCCATCCCCACCCCCTCGGCGACGCCGCCGGACATCCTGCGCTGCGCGTACATGGAGATCGTGGTGACCGACCTCGCCAAGTCGCGCGAGTTCTACGTCGACATCCTCGGCCTCGTGGTGACCGAGGAGGACGAGAACGCGATCTACCTGCGCAGCTTCGAGGAGTTCATCCACCACAACCTCGTGCTGCGTCAGGGCCCGGTCGCCGCCGTCGCCGCCTTCTCCTACCGGGTGCGCACGCCCGAAGACGTCGACCTCGCCGAGGCCTATTACAAGGAGCTCGGATGCCGCACCGAGCGCCGCAGCGACGGTTTCGTGAACGGCATCGGCGACTCCGTACGGGTCACCGATCCGCTGGGCTTCCCGTACGAGTTCTTCTACTCGGTCGAGCACGTCGAGCGCCTGGCCTGGCGCTACGACCTCTACGGCCCCGGCGCGCTCGTGCGCCTCGACCACTTCAACCAGGTGACCCCGGACGTGCCGCGCGGCCGCAAGTACCTCGAAGACCTCGGCTTCCGCGTGACCGAAGACATCCAGGACGAAGACGGCGTCACCTACGCCGCGTGGCTGCGCCGCAAGGACACCGTGCACGACACCGCCCTCACCGGCGGAGACGGACCGCGGATGCATCACATCGCGTTCTCGACGCACGAGAAGCACAACATCCTCTACATCTGCGACAAGCTCGGTGCGCTGCGCAAGAGCGACCTGATCGAGCGCGGCCCCGGCCGGCACGGCGTCTCCAACGCCTTCTACCTCTACATCACCGACCCCGACGGCCACCGAGTGGAGATCTACACGCAGGACTACTACACCGGCGACCCCGACAACCCGGTGGTCACCTGGGACGTGCACGACAACCAGCGCCGCGACTGGTGGGGCAACCCGGTGGTGCCGAGCTGGTACACCGAGGCCTCCTTGGTGCTCGACCTCGACGGCAACCCGCAGCCCGTGATCGCGCGCACCGATGCCAGCGAGATGGCCGTCACGGTCGGCGCCGACGGCTTCTCGTACACCCGCAAGGACGACACGGTCGAGGGCTTCAAGCTCGGGAACACGCTGTGAGCGCCGCCGGCACGGGCCTCGCTCCGGCCGAGCAGACACTGCTCGACGGCGTCCCCACGAAGCTCTACATCGGCGGCGAGTGGGTGGATGCGGCATCCGGCAAGACCCTCGACGTCTACGACCCCGCGACCGGCGAGGTCATCGCGAGCATCGCGGATGCCGGCGTCGACGACGGGGCCCGGGCCCTGGATGCGGCCGTCGCCGCGCAGGCCGACTGGGCCGCGACCCCGCCCCGGGTGCGTGGCGAGATCCTGCGCCGCACCTTCGACCTGCTGCAGGAGCGCAAAGAAGAAGCCGCGCTGCTGATGACCATCGAGATGGGCAAGCCGCTCGCCGAGGCGCGCGGCGAGGTCGCCTACGGCGGCGAGTTCCTGCGCTGGTTCAGCGAGGAGGCGGTGCGCATCGCGGGCCGCTACGGCTCGAACCCCGAGGGCACCGGCCGGATGATCGTCACCCAGCGCCCGGTGGGCCCGACGTTCCTCATCACCCCGTGGAACTTCCCGCTCGCGATGGCCACCCGCAAGCTCGCGCCCGCGATCGCGGCCGGCTGCACGAGCGTGATCAAGCCCGCCGCGCTCACCCCGCTGACGACGCTCTTCCTGGTGAAGCTGCTCGAGGAGGCGGGCCTGCCGAAGGGCGTGGTCAATGTCATCACCACCACGACGACCGGCCCGGTCTCCGGCGCGATCATCGCCGACCCCCGCCTGCGCAAGCTCAGCTTCACGGGCTCGACCCCGGTGGGCGTGCAACTGCTCAAGCAGGCGGCCGACAACGTGCTGAAGACCTCGATGGAGCTCGGCGGCAACGCCCCGTTCGTGGTGTTCGACGACGCCGACCTCGACAAGGCCGTGGAGGGCGCGCTGCTGGCGAAGTTCCGCAACATCGGCCAGGCCTGCACCGCCGCAAACCGCTTCATCGTGCACGAGAAGGTGGCCGACGAGTTCGGCCGCCGCCTCGCCGAGCGGGTGAAGGCGTTCCGGATCGGGCGCGGCACCGAGGAAGGCGTGACGATCGGCCCGCTGATCGACGACAAGGCCGTGGCCAAGGTCGGCTCGCTCGTCGACGACGCCGTCGGGCGCGGGGCCTCCCTGCTGACCGGCGGATCCGCGGTGCAGGGGCCCGGCTCGTTCTACGAGCCGACGGTGCTCGCCGACGTGCAGCAGGGCAGCGACATCCTGAGCGAGGAGATCTTCGGGCCGGTGCTGTCGATCACGACCTTCACCGATGAGGCGGATGCTGTGGCGAAGGCCAACGCGACCGAGTACGGCCTGGTGGGGTACGTGTTCACGAAGGACCTGGCCCGCGGCCAGCGCCTGATCGACTCGATCGACACCGGCATGATGGGGCTGAACACGGGCGTGGTGTCGAACGCCGCCGCCCCGTTCGGCGGCGTGAAGCAGTCGGGGCTCGGCCGCGAGGGCGGCTTCGAGGGTATTCACGAGTACCTCGAGACGAAGTACGTGCTGACGCCCGACCCCTTCGCGTGATCACGATCCGGTGAACCTCCCGGGGTTCACCGGATCGCACCGGCCCGCGGCGCGATAAAATCACAACCAGCCCGCCCTGAACCCCGGCGGGCGACGACTCGCTGTTACAAGGTGGTAATACGTGAACGAGATGGCTTCTCCCCGACCCACCGGCCCCGTGCGCGCCACGGTGTCGAACGGATTCCGCGACTTCCGCGACGCCGTCGCCGGATCGTTCGTGCCCCTGGAGGTCGGCAGCCTCGGCGCCGGCCCGTTCTGGGGCCGCCTGCGCACGGTCGACGTCGACGCCGTGCACGTCACCGAGGTGAAGGCCACCCGCCACACCGTCGAGCGCACCCCGCTGCTGATCGAGGCGAACGACCCGCGCTACTACAAGGCCAGCCTGCAGGTCTCGGGCACCGGTCTGCTCATCCAGGACGGCCGCGAGGCGCTCCTCCAGCCCGGCGACCTGGCCATCTACGACACCGACCGGCCCTACTCGCTCGTCTTCGAAGAGGACATCCGGATGCTCGTGCTGATGTTCCCGCGCGAGAGCATCGGCCTCCCGCCGGAGATGGTGGGGCAGCTCACCGCCCACCGTTTCTCGAGCGACGACGGGCTCGGCGGCATGATCATCCCCTTCCTCAACACGGTGTCGCAGAACATCGACCGGGTGGGCGGGCTCGCCGGGCCCAGGCTGGTGCAGACCGCGCTCGACCTGATCACCACGATGTTCGCCAGCGAGCTCGACCTGGAGGCGGCATCCGGAGACTCGCACCAGCTGCTGATGCAGCAGATCCGCGGGTACATCGACGCGAACCTCGGCTCGCCCGAGCTGGGGCCGGCGCAGATCGCCGCCGCGCATTTCATCTCCACCCGGCACCTGCACGGGCTGTTCCGCGAGAAGGGCACGACGGTGTCGACCTGGATCCGGGAGCGCCGGCTCGACCGGTGCCGCCGCGATCTGGTCGATCCGCTGAACGCGCACCTCTCGGTGAGCGCGATCGCGGCGCGCTGGGGGTTCCTGGATGCCGCGCACTTCTCGCGCGTCTTCAAGGCCGCGCACGGGGCTTCGCCGAGCGAGCTGCGGCTCGCCTCGCTGCGGCTCACGCCCTGACCTGCTGACGCCGTGAGGGAGGCCCGGCCGCGCTCTCGGTGAGCGGGCCGAGCATCCGCACCGTCAGCCCAGCAGGAACTCGGCTGCCTTCTCGCCGATCACCACGGCCGGGCCGTTGGTGTTGCCCGTGGTGATGCGCGGCATGATCGAGGCGTCGGCCACCATCAGGCCCGTCACCCCGTGCACCCGCAGGCGCGGGTCGACCACGGCCAGCTCGTCGACGCCCATCTTGCAGGTGCCGACCTGGTGGTGGTACGTGATGGCGGTGCGTCGCACGTAGTCGCGCAGGGCCTCGTCGTCGTCGACATCCGGGCCCGGGTAGATCTCCGTCGCGCCCCAGCCCTCGGCCAGCGCGGTGGCCCGGCCGATCTCGCGCACCTGGCGCACGCTCCACTCGAGGGCCGCCAGGTCGTCGTCGTGGCCGAGCGCGTTGATGTCGATCAGCACCTCGGCGTGCGGGTCGGAGCCGGCGAGGGTGAGGCGCCCGCGGGCCTTCGGCGAGACGATGCCGCCCATCAGGGTGAAGCCCCATTCGGGCCCGGTCATCCACGGCTCGTACATCGGCACGCCGAAGTGGATGGGCTGCGTGTCGGGCAGCTCGAGATCGGGCCGGCTGCGGGCGAAGAGGTGGGTCTGGGTGACGCCGTTGCCCGGGGTGGGCGGGTCGATCCGCCGCTCGGTGGAGAAGATCACCGGGCTGAGCAGGTGGTCGTGCAGGTTCTGGCCGACGCCTGGGGAGTCGACCACCACGTCGAAGCCGAGCTCGCGCAGCTCGTCGGCCGGGCCGATGCCGCTGCGCAGCAGCACTCGGGGGGAGTCGATGGCGCCGGCCGAGAGCACGGTCTCGTCGGCGAACACCTGGTGCACGGAGCCGGCCTGCTCGTACTCCACGCCCACCACGCGGGTGCCCTCGAACAGCAGCCGGTGCACCCAGGCGCCGGTGCGCACGTCGAGCAACGGGCTGTCGATCACGGGCTGCACGTAGGCGAGCCAGGTGTTCAGGCGCTTGCCGTCGCGCACCGTCACCTGCTCCTTCGAGACGCCGTCGAGGCGTTCGCCGTTGTAGTCCGGGTTCTCGGGAACACCGCTCTGCACCGCGGCGTCGAGGATCGACTGCTGGATGGGGTCGAGCTCGTAGGTGGTGACGTCGAGCGGGCCCTCGGTGCCGCGCAGCTCGGAGGGGGCGCCGTGCCAGTTCTCGATCCGTTTGTAGACGGGCAGCACGTCGTCCCACCCCCAGCCCTCGTTGCCGAGCGAGGCCCAGTGGTCGAAGTCCTGCGGGGCGCAGCGCACCCAGATCATGGCGTTGAGGGAGTGCGAGCCACCGAGCACTTTGCCGCGCGGCAGGTGCAGGCGGCGGTCGGCGGCGTGCTCCTGGGGAACGGTGAAGTAGTCCCAGTCGTCGACGCTGTGCCAGATCTCGCCGAGCCGCGCCGGGTCGTGGATCGCAGGATTCGTGTCGTGACCGCCGGCCTCCAGCAGAACGACGCTGCGCCCGGCATCCACCAGGCGGCGCACCAGCACCGACCCCGCCGACCCCGCACCGACCACGATCACATCCGGACGTTCGATCATCCTGCGTCTCCTCTCTGATGACACTGCGACCACGGTGCCAGAGCACGCCCGGCCGTGGGTTCCCGGCGGAGCATCCGTTCGCTGAGAGTCAATCCCCGTGCCCGGCCCGACAACCTCGGCCCCCGGCTCTGCGGAAAAACTGGCGGCATCCACCCGTGAACGACGACCGCAGACGACGAAAGGGGTCACCATGGCCGACATCTCCGAGCACCTCGAGGCCGCGGGCGACCAGTGGCGCAGCTACGACGAGTTCGCCGCCGGGATCGACACCTACCGCCTGCCGGGCGTGGACCTGACTGGGCGATGGGTCGAGCTCGACCTGGGTGGGGATCGGCTGCGCCTCGAGTTCCCGGATGTGGGGCTCGCGCGCTGGTCGTCGCCCGCGTTCGGCGGGGGGTCGGCTGCCGACGAGGATCCTGGACACGGCGACCCGGCATCCGTCGACCCGGCATCCGGCGACCCCGCATCCGTCGACCCCTACGATGCCGTGCAGGTGCGCCCCGGCGTCGTGTTCGTGAACCTCGAGCTGGCGAGCCGCGAGCGGGAGGCGATCACGGTGATCTGGTCGACCCGCACCGGGCGTGCGCTGGTGACGCACTCGCGCATCCGCAGTGCGGAGGAGGCCGCCGCCGACGGCGAGCCGCAGGTGACGCAGACCTTCCACCCCGGTGTGCTCACGGCCACCGAGGCGGGCCCGGCCGCTGCCCCCTCCGGGCCCGCGCCGGCTCCCTCGCGCGACCTGATCGGCAAGCGCAACGTCTACCGCTACAGCCCCGAGCACCTCTACGAGCACACCTACATGTCGTCGGAGCGCTACATGTGGCAGTGCCTGCAGGGTGTGCAGCGCGGCCACGGCGACGTCGACCGTTCGAGCGTCTGGAAGTTCGACGAGGGCCTGTACCTCTTCTGCTTCCGGGAGTTCAAGATCGCCGTGGCGAGCGTGTGGCTGCACGACCTCGGCTACGACCTGCGCACCACCGGCATCTTCCTCGGCCTCACGGCCTCCGGCGCCGCGGCCCACTCCCGTGCCGGCGGCCACATCTACCCCCTCGGCGCCGTCGCCTACCCCGACGTGCAGCCCGTCTGAAGGTCGACCGGGCGGGCGACTAGGCCGGGGAGTCGGGCGATGCCGGATGCGCCGGGCGTGAGACCGGCCGTGGCGCGGGCAGCGATGCGACGATGACCTCGGTCGAGCTGACGTCGGCGAGGGCCTCGCGGCGCACGTCGTCGAGGTAGCTCACGTGCGTCTGGAACGCCGCCTGGGCCGCACCGGGGTCGCCCGCAGCGATCGCCTGGTAGATGGCGTGGTGCTGGTTCGTTACCGTCTCGCGGTCGAGAAGCTCCACGAACACCGTGTTGGTGGCCGGCCTCATCAGGTGCACCGACTTCATCGACAGCTCGAGGATCTGGTTCTTCGCGGCGCGAGTCACTGCCGTGTGGAACTCGAGGTCGAGGTCGAGCCACTCCACGATGTCCATCTCGAAGTCGCGCGAGGCCTCGACCGGCCGTGCGATGGCCGCCAGGTCCTCGTCGGTGCGCCGAAGGGCCGCGAGCTCGACGCAGTGCATCTCCAGCACCCAGCGCGCCTCATCCACGTCTCTCAGTGACACATTGCCGGCCCGGTACCACAGCCGGATGGAGTCGCTGAGCTGCTCGGCGACCGTCTCGGCATCAGGCACCGCCACGAAGGTGCCGCCGTTGCTCCCGCGCGCCGACTGCACCAGCCCGGTGGCCGAGAGCAGTTTCAGCGCCTCCCGTGCGGTGGCGCGCGAGACGTCGAAGGTCTCGCCGAGTTCGAGCTCGCTCGGCAGCCGCTCGCCCGGCTCCCAGAGGCCCTCGCCGATGGCACGGCGGAGTTGCCGCGCGATCTGGCCGGAGGCGTCTTTGCGCTCCAGCTGCTCGGGCACGAAGGAGCGCTGGCTCATGCTGTCCTCTCGGTCTCGAAACAAAACATTTACATATCCGGCACATGCGTGCAATATTTCCGATGTTGGATGTCCAATGTTAGACATTTGCAATATCGATCCACATCACCATTCCTATGAACCAAACCGGATCCAGCTTAGGAGATCACCGTGAACCCCAGACGGATCGCCACCACGGTCGCCGCCCTCGCCGCCGTGGCGGCACTCGCGGCCTGCAGCGCCCCCGCCCCCGCCGGAGAGGCCACCTCGGCACCGGCCGCCACCGCCGTCGCCAGCAGTGAGGCGATGACGGCCACACTCGACTACATCGACGCCGGACTCCCCGACCTAGGCGGGGCGAAGATCGCCTACATCGCCGAGTGCGCCACCGAGAACACCTTCTGCCAAACCCGCTGGCAGGGTGCTCAGGATGCCGCGGCCGCGGTGGGCGCCGAGGTCACTCTGTTCAGCGCCGCCTTCGACCCCAGTGCGCAGTTGACGCAGGTGCAGGACGCCATCCAACGCGGCTTCGACGGCTACGTGTTCTCGCCGGTCGCCGACTCTTCGGGCTGCGCCGACTACGAACTTCTCGCCGCGACCGGGAAGCCCGTCGCCACGATCAACAGCCCGATGTGCGGCGACGCCGACTACACCGACGGCACCGCCGGATTCGTGGCGATGCAGACCGAGTCGTACTTCCTCGAGCACCTGCAGAACGCTTTCGCCTCCTGCGAGGGCGACTGCCAGGCGGTCGCCGTGGGCGGCTTCGTGGGCAGCGACCTGTTCACCCGCTGGGAGAGCGCGCTCGCCCAGGCCGAGTCCGAGTATCCGAACGTCACCGTGGTCTCCGACCAGCCGGGGAGCTTCGACCCGGCCACGGCGCTCACCGTGGTGCAGGACGCCCTGAGCAGCAACCCCGACGTCGATCTGGTGGTCTCCTCCTGGGACGACATGACCCGCGGCGTGGAGCAGGCCATCGTCGCCGCCGGTAAGACACCGGGCACCGACGTGCGCATCTACAGCGTCGGTGGCACCGAGCTCGGCGTGGCGAAGGTGGCCGACGGCACCTGGAACGGCACCACCGTCCTGCTCCCCTACGAGGAGTCGTACTACGGCGTCGTGCAGCTCGCCAAGGCGCTGGACACCGGCGAGATGACCCCCGGCTTCACCTACCTGGCCGACTCGCCGGTGGTGCTCGACGGGCCGGGCTCGATCTTCATCACCACCGAGAACGCCGCCGAGTTCACACCGGAGTACTGATCGTGACGATCGCAAGCCCGGGGGCGGTCGCTGCGGGCGCACCCGTGGCCGCCCACGCCGTGCCCGCCCTCGCCGTCCGGGGGCTCCGCAAGAGCTACCCCGGCGTGCGTGCGGTCGACGGCGTGAGCCTCACCGTCGGCGCCGGGCGCGTGCACGGCCTCGTGGGCGAGAACGGCGCCGGCAAGTCCACTCTGATGAAGATGATCGCGGGCGCGATCGCTGAGGACGAGGGCGAGATCCTGGTCTGGGGCGTGCCCGTGGGCGGGGGTGATCCGAAGCGGTCCTCGGCCGCCGGCGTCGCCACGATCTACCAGGAACTCACCATCGTCCCGGACATGACGGCGCAGTCCAACGTGCTGCTCGGGCGCCTGCCCACCCGATTCGGGATCGTCGACCGCCGCCGGGCCGCCGCCCGCTACCGCGCCGCCGCCGAGGCGGTCGGCACCGCGGTACCCGCTTCGGCGCTCGCCGGCACGCTGTCCACCGCCGCGCAGCAGCTCCTGGAGATCATGCGCGCCGTCGACAGCGGGCACCGCCTCGTGATGATGGACGAGCCCACAGCCTCGCTCGGGCCCGAGGACATCGCCCACCTGCACGAGGTCATCCGGGGGCTCAAGGCCGAGGGCTGCGGCATCGTCTACGTCTCGCACGACCTCGATGCGGTGCTCGAGGTCTGCGACGAGGTCACAGTGCTCCGCGAGGGCGCCGTGGTGGAGTCGCGGCCGGCGGATGCCTGGACGAAGCCGGGCCTCATCCGCGCCATGCTGGGCGGGGTCGAGCTCGAGCAGATCGCCGCGCCCCGCGAGTCGGGTCCGCTCGGTGAACCGCTGCTCGAGGTGCGCGACCTGCGTGCGCCCGGTGTGAGCCTGGACCACCTGCGAGTGCACGCCGGAGAGATCGTCGGCCTCGCCGGGCTGGTGGGCTCCGGGCGCACCCGGCTTCTCCGGGCGCTCGCCGGCGCCGATCCCGTGGACGGCGGCGCGATGGCGCTCGACGGCCGCACCGTACGCTGGCCGGCTTCGCCGACCACCGGCACCCGGCTCGGGATCGCGCTGGCACCCGAGGACCGCAAGGCACAGGGACTGGTGCTCGACCGGCCCGCCGCCTGGAACGTGGCGCTCGGCCGCTTCGGCACGGCGTCTCGGGGTGGCCCCGTACGGTTGTCCCGCCTCACCCGCTGGGCGCGCGCCGGCGCCTCGGCCGTCGGCTTCTCTCCCGAGCGGCTCCGTGGCGCCGCGGGCGAGCTGTCCGGCGGCAACCAGCAGAAGCTCGTGCTGGCCCGCTGGCTCAGCCGCCCGGTGCGCTGCCTGCTGCTGGACGAACCGACCCGCGGCATCGACATCGGGGCGAAGGCGCAGATCTTCGAGACCACTCGACGGATCGCCGCCGAGGGCCGCGCCGTGGTGTGGTCCAGCAGCGACCTCGACGAAGTGGTCAGCCACAGCGATCGCGTGCTCGTGGTGGCGTCCGGCCGCGTGGTGGCCGAGCTGCCCGCCGGATGCTCCGTGCACCAGGTGCTCGAGATCGCCTTCGCCGCGGGTACCGCGAGCACCGGCGCCTCGGGCGCCCCGAACCAGGAAAGGACAGCAGCATGACCGCCGCATCCCTCCCGGCGGGCCGGGCGCATCCGCTCGCCGCCGTGCTCCGCCGCTACGGAATCGTCGTGGCGCTGGCCGTGCTGGTCGCCGTGATCGCGATCGCCCAGCCCGGCTTCCTCGCCGGCGGCAACCTGATGAACATCCTCAGCCAGTGGGCGCCGGTGGGCATCATGGGCATCGGCATGACCTACGTGGTGATCACGGGCGGCTTCGACCTCTCGGTCGGGGCGATCTACTCGCTCTGCGCCGTGGTGGCCGCCGCCCTCGGGCAGACCCAGGCGCCGCTCGTCGCCTTCGCCGCGGCCATCGGCGTCGGCCTCCTGGTGGGTGCCGTGAACGGCTTCGTAGTGACAGGCCTGCGCGTGAATCCGTTCATCGCCACGCTCGGCATGTCGCTCGTGATCGGCGGGGCCACGCTGGTGCTCACCGGCAACGTGGCCTTCGTGGTCGACTTCGAGCCGTTCCGCGTTCTCGGCACCGGCCGGCTGCTCGGCATCCCGTTCTCGGGCATGCTGCTCATCCTGCTGCTCATCGTGGCGGGGCTCGTGCTGGCCTACACGCCGTTCGGCCAGAGCATCTACGCCGTGGGCGGCAACACCGAGGCGAGCCGGCTGGCCGGTATCCGCACCGGGCTGGTCACGGCGTCGAGCTATGCGATCTCGGGGCTGTGCGCGGGCATCGCCGGCATCATCACGGCCTCACAGCTCGGTTCGGCGCAACCCAGCACCAACCCGAACCTCGTCTTCGACGTGCTGACGGTGGTGATCGTCGGCGGCACCTCGCTGAGCGGAGGGCGCGGTGCGATCTGGCGCACGGCCGTGGGCATCGCCATCCTCGCGACCCTGCAGAACGGCTTCAACCTGCTCGACATCGACGCCTACTACCAGAACATCATCAAGGGCCTCATCATCATCGCCGCACTCGCGACGGTCGACTGGCGGGTGCTCTCCCGCCGATTCGGTCGTACCCGGGGCGCTAGCATCCACCAGTAAGGAGAACACCATGACCAGCTTCGACCTCGAAGAGACCACCATCGCCCGGGTGCAGGAGGGTTACCGCAGCGGAGAGTTCACCGCGCGCGAGGTGGTGGAGGCCTACCTCGACCGCATCGACGCGATCGACCGCTCGGGCCCCGCCCTGAACTCGATCATCACCGTCTCGCCCACGGCGCTCGAGGAGGCGGATGCCCTCGACGCCGCATTCGCCGCCGACGGCGAGCTGCGGGGCGCCCTGCACGGCGTGCCGATCGTGGTGAAGGACCAGATCGAGACCGCGGGTATCCCCACCAGCTTCGGCAGCAGCGCGAGCGGCGACTACACGCCCGAGACGGACGCCACGGCGATCGGCCGCCTGAAGGCGGCGGGCGCCATCGTGCTGGCGAAGACCACCATGCCCGACTTCGCCACCTCCTGGTTCTCCACCTCCTCCAAGAGCGGCGTCACCAAGAACCCGTACGACCTCGCGCGCGACCCGGGTGGCTCGTCCAGCGGCAGCGCCGCAGCCGTGGCGGCCAATCTCGCCCTGGTGGGGATCGGTGAAGACACCGGTGGCTCGATCCGTCTGCCCGCCTCGTTCTGCAACCTGGTGGGCGTGCGCGTGACACCCGGCCTGATCAGCCGCAGCGGCATGTCCTCGCTGGTCGTGCCGCAAGACACCGCGGGCCCGATGACGCGCACGGTGGCCGACGCCGCCCGTCTGCTCGACGTGCTCGTCGGATACGACAAGGCCGACCCGTACACCGCCGCGTACGCGGTGGCCGCCGAGGAGGGCTCGTACAGCGACGCCCTGGAGGGCGCCTCCCTTTCCGGCACCCGCATCGGTGTGCTGCGCGAGGCCTTCGCCGGCGCAGGCGATCCCGACGGCGAGGCCGTCGACGCCGTGATCGAGGAGGCGCTCGCCGCGTTCGCCGAGGCGGGCGCCGAGCTCGTCGACGTCTCGATCCCCGACCTCGGGCACTACGTGGGCTTCACCTCGGTGTACTACAGCCGCTCGCTCGAAGACATGAACGCCTTCGTGGCCGCCCGCCCCACCCTCGGCATCGAGTCGATCCAGTCGCTCCGGGCGAGTGGCTCGTACCACGAGAAGCTCGACCTCTTCGAGGGCATCGCCGACGGCCCGGCCACACCGAAGGACGATCCCGACTACCTCGACCGGATCGTGGCGCAGGGAACGTTCCAGCGCTCGGTGGTGGGATTGATGGCCGAGCTAGAACTCGACGTCATCGTGTTCCCGGACACCAAGCTGCCGGCCCCGCTGCACACCGACGTCTTCTCCGATCGCTGGACCTGCCTCACCTATCCCACCAACACCGTCATCGCCTCGCAGCTGCACCTGCCCGCCGCGACGGTGCCGGCCGGATTCACGCCGGGGGGACTGCCCGTGGGCATCGAGCTGATGGCGCTGCCCTACGGCGAGAAGACGCTGTTGCGCACGGCCTCGGCGGCGGAAGCGGCCACCGCGGCGCGCCGGGCTCCGCGCTTCGAGCAGTGAGCACGGGCTCGGCAGCGGCAGCGGCGGCGTCGCACGGCACGGTCACCCTGAACTCCGACATGGGCGAATCGGTCGGCATCCACTCCTTCGGGCACGACGAGCAGCTGCTCGAATTCGTGGACACCATCAACGTCGCCTGCGGGATGCACGCGGGTGACCCCAGCGCCATGCGGCAGGTCGTCGCGCGCGCGGTCACGGCGGGTGTGACGATCGGCGCGCATCCGGGCCTGCCCGACATCGCCGGTTTCGGCCGGCGGGAGATGGCCCTGGAACCCGAGGAGGCCAGGGACCTCATCCGGTACCAGGTGGGTGCGCTGGTGGGCTTCCTCGATGCCGCGGGTGCACCGCTGCACCACATCAAGCCGCACGGCGCGCTGTTCGGGATGATGTCGCGCAGCCCGGCGCTCGTGCACGCACTCTGCGATGTGGCGCTGCAGTACTCGGTGCCGGTGCTGGGTCTCGCCGGCACGCCGCACGAGTGGGTGGCGGCCGAGCGCGGCGTGGCGTTCGTGGCGGAGTACTACGTCGATCTCGACTATGACGACGACCACACCGTGATCGTGCGCCGCACCGGTGCCGAGCGCTCGATCGGCGAGGTCACCGCCCGTGCCCGCCGCGCGCTGGAGGACGGCGAGACGACCACCGTCGGGGGCGCTACGCTGCCGGTGCGGGTGGAATCGTTCTGCATCCACTCCGATCTGCCGAACGCGGTGGAGGTGGCGCGTGCGGTGCGCGGAGTCGTCGACGCGCGGGCGGCCGTCGTCACCACATCCTGAACCCAGCCGGAGAACCACCGAATGCCCCGACCCGCCCGGCGGACCGTCGTCGCGATCACCTCCTTGATCGGGGCGACGGTCTTGTGGGCGGGCAACTACATCGTCGGCGCCGCCGCGGTGGTGGCGATGGATCCGGTGAGCCTCGCGCTGCTGCGCTGGCTGATCGCGGTGGTGCCGTTGTTCGTGATCGCCCAGCTCGTGGAGCGGCCGCGCTGGCGGGACCTGCTGAAGGCCTGGCGGGCCATCCTGGTGCTCGCCGGGTTCGGGCTGCTCGGCTACAACCTCTTCCTCTACGCGGCGCTCGAACACACCGATGCCCTCAGTGCGTCGCTGGTGAACGCCTTCAATCCGGCATTGATCAGCATCGCGGCAGCCCTCGTGCTGCGCGAGCGACTGAGGGCCACAGGAGTCGCCGGAATCCTCGTGGCACTCGCCGGCGTGCTCGTGGTGCTGAGCGGCGGCGATCCCGGATCCCTGTTCCGGGGCGGCTTCGGAACGGGTGAGCTGCTGATGCTCGGCGCGATCCTCGCCTGGACCGGCTACACGATCGCCGGCCGCCTCGTGACGGGGATCCCGCCGATCGCCTCCACCGCCTGTCAGGCCGTCGTCTCGATCGTGGTGCTCGCGCCCGTGGCCGCGTTCCGTGGCGGGCCCACGCTCCCGGAGGGCGGTCAGGTGTGGCTGGCGCTGCTGTTCATCGGGCTGTTCCCCTCGGTGCTGTCGTACCTGCTCTGGAACCGGGCGCTCACGGTGATCCCGCCCGCCCGCGCCGGAGTCTTCCTCAACCTCATCACGGTGTTCACGGCCGCCTTCACGGTGCTGGCCGGGCATCCGTTCACCGTCGCGCAGCTCGTCGGCGGCGCCATCGTGATCGCCGGGGTCGCTTTGGCCAACGAGCGCGCCTTCCGCCGCCCGGCCGCCACAACCGCTGAATGATCTCAGCCAGGCTGCTCAGCAGCATCGGCCCAGGCGAGGCCATGCAGATCCATGGCGCGTGCGAGGGCGGTGTCGTGAGCGTCGACGAGCGAGGCGGCGCCTCGAGTCAGAAGCAGGCTCGCGGGCTCGTCTCCGGGTCGCTCGAATATCGCCCACATCGTCAGTTCGTCGCCGTGCCGGGAGGCGAAGCGGATGCCATCGGCGACCGCGTCTCCGCGTCCGTCCGTCAACGAGTAGAGGTGCGAGGCGATTCGCTGCGTGAGCTCGCGCGGGTCTGCGCTCTTCAGCGCCGCCGCATCGAAGTCGGGGTAGCCAAGAGCGACTGCCAGTCCGGCGAAGTGAGGTCGTAGCGCCGCCACCGTGGCGGCCGTGCGCACGTCGACAAATCGGCCATCGAGTGCGGCATCGGCCGTGATCCGCCCGTGAACCCAGTCGTACGGGATTTCACCCGCTGGAGGTACCGGGTAATCCCGACCGTCTCGTGGGTCTTCGAGGATCCCGCCCAGGAGGTCGTCGCCGTTCACCTGCACATCCGGCCGCGAGTAGGCCAGTATCTCGACGAAACAGGCGAACAGCGAGTCGGCCGCGTAGATGGTGCGGAACACCCCGGCGAAGTCATCCCAGCGCTGATGGCCGGCGTACCGCCGGTCGATCCATGCCCAGGGGTCGGGCGCCCTGCCCACCCGCCAGACCGTCGCACCGTCGGGCTCGACGATGGCGAGCGCGGGGGCCGGCATCAGACGCCGACGAAGGCGTTCGCCGCAGCGAGAACTCGAGGAGCGGCCATGTCGAAGTCGTCTTCGTGCAGCACGCGCGCCGGCGATCGATCGCTCAGCAGCGGGTTCATGCCCTGGAACCACGTCGGCACCACCCGCTCGCCCTCGCTCTGGCCGATCAGCGTCACGATCCGGTGCGTCAGCCGCAGCCGCTCTTCCGCCGAAGGCGTCGGCCGCCTCGACGTCTCGACCCATTCCCGCACGGTTCGCGTCTCCGTCACCCCAGCGATGTAGGCGACGAGCTTCGCCCCCAGTGCGAGACGCAGATCGCCGACGACCGTGGGCAGGGCGTGCCGGATGGAATCGTTGTAGGCCTTCAGCTCGGGAGCGGCGATCGTCGTGGACATATCCTCGACTTTACCGCCACGTCACCGACGATACAAGCAAGGATCACACCACCAATCCCACCCTGGATACCCCCCGCGGCTCCGCCGGGCGGCGTGACGGCAGCGCAGCGGAACTTCGCGGAGAGTCAAGACGTGTGCCGCCGGTGACAACCGGGCGACGGATGGCCGTCCCTACTGTGAACCAGAACCACAGCTCCCACAGCTGAGCAGTGCCGATGCGCGACACCGAGGTCGCGCACGGAATCCCGAGAGGTAACGCACATGCGAATCATGAAGCGCACGATCGTCTTCGCGGCGATCACCGCGAGCAGCGCCCTGGTGCTGGCCGGATGCTCCGGCAGCAACGCCGACGAATCCACCGCGACCGGCGACCCCATCGCCGTCGCCTCGGTCAACGCGCTGAGCGGCGCCGCGACCTTCCCCGAGGCCTCCGCCGCGGCGCAGGCCGTGTTCGACGAGTTCAACGCGGCGGGCGGCCTGGACGGCCGGCCGATCGAGTACACCGCGCTCGACGACAAGGGCGACCCTTCGGCCGCCTCCTCCGCCGCCCGCGACGCCGTCGAGAGCACCAACGCCGTCGCCCTCGTGGGCTCGGCCAGCCTGCTCGACTGCGAGGTGAACGCCGACTACTACGAGCAGAGCGGCATCGTCTCGGTGCAGGGCACCGGCGTCGACCCGTTCTGCTTCAGCACCCCGAACATCTCGCCGACGAACGCGGGCCCCTACCTCGACACGCAGCTGACCCTGAGCTACGGATCGGAGACGCTCGGCCTCAAGAAGATCTGCGGCCTGCTCGAGATCGCCGGTTCCACCCGGGCGGCCTACCAGGAGGCCTTCGACAACTGGACGAAGACCACCGGCAAGGACTTCGAGATGCTCGACGACACCGTGCCCTACGGCGGATCCGACTACACCCCCTACGTGATCAAGGCCAAGGAGGCCGGCTGCGACGCCATCTACAGCAACGGCGTCGAGCCGGATGCCGCGGGCGTGCTGAAGGCGGCCGAGGCGCAGGGCATGACCGACATGACCTTCCTCTTCCTCACCTCGGCCTACTCGGCGCAGTTCGCCGAGGCGGCGAGCTTCGTGGGCAAGGGCGTGTACGTGCCGGCCGAGTTCGCGCCCTACACCGACGAGTCGAACGAGGCGAACAGCGACTGGCGGGCGCTGATGGAGAAGCACGACGTGCCGCTGACCTCGTTCGCGCAGGGCGGCTACCTCGCGGCGAACAACTTCATCGAGATGCTCAAGAGCATGGACGGCGACATCACCCGCGAGACCGTCACGGCGGCGTTCAAGGCGCAGACCGAGGGCTACGAGACCCCGATGGCGGGTACCCCGTGGCTGTTCGGCCCGGGTGAGTCGCACTCCTCCAACACGGCCGGCTGGCCCATCGTGATCGAGCCCGGAGCGACCACCTGGTCGAACGCGGCCGACACCTGGGTGACCGCCGAGTCGTTCGCGAAGTAAGGCGTCGAGCTCAGATGCTTCAGGGAGCACTGGCGGGGCTGGCGGCGGGCGGCGTGTACGCCGTGATCGCCGTCTGCCTCACCCTCATGGCGCAGTTGGTGAAGGTCATCAACTTCTCGCAAGCCGCGATCGGCATGTTCGGCGCATTCATCGCCGTGATGTTCGCCGAGGCGGATGTCCCGCAGGGGCTGGCCGTCTTCCTCGGCATCCTCTGCGGGGTGGTGCTCTCGGGGCTGATCGGCTGGATCATCGCCACCTGGCTGCCCGAGGCATCCATCAGCGCCCGCTCGGCGGTGACGGTGGCCTCGCTGCTGCTGCTCATCTCGATGTCGTACATCCTGTTCGGCACCAAGCCGAAGACCTTCCGGGCGGTCTTCCCGGGCCCGGCGTTCGAGATCGGCGGAGTGGTCGTCAGCCAGGTGACCGTCGTGATGGTGGTGCTGGCCGTCGTGGTGGCGATCGCCGCGAAGATCGTGCTCTCCAAGACCGGGGTCGGCACGACTCTCCGCGCGATCGCCGACCGGCCGGTGGCCGCCGAGCTGATGGGCGTGCCGGTGAAGCCGTTCGCCATCGGCGTCTGGCTGGTCACCGGCCTGATCGTGGCGGTGGCCATCGCCATCGTCGCCCCCACCCAGACCAGTGACGCAGCCTCGCTCTCGCTGTTGGTCATCCCGGCCTCGGCCGCAGCGCTGGTCGGCGGCTTCCGCCGGCTCGACCTCGCCGTCATCGGCGGCCTCGGGCTCGGGATGCTGCAGGGGGCCACCGCCCAGTTCCCCGAGCTGTCGCTCGTGCGCGACTGGGTCCCGCTCGTGCTCATCGTCGTCTTCCTTCTCTGGAACCAGCGCAAGGAGGTGTGGGATGCCGCTCGTTGACACGCTCTTCCGCTCCCGCCGGATCTCGCCCCTCGTCTTCGGCATCGTCGCCGTGCTGGTGGCGTTCGCGCTCAGTGCGCTGCTGCCGACCTACCTCGTGTATCTCGCCATCACCGCCATCGTGGCGACGATCGCACTGCTCGGCCTGGGCATCGTCACCGGCACGGCCGGCATGATCGCGCTCTGCCAGCTCACCTTCGCAGCGGTCGGCGCCTGGATCGTCTCGCTGTTCACCGTGCTGGAGGTGCCGGGAGGCTACATCCTGTGGCTGGTGGCGGGCGGGGTCGTGGCCGGGCTGGCTGGTGTCGTGATCGGGCTGCCGGCGCTGCGGCTGCGGGGCGTGAACCTCGCCGTGGTGACGCTCGGCTTCGCCGCGGCGGCGGATGCGACCCTTCTCAAGACCCAGTTCCCCGGGGCTCCGCAGGGCACGAAGGTGCCGCGGCCGGAGGGCTTTCTCGATGACCGCGGGTTCTTCTTCTTCTGCGCGATCGTGCTCGTGGTGATCGCGGTGGCGGTGCACTACCTGCAGCGCAGCCGGTTCGGCAGCGGATGGCGCTCGGTCGCGTTCTCCGAGCGCGGCACCGCCTCGGCCGGCACCAGCGTGCGGCTCGCCAAGCTCTCGGCCTTCGCCGTGAGCGCCGCGATCGCGGGCATCGCGGGCGGCCTGATCGCTGGCCAGGTGGGCACGGCCTACCCCGCGGGCTTCAGCACCATCCAGTCGCTCGCGCTCTACGTGCTGGCGATCGTCTCGGGCGCGTACCTGATCGAGATGGCGGTGTTCGGCGGCATCCTGTGGGTTCTCATCCCCGAGCTGTTGAAGCGCTTCGGGATCCCGCAGGACTGGGGCTTCGTGGTGTTCGGCGCGCTCGGCATCCAGGCGCTCACCACCAACTCGAACCTGGGTCAGGATCTGCGCAACGCCCTCACGAAGCGGCGGCACCGGCGCGGTGCGGGCACCTCGACCGGGCTCGTGCCGCTGAGTGAGGAGGCCTTCGCGGCGAGCCATCAGCCGTCGGCGTCGGGCGCCGGATCGGGCCCCGGCTCGGCGTCCGGCACGCCCTTGCTCACGGTCACCGGGCTCTCGGTGTCGTTCGGGCAGGTGAAGGCGCTGCAGAACGTCGACCTCACCGTCGACGAGGGTGCGATCGTGGGGCTGATCGGCCCGAACGGCGCCGGCAAGTCGACGTTCGTGGATGCGGTCGCCGGCTTCCTGCCCCAGCACGAGGGAACCGTGCGGCTGGGCGGCGATGCGCTCGACGGGCTGCCCCCGCACAAGCGGGCGCGACTCGGCCTGCGCCGCACCTTCCAGCAGGACCGCGTGCCGCCGAGCCTCACTGTCGGCGACTACGTGGCGTTCATCGCGCGCGGCGAGGCCGAGCCGGTGGCGATCGCCGAGGTGCTCGCGTTCCTCGGCTGCCCGCCGGCCTCGACCCGGATCGTGAACGTCGACGTCGGCACGCGCAGGCTCGTGGAGGTGGCGGCGAACCTCGCCGCGAAGCCCCGGCTGCTGGTGCTCGACGAGCCCGCCGCGGGTCTCTCGCACGAGGAGCACGTGGCGTTCGGGCAGCGGCTGCGGATGATCCCGGCGCGCTACGGCACGAGCATCCTGATCATCGAGCACGACCTCGATCTGGTGCGCAGCGTCTGCTCGAGCATCACGGTGCTGAACTTCGGCGCCGTGCTCGCGAGCGGGCCGCAGGAGACGGTGATGAACGACCCCGAGGTGTTGAAGGCTTACATGGGCGAGACGGAGATGCTGTGAACGAGCGCGCTGACGTGAACACCGGGGCCGGCGCCGACCGCCCGGCCGGTGCATCCGGAACCCTGGTGCTCGACGACCTCACGGTGAGCCGGGGCATCGGCCCCGTCATCTCGCACGTGTCGCTGGCGGTCGTGCCCGGGTCGATCACGGCGGTGGTCGGCCCGAACGGCGCCGGCAAGACGAGCCTGCTCGAGTCGATCTCGGGGGTGATCCAGGCGGGATCCGGATCGGCCGTCTTCGACGGCGTCGACATCACCAAGCTCTCCCGGCGCCGGCGCGCGAAGCTCGGCATCGTGCACGTGGAGCAGGGGCGGGCGATCTTCCCCTCGCTCACCGTGCGCGAGAACCTGCAGCTGGCCTCGCGCGACGCATCCGTCGTTCAGAGCACGCTGGAGTACTTCCCCGAGCTGGAGAAGCGGCTCGACTCGGCGACCGCGCTGCTCTCCGGCGGCGAGCAGCAGATGGTGGTGCTCGCCCGGGCCTTCGCGGCGCGGCCGAAGGTGCTGCTGATCGACGAGATGTCGCTCGGGCTCGCGCCGGTGGTGTTCCTGCGGCTGCTGCCGATCGTGCAGCGGTTCGCGGCGACCGGGGTGGGGGTGCTGCTCGTGGAGCAGTTCGCGCAGCTGGCGCTCGGCATCTCGACGGATGCCCTGGTCATCACGAGCGGCCGCGTCAGCTACGCGGGCCCCGCCGCCCGCCTGCTCGACGAGCCCGACACGCTCCGCAAGGCCTACCTGGGCTGACCCCGCGCGGCCCGCACGCGCCTCCCGAAACCGCCACTTGGCAGAAGTCGACGGTTTTCGCGCCGGCCGTGGCGACTTGGCAGAAGTCGCCGGTTTTCGCGCCGGCCGTGGCGGCTTGGCAGAAGTCGCCGGTTTTCGTGCCGGCCGTGGCGACTTGGCAGAAGTCGCCGGTTTTCGCGCCGACTTGCCACAAGTTGTGGCAAGTCGCGGGGGCGGGGCGCGCGGGGACGGGGCGCGTGCGGGGACGGGGCGAGCGCGGGAGACGCCGGCGGCTCAGGGGAGGGTGGGATCGACCAGCATCTTCGGTCCGGGGCCCGCCTCGGCGGGGCGCTCGCCGGCGAGCACGGAGCCGACCTCGGACAGGCCGACCGTCGCGCCGATGAGCGGGCGCGGGTCGATCGCGCCGGCGGCGAAGAGGTCGATCGCCGCGCTCATGCTGGGCGAGCCGCTCAGCACGCCCACGGCTGTGACATCCTTCAGGGTCAGCTCCCGGGTGTCGATGAGGCTCGGCGAGCTCGCGAGCCCGATGTAGACGACCCGCCCGGCGGGCTCCACGAGTTCGAGGGCCTTCGCCGGGAGCGAGTGCCCTCCCGAGGCGTCGATGACCGCGCCGAAGGGCAGATCCGGCAGCTCGTCGGCCGTCCAGACCCCGTCGAAACCGAGCGTGCGGGCGAACTCGAGGGATCGCTCGGAGCGGCCCATCAGGTGCACCTCGGCCCCCTGCGCCCGGGCGAACATCGCCGCGAGAAGCCCGATGGTTCCGGCGCCGAGCACGAGGGCGCGGTCGCCCTCGGTGAGCGCCGCACCCCAGACCGCGCGCAGGGCGTTGCCGCCGGGCTCGACGAGAGCGCCCAGGGCCGGGTCGAGCTCGTCGGGTAGCGGATGGATGGCCCGCGCCGGCATCGCGAGCTGCTCGGCGAGGGCGCCCGGGAAGCCCCCGCGCACGCCCACCTCGAAGCGGAACTCGCAGACGTGCTGATGGCCACCGAGGCAGCGGCGGCAGGTTCCGCAGCCGAGCATGGTGTCGCCGGTCACCCGTCGCCCGAGCAGCGCCGCATCCGCCCCCTCGCCGACGGCGGTGACCGTGCCGCTCCACTCGTGGCCGAGGCGCAGTGGATACTCCGCCAGCCCGTTGTGCAGGAACGGCATCTCCCCGCTGTAGAACGCGGAGTCGGTGCCGCAGACGCCCACCCGCTCGACGTCGATCACGACGGTCCCGGCCGACGCGATCGGCGCCTCCACATCCTGCACGGCGCCCTCGCCGGGCCCGGTGATCACGTACGCCCTCATGCTCCACATCGTAGGGGCGGATGCCGGTCAGCGGGGGGTGTCGGCCCAGAAGCGCAGTTCGCCCTCGTGGTTGATGCCGTCGGCGACGCCTCCGTTGCGGCGCACGACCTCGAGCGAGGCGGCGTTGTCCGGCGCGACGGTGAGCAGCGCCCGCTCGATGCCCAGGTCGGCACAGCGCGCGAGGGCGTCGCGGAGCATCCGTGTGGCGTGCCCCTGCCGCTGCCACGGGTAGACCACGTGGTACCCGATGTGCCCGCCGCCCTCGTCGTCGGTCAGCCGGTGCCGGATGACGAGCGAGCCGAGGTAGTACTCGCCCGAGGTGTACCAGAAGAGCTCCGACGGAACGCCCCACCGCTCCCGCACGCCCACCCGCGCGGCCACGAACGCGTCGAAGTCGCGACTCGCCTCCCGCAGCCACGCCGTCTCCGAGCCGCGGTGCAGCATGTCGGCCTGCTCCCCGACGAGGTACGAGGTCTTCACGGAGCCCGAGGGAGGAAGGAGCGCGGGCGGCCGCGCGAGTTCGATCATGCGCGCGAGGCTAGCGCAAACCCCGTCGACCCGTCACTCAGTGCCGCTATTCGCTGGCCAAAGCGGGACTATGTGACGGGTGGGTGAGGTGCGGCGCGCGGTGCGGCGCGCGGTGCGGGGCGAGGGGATCAGTGCACGCGGCGGGCGGCGAAGTGGGTGGATGTGACCCGGAGGGTGTGCAGGGCGGTGGGGGCGACCTCGAAGGGGTCGCGGTCGAGGGTGATGAGGTCGGCCGACTTGCCGACCGCCAGCGAGCCGGTCTCGGCACCGAGCCCCATCGCGGTGGCGGCCGAGAGGGTGAAGACCGCGAGGGCCTCCTCGAGCGAGATGGCCTGCTCGGGCCAGAGGGTTCCGGATGCGCGGGCCAGCGGGTCGGCGCGCGTCACCAGCCCCTCGATCCCCTCCCACGGGTTCGGCGACTCGCTCACCGGCCAGTCGGATCCGCCGGCCACCAGCGCGCCCGAGTCGAGCAGCGCGCGATTGGGCTGCATCCGTGACGCGCGGTCCGGCGGCAGCACCGCGGCGATGGCATCCGGGATCACCCCCGGGAACCAGATGAACGGCGAGATGTCGGCGGAGACGTCGAGGGCGGCGAAGCGCGCGATGTCGGTGTCGGAGACGAACTGGCCGTGCGCGATCTGGTACCGCGCGGTCACGCCCTCGGCGCGCAAGCGCTCGACCACGTCGAGCACCTGGCGGGCCGAGGCGTCGCCCGTGCAGTGGATCTTCGCCGACAGCCCGCGCGCGGCGGTGCGGCGCAGCCAGTCGTACAGCTCGTCCGGATCCATCGTGCTGTGCCCGTGGAAGTGATCGCCGTGGGCGTCGTCGGGCAGGTATGGCTCGAGGAAGGCGCCCGTGCGCGCCGGCGGCACCCCGTCGAGGAAGATCTTCACGAAGTCGGGCCGGTGGTGCGCGCTGCGGAAGGCCTCCGCGCGCGCGATCAGCTCGTCGCCGATGGGGGAGAAGCCGAAGATCTCGTCGTTCACGAGCACCGAGCTGACGACCCACGCATCAAGCTCGCCGTCGTCGTCGAGGCCCTTGAGGGCGGCGAGGATGTCGAGCGAGGCCGCCGCGTCCTGGAACGCCGTCACCCCGAAGCCCGACAGGATCTCGACGCCCTTCTTCGAGCTCGCGCGGTGCTGCGCGGCGTCGAGGCCGCCGTCGCGGGCGTGCGCCTCGGCGACCGGGATCCCGGCCGCTTCGAGCAGCACCCCCGTGAGCGCACCGGTCGACGGATCGCGGAGTGCGACTCCGCCGCCCTCCGGCACGAAGTCGTGACCGATGCCGGCCAGCATGAGCGCGCGCGAGCTCACCCAGCGGTTGTGCCGGCTGTCGTCGGCGAGCATCACTGCTCGCCCGCCGGCGGCCTCGTCGAGGCGACTCAGCGCGGCCTGCGTGGCCAGCTCCTCGAGCAGGGTGCTGCCCCACGCTCCGCCCACGACCCAGTCGTCGGCGCCGAGGGTGGCGGCCTGCCCGCGCACGGCCTGCAGCAGCTCATCGAGCGAGGCCGTGGGGGAGACCTCGAGCTCGAACATGGCGCTGCGGCCGGCCAGGGCGTGGTGGTTGTGCACGTCGACGAAGCCGGGCATGGCGAAGGCGCCGTCGAGGTCGACGACGTCGATCCGGTTGGTCCGGTCGGCCGTGCCGGCGTGCGGATCGGGCGCACCGGCATCCTGAACCCACGCTTCGACCGCCGCGCGCACCTCGGCCTCGCCGCCGAGCGCCAGGATGCGGCCGTCGGCCGTGCTCGCCGCCAGGGACTCGACGAAGCGCTCGCCGCCGGGGTCCCCGGTGAAGATGCGCCCGTTCGTGAACAGGCGCACGGCGGGTGCGTGCACCGGCACAGGCGCGGGCACGCTCACGATGAGGCCTCCGCCTCGCCGGACTGCTCGGCCCCACCGGACCGCTCGGCCCCGCCGAAATCCTCGGGCGAGAACCCCTCCGGGTGCACGGTGGTGGACAGCAGCCGCCCGTGCGCCCCGAACGTGAAGTGCACGTACCCCTCGCCCGATCCGTCGAGCCCGAAGAGCGCTCCGTGCGAGCGGAGGGCGTGCGCGCTGCGGTGGTCGGCGATCGTCACCGAGGCACAGGGGATGACCTTCTCGCGCCAGGCGAACACGTAGATCCCGGGACGCACCTGCCACACCGTGTTCGCATCCGTGTCGGCGAGCCCGCGCTCGGGGCCGGCCAGGCACTGCCAGGTGTACCACTCGGGCGAGAGGTAGAGGTGCTCGTAGGCGTGCTCGGGGCTGTAGACCCAGAACGCGCGCCGCCCGATCAGCTCGGTCGACGGATGCGGCGCCGCCGAGGTGGCCGGGCCGGCCGGCGCCGGGGCGCTCGCCGAAGCATCCGCCGCCGAAGCATCCGCATGCGAAGCATCCGCCTCCGACGCATCCACCTGCGGGGCGCCCGCCGTCGTGACATCCGCTCGCCCGGCCACCTCCTCGATCCGGCCGGGCACGAACACCTGCTGCACGCGCGGCACCTGCCCCTCGGGCCCGACGATGCTGATCACCGTCAGCACCTCGCCCGAGCGCAGATCGAGCACCATCGAGACCGCCTCTTCGGGCAGGTACTCGTGGTGGAACTGCACGTAGACGAGCTCGTCGTCGACGTCGAAGGCTTCGTAGTCGTCGCCGTGCGCGGTGGCGGCGATCGGGTCGCCCTCGCCGGGGTGGTATTCCCACTCGACCCGGTCGGCGCCGAAGCGGTGCACGATGCGGGTGCCGCGTGGGTCGGTCACGGTGATCGTGCGACCGGCCAGCGCGCGAGAGAGCGGTGCCCGGTTGGCGTCGAAGCCGGGCGCCAGGCCGTCCAGCGGCAGCCAGGTGGAGGTGTCGGACGGGTCCAATGCGGCAGGGGTCACGGATGCGGCGCTCATCAGTAGTGCAGCCACACCGACTTGACCTCGGTGTAGGCGTCGATCGCCCACGGACCCATCTCGCGGCCCCATCCGGAGGCCTTGTACCCGCCCCAGGGCGCGGCCATGTCGGGGATGGGCGGCATGTTCACGAACACGGCGCCGGCCTTGATGCCGTTGGCCAGGCGCTGGGAGGTGGCGATGTCCTGCGTCCAGATGGTGGCGGCCAGGCCGTACTGCGAGTCGTTGGCGCGGGCGATCAGCGCGTCGAGCTCGTCGGCGTCGTCGTAGGTGGTGACGGCCAGCACCGGGCCGAAGATCTCCTCGCGGATGATGGTCATCTCATCCGTCACCCCGGTGAACAGGGTGGGCTCGAAGAAGTAGCCGTTCTCGCCGGTGCGGTTGCCGCCCGTCACGAGCGAGGCGCCCTCGTCGAGGCCGCTGCGCACGAGCCGCTCGACGTGCCCGATGTGCTTCTCGGAGACCAGCGGGCCGAGCTGGCTCGACTCGTCCAGGCCCGAACCGAGGGTGAGGCCGGAGAGGCCGCCCGACAGCTTGTCGACGAACTCCTGCTCGCGCTTCTTGTCGACGTAGAACCGCGTGTAGGCGGCGCAGACCTGGCCGCTGTTGAGGGTGCCGCCCATCAGGTTGCCGCCCACGGCCGCGTCGATGTCCGCGTCGGCCGCGATGATGCTCGGCGCCTTGCCGCCGAGTTCGAGCGTGAGCCGCTTGAGGTTCGAGTCGGCGCTGGCCTTGGTGATGATGCGGCCGACGGCGGTCGACCCGGTGTACGAGAGGTGGTCGACATCCATGTGGCTGGAGAGCAGGGCGCCCACATCGCCGCCGCCGGTGACGAGGTTGATGACGCCGGCCGGGAACCCGACCTCCTCGGCCAGCTGCACCAGACGGATGCTGGTGAGCGGCGTGACCTCGCTGGGCTTGATCACGACGGTGTTGCCGGTCGCCAGCGCCGGAGCGAGCTTCCAGGCCAGGATCATCAGCGGGAAGTTCCACGGCGTGACCAGCGCGTTCACGCCCACCGGCTCGCGCCGCGTGTAGTGCAGGGTGTCGGGGAAGGAGACCGGGTTGGTGGTGCCCTGGATCTTCGTCACCCAGCCCGCGTAGTAGCGGAAGTGCTCGGCCGCGCCCGCCACGCTCACGCTGCGCGAGACGCCGAGCGGCTGGCCCTGGTCGAGCGTCTCGAGGCGGGCGAGCTCTTCGGCGTGGGCCTCGATGGCGTCGGCGAGCTTGAACAGGAGGTGCGCCCGCTGCACCGGCAGGAGGCCAGCCCACTCCTGCTTCGACAGAGCGGCCCTCGCCGCGGCGACGGCGGCGTCGACGTCGGCCTCGGAGGCGTTGCCGACCTCCTCGATCGCGTTCGCGGTGGCCGGGTCGATGGTCTCGAAGCTCCCGCCGGTGGCGTCCTGCCAGCTTCCGTCGATGTACAGGCTCTTCGCCATGGTCTGCTCCCTTGCGCGTGGTTCCGGGCGCTTCGCTGCGCCGTCGGTCCAGTGTCGGCGGGGAGGGCGGGCATCCGTTTGTCTCTGCGGGAACGAGGATTGTGCAGGAGTGCCCGGATGCGCGGCTCGGCTCACCTCGGCACCTCACGACGAAGGGCCCGGCTCCTCGATGAGGAGGCCGGGCCCTTCGGGGCGGAGGGTGCTAGTCGGTGACCCGGATCGACCCGGTGCGGCCGGAGAGCACCGGCTCGGCCGTGGGGTTGGCCCCGGTCGAGAGCGACTCGTCGAGCAGCTCGCGGCTGAGCGACATCTCGTCGTCTCCGGATGCCGCGGCGGTGGCGTTCGCGTCGCCGTCCGTCGTCCCGCCATCCGTCGTCTCGCCGTCCGCCCTCTCCGCGTCCGTCTTCTCGATGCGGGTCGCCAGCGGCTTCTCCTGCACGAACATCAGCAGCACGGCGGCCACCAGCACGAGCGGCACCATCAGCAGGAAGATCGGCGTGAGCGCGTCGTTGTAGGCGTTCACGATCACCGTGCGGGCCGCATCCGGCAGCGCGTTCACGATGGCCGGGGTGAGCGAGTTCGTGCCCGTGTCGCCCGTCGATCCGGCCGGCAGGCTCGACGACAGGATGTCGGTGAGTCGCGACACGAACAGGCTTCCCACGATGGCGGCGCCGAGCGAGGAGCCGATCTGGCGGAAGAAGTTGTTCGACGAGGTGGCCGTTCCCACGATCGCGCGGGGGAACGAGTTCTGCACGACGAGCACCAGGATCTGCATCGACATGCCGAGCCCGAGGCCCATCACGGCGAGGTACAGGCACATGATCGGGATGGCGGTCGTGGCCGTCAGGGTCGAGAGCAGGAAGAGGCCCAGCGCGGTGACGAACATGCCGACGATCGGGATGAGCTTGTACTTGCCGGTGCGCGACACGATCTGGCCGGAGCCGATCGAGGCCACGAGCAGAGCGCCCATCATGGGGATCATGAGCAGGCCGGCATCCGTCGCCCCGACCCCGGTGACCATCTGCAGGTAGGTGGGCATGTAGGCGAGGGCGCCGAACATGGCCACACCGGTGATGAGGCCGGCGGCGGTGGTGAGGTTGAAGTTGCGGTTCTTGAACAGCTTCAGCGGGATGACGGGCTCGGCCGCGCGGCTCTCGATGACCACGAACAGCACGGCGAACACGACGGTGGCGACGATGAGGCCGATGATGATCGGCGAGTTCCAGTCGTAGGTGGTGCCGCCCCAGGTGGTGAAGAGCACGAGGCTCGTGGCCGCGAGGGCCAGCACGATCATGCCGGGGAAGTCGATCTTCGGCTTGCTGAAGGCGCGCTTGGGCAGCTTGAGGAAGAAGATGGCCGAGACGATGGCCAGAATGCCGAGGGGGATGTTCATCCAGAACGCCCAGCGCCAGCCGGGTCCGTCGGTGAAGAAGCCGCCGAGCAGGGGCCCGGCCACGCTGGACACGGCGAAGACCGCGCCCATGATGCCCGAGTACTTGCCGCGCTGACGGGCGGGCACGACGTCGGCGATGATGGCGAGCGCCAGGATCATCAGGCCACCGCCACCGAGGCCCTGCACGGCACGACCGGCGATGAGCGTGCCCATCGAGTCGGCCAGGCCGCCCATCACGCTGCCGACGAGGAAGATCGAGATCGCCCCGACGAACAGCCACTTGCGGCCGACGAGGTCGCCGAGCTTGCCGTAGACCGGCATCACGATGGTGGAGGCGAGGATGTAGGCGGTGGTGACCCAGAGCATGTGCTCGACGCCGTTCAGCTGCCCCACGATGGTGGGCAGGGCGGTGCTGAAGATGGTCTGGTCGAGCGAGGCGAGCAGCATCGCGACCATGAGGCCGGCGAAGACGAGCAGCACGGTGCGGGTCGAAGGGGTGCCCTCGGCGTGCGGATCGGCCGGTTCGGCGGGGTGTGCGGGTTTCGAGTGCGTGGCGACGGTGGTCGTCATGAGAGCTTCTCCAATACGGTTCGGAGCGAGGCGATGGCCTGCTCGTAAGATCTGCGGGGGTCGGGGGCGGATGCGGTGGGTGCGCCCCCGGGGTCGCCGTCGCTCTGCGTGGCCCAGCGCCGCATGCTCACCCGCACGGTGGCGAGGCAGATGCCGAGGATGACCTGGGCCTCCTCGAGGCGCTCGGCGTCGGAGCCGCCGGCGAAGCGCGGGTCGTCGGCCAGCCAGCCGGCCAGGATGCCGCTGAGCCGGCCCTCGAGTTCGGCCACACGCACCATCTGGCGGGTCATCAGCTGCGGGTTCTTCTGCAGCACCTCGCGCTTGAGGGCGGTCTTGGCGTGACGGCCGCCACTGGCTTCGAACAGGGCGTAGACGAGGTCGAAGGTGGCGGCGAGCGGATCGCCCGCGTAGTCGCGCTCGCGGTCGAGCTCGGCCGAGACGGCGATCTCGTCGATGCCGAGCACGGCGTCTTCCTTCGACGAGAAGTAGTTGAAGAAGGTGCGCGGCGACACGTCGGCGCGCTCGCTGACGGCGTCGATGGTGGTCGCCTCCAGCCCGCGCTCGAGCACCAGCTCGGCCGCGGCGACGTGGATGGCCTCGGAGGTCTGGGCGCGCTTGCGCTCGCGCAGACCCATTTCCGCTGAACTTTGCATACCTGCATTATTGCACAATGTGCAAGCTTGCGGCCATGCAAAGTTGCGCATTGTGTAGTCATTTCTCAGCCGGACCGGCCTGCTCACCGTGGGAGAGCATCCGCTCGCCTGCGGATGCGACAAGATGGTGGGCATGGCCGCCGCATCGCAGACACTGTCGCGCGGCATCACGGCGCTCGAGCTGCTGGCCGACGCCGAGAAGCCGCTCTCGATCGGCGAGCTGAGCGAGCGGCTCGGCCTGCACCGCTCGATCACCTACCGGATCGTGCGCACGCTCGAGGAGCACGGGCTCGTGGTGCGCGACGCCGGCGGGTTGCTCGAGCTCGGGCCGCGGCTCGCGGCGCTGGCGCGCTCGGTGGCCCGCGATCTGCAGAGTGCGGCACTGCCCGAGCTGGGAGCGCTGGCCGCGGAGCTGGAGATGACGGCGTTCCTCACCATCCTCGACGGCTCGGAGGTCGTGACGCTGTTCAGCGTCGAGCCGCGGCACGGCCGGGCCACCGTGGCGCAGCGCCCCGGCACGCGGCACTCGCTGCTCGTGGGGGCGCCCGGTGCCGCCATCCAGTCGATCCTCACGGCGGCCGAGCGCGCGGCGCTGAGCGAGGCGGGCCCCGAGGAGGCAGGTCTCGCGACGCGCCCGCTCGAGGGCGGCTTCGCCACGAGCCACGACGAGGTCATTCCGGGGCTCTCGGCGATCGCCGTCCCGCTCCGCGTGCCCGGCCGGGCGGCCGCCGCCCTCGCCGTCGTCTACGTGCACCACGAGGTCCCCGCCGCCGCGATCGCCGAGCGCCTGCAGCAGGCCGCCGCCCGCATCGCCGCCGACGTCGCCTGACGCCGCCCCGTCGCATCCGTCCGCGCCGCGCGCCGCTCGGTGCATGCATCCGTTCGCTCTGAGTCAAGAGGCGAGCGCTCTGCTCGGGTCCGTTTATGAGCATCCGCTCGATAATGGCTCTCGGGATCGCGTCGGAGCGGTGCCGGAGAGCTGGAGGTGCGACGCCATGACGAGCACAGGATCTACCGCCGCGAGTGCGGCCACCACCGGGGCCGCAGCCAGCAGCACGGGCGCGGCGAGCCGGCGGCGCCTCGGCGTGCCGGCGGTCACGGTGATGATCATCGCGGCCTCGGCGCCGCTGACCGTGCTGGCAGGCGGCGTGACGACCGCCTTCGCCGTCACCGGGGTGATCGGCGTCCCTCTCTTGTACCTTCTGCTCGGCCTGGTGCTGGCCGTGTTCGCCGTCGGCTACGCCGCGATGAGCCGCTACGTGGTGAACGCCGGCGCCTTCTACGCCTACATCGCGCAGGGGCTCGGGCGCCCGCTCGGTGTCGGCTCCTCGCTCGTGGCCCTCGTGTCGTACAACGCGATGCAGATCGGCATCTACGGACTGTTCGGCTTCACCGTCTCCTCGCAGCTGGCCGTGTGGTTCGGCATCAGCCTGCCCTGGTGGGTGCCGGTGCTCGTCGGCATCGCCGTGGTGGGCGTGCTGGGGGTGAACCGGGTCGATCTCTCGGCGAAGGTGCTCGGCATCCTGGTGGCCCTGGAGTTCGTGGTGGTGATCGTGTTCGACGTGGCCTCGTTCACCGTGGCGCCCGAGGGCCAGAGTGTGGCGGCGCTCGATCCCGCGAACCTCTTCGTGCCGGGCATCGGTGCCGTTCTGGCCTTCGGCATCGCCGCGTTCATGGGCTTCGAGTCGGCGGCCATCTACGGCGAGGAGTCGAAAGACCCCCAGCGCACGGTGGCCCGCGCCACCTACCTCGCCGTGGGCATCATCGCACTGTTCTACATGGTCTCCGCCTGGGCGATGACGGTCGGAATCGGGCCGAGTGCCGTCATCGGCGAGTCGGCCAGCCAGGGTCCCGACCTCATCTTCAATTTCATGGCGCTGCACCTCGGCCAGATCGTCGCCGACCTGGGGCACGTGCTGTTCATCACGAGCCTGTTCGCGGCGCTGGTGAGCTTCCACAACGCGGTGGCCCGCTACTTCTTCTCCCTCGGTCGCGAGGGCGTGCTGCCCGCCGCGCTCGGCCGGGTGCGCGAGCGCAGCGGGGCGCCGGTGGTCGGATCGCTCACTCAGACGGTGCTCGCCGTGGTGGTCGTCGCGGCCTTCGCGATCGCGGGTGCCTCCTGGGTGCCGCCGGAGGGGCTGCCCACCGAGCTCTTCCCGGTGCTGACGCTGTTCACGTGGCTCACCAATGCCGGCGCGCTCGGCCTGGTGCTGCTGATGACGGTGGTGTCGATCGCGGTGATCGGCTTCTTCCGGCGGCGTCGGGATGCGGGAGTGGGGATCTGGTCACGCGTGATCGCCCCGGCTCTCGCGGCCGTCGCGCTCGGCACCGTGCTGGTGCTGATCATCGCGAACTTCACCGTGCTGCTCACCAGCGACCCGACGGCCCCGCCCACCGCGACCACGTTCATCCTGCCCGCCGTGATCATCGTGCCGGGGCTCGTCGGCATCGTCTGGGGCCTGCTGCTGCGCCGCCGCAACCCGCGGGTCTACGCGCAGATCGGCCACGGGGCCGAGGAGCACCCGAACGAGCTCGGCTGAGCGAACGGATGCCACGGGCCGACCCGCTGTGCCCGAACGAGCTCGGCTGAGCGAACGGATGCCGCGAGGCTGACCCGCCGTACCCGAACGAGCTCGGCTGAGCGAACGGATGCCACGGGGCCGACCCGGGCACGCCGTCGGGCCGCGCGCACATCCGGGAGAATGGCCTCGTGCCCAAGATCGTCGACCGTGACCAGCGCCGCACCGAGATCGTCGACGCCTACCTGCGGGTGCTCGCCCGTGACGGCGGTCGCGCCGGAACCAGCCGGGCGGTGGCCGCCGAGCTCGGTGTGGCCACCGGTTCGCTCTGGCACTACTTCGACGACTTCGACGCGGTGATCGCCGCGGCCTTCCGCCGCATCTTCGAGAACACGACCGCGCGCATCCTGAACCGCACCGAGGGCCTGCGCGGCCTGCCGGCGCTCGAGGCGGCCGTGCGCGAGATGTTCCCGCTCGAGCGCGTCACCCAGGAGGAGGCCGCCGTGGTGGTGATCTTCTGGGGTCGCGTGGCCACCGAACCGCAGATGGGGCACACGCAGATCGAGGTCGAGAACCGCTGGGGCGCCATCCTCACCGCCCACGCCGGCGAGGCCGTGGCCGACGGCACCCTGCGCACCGACACCCCCGTCGCCGACCTCGTCGACACCCTGCTCGTGCTCACCACGGGCCAGCAGGTCGAGTACGTCGTCCGAACCTCGATCGGGGTCGCCGCCCGCCAGTGGTCGCTGGTCGAGCACGCCCTCCGCCCTTGGCGTCGCCACTGAGCGGCACTCAGGATAGAGTCCGAGCATGCCCCCTGAAGCCGCCAAGCGCACCGTCGCCGTCGTCATCAACCCGTCCAAGTTCGCCGATGTCGACGCCGTGAAGGCGACCGTGGCCCAGGGGGCGGAGCGCGCCGGCTGGAACGAGCCGCTGTGGTTCGAGACCACGGTGGAGGATTCGGGAACCGCGGCCGCGCACGAGGCGCTGGATGCGGGCGCCGATCTGGTGTGCGCGATGGGCGGCGACGGCACGGTACGTGCGGTCGCGGCGGTGCTCCGCGGCACGAAGGTGCCGTACGGGCTGCTGCCGAGCGGCACCGGCAATCTGCTGGCGCGCAACCTCGGCCTTCCGCTCGGATCTCTCGAAGACGCGGTCGAGATCGCCCTGCTCGGGCAGGACCGGGCGATCGACGTGGGCACCGCCACCTTCGACGACGGCGAGGAGCGTGTCTTCGTGGTGATGGGCGGCGTGGGCCTCGACGCGCAGATCATGGACAACACCGACGACGAGCTCAAGAAGAAGGTGGGCTGGGGCGCCTACGTGGCCGCCGGCGCGCCCGCGCTGTTCAAGGGTGGCTTCGAGGCGACCATCACCGTCGACGGCAAGGCCGAGGAGCCCACGAACACCCTCATGGTGCTGGCCTGCAACTGCAGCTCGGTCGTCGCGAACATCGAGCTCGCCACGGGCGCGGTGCTCGACGACGGCGACCTCGAACTCGTGATGCTGCAGCCCAACGCGGTGGCCGGCTGGCTCGGCGTCGCGATCGACGTGGCCACCCGCAACCGCAACGGACTCGCCTCGATCAAGCAGTGGCCGGGCCGGGAGTTCGAGTTCGAGCTCGACCAGCCCGTGCTCGCCGAGCTCGACGGCGACCCGGTGGGCGAGACCACCCGCGGCCGCTTCGGCGTGGATGCCGGCTCGCTCATCGTGCGCCTGCCCGTCCCGGCCGGCAAGGCCATCGGACTGACCCCGAACACCACCGCCGAGACGACCGAGACGATCGGCGCCGTGGACGACACCGCCTCGTGAGCCCCGACCTCCCCGAGACAGCCGTGCACTCCGAGAACACCGAGAACACCGCGAACTCCGGCAAGCCCGACCACGCCGGCAAACCCGACCACGCCCGCAAACCCGGTCTCCCGGAGCGCCCTCCCGTGGTCGGCCCCGATCCGGGCGTCGAAGGCGAGCTGCGGGTCGACCGCTACGTCGGCGAGACCGACCTCACGCACTGGTACACCCCCGCCGGCCGCGTGCTGGCGGCGGGGTCGCGCCGGGTGTCCGACTTCTTCGGCCCGTACCTCACCCTCGTCGTCACGATCCTCATCGGCGCCGGCATCGCCTTCGCGCTCAGCCTCGCCGCCGTGGCGGTGTACGACGCGGTCGCGGATGCCGACGGCGTCGCCGGCCTCGACCGTCCGCTGCTCGACTTCGCGCTCACCCTGCGAAGTCCGGTGGCGGATGCCGTGATCACCGGGTACACCGACATCGCGGGCACGATCGGCATGCCGATCATCGCGGTGGTCGCACTGCTGATCCTCGCCATCCACCGCAAGTCGTGGACCCCCGTCGTGCTGATCGTCGCGGCCGGCGGCGGATCCCTGCTCATGACGGTCGCCGGCAAGGAGCTGATCAATCGCCAGCGCCCGCCGCTCTCGGATGCCGTGCCGCCGTTCGAGTACTCGCCTTCCTTCCCGAGCGGGCACACCCTCAACGCGGTCGTGGTGATCGGCATCATCGCGTACCTGCTCATCCTGCGCCGGCACACCCGGCGGGCCCGCGTCGCGCTCGCCGTGGGCGCGGCGGTGTTCGCGATCACGGTGGGGCTCAGTCGCGTGTTCCTCGGGCACCACTGGTTCACGGATGTGCTGGCCGGCTGGATCCTCGGCGCGGCCTGGCTCGCCATCATCATCACCGCCCACCGCCTCTACCTCACCACGCGCAAACGCCGCGAAGAGGTCGCGCCCGCGCACCCCTGACGGCCGCGTTCGGTCGCAATTTCGTTCGCATAATCGCGAGTGAACGACCGAAATCGCGACCAATGGATCGGGCGGAGGTCGATCAGACCAGGGCCATGGCGCCCATGCCGGCCAGGCACACTCCCATGCTGAGGCACTCGACGCCCGAGCCGTAGCGGCGGGTGCGCAGCATCCGCACGCCGACTGCGGTCGCGGTGGCCAGGGCGACCGCCCCGAGCAGCACTGCGATCACGGCGGAACCCGAGCCGGCCCCCGACGCCATCGCAGAGTGGTGCGTGACGGAGGCGACCCCGGAGGTACCGGCGGCGGTGATCGCGGAGCCTGCGGGGTCTGTGGTCACGGATGTGCCGGTGGTGGACTCCGCGGTGACGGAGGTACCGCCGGTGGGGTCTGCGGAGACGGATGCGTCGACAACGGCGGCCGCCCCCGATGAGCCGAGCGGATCGAGGCCGTCGTACGACGAGGTCGCCACCAGCAGGAACGCCATGGCGATCCCCATCACCGCGCGCGTCAGCGCTGCGGACGAGCGGCGCGCACCCGCCAGGCCCGCGAGCGCACTCGCCACCAGCAGCGCGGCCACGGCGAACAGCCCGGTGGTGCCGAGCAGGGAGCCCGCGCCGAGCAGTCCGACGGCGTGCAACAGCATCGCGCCGGTCGCGATCACGGCCTGCGCGAGGGCGAGCGGATGCGGCCGCCGGTCCGCGGCGGCCGTCACGACACCGACGCCCGCCGCGGCGACCATGACGACCGACAGCAGCAGGTGCATCGGCGGATCAGTGGCCGGTGGGCCCGGGCGGGGTGTGCGCGTGCCCGCCGTCATCCGGAGCGGCGTGATCGTGCCCGGCCTGATTGTGCCCCGCGTGCCCGTGCCCGCCCTGATCGTGTCCCGCGTGCACCGCGTGATCGTGCCCGGCCTGATCGTGCCCCGCGTGCCCGGCGTGATCGTGCCCCTGCCCCGCGTGATGCCCCGGCGCGCAGTGCGCCGACTCCGTCGCCGGCACGTCGAGCGTGGGGTTGCGGTCGAAGAAGCCGTGCGGCTTGAGCGTGAACCCGGCGTAGTCGACGGGCATGATCGGCCAGTCCTCCAGCCGCGGGAAGTGGGTCAGCCCGAAGGTGTGCCACACCACGAGATCCTGCCCGTCGATGTCGCGATCTCCGGCGATGTAGTCGGGCAGGCCCGCGTGCCCCGGATGCTGGTTCACGGTGCGCCCCGCCGCCCAGAGCTGCTCGCGGTCGTACCGGCTCACCCAGAGGTGGTGCGTGGCGAAGCCCGCCCGTGCCCGTGCGGACGAGTCGTTGCTGGAGAGCAGCGTCGGCGCCCCCTGCGGGAACAGCACGTACGAGGTCGGCTCGCCCATCCGGTTCGTGGCGGTGGCCGAGCTGATCCGCCACACCCGCCCGGCCAGCGGATCCGCGTCGCGCACCGCGGCCTTCTCGGTGGCGAGCCGCGTCACCGTGCGGGTGAAGGCGTTGCCCCACTCGTTGCCGGGCCCCGACGCCACGCGCGCCACGTCGAGCTCGTCGACCGCGTTCAGGTCGCCGTCGACCGCCATGTCGAGCCGCGCACTGAACAGATGCTGGTGCACCGGTCCGCCGAGCCCCGGCGCGAGCACGGTGGCGTACGGGTAGTCGCCACCCGGATGCCCCGAGGTGAACACGATGCCGGTCGCCTTCGCCTCGAGCTCGATCGTGCCGTCGAGGTAGAGGTACCAGTAGAAGCCGTAGTCGTAGTTGCCGACGGTCACGAAGAACGAGATCACGATCCGGCGTTGCCGGCGGGTCTCCGAGGTGCCCGCGAAGTCGTCCTTGTGCTTCCAGAGGATGCCGTAGTCCTCCTCGTGGATGCAGACGGCGTTGCGGATGGTCGTCGCCGCACCGAGGTCGTCGGCCACGACCGCGTCCAGGTAGGTGATCTCGCCCACGCAGTCGCAGCCGAGCTCGAGCGAGTTCGCGAGCCGCCCGAACTGGTACTCGCCCACGTCGAAGTAGTTCTGCCACGCGTGCGTCGGGGTGGGATCGCCGTAGTTCACCACCATCTCCGACACCGAGGCGCGGTTGACGATCGGCCGCATCCGCTCGCCGTCGCGGAACGACAGCCCGTGCAGCGTGAGCCCCTCCCGCCCGTTGAAGCTGAGGCGTACCCGCCAGTTCTCCCACTCCAGAACGTCGTCCTCGAGCGTGAACGACACGCCCTCGGGCTGCGTGATCGAGATCGGCTTGAGCGAGGTGCGCAGCGGCCCGCGCACCTCCGGGTCGAGGTAGTCGCCCGACTCCTGGGGCACGTGCACCACGTCGGTCTCGATCAGGCGCAGGATGGTGCCGCTGGTCACGTCGACGTGGGCGACCACGCCGTCGATCGGATGCGCCCAGGCAAGGTCGCGCGGATGCGCCTGCCAGAACGCCAGCGTGCGGAACACCCGGCGCCCCACCTCGTCGGCATAGCCGAACACGCCCGCCGAGAGCGCCACGACGCGCACCTGGTCGAGGTCGGTGATGCCGCGGCGGGCGATGGCATCGACCCAGGCGGGGTCGGCCTTCACCACGGCCTCCGCGGTGGCGAAGTCCTCGTCGAAGGTGGGGCCCCAGCCCTCCCGGGCGGAGTCGACCTCGCGCACGGCGGTCACCGAACCGGCGCCGGTCGTCGCGTCGAGCGTCACGATCACGTCGCGCAGCACCGGGCCGCCCTCGGCCGCCAGATCGGTGAGCAGAGCGGATGCCTCGCGCGGCACCGCGCCGCCGGCCCGCACGAGCGCCTTGTCGGGTTCGCGCACGCCGACGTAGGAGTAGCGCACGCCCGGGCCGCCCAGTCCGGCCGACTCGACGGCGGTGCGGAGGGCGTCGATCTCGGCGGCGGAGAGGGACGGGCGGAGCGGATCCGGAGCGGTCATGCGAGCATCCTCTGCTTTATTGAGCGGTTGCTCGATAATAGGAGGCGGATGCGACGGGACGCAAGAGTCGCTTGCGCCGATCGGGAACCCGTCTTAGCATGGGTTCGATAGTGGAATAGAGCGTTCGATAATCGAACGACGCGAACGTGTGACCGTGCAAAGACGCGAACGACACGATCACCGCGACCCAGCCCACGAGGCGCAGCCGCGAAGGCACTGACGACGACGACAGCCTGTACGAAGGAGTACACCCCATGAGCTCGACCCGAGGCTTCCCCACCGGATCTCTCACCCCTACCGGATCTCTGGCCGCGGTCGGTGATCGCCGCCGCGTCGTGTTCGCCACGATCATCGGCACCACCGTGGAGTGGTACGACTTCTTCGTCTACGCCTCGGCCGCCGGCCTGGTGTTCGGCCAGCTGTTCTTCCAGCCGGCGGGCGAGCAGGCCGCCATCCTGCTCTCGTTCGCGACCGTGGGTGTGAGCTTCCTGTTCCGCCCGCTCGGCGCCTTCCTCGCCGGCCACTTCGGCGACAAGTACGGGCGGCGGGTGGTGCTCGTGCTCACCTTGATCCTGATGGGCGCCGCCACCGCGCTGATCGGCCTGCTGCCGACCTTCGCGCAGATCGGCATCTTCGCGCCGATCCTGCTCATCCTGCTGCGCATCATCCAGGGCATCTCGGCCGGTGGCGAGTGGGGCGGCGCGGTGCTGATGGCCGTGGAGCACGCCCCCACCAAGAAGCGCGGCCTGTTCGGCGCCTCGCCGCAGCTCGGTGTGTCGCTCGGCCTCCTGCTCGCCTCCGGCATCATGGCGCTGATGGCCGTGATCGCGCCCGGCGACGCCTTCCTCGAGTGGGGCTGGCGGGTGCCGTTCCTGCTCAGCGTGGTGCTCATCCTGATCGGCTACTGGGTGCGCCGCAAGGTCGAGGAGAGCCCGGTGTTCGAAGAGCTCGCCCTGCGCAAGGAGAAGGCGCGGATGCCGATCGTGCAGCTGTTCCGCAAGCACCTGCTGCTCGTCGTGATCGCCGCCCTCGTGTTCGCGGGCAACAACGCCGTGGGCTACATGACCACCGGCGGCTACATCCAGAACTACGCCACCAACCCCGACGGCCCGATCGGCCTCGAGCGCGGCCCGGTGCTCTGGGCGGTGGCCGGCAGCGCGGTCACCTGGTTGCTGTCGACCCTGTTCGCCGGCTGGATCTCCGACCGGATCGGGCGCCGCACCACCTACATCCTCGGCTGGGTGCTGCAGCTGATCGGTGTCTTCGCGCTGTTCCCGCTGGTGAACACCGGATCGGTCGGCGGGCTGTTCGGCGGGGTCGCCATCCTCACCATCGGCCTCGGCCTCACCTACGGGCCGCAGGCGGCGCTCTACTCGGAGCTGTTCCCGGCCTCCATCCGCTTCTCGGGCGTCTCGATCTCGTACGCGATCGGCGCCATCCTGGGTGGTGCGTTCGCGCCGACCATCGCCACCGCACTGGTGCAGGCGACGGGCACCACGATGTCGGTCACCTGGTACCTCGCCGGCATGACGGTGGTGGGGCTGCTCGCCACCCTGCTGCTGCGCGACCGCAGCGGCCTCCCGCTCGGGCCCGACCACGAGGCCGAACAGTCCGCGAGCCCGATCTACGGCGCCAAGCGCGCCTGAGCTCCCGCCACCGTTCTCGCACCCGCCCGGCACCCCGCGCCCCGCGCCGGCATCCGCCACCCAACCGGCGCCCCGCACCCCGCCCCGGCATCCGCCACCCGCCCACCACCCGACCGCAGCGTTCTGCACAGACCCGAAGGACATCCCATGCAGTTCCACCACCACGGCTACGTCTCCGGAGACCCACGGATCGCCCCGGCCGCGGGAGTCGGCATCGACCGCCCGGCCGAGCTCCCCGAGCAGGTCGACGTGCTCATCGTGGGGGCGGGCCCGGCCGGGATGATCCTCGCCGCCCAGCTCGCGCAGTTCCCCGAGATCGACGCGCGACTGGTGGAGCGCCGGGCGGGGCGGCTGGAGATCGGCCAGGCCGACGGCATCCAGGCCCGCAGCAACGAGACCTTCCAGGCCTTCGGGTTCGCCGAGCGCATCATCGGCGAGGCGTACCAGATCAGCGAGATGGCGTTCTGGGCGCCGGATCCGGCCGATCCGTCGAGCATCGTGCGCACCTCGCGCCCGGTCGACGACGCGCACGGGGTGAGCGAGTTCCCGCACATGATCGTGAACCAGGCGCGGGTGCTCGACTACTTCGCCGAAGCGGCGCGCAACGCACCGGCCCGCATGGAGGTCGACTACGGGTACGAGTTCCTGGGCCTCGAGATCGACGAGGCCGGCGCGAGCGGCCCGGGCAAGTATCCCGTCGAGGTCTCCCTGCGGATGACGGCGGGCCCGGATGCCGGCCGCGAGCGCCGCGTGCGCGCCAAGTACGTGGTGGGCTGCGACGGCGCGCGCAGCGGTGTGCGCCAGTCGATCGGCCGCACGCTCGAAGGCGATCAGGCCTTCCACGCCTGGGCCGTGATGGACGTGCTCGCGGTCAGCGACTTCCCCGACATCCGCCTGAAGTGCGCCATCCAGTCGAAGGCGGGCAGCATCCTGCACATCCCGCGCGAGGGCGGCTACCTGTTCCGCACCTACGTCGACCTGGGCGAGGTCGATCCGGCCGACAACGGGGCCGTGCGCAAGACCACGGTCGAGGCGGCGGTCGCGAAGGCGAACGAGATCATGCACCCGTACTCGCTCGACGTGAAGGACGTCGCGTGGTCGAGCGTCTACGAGGTGGGCCACCGGCTGACGGACAAGTTCGACGACGTGCCGCACGGCGACGAGCGCTGCCCGCGGGTGTTCATCGCGGGCGACGCCTGCCACACGCACAGCGCGAAGGCCGGCCAGGGCATGAACGTGTCGATGCAGGACGGCTTCAACCTCGGCTGGAAGTTGGCTCAGGTGCTGCTCGGCAGGAGCCCCGAGAGCCTGCTCGCGACCTATTCGGCCGAGCGGCAGGTGATCGCCGCGAACCTGATCGCCTTCGACAAGGAGTGGTCGACCCTGATGGCCAAGAAGCCCGAGGAGTTCGACAGCCCCGAGGAGCTCGCCGAGTTCTACGTGCGCACGATCGAGTTCCCCGCCGGCTTCATGACGCAGTACCCGCCCTCGATACTGATCGGCGAGGCCGCGCACCAGCAGCTGGCCGGCGGGTTCCCCATCGGCAAGCGCTTCAAGTCGGTGCCCACCGTGCGGGTGGCCGACGGCAATCCGATCCACCTCGGCCACCACGCGCGGGCCGACGGCCGCTGGCGCCTGTACGCCTTCGCCCCGGAGTCCGCGGGCAGCGGCGACCAGGGCGTCTTCGCCGAGTGGGCCGAGTGGCTCGCCACGGCGCCCGATTCACCGGTCGTGGCCTACACGCCCGAGGGTGCGGCATCCGATGCCGTGTTCGACGTGAAGGCCGTCCTCCCGCAGCGGCACACGGAGGTCGACATCACGCGGGTGCCGAAGGTGTTCCTGCCGCGCACGGGGCCGTTCGACCTCATCGACTACGAGAAGGTGTACGCGGCCGCTCCGGGCGACGACATCTTCGCGCTGCGCGAGATCGACCGGCAGAACGGATGCGTCGTGGTGGTGCGCCCGGATCAGTACGTGGCGCACGTGCTCCCGCTCACCGCGCGGGCGGAGCTGGCGGAGTTCTTCGCCGGCAACCTGCTGCCGGTGGCACAGCCCGCCGTCACGCCCGCGGCAGCGCCCGCCCCCGCGCTCGCCTAGGGCGGCCGGGGCGGGCGCGCTCGCTCACGAATTCACGCGGATGATCTCCTCCTGATACGGCGCCACGACCGTGCCCGAGATGCGCAGGTCGAGCAGCAGGAACGGCCGCTCGGCGGTGGGGCGTGCGGTCCACTCGGCGAGCACCTCGAGGTCGTCGAGCGAGCGCACCACCACGCCCTGGGCGCCGACCGCCGCTGCGAGGGCCGCGAAGTCGACCTCGGGAATGAGCATCGGCGCTTCGGCGAGACCCTTCAGCCCGTACAGGTTCACCTCCGCGCCGTAGGCGGCGTCGTTCCACACCACCGCGAGGCCCTGGCCGCCGGCGCTGCGCACGGCGGTCTCCAGATCGGCCAGCGCCATCAGCCCGCCGCCGTCGCCCGTGGTGAGCACCACGGTGGCGTCGGGCTTCGCCCGCACCGCACCGGGAACGCTCGCGAAGCCCAGGCCGATCGACTGGAACGCCGTGCCGACCATGAGCATCCGGTCGGGCGAGGCGACCGGCCAGTACTCGTTCGCCCAGCCGATGAAGTGACCGCCGTCGGAGACCACGACACGGTCCTCCGGCAGCAGCTCGCCGATGCGGCGGGCGGCGGCGCGCGGGTCGAGGCGGCCGTCGGGGGCGAGCGCGTCGCCCGGATGCCGCGCCTCGGCGCCCGCGAGATCGGCGGTCTCGCGCCATCCGCTCGACGTCGCGCCGCCCGTGCCGCTGGACCCGCCGGCCGTGTCCGCCTCGCCCGCCGTGTCGGCAGCGCCCGTGCCGCCCGTCTGGCCCGCCCGGAGCAGCTCCACCAGCTGCCCGGCCACGACCCCGGCGTCGCCCCGGATGTACCCGCCCACGTTCGCGTGCGTCGCGGTGGGCGCCACGTCGACCTGCACCACCCGGGTGCCGGGTGCGAACAGCGCGCCGAAGCGCATCGTGAACTGGTTCAGCGAGGCGCCGAACACCACGGCCACGTCGGCCTCGCGGATGAGCTCCATCGCGCGCTCGGCACCGAAACCGCCCGTGACGCCGAGGTCGAAGCGGGCGTCGGGGAAGATGCCGCGGCCGAGCGCCGTGGAGGCGGTGAGGGCCCCGGTGATCGCGGCCAGCTCGCCGAGGGCGGGCCCGGCACCGGCGAGCCAGGCGCCGCGGCCGGCCAGCAGGAGAGGCCGTTCGGCCCCGGCCAGCAGTCGCGCGAGGTCGAGCACGGCGCCCTCGGCGAACGGGCCGGCGGGCGTCAGCGGCTTCGGCAGCCGGGGCTCGGGCGCGTCCGGCACCGGGCCGGCCTCGAGCGTGGCCACGTCGTACGGGATGGCCAGCACGGTGGGCACGCGGTAGGTGAGGGCATGCTCGATCGCGATCACCGTGGTGGCCGCGGCATCCGTTCGCCCCACGGTGTAGGTGCGGGCGCCGACCGCCGAGGCCAGGGCGATCTGATCGACGTCCCAGGCGCGCGGCCCCGAGGTCGGCCCATCGCCCACCACGAGCACCAGCGGAACCTGCGCCTGCACGGCCTCGGCCAGTGCGGTGAGCGTGTTGGTGAAACCGGCGCCGTAGGTGGCGGTGGCGGCCGCGAGACCGCCGCCCGCGCGGTAGTGCGCGTCGGCGGCCACCACCCCGCCGGCCTCGTGACGCACCGCGGTGTACTGCACGGCGGTGTCACGCTCGAGGGCGTCGAGGAAGTAGGCGTTGCCGTTGCCCATCACGCCGAAGACGTGATCGACGAACCGGGAAAGGGTGCGCGCGACGTGCGCCGAGACGGTGGTCGCCGAGTGGGGTGCAGAAGACGAGCGGGGTGCAGAAGAGTGGGGTGCAGAAGAAACAGGCACGATGACGTGGCCTTTCGAGACAGTGACGGGAAGAATCCGTATGTGTCTCGCGCGGCACCTCTCGGCTGCCGGCTTCGTGCCCCTTTTTCAGGCACTGGTCGCTCGCCCGACCAGACCTGACCATCCTACGGGGATGGGCGGCGGGCCTGCTAGCCCGCGTGCGCGAGCGAGAAGCGCACCGCGCCCTGCTCGTCGACCTGGGCGTCGAGCACCTTGTCGTCGAGGGCGGTGGCGGCCACCGGCTCGAGGTACACCCGGGCTCCCGCGGTCTCGACGACCTGGTCGGAGGGTTCCGGATGCGGCGCGACGGCCACCTCGAAATTGTCGCCGGCCGGGGTGCTGGCGATCCGCAGACCACCCTGTTCGGGCGCGGTCTCGGCGGTGACGGCATCCTGCCCGAGGGTGCGGTGCGTCAGGGTGTTCACGACTACTGCGGCATTGTCGGTGAGGGTGAGCATGAGCTCTCCTTCCGTTGGTGCGGTCAGAAGTCCTCCACCCTTCCCGCTTCGCCGGGAGCCCGCAACCGAACCCAGGCGGCTTTGCGGCCATACCCAGGTTCGGACGCTCAGACCCTGCCGCTCACACCCTGACGCCGTCGATGCTCGAGCTGTGCCGCCCGATCAGGCGCCACACCGTGCGCGTGAGCTCGGGGTACTCCAGCGCGATCTGGCGAAGCACCCGGTAGTCGCGCGCAGCGGTCGGGGTCCGCCCGTTGTCGCCGGCGATGCTGTCGGCGCGCAGCAGGTAGACGACGATCTCGTCGACGCTCGGCAACTCCTCCATGAACTCCCACGGGTCTTCGCCGGCCAGCAGGCGCTCGTGCACCACGGTTTGCAGCTCGTCGTTCGCTTCGGCGCGCAGCACTTCGAGGCTCGCGCGTCCGCGCGATCGGGGCTCGTAACTGCTCACCGTTCGAGCCTAAGCCGGAGCGCGCCCATGACCGAATCAGAGCTGCGAGGCGTCGACCGAGAAGGTGTCGCAGGCGGCCGGTCCGCTGTTCAGGCCGGTCTCGAACCACTTCTGCCGCGAGGCGCTGGAGCCGTGGGTCCAGCTCTCGGGGTCGACCTGGCCGCCGCTCTGCTGCTGGATGCGGTCGTCGCCGATCACCGAGGCCGCGTTCAGCGCATCCGCGATCTGCTCGGAGGTGACCGGCTCGAGGAAGACGACGCCGTTCGCATCCGCGGTGGTGGACGCCGCGCCCGTCCAGGCCCCGGCGAAGCAGTCGGCCTGGAGCTCGGTGCGCACCGAGTCGGAGTCGGGCCCGGTGAGCGAGTGGTCGGTCGAGGAGAGCGTGCCGGTGAGCTGCTGGATGTGGTGGCCCCACTCGTGCGCCACCACGTACATCTCGGAGAGCGTGCCGCCGGAGGCGCCGAAGCGCGAGCGCAGCTCGCCGAAGAAGGCGGTGTCGAGGTAGATGGTCTCGTCGGGCGGGCAGTAGAACGGGCCGGTGGCGCTCGAGGCCTGGCCGCATCCGGTGCTCGTCTGCTGGTCGAACAGCACGAAGTCGTCGGGGGAGTGGTAGTTCACGCCCAGCGCCGGAGCGGTCGTGACCCAGTAGGCGTCGAGCGAGTTCGCGGCGCCCACCATCAGGCACTCGACGTTCGCGTTCGCGTCGGCGCCGGTCTGGCAGTCGAGGGCGGTCTCCGACTGGCTGCTCGACCCCGAGTCGCTGCCGCCGCCGACGAGTCCGGCGAAACCGGTGAGGTCGACGCCCACGAGCTGCGACAGCAGCACCAGGCCCACCACGACGATCGCCCCTCCGCCGCCGATCGCGGCGGTGCGGCCACGGCCGCCGGTGCGCTTGGAGACCTTGCTCGGGTCGAGTTTCGAATCGGGGTTGAAGCTCATACCGAGAAAGCTACTGCGTCACGCTCTCGACGGCTCGGCCTGCTTGTTGTCGGTGCTCAGCACCACCCAGCCGCCATCCACGCGTTCGAGCAGGTTCCAGCTGGCGGTGTCGACCACGAGGCCACGCAGCTCGGGATCGATCGCCTCGAGCACGGGCCGGATGACGGCGTCGTGGGTGACGACGACCAGCGGCCCGTCGGCGATCACGGCGTCCAGCGCCGGGAGCACCCGCGCCAGCACCTCCTCGCGCGGCTCGACCCCGGGGGCGGCGTCGACGCTGCCGAACTCGGCCACCACGTCGGCTTTCGGATGCCCGGTCCACGGCCCGTAGTCGCGGTCGGTGAAACGGGCGTCGGATGCGGCGGGCACCCCGGCGGCCCCGGCCACGATCGCCGCCGTGCGCACCGCGCGCTCGAGCGGGCTCGACAGCACGCGCTCGAACCGGAACCCGGCGAGCGCGGTGGCCAGCCGCTCGGCCTCGGCCACGCCCACCTCGTCCAGCGGCGGATCCGCGAGCCCGCGCAACCGTCCTTCGGCGTTGAGGGCGGTGCGCCCGTGGCGGGCGAGCACGAGCAGCAGGGGTTCGTCGGGATGCATCGGCGCAGGGCGGGGCGGGTCGTCGTGGAGCACAGGGGCATCCTCCCACCTGTGGTGCCGGCTGGAGCAGCCCCCGAACGGGCCGTCGCCGTCGGCGGCCGCCTGACGCGCCTCACCTGAGCAGATGCAGCTCCACGTCCCGCAGCGCACCCGCGTCGGCGACGGCGCTGAGGTAGCTGCGGTACGGCTGCCGGCGGCGATCGGTGGGGGAACCGGGGTTCAGCAGGCGCATCCCGCCCGGCGTCACCGTGTCCCAGGGGATGTGGCTGTGCCCGAACACCAGCACCTGCGGCGGCGTGGATCCTTCCGCCGCGGCGTCGATGCCGAACCGCTCGTCCATCCGCCGCTCCCTGCCCGTGGCGGCCCCGGTCTCATGGACGACCGCGAAGCGCACCCCGTCGATCTCGGCGCGCGCCACTTCGGGCAGACGCTCGCGCAGCGGGACTCCGTCGTTGTTGCCCCACACCCCGATCAGGCGCCGGCTCGAGGCCTCGAGCAACTCCAGCGTCGCCAGGTCGACCCAATCACCCGCGTGCACCACCACATCGGCCTCGGCCACCGCGGCGAGCACCTCGAGCGGGAGCACCTTGGCCCGCTTCGGCAGGTGCGTATCGGCCAGGAACAGGATGCGGCTCGCCATGGCTCCATCGTGGCACCGCGCCGACGGAGCGTCGCCGCGTCCCGCCCATGTATACATCCGTTCGGATAAATGCTTGCGGGTCCCCTCGGGCGAGCATATGTTGGTCGTAATGTATACAGAGAGACGGCGCCGATGATGGCCAGGGCGAGCGACACCGCCTATGCTGCTCTCCGCGGCGAGATCATCTCGTGGGAGCTGTCTCCGGGTACCGTTCTGGCCGAGGTCGAGCTCTCCGGCCGCCTCGGCATCTCGCGCACGCCCGTGCGGGAGGCGCTGGCCCGCCTCGTGGCCGACGGCCTCGCCGAGCCGCTTGGCGGCCGCGGCCTCGTGGTCTCGCCCATCTCGGCCGAGAACGTGGGCGAGCTCTTCGAGCTGCGCCAGGCGCTCGAGGCGCAGGCCGCCTCGCTGGCCGCCGTCCGCCGCGATCCGGAGCCGTTCCTGGCCCTGCAGAACGAGCTGCACGAGGTTCCCGCCCTGCTCGCCGACGCCGAGGCCGACCCCGCCCACCACTCCTACTACGAGCTGGTCGCCCGCTTCGACGCCGCCGTCGACGGCGCCGTGCAGAACCCCTTCCTGGTGCAGGCGCTCGCCGCCGTGCGCACCCACCTCGCCCGCATCCGGCGGCTCTCCCGCGACAACCCGGCGCGCCTGCTCGAGGCCGCCCGGGAGCACCTGCTGATCGTCGACGCGATCGTCGACGGCGACGCCCGGCTGGCTGCCGACGCCACCCGGGTGCACCTCTACCGCAGCCTGCAGTCGACCCTCGGGTCGCTCATCCTGAGTGCCGACCCGACCCGCACCCCAGAGACCCACACCCCAGAGACCCACACCCCGGCGACCCACATCCCCGATGAGAAAGGCGGCCCCACGCCATGACCCAGCACGACGTTCGCGTGTACAAGAGCGAAGAGAACCTGCCCCGCGAAGACCAGCTGGCGTGGAAGATCGCCCAGGTCGCCGCCGACCCCGTGGCCGTCACCCCCGAGGTGACCGAGATGGTGATCAACCGCATCATCGACAACGCCAGCGTCGCGGTGGCCAGCATCACCCGCGGCCCGGGCATCGCGGCCCGCTCGCAGGCGCTCGACCACCCCTACAGCCCGGGCGCATCCGTCTTCGGCGTCACCGGCGGCTACAGCCCCGAGTGGGCGGCCTGGGCGAACGGCGTCGCCGTGCGCGAGCTCGACTACCACGACACCTTCCTCGCGGCCGAGTACTCGCACCCGGGTGACAACATCCCGCCGATCCTCGCCGTGGCCCAGCACACCGGCGCCGACGGTGCGGCCCTCGTGCGCGGCATCGCCACCGGCTACGAGATCCAGGTCGACCTGGTGAAGTCGATCAGCCTGCACAAGCACAAGATCGACCACGTGGCGCACCTCGGCCCGTCGGCCGCCGCCGGCATCGGCACGCTGCTCGGGCTGCCCACCGAGACCATCTTCCAGGCGGTCGGCCAGGCGCTGCACACCACCACCGCCACCCGCCAGTCGCGCAAGGGCGAGATCTCCACCTGGAAGGCGCACGCCCCGGCCTTCGCCGGCAAGATGGCCGTCGAGGCCGTCGACCGGGCGATGCGCGGCCAGACCTCGCCGACCCCCATCTACGAGGGCGAGGACGGCGTGATCGCCTGGCTGCTCGACGGCAAGGATGCCCACTACGAGGTGTTCCTGCCGGCCGCGGGGGAGGCCAAGCGCGGCATCCTCGACACCTATACGAAGGAGCACTCGGCCGAGTATCAGGCACAGGCCTGGATCGACCTGGCCCGCAAGCTGCACCACGAGCATCCGGAGCTCGCCGACCCGGCGAACGTCGGCAGCGTCACCATCCACACCAGCCACCACACCCACTACGTGATCGGCTCGGGCGCCAACGACCCGCAGAAGTACGACCCCACGGCCTCGCGCGAGACGCTCGACCACTCCATCCCGTACATCTTCACGGTGGCGCTGCAAGACGGCGCCTGGAACCACGTCGAGTCGTACAGCCCCGAGCGGGCCGGCCGCGCCGACACGGTCGAGCTGTGGAACAAGGTGCGCACGCTCGAAGACCCGGAGTGGACCCGCCGCTACCACTCCAACGACCCGGCCGAGAAGGCGTTCGGCGGCCGCGTGGAGATCATCCTGCACGACGGCTCCACCATCACCGACGAGATCGCGGTGGCGGATGCGCATCCGCTCGGCGCCCGGCCGTTCGCGCGCGCCGACTACACCCACAAGTTCCGCACCCTCGCCGCCGGGGTGATCGAGGAGGCCGAGATCGAGCGCTTCCTCGCCCTCGTGCAGCGCCTGCCGGAGCTGACCGCCGAGGAGGTGCGCGGCCTCAACGTGGTCGCCCGCCCCGGCCTGCTCGAGGCGCTGCCCACCCCGAAGGGACTCTTCTGATGCTGTACTCCACCGTTCCCGCCGCCGAGAAGCGGGCCGCCTTCCGCGCCGCGCTCTCCTCGGGCCGGCTGCTCCGGATGCCCGGTGCCTTCAACCCGCTCTCCGCTCGCCTGATCGAGGAGAAGGGCTTCGAGGGCGTCTACATCTCGGGCGCCGTGATCGCCGCCGACCTCGGCTTCCCCGACATCGGCCTCACCACCCTCACCGAGGTCGCCTCCCGCGGCGGCCAGATCGCGCGGATGACGAACCTGCCGACGCTGATCGACGCCGACACCGGCTTCGGCGAGCCGATGAACGTGGCGCGCACCGTGCAGACCCTCGAGGATGCCGGCGTCTCCGGACTGCACATCGAAGACCAGGTGAACCCCAAGCGCTGCGGCCACCTCGACGGCAAAGCGGTGGTGGATGCCGACACCGCGGTGAAGCGCATCCGGGCCGCCGTCGACGCCCGACGCGACCCGAACCTGCTGATCATGGCGCGCACCGACATCCGCGGGGCCGAGGGGCTCGGGGCGGCGGTCGACCGCGTGAAGCAGCTCGTCGATGCGGGGGCGGATGCCGTCTTCCCCGAGGCGATGGCCTCGCTCGAAGAGTTCGAGACCATCCGCGCGGCGACGGATGTTCCGCTGCTGGCCAACATGACCGAGTTCGGCAAGAGCGAGCTCTTCACGAACCAGCAGCTCGCCGACGTGGGCATGAACCTGGTGATCTACCCCGTCTCGCTGCTGCGGATCGCGATGGGCGCCGCCGAGCGCGGCCTCGACGCGCTCGCGGCCGAGGGCTCGCTGAAGAGCGAGGTGCCCACGATGCAGACGCGGGCCCGGCTCTACGAACTGCTCGACTACGAGGCCTACAACGCCTTCGACACCTCCGTGTTCAATTTCGACGTCCCGACCGCTCGCTGAGGAGTGACTGATATGCCTGACGTGACCGATATGCCTGACGTGACCGATATGCCTGCAGAAGAGATCAAGAAGGGTCTGGCCGGTGTGGTCGTCGACTACACCGCCGTCTCGAAGGTCAACCCCGAGACGAACTCGCTGCTCTACCGCGGGTACCCCGTGCAGGAGCTGGCGGCGTCGTGCGGCTTCGAGCAGGTCGCGTACCTGCTCTGGACCGGCGAGCTGCCGAGCGACGCCGAGCTCGCCGCGTTCGAGCAGCTGGAGCGCTCGCAGCGCGCCCTCGACCCGGCCGTGAAGCGGGTGATCGACGAGTTGCCGCTCACGGCGCATCCGATGGACGTCGTGCGCACCGCCGTCTCGGTGATCGGCGCGCTCGATCCGGACTGGGCCGACGCCCGCCCCGAGGGCACCCTGTCGAAGTCGATCACACTGCTCGCGAAGCTGCCGGCGATCATCTCCTACGACCAGCGCCGCCGGCGGGGCCAGGAGATCGTGGAACCGGATGCGTCGCTCGGCTACTCGGCCAACTTCCTGCGCATGACCTTCGGGGAGGTGCCCTCGGAGGTGGTTGTCAAGGCCTTCGACGTGTCGATGATCCTCTACGCCGAGCACTCCTTCAACGCGTCCACGTTCACGGCGCGGGTGGTGACCTCGACGCTCTCCGACCTGTACTCGGCGGTCGTCGCCGGCATCGGCGCGCTCAAGGGCCCGCTGCACGGCGGCGCCAACGAGGCCGTGATGCATGTCTTCGCCGAGATCGGCACCGCGGATGCCGCGGAGGCGTGGCTCGAAGACGCCCTGGCGAACAAGAAGAAGATCATGGGCTTCGGGCACCGCGTGTACAAGAACGGCGACTCCCGGGTGCCCACGATGAAGGCTGCGCTGGACACGCTGGTGGCCGAGTACGACCGGCAGGATCTGCTCGACCTCTACGACGCGTTGAACGACGCGATGCAGTCGCGCAAGGCCATCCAGCCGAACCTCGACTACCCCTCCGGCCCCGCGTACCACCTGATCGGCTACGACGTCGAGATGTTCACGCCGCTGTTCGTGGCCTCCCGCATCACGGGCTGGACCGCGCACATCCGCGAGCAGCTCGCCTCGAACGCGCTCATCCGCCCGCTCTCGGCCTACAACGGGCCCGACGAGCGGCACCTCCCGGTGTGAGTGCTGCGGCGGGAGTCGCCGTTAGGATCGACTCGTGTCAACTCTTGACGAGCGGATCCGGGGGGCGCGCGCTGCCGGGGACTGGGCGGCCGTCATCGCGTTGCTCGACGCGAACTGGTCGAGCTTCATGCAGGGTTCCCGGGATGTTCTGCGGGAGACACTGAATGCGCTGCCCGCCGAGGTGCTCGAAGCGAACGCCCGGTGGGTGGCGGCGAAGGACTACGTCAATTTCATCCCCGATTCACGGACGGTGAGGCCGGTGCGGTACCAGCACACGGCGTCGCAGCCCACGGGGTTGCTCGACGTGCTGGCCGCGCTGACCAGCCGATCGTGCTCCGACCGTTTCGTGGGCGCGTTCGACCGCGCCGTGGCGACCGTGCGCGAGGCGCACAGCACCATCGCCGACGTGCCCCGGGAGGCGCTGGTCGCGATCCGTCCGGCGCTCGCCGAACTGCGGATGCAGTGGGCCGTCACGCTCGAACTCGGCGGCCACCTGACCGACGCGGTGCACGGCTTCGAGCGCAGCTACGACGAGGCGCTCGTGTTCGACGACCTGCGGATCGCGGCCGTGGCGGCCGGGTCGGCGGCTTTTCTGCACGGGCTGCTCGGCGACCGCGACGAGGCCGAGCGCTGGCTGACCCGGGTGCCGCAGATCGAGTACGAGGGCCGGGACGCGGGCCGCATCGCCGCCGGTCTCGCCCGGGTGACGGCCGCGTTGGACGAGCTCGACCCGGATGCCGCCCGCACGGCACTGGATCAGCTCCCGGACGACGACGTGTCGCCCGAGCACTGGGCGATGCGCCTGTACGTCGAATCGCGCTACGCCGTGAAGTTCGGCGATCCCCGTGCGCAGCTGGTGCGGTTGCGTGCCGCGCAGCGCTCGCACCTGCCCGCGCTGTCGCAGGGCGGGCTGAACCAGTGGCTGCTGCGCTGCAGTGAGGGGACCTTGCTGCTGGCCGTGGGCGATGCCCGTGGCAGCCGGGCCGCGGTGCAGGGCCTTGTCGATTCGACGGCCGAGCTGGCGGCGGAGTCGGCGGCCGTGGTGTCGGCCTGGGCGCAGTTGCGCTCCGGCGAGCCGGCCAGAGCGCTGGCGATCGCCGTCGAGAACCTCGCGGGCTCGGAGAGCATCCGCACCGGTGCCGAGCTGTGGGCGGTGACCGCCGCTGCCCTGCTGCAGCTCGAACAGCCCGCCTCGGCCGGGAACGCGTTCTCGACCGCACTGCGACTCGTGCAGCAGCACTGCCTCTACACGGTGCTGACGCGCCTCGACGACTCCGAGATCGAGGCGCTGACCGCCGCCACGGGTGTGGCGCTGCCCGCCCCGCTCGGCGCGCTGCGCGACCGCGCCAACCGGCACAGTTTTCCCCGGCGTGCCCGGGCGGCGCTGACCCACCGCGAGAGCGTGGTGCTGCGCCACCTCGTGGAGGGACACTCGATCGATCGCATCGCCGAGCTCGAGCACGTCTCCCGCAACACCATCAAGACTCAGATGCGCTCGCTCTTCCGCAAGGTCGAGGTGACCAGCCGCGACGAGGCGGTGCGCCTCGGCCTCGCTCATCCGGAACTGTGGGCGCCGGACGGCGTCTGAGCGCGCCGCCCGGAACGCCGCCCGGCGCCCGGCTCAGTACCCGCTCATGCTGGCGGCCAGGAGGGCGCTGGAGATGGCGACGATCACGTAGACGACGGTGATCACGATGCCCACGGCGATCGCGGCGATCGCCAGGTTACGCCCCCGTTCGTTGCTCACCTTGATCTGCCGCAGCGCGATGAAACCGAGTACGGCGCCGATCAGCGGCACCACGAAGGCGCCGACGATCGCGACGATCGAAAGTGTGTTGTACTTTGCAAGGGACGAGCCGGGGTAGGCCGGAGTGCTCATGATGATCTCTTTCATATCTTTCGTAGCTGAGGGAATGTCACTTTAGCACGAGGCTGTGACATCGGGGGGTGGTGTCGTGCAGGCCACGACGATCGCGGTGGTTCTCGTGCCGCTGCTGGCCGTGCTGGCGCCGATGATCGCCGCCGTCGTCGGCCGCGTGGCCAAGGTGCCGCTCGTGGTGTTCGAGATCCTGCTCGGCCTCCTCCTCGGCCCGAGCCTGCTGGGCTGGATCCCGGAGAGCGGGTTCACCGAGGCGCTGTCGCAGTTCGGCCTGGCGATGCTGTTCTTCATGGCCGGCAACGAGATCGACTTCGCAGCCATCAAGGGCCGCCCGCTGAAGCGCGCAGGCCTAGGCTGGCTGATCTCGCTCGCCGGAGGCCTCGCGATCGGACTGCTGCTGGCTCCCACCGTCGAGGCCGGCGTCTTCATCGGCATCGCGCTCACCTCCACGGCGCTCGGCACGATCATGCCGATGCTGCGGGATGCGGGCGAGCTCTCGACCCCCTTCGGCCTCGCGGTGACGGCCATCGGCGCGGCGGGCGAGTTCGGTCCGCTGGTGGCGGTTTCGCTCTTCCTCAGCGGCCGCTCGCCGCTGCTCGCGGCGGCGGTGCTCGTCGGCTTCGCCGTCATCGCGGGTGTCGGCATCTGGCTCGCCTCGCGCGGCCCGAACACGCGGCTGCACGCCATCGTCACCGCCACCCTGCACACCAGCGGCCAGTTCGCGGTGCGACTCGTGCTGCTGATCGTCGCGGCGCTGGTGGTGCTCAGCGTCGTGCTGGGGCTCGACATGCTGCTCGGGGCGTTCGCCGCCGGCATCCTGTACCGGGTGCTGCTCTCGGGGGCGAAGAAGCCCGACCTGGAGTTCATCGAGTCCAAGCTCGAGGCGGTGGCCTTCGGCTTCCTGGTGCCGGTCTTCTTCATCTACACCGGGGTGACCTTCGACCTGAACTCACTGCTCACCGAGCCGAACGCGCTGCTGCTGCTCCCGGTCTTCCTGGTGCTGTTCCTCCTGGTGCGCGGGCTGCCGGGTCTGCTCGCCGCACCGAAGGGTGCCACGCGCCACGACCGCACGGCCATCGCCCTGTTCAGTGCCACCGGACTGCCGATCATCGTGGCGGTCACCTCGATCGGCCTCGACGAGGGCATCCTCCAGCCGGGCACCGCCGCCGCCCTGGTCGGGGCCGGCATGCTCTCGGTGCTGCTGTTCCCCTTGATCGCGTTGATGCAGCGGCGGCGCTCCCTCGGCGGGCGCCCGAACCTCCCCGACGCCGGCGTGCACGTGCCCGTCGAGGGCTGAGCGTCACGGCCTCCAGAGGTGGCGGCCGATGTGCCACAGTTGATCCATGGATGCTGCGCTCGACCCTGCTGACCTGTCCGACGTCGACCGGGGGCACCTGGTGCGGGCCGTGGAGCTCGCGGGCGAGGCGCGGGCGCGGGGGGATCATCCGTTCGGCGCCCTGCTGGTGGCGGGCGACGGCACCGTCATCGAGGCCAAGAACACGGTCAACACCGGGCACGACCCGATCGGGCACGCCGAGACGAACCTCGTGCGCGACTCGGGGCAGCGCCTCGAGATGGCCGACCTCGCGGAGAGCGTGCTGTACACGAGCACCGAGCCCTGCGCGATGTGCACGGGCGCGATCTACTGGGCGGGCATCCCGCGCGTGGTCTTCGCGCTCTCGGAGGCGGAGCTCGGCACGATGGTGAGCGAGCAGTCGGGTGTGCCGACGCTGGCGCTCCCGAGCCGCGAGGTCTTCGCGCGCGGCGGCCGGCCGGTGGAGGTCGTCGGGCCGGTGGCGCTGCCCGAGGCCGCCCAGGTGCACCGGGGCTTCTGGGACTGAGCCGGCGGATGGGGCAGGAAGGGATGCGCGGGACGGTCCTTCGGCGGGCGATGAGCTCGCTCTTGTCGGCCGTCGTGATCGCAGCGCTCGCCGGCTGTGCGACATCCGGCGGCGACGCCTCGCCTGCACCGTCTGCGTCGGGCGTCACGGGCGTGACAGGCGCCCCGGCCGTCGCCCTGCCCGAACCGATCCCCTCGCCCGCCTGGAGCGGTGACGCGCCCGGCGAACTCTCCGGCGAGGTGGTCGGTGGGTTGCTGCGGTTCCGCGACGAGGCGCCCGGCCTCTACCCGGACAACTATGCCGGTGTGGCATCCGGAACGCCGGAGTCGAAAGACGTGCTCGTCATCTTCCTTGCCGGCTCCACAACCGGACTCGAACAGGGCATCCGGTCGAGCCTCGGTCTCCCGCCGGAGAAGCTGCGGTTCGAGCGCGCGTACCAGTCGGCGAAAGCGGCGGCGGCGGTCGACGCCCGGATCAAAGCGGACTACGACGAGCTCCGCGCCGAAGGCATCGAGATCCTCTCCTTCGGCGTGAATGTCGACGGCGTGGAAGACCTCGGCCTCGATCATCCCGGCGACGAGCAGGTCGCCGCTCTGTTCGAGCGCTACGGACCCTTCCTCCGGATCGATCGCGAGGCCACCGTCGCTTCAGCCGGCTTCTGACGGCGGCCGCAGCCGGAGTCAGAGTGCGCTGTCGACGGAGGCCGGCGCCTCACTCCCGGAGCGCGCTCCAGGAGCCGCCCGGCTGCATGTTGTCGACGCCGATCAGGTGGTCGAACACGATGTTGGTCTGGGTGGCGGCGACCGCGTTGTCCATGCTCAGTTCGGTGGCCACGAAGTCGCGCAGCTGCCCCGTGGAGGTGCAGGCGACGTGGATCAGGAAGTCGTCGGCACCGCCCAGGAAGAACACATTCAGCACGTTCGGCAGGGTGATCACGCGCTGAGCGTAGGTCTTGATCTCGGCGCGGGCCTGGGCCTTCAGCCGCACGGCCACGATCGCCTCGATCGGCAGCCCGAGGGAGGCCCAGTCGGGCTGGGCGTGGAAGGCGCGCAGCACGCCGTTCTGCTGCAGAACGCGCACCCGCATGAGGCAGGTCGAGGGGGCGAGGCCGACGCGCTCGGCGAGTTCCTTGTTCGGCAGGCGCCCCTCGCGGCAGAGCTCCCAGACGATCCGTTCGTCGACTTCGTCGATTTCGCCCGTGGCATCCATAGTGCTCGTCTCCGGAATCCGTTGGCCTCCTGGCAGCAACTCACCGAATTATATTCGGAACTGATGACAAGACAAAGAATCGCTTCGATAATCGACGCAGTCCCACCGAATGACCGAGGGCGTGTGCCCGGAGCCGAACACCTGAAGGAGAGCATCCGTGATCATCGGAGTTCCGAAAGAGATCAAGAACAACGAGTTCCGCGTGGCCCTCACGCCCTCGGGAGTGTTCGAGCTCGTGCGTCACGGCCACACCGTGCTCGTGCAGCAGGGCGCCGGTGTGGGCGCCGCGATCGCCGACGCCGATTACGAGGCCGCCGGGGCGAGCCTCGTCGGGCTCGACGAGGTGTGGGCCGCCGAGATGATCGTGAAGGTCAAGGAGCCCATCGCGCCCGAATACGAGCGGATGCGCGAAGGCCAGCTGATCTTCACCTACCTGCACCTCGCGGCCGCCGAGCCGCTGGTGGCGGCGCTGCTGGAGTCGAAGGCCACCTCGATCGCCTACGAGACCGTGCAGCTGGCCGACGGATCGCTGCCGCTGCTGGCCCCCATGAGCGAGGTCGCCGGCCGCCTCTCGGTGATGGTGGGCAGCTACCACCTGATGGGTTCGCAGGGTGGCCGCGGCGTGCTTCTCGGCGGCGTGCCCGGGGTGCGTCCCGCGCAGGTCACCGTGCTCGGGGGTGGGATGGCGGGCACCAACGCGGTGCAGCAGGCCGTCGCGGCCGGGGCCGACGTGACCGTGCTCGATCTCAGCATCCCGCGCCTGCGCCACCTCGACGAGGTGTTCGCCGGCCGCGTGAAGACGGTGGTGTCGAACGCGTTCGAGGTGGAGAAGGCGGTGCTCGCGGCCGACCTGGTGATCGGCGCCGTGCTGGTGCCCGGGGCCAAGGCGCCGAAGCTCGTCTCGCACGAGCTGGTGGGGCGGATGAAGCCGGGCTCGGTGCTCGTGGACATCGCCATCGACCAGGGCGGATGCTTCGAGGACTCGCGTCCCACCACCCACGACGACCCGACCTACACCGTCGAGGGCTCGACCTTCTACTGTGTGGCGAACATGCCCGGATCCGTCTCCTCGACCTCGACCTCGGCCCTCACCAACGCCACCCTTCCCTACGTGGTGCAGCTGGCGGACCTGGGCTGGCGCGAGGCCGTCGCCCGCAACGCGGCGCTCGTGCCGGCGGTCTCCACCGTCGACGGCCGCCTCACCCACGCCGGCACCGCGGAGGCCTTCCCGCACTTCGGCTTCACCCCCCTCGCCGAGCTGACCGCTCCGGAGTCCGTCACTGCTTGAGGGGCAGCGTCTTCCTCGGCCGTATGATTGACGGGTGTCAACTACTCGAGGGCCACGATCCGAGGGCGGCGACGTACTCACCCATCGCTTCCTCGCGGCACTGATCCTCGCCATGGTGGGTGCACTGGGCGTGCTCGCCTCGCTCGTCTTCCTTTACACCGCACGTGAGGACGTGCTTCGCGGCATCCTCGATACGACCCTGGCCGTCGCCGGGGTGATGCTGGCAGCCGGAGTGGTCCTGTGCGTGCTGACGGCGCGCCGAATCGGTGCGGCCAACCGCGCGAGCCGCCGCCGGCCGAGCCGCTGATCGAGGCCGATCCGGCGTCACCGCGCCGATTCGATGCCCGGGTGCGGATCTGACGCAGGCGGAGCTCGGCGGCGCAACCCCTCGTGGGCATCGGGGCGGGGGAGTGGGATGAAGCCCATGAGCTCTTCAGCGCCTCGGCACGACAGGTGACCGTCTCGGTCGTCATTCCCGTGAAGGACGACGCCGCCCGGCTGGCGATCTGCCTCGACGCGCTCGCACGGCAGTCCTGGCCGCCGCTCGAGATCATCGTGGTGGACAACGGGTCGAGCGACGCGAGTGCGGCCGTGGCCCGTGCCGGCGGCGCACGGGTCGTCGTCGAGTCCCGTGCCGGGATTCCCGCAGCGAGCTCGTGCGGCTACGACTCCGCGATCGGAGACGTGATCGCGCGTCTGGATGCCGACAGCATCGTGTCGGCGGACTGGGTCGAGACCGTCGCCCGGCGCTTCGCCGAACGACCGGACGTCGGGTGCATCACCGGGGGAGCATCCTTCTCCGGGGGGCCGGTCTGGCTGCGCCGGATCGGGGCCGTTCTCTATCTCGGCGCCTACTACGCGGCTCTGGCGCCCGCCCTCGGGCACGTGCCCCTGTTCGGCTCGAACTTCGCGATGCGCCGGGACGTCTGGGAGTCGGCCCGCTGGACCGTCCACCGCACCGACTCCGAGTTGCACGACGATCTGGATCTCTCCTATCACCTGGGTCCGCGCGTGCGGGTGCGCCTCGTGCGCGGCCTGAGCGTGCAGATCTCGCACCGGCCGTTCACCGACCCCGCGTCGATGCTCAGGCGCTTCCGCCGCGGGTTCCGGACGGTGGCCGTGCACTGGCCTCGCGAACTCCCCTGGTTGAGATGGGCGCGTGCGATCCGGGCTCGGTGGCACAGCCGCCGATCGGGGGAGACGAAGGCGCTGCCCCTCGGCGCACGGCACGAGCAGCGAATCCTGTCAAGGGCGCGCGGCCGGCACGTAGTCGCCGTTGGATTGAGTATGACCGATGACACGACACCCGACATCCAGTGGAACGACGAAGCGCGCGCCAAGATCCTCGACGACGCGGACGGCGTGCTCCGCGAGGCGGTTCTCTCGACCGCGCGCTCGCATCAGGACGCCGACGCCGCCCCCGACTCGGACGAGGTGTACGCCGAGCTGAACGCGAAGCTGAAGGACCGCTTCATCGACTACGAACCCGGCCCCGACGTGCGCAAGTACGCCGACGCCATCGTGGCCGGCGAGTTCTCCGGTCGCTGAGTCGAAGCGCGCCCGACGGCCGGTACCGAGCCCGGCGTCGTCGTTCTCCTGACCTCCGTCGGACCCGGTGAGCCGGCCGTCTGAAGGCAGGGACTGGCCTCTCTACCTCCCCGTCAGCAGCACCAGCATCCCCGCGAGCACCACCGGCAACACCACGAACACCAGCGCCCGCACGCGCACGCGTGGCCGCGGGCGCCCCGTCGCGCCGCTGCTGCCCACGTGGTACCCGGCCAGCACGATCAGCGGCCCGCCGACGAGCCCGAGGAACGTCGCGGCGCCCGGCGCCGCACCCAGCTGGCCCACGGTCGCGAAGAACCCGAGGGCGCCCAGCAGGGCGAGCACGAACCCCAGAGGCCGCGCCACGAGGAGCCACCACGGGCGCACCTCCGAATTGCTCACCGGATCCGTCCTCTCCTAGCTCTCACTCTCGCCGGGCTCTCCTTCAAGCCGGGCTTTCTTTCAAGCCTGGCTCTCATTCAAGCCGGGCGATCGTGTGGCCGCCAGGCGGTCGACGGCCACCGCGGGCGGCGGATCGGGCGAGCAGTCCGGCCAGCGCGGCCGGATCGAGGAAGGGCGAGAGATGGTGCCAGGCGTCGTGCACGATGAGGTCGGCATGCGGGATGCGTGACTGCAGTGCCCGCATGGCGTCGGGGGTCGACACGGCGTCGCCGCCCGCCGCGACGAGGGTGACGGGCATCCGGAGGCCGGGGGTGCGGGCCGCGCTGTCGTAGTGGGCGATGGCGTCGAGGGCGGCGGCCCAGTCGGGCACGGATGCTGCTGCCAGCTCGGCACGCACCTCGTCGACCACGGGGCCGCCCGCCGCCAGCTCCGCCGGAGCGAACCAGCGCTGCAGCGTCGCCTCGACGGTGGGCCCCGTGCCGGCACGCACCGCCGCGGCCACGGCGGCGAAGGCGGGCACGGGGGTGTCGCGGCTGCACAGGATGGTCAGCGACCTGACCCGCTCGGGAATGAGCAGCGCCAGTTCGAGAGCCGTCTGGCCACCGAACGAGTGGCCGACCAGGTCGATTTCGCCCGTGATCTCCTCGGCGAGGCGGACCGCCGTGGTCGCCTGCGGGTTCGGCCCGGCGGGCGTGACCGTGCAGTCGGGAACGGCGACGGGGCCGTCGAGATGCTCGGCCGCCGGCCCCCAGACGGCCGGGGCCAGCGGCGTGCCGTGCAACAGCATCCACCTGCGATCGTCGCTCGCCGTGCTCACGCCGTCAGCGTACCGGGCGGTAGGTGTTCGCCATCACCCCGCCGGCGAAGCGGGTGGAATCGACGAGGGTGAGGTCGAGTTCGTTCGGCAGGCCGGCGAAGAGGCCCTCACCGGAGCCGAGAGCGACAGGGAGGACGGCCAGCCTGAGCTCATCGACTAGGTTCGCGGCGAGGAGGCTGCGAGCGAACTCCACCCCGCCCTGGGCGAGGATGTAGTCACCCGGTTCCTGCTTCAGTTGCTCGACCTCGGTGGCGAGATCACCGCCGGCCACCCGGGTCCCGGCCCAGCTCGCGGCGAGGTCGGCCGGTGCATCCGCCGCCACGTGGTCGGCGGGGCGATAGCCCGCCTGCCGTGTGAACACGACTTTCGGATGCGCGTTCATCGGCGCGGCCACGGGGCTCGGCGAGACCGGCCACAGTCCCGCCCAGGTCTCGAACAGCCGGCGACCGGAGATGTGCGTGCCGGCCCCCGCGAGGGTGCCGATCAGCCAGGCTCCCGAGTCGGGTGTGGTGGCCCGGAACATCCAGTCCGACTCGGCGCGATCGCCGGCGACTAAGCCGTCGAGCGACAGGGACATCTTCAGAACGAGCTCTCGCACGGCCACCACCACTCTTGTTTGTGAACGCTGTCCACATCATAGGTCGGGTGGGACGCCGATCATAGGTACGGAGGCGGCGACGGGTGCAGAACTCGGCGCCGCCTCCAGGCGACGGGTCACTCGCCGTTCGGCTGCACGATGACCTTGCCGCGCAGCGTGCCATCCGTCGCCTCCTGGTGGATGCTCGCCAGCTCGGCGAGGGGCACCCGGCGGGCGACCTCGACACGCAGCTCGCCGCGGTCGACGAGGTCGACGATCCGCGCCAGCTGCTCGGTGTCGCTGCGCACGTAGACCACGACCGCGCGCACGCCCCGCTCCTCGTCGCCCGGCGCGGGCATCCACGCCGTCGTGCTCACGACGACGCCGCCGTCGCGCACCCGGCCGACCAGCGCGGTGAACTCCTCGGGACTGATCGGCGCGAGGTTGAGCAGCGCGTCCACCGGCTCGGCGAGCGAGTCGAGCACCGAGGATGCCGTGTGGTCGACGACCTCGTCGGCACCCGCTTCGCGCACGCTCGCGCTGCTGCGGGGGCTGGCGGTGGCGATGACGTGCGCGCCGGCCTGCTTCGCGAACCGCACCGCGAAGCCGCCGACCGCTCCGCCCGCGCCGACGATCAGGATGCGCTGGCCGGGCTTCAGGTCGGCGTGCTCGAAGAGGGACTGCCAGGCGGTGAGGGCGCCCGAGGGGAGGGCGGCGGCATCCGGGAGCGGGATGCTCGACGGAGCGGCCACGAGCACGGTCGCCGGGGCGATGACGTAGTCGGCCGCGGCGCCCGGCTCGGTCATCGGCAGGAAGCCGATCACCGTGTCGCCGACGGCGAACGTCGTCACGCCGTCACCCAGGGCGTCGATCGTGCCGGAGACGTCGAAGCCCGGGGTGTGCGGCAGGGTGACCGGGATGGGCAGGAAGCCCGCCCGGATGCCGTTGTCGGCGGGGTTGAAGCCGGCGCCGGCCACGGCGATGCGCACCTGGCCGGGCCCCGGATCCGGCGTCTCGACATCGTCGACCTGCAGAACTTCGGGTGCGCCGTGCTCGTGGAATCGTGCTGCCTTCATGGCGTTCTCTCTTTCGCTTGTGTGACCGGAATGCTTCGAGGTCGAAGCAACTGAGAGCGACTGTAACACTGCTTCGACATCGAAGCAAGTAATGCGATATCGAAGCAACTAGACTGACGGCATGGCTGACGAATCCGCATCCCTCGCCCCCGTCGAACTGGGCGCCTACTTCGCCCTGATCGAGGTCAGCAGCCTGCTGCGGCACGCGATCGAGCAGCAGCTGAAAGAGGCCGGCGGCCTCAGCTACGTGCAGTTCCAACTGCTCGCCACGCTCGGTGACGCGCCGGAGGGCCGCCAGCGGATGACCGACCTCGCCGACGGGGTCGTCTACAGCCGCAGCGGGCTCACGCACCAGGCCGGGCTGCTCGAGGCGGCCGGCCTCGTCACGCGAGCGCCGTCGGCCGACGACGAGCGCAGCGTGACGGTGACCATCACGGATGCCGGCCGGGCCGTGCTCGCGAAGGTGTTCCCCGGGCACATCGCAGAGCTCAAGAGACTGTTCCTCGCGCCGCTGGACCGCGACGACGTCGAACAGCTGGCGCGCTCGCTCGGCGCCGTGCGCGACCACATGCGCTCGGCACCGCCGCGTTCAGCGGCGCCGCGCCGGCTCAGGAATCGAAGCTGATGCCGAACAGGCCCGCCGTCTTGATCAGCAGCCCGTCTTTGCCGCCGTTCTCGTCGGAGCGGGCGACCGCGGCCCGCATGAGCTGGATCGCCGGGTAGGCGATCGGCTCCGGCGGCACCGGGAACGGCTTCGCGGTGGCGAAGTCGAGGCGGGTGCGGGCGGTCTGCTCGCCCGCGAGCAGGTCGAGCATCACCTCGGCGCCGAATCGAGTCGCCGCCACTCCGAGCCCGGTGTAACCCGAGCTGTAGGCCACCTTGCCGCCGAGCGCGGTGCCCTGGAAGGCCACGAGCTTGGTCGACATGTCGATCATGCCGCCCCAGGCGTGGGTGAAACGGATGCCCCGCAGGGTGGGGTGCGCGAGGAAGAAGTGATCCGCCAGCCGCTCGAAGGTCTCCTGCCGCTGGTCGTGCTCGGGCCGGATGCGGCGGCCGCGGTGGTACACGGCATCGTAGCCGCCCCACAGGATGCGGTTGTCGGCCGTCTTGCGGTAGTAGTGGAACTGCCGGGACATGTCGGTCATGCCGTGCCGCTGGACCCAGCCGATGCTCTCGAGCTGCTCATCCGTCAGCGGCTCGGTCATCAGCACGTAGTCGTAGATCGGCACCGTGCGCAGGATGTTGCGGCGCAGCAGCGAGGGGAAGCCGTTCGTGGCCAGCGCCACCCGGCGGGCCCGGATGCGGGCGACCGGAGTGCTCACGGTCACCTCCGACCCGGCATCCGAGATGCCGGTCACGGGGGTGTCTTCGTAGATCTTCACGCCGAGCGAGAGGCAGGCGTCGCGCAGCCCGAAGGCGAGCTTCGCCGGGTGCACCAGGGCGTTTCCCTCGCGCTCGAAGAAGGCCGCGCGGGCCACGGGCGAGGAGGTGACGGCGGCGAGGGCCTCGCCCTCGAGCAGGTCGACGCCCTCTTTGCGCAAGGCTTCGACCTGGTGCGGCTCGGTGGCCACCACGAGGGTGCCCGTCTCCTCGAACTCGGCGTCGATGCCGTAGCGCTCGAGGGTGTCGCGGAAGGCCGTGTAGTTCTCGCGGGCCAGTTCTTCGATGGCCTCGAGCTCGGCGGCGAAGTGCAGCTTGCCGTTCTCCTCGCCGTGGGTGAGCGAGGCCTCCACGAAGCCGCCGTTGCGGCCAGAAGCCGCCCAGGCGATCCGCTTGCCCTCCAGCAGCACCACCCGCCGGGCGGGATCGCGCTCCTTGGCGATCAGCGCCGTCCACAGCCCGCAGAAGCCGCCGCCGACCACCACGAGATCGGCGGTCAGGGTCTCGCGCAGGGCGGGGAGGGCATCCGGGCGCGGGCCGTCGAGCCAGAACGGCACGGTCGACACGCCCGCGAGCGAGGCGGCGATCTCGGCGCGGTCGCCGCGCATCGCCAGGCCGTAGGCGGAGGCGGGGGTGGTGGTCATACGCCCACCCTAGAACTCGCACGCCGGCCGCGGGTGGCCGAAGTGTCGACCCGGCGGCATCCGGATCGACAGATCACTCACGGGTGAATCACTCACGCTTGAGCCCGCGCGACCACGCCACCTCGCGCTGGAGCTGCCCGGTCTCGGTGAAGAGCCGCACCTGGTGGGTGTCGGGCAGTGCGGCGGCGAGCTCCTCGCGATCGGCGGGCTCGAAGCCGAGCTTCTGCCAGAACGGGCCCGAACGGCGCGAGAACAGCCACGCCCGTACGGCGCCGGAGCGGGCGGCCTCCGCGATGGCGAAGGAGGCCAGCCGTGAGCCGGCGCCGGCGGTGCGCCGGGCGGGTGCCACGGCGACACTGCGGATGAGTGCGTGCTCCCCGTCCTCGCTCAGCTCGTAGCCCGTGCTCCCCACGATCGAACCGTCGTCGGCGCGCTCGATCCAGAGGTGCACGGTCGGCGCGTCGAGGCCGGCGAGTGTGAGGTCGGCCTCGCGCAGGAAGTCTTCCAGCAGGCCGAGATCACCGGAGGCGAGGGGCTCGAACGTCATGGCGCGGCTAGCGGTCGAGCGGGCCGGCGGCCGCCCTCCGGCGCCGCCGCACGAGGGTCGCGCCGAGCAGGAGGGCGAGGGCCGCGCCCGCCGCGAGCGGGGCGAGCGCATCCGTCGAGGCACCCGTGCGGGCCAGCTGCGGGGTAGGGATGCCGGCGTCCGCCGGAACCGGAACGGAGGGGGAGGGCGTCGGCGACGGCGCCGGGACCGCCGCGGCCACGACCTCGACCTCCACCTCAACCGTTGAGCGTCCACCGTCCTCCGCCACGGCGGAGATCGTCGTGACCCCGGCCGGAGTCGTCTCCGGAATGCGGACCGCGACGCGGAACGACCCGTCCGCCTCGGTGGTCGCCGTCGAACCCACCCCGTCCTGCCGGATGAGCGTCACGGGCGCGCCCGGGTCGTAGCCTGCACCCGCGATCACGAGTTCGTCGCCGGCACGCACCGTCGTGGCATCCGTTCGGATCTGGCCCAGCGCGGCGCTCAGGGTGAACGTCTCGGCCGTGGCGGGAAGCGGCAGGTCGCGGGTGAAGTCGTGCAGGTACTCGTCCAGGAACGGGGCCCGCGCGCCTTCGGCCGGAACGTCCGCGACGGTCGACTCGACAGCGATGTCCACCGTGCCCGACGAGACGACGACCTCGGTTCCGCTCGGCTCGGGCACCCAGTAGCCCCAGTCGATCGTGGCGACGGTCACGGCGAGGTGGTGGCCGGCCTGCAGGGTCCAATCCATGCCGAGCAGGCCGAAGCGGGTGACGCCGTCGTCGGAGAGCCGGGCGACGCTGTGGTTGATGGCCACGGCGCTGAGGTCGGGCGCCACGTCCAAAAGCTGCACCGCCACGTTGCCGCTGCCCTGCGTGTGCAGCTCGACGGTCGGGGTTCCGGTGAGGCGGACGTCGGTGCGCAGTGGCTGCGAGAGGGTCAGGATGCCCAGGCTCGGGTCGTGCGAGTCGGGCGCGTCGGCGGTCTGGCCGTCGCCCTCCGGGTCGCCGTCACCGTCTCGGCTCGAGTCGCCGTCTCGGCTCGGATCGCCGACTTCATGCGCGTGGCCGTCGCCGCTGCCGTCGTCGCTGCCGTCGGGCAGCAGGCCCGGATTGGCGGGGCCGGGTTCGTCGTCGTCGGTCACGGTGCCGCGTCCGGTGTCGAGGTAGGAGCCGGGCCGCAGCGAGACCGTCGCGGTCTTGTCGGTCGTGCCCCAGGCATCCTGAACCCGCCACGCGCCGAGGTTGTCCTGCACGAAGAAGGAGGACGAGATCTCGGTCGTGTGCTCCTTCAGGTGCGCGTCGTAGAACGCCATCACCTCGTCGAACCAGCCGGCCCGGCCCATCTGCAGCGCGCCGGTGGAATCGACCTCGTTGCCGCGCACGTGATCCCAGGGCCCGAGCCAGCCGCGCTGCTCGCCCGCGTGGTTGGCCAGGAACAACTGCATGCTCTCGGGCTTGGTGTTCTGCTCGGTGAGGCCCTGCGTGAACATCAGCGGCACGGTCGATCCGTTCACGTTCGCCGGAAGATCGCGGATGCGCCAGAAGTCGCTCTGCCGGTCCATCTCCTTCGTCTCGGCGATCAGGGTCTGCGCGCATTCCGGGTGCGTGGTCTCGTATGCCGCGTTCTGCATATAGTGCTCGGTGTCGGGCGCGATGTCGTAGCCGTCCTGGTGGTAGGTGCGCTCGACGCCCGGCAGGTCGGCGATGCCGAGGTAGGCCAGAGGGGTGTCGACCTGGTTCTGGCGGGAGACGCCGTTCGTGATGAGGTAGTCGTATCCGCTCCAGGCGGGCTCCTGCGCGACGACGGCCTTCAGGCCCTCGGGCTGGAGGTCGACGCCGACGAGTCCGGTCGATCCGTCGTACGACTTGCCGTAGAGGCCCACCGAGCCGGTGGACCACGACTGCTGCGCGGCCCACTCGACCGCGCTGACGACATCGGCCTGCTCGCCGGCTCCGAGCCACTCGATGCAGCCGGTGCTGCCGCCGAAACCGCGCAGGTCGACGTAGACGAAGGTGTAGCCGCGCGCCATCAGGCCGGCGCCGTCGATGAGGTCGGTGAAGCGCTGCGAGGGCCCGGTGTGCGGGGGATGCGTGTCGTTGTTCATGCCCGAGTGCGAGAAGTACGACCCGATCGACATGATCACCGGGGTCTTCTCGCCGGGCGCCAGGCCGGCGGGGCGCAGCACGTCGGCGTGCAGTTCGACCGGGTCGCCGTTGTTCGAGGGGACGGAGGAGGGGAAGTACTCCTCGGTCCACGCGGCCCCGGCGGGCACGCTCGGGTTCTGCGCGTGCGTGACGCCCGGGGTGACGGCGGTCGTGCCGGCCGCGGCGCCGGTGGGGACCGTGGCTGCGGGTGCGGATGCGGGTGCGAGTGCGGTTGCGGATGCGAGTGCAGACGCGGATGCGAGTGCAGGGGCGGGAGCGCTAAGCGGTGCCTCCGTGGCGAACGCCGGCGAGGAGGCGAGTGGCAGCGCCCCCACCGCGAGGACGAGGCCCCACCCCGTCACCCACCGCGGGGCCAAGCGCCGACGACCTAGCCGCCGATCCGTCGCGCGCCGATCCGTCGCGCGCTGACTCGTTCCGCGCCTGAGTACCGGCACATCGCCCCCCGCGATCCTGGTGGCGGGCGCCCGGCCGGCCACGGTGTCATTCCGTCCCGACGAGCCTATCGCCCGGCCCGGTTCAGGCTCCGGCGGGCTCGGCTCGGAGGGTCGCGACCACGCGGTCGAGCAGATCATCGACCTGATCCTGGTCGTAACCCTCCCGGAACTTCGTCGGACGGAACCGCACCGCCACCACGTCCTCGGCCGAGACCGGATCGGTGGGCTGCGGGCCGCCTTCCTTTCCGCGGATGGTGGCGGCGCACCGGGCGAGGAATGCGTCGACTTCTCCGAGATCGTACCCCTCACGGAAGCGCGTCTGCGTGAACCTCGCCGCCTCGACCTCATCCGCCGTCATCACCGAGGCGCCGCGGGCGCCACCGAAATCGAAGAATCCCATGCCCACGACCGTACCGGCATCTCGAGCCGGCCCCCATGCCCTGGGCGGCGGGTGCAGTTCAGCTCGCGGAGGGGGCGTCGGCCGCGGGGGCAGGATGCTCGCCGTCGTCGTGCAGCGAGCGGACCATGCTGCGCAACACGCGGAAGGCGCTCGACTGTTCCTCCGGTGTCAGGCCGCCCAGCATCCGGAGTTCGACCGCTCGCACCGCGGCGGTGGCCTCGGCGAGGCTGCGCCGTCCGCTCGGGGTGAGCTGAGCCGGCAGGGCCTTGCCGACGGGGGGCTCGGCCGGGCGCGTCACGAAGCCGTCGCGTTCGAGCGCCTGCAGCAGCACGTTCATCGACTGGCGCGTCACGAAGGCGCCCCGGGCCAGCTCGGAGTTCGACAGTCCGGGGCGTTGCGCGAGCAGTTCGAGGCAGGAGTAGTGCGTGACGGTCATGCCCAAGGGGCGCAGCACGGCCTCCATGGCAAAGCGGAGGGCGCTCGACGCCTCCTTCAGCAGGTAGCCCAGTGACGTCTCGAGATCGATGCTGCGGTCGTCTTGACTCATGTCAGTATTCTGACATAGATTGTTTCGTGTCAGCTAACTGACACGAAATCCAGGAGGAACATCATGCCCGTCACCGGCCCCGACTTCATCTCGCTGCAGGTTCGCGACCTCGACGCCTCGCAGGCGTTCTACGAGCAGTACCTCGGTCTCGTCCGCTCGCAGGCCGGCCCCCCGCACGCGGTCGTCTTCGAGACCGCGCCGATCGCGTTCGCCCTGCGCGACATCGTTCCCGGTACCGACCTGTCATCCGTCGCCCAGCCCGGCATCGGTGCGGCGATCTGGCTGCACGCCACCGACGTACAGGCCATCCACGACGCGCTCGCCGACGCCCGCCACGTCATCGTCTCCGCTCCGATCGACGGTCCGTTCGGCCGCACCTTCACCTTCGCCGACCCCGACGGGTACCACGTCACCCTGCACGACCGCGCCTGAGACGGGGGTTGAGCGCGGACTCGGGCCTGGGCGCGGACCCGGGCGCGGGCCTCGGCCCAGGTCGCGGTCTCCGTTACGATTCGGCCATGGGTGGATTCGACCTCGCGGCGTGGCAGGGCTTCGCCGCGGCCAGTGCCGGAACCGCGGGAGCGCTCGCGGGCCTGCTCATCGTCGCCATCTCGGTGAACGTGAAGCAGATCATCGCCGGCTCGGCGCTGCCCGCCCGGGCCGGGTCCACCGTCGCCGCCATCGCGGTGATCCTGGTCGCGGCACTGGCGATGCTCATCCCGCAGCAGTCCGCCCTGTCGCTCGGCATCGAGCTGCTGCTGTTCGGGCTCGTGGCGCTCGGCTTCCAAGTGGATGCGGCGATACGGATGCTGCGCAGCCACGACGGACCGAGCCTCGCGCGCACCATCCCCACCATCGTGCTGCACATCGGCCAGATGTCGGGCGTGGTCGTGGGAGGCATCCTGCTGATCACGGGCGACGGAGCGGGGCTCGTGCACGTGGCCTGGGGTTTCATCGCCATCTTCATCGTGTCGATCGTGAACGCGTGGGTTCTGATGGTGGAGATCCTGCGCTGATCGCGCGGCCCAGGGGTGGCTGGGTGCCTGGGCGGCGGGGTGCCGGGGTGGCTGGGCGCCGGGGTGGCTGGGCGTCGGATCGCGGAAAAGCGGGTGCCGGATCGCGGCAGGGCACGGCAGGGCAGGGCAGGGCGGGTGCCGGATCGCGGGAGAATAGGCTGTGCTCGATCCGCTGAATCTCCCCGTCTCCGTCGAGGCGACGCGCGCCTCCGTGCTCATACGTCGCGCGGACCGGGACGATCTGGGAGCGATCATGCGTCTCCTCGCCGACGACCCGGTGAGTGCCGGGCGCGGCGACACCGCGAGCCGTGCCGACGAGCCGGCGTACGCGGCGGGTCTGGACCGGATCCTCGCCGATCCCGGCAACGACCTGCTCGTGGCGGTCGACGAGACGAAGGGCGTCGTGGGCACGTTGCAGCTGACGCTGATCCCCGGCATGGCCCGTCGGGGCAGCACCCGACTCCTCGTCGAGGCGGTGCGGGTGGCGAGTTCGGAGCGCTCCTCGGGGATCGGAGGTGCGCTGATGCGGTGGGTCACCGGAACGGCTGCGCGGGAGCTCGGTGCGTCGCTCGTGCAGCTCACCTCGGATGCGGCCCGGGTGGACGCGCATCGGTTCTACACGCGCCTGGGCTTCGTCGACTCCCACGTCGGTTTCAAGTACACCGTCGCGCCGGGAGGGCCGGATGCCGTCTGACGAGGGCCGGACGAGCCTGGGCGGTCGGCGACGCCGGCCCGACGTCACGACCGTCGAGCTGGTGGGCGGCGTCGAGGTGCGCGAGATGACGTTGTGCGACTTCGACGAGCGGTGGGCGGGTCTGTTTCGCGAGCATCTGGAGCGCATCCGGAACGCCCTCGTCGCCGTGCCGGTCGAGATCGAGCACATCGGCTCCACCTCGGTTCCGGGTCTGGCCGCGAAACCGATCATCGACATCGTGGTGGCGGTCGACGACATCACTGCCGAGGAGGACTACCTCGACGCGCTTCTGGCGGCCGGCTACGAGCTGCGGGTGCGCGAACCCGGGCACCGTCTCGTGCGCACGCCCGCGCGCGATGTGCACGTGCATGTGTATCAACGGCACGATCCCGCGATCGGCGAGTATCTCCTGCTGCGCGACCACCTGAGAACGGATGCGGCCGACCGGGCCCTCTACGAGGGCACCAAACGCGACCTGCTCACTCGGAGCTGGGGCGACATGAATGCCTACTCCGATGCGAAGACCGATGTCATCGTCGCGATCAAAGCCCGGGCGAGGGCGAGGGTGACTCCACACCGGCCCTGAGATTGGTGGGGACCCTCTCGAAGCCGCCGCCGATCGGCGTGTCCAAGTGCACGGCGCCCGATGGCGAAGGCGGCACAGTACGCGCCCCGGGCGCCGGCGGATCGTTCGGGTGTCGGCGGGCGACCGAGATCAGAAGGGAGGTGGGTCACCATCCGGTAGATCAGCCGGTGTGCTGAAGATGTCGACCTGTGGCCGTGGATGCCGTCCGGCGGGTGGGTCGGTGTTCCGTCCGGTGGGCGGGGCCGGCGCTCGATCAGCGGGCGCAACAGGTGGGGTGGGTGTTCGTCCGGTGGGGGTGGTGGTGTAGGTGGTGCCGCCTGGGCTGGTCCAGTGGAGGGTGCGGTTGCCGGTGGGGTCGGGTTCGACGCGCCAGGCGGTGGAGTGCTTGAGGTGGTGGTGTCTGGGGCAGAGGTGGGCGAGGTTGTCGGGGGTGGTGGGGCCGCCGTGGGCCCAGTCCACGGTGTGATCGAGTTCGCAGGCGGTGGCGCGTCGGCGGCAGCCGGGGAACCGGCAGGTCTGGTCGTCGATCGCCAGGACGGTGCGCAGTTCTGCGGTGGGCCGGTAGCGGCGACGGCTGACGCTACAGATCTGCCCGGTGTCGGGCGCGGTCAAGGCGCGTAGGAACGTCGGTGCGGTCGCGGCCAACTCGCGGGCGGTGTCGGGGTCGATGGGCCCGTACCCGTGGAGGTCGGCGGGCTGGGTGTTGTCGCCGGCGATGGTGCGGGCGGGGACGGTGATGATCACGGTGGGTTGCAGGCGCGGTCCGCTGCCGTCGCGGCCGAGGATCAGGTCGGTGAGGACGTCGCAGCGGCGTTGCGCAAGGGTGCGGGTGTCTTCCGCGGCGCAGAGGGTGCGGATGTCCTCCGGGTTGCGGAGGTTTCGGGTGTCTTCCGGGGTGCGGAGGGTGCGGATGTCCTCCGGGTTGCGGAGGTTTCGGGTGTCTTCCGGGGCGCGGAGGGTGCGGATGTCCTCCGGGTTGCGGAGGTTTCGGGTGTCTTCCGGGGCGCGGAGGGTGCGGATGTCCTCCGGGTTGCGGAGGTTTCGGGTGTCTTCCGGGGCGCGGAGGGTGCGGATGTCCTCCGGGTTGCGGAGGTTTCGGGTGTCTTCCGGGGTGCGGAGGATGCGGATGTCCTCCGGGTTGCGGAAGTTTCGAGTGTCTTCCGGGGTGCGGAGGGTGCGGATGTCCTCCGGGTTGCGGAAGTTTCGGGTGTCTTCCGGGGTGCGGAGGGTGCGGATGTCCTCCGCGGTGCGGAAGGTGCGAGTGTCTTCCAGGGTGCGGGTGTCTTGCGGGTCGCGGAGGTTTCGGGCCATGCGGTCGAGGAGGTCGTCGATCGCGATGGCGTCAACGGCGGGGAGGTGGTGGTGGAGGGTGGCCATGCCGTCGAGGCCGGGTTCCAGCCACACCCCGCGGAGGTCTCTCGCTCGGGTGGCGCGTTCGATGATCGACTCCGGGTGGGCGTTCTCCCGGACACGGCGGGCGTGGTCGTCGAACCGGGCGGCGGTCTCGGTCAGGGCGGTCGGGAGGACGTCGCGCTCGAATGGGCCCTGAGCGTCCCGGGGGAGGGTTTGGGCGTGGGCGATCATTTTGCGGGCGTGCTGGTAGGAGATCTCCCCGGCCTCCAGCGCGGTGAGGGTGGCGGGCAAGAGGTCGATGAGGTGTTCTGCGTCACCGATCAGCCGGGTGATGGTGGATTCGGGGCGGCGGAGCGCGCAGCCGATCTCCGCGGCGAGAGAGCGGCGGCCCCAGTCGAGAAGAGTCGAATCCCTGCCGACACCGGTCCGTACCGGCGGTGAGGGTGCCCCGTCGACGTCGTCGCCGGGTTCCGCCAACGCGATCTGGTCCGCGATCGCGGCAGCTTCCGCGAGGTGTCGGGCCCGCCGCGCCTCTATCGCCGCGATGTCTCGCTCGTCGCTCTGGAGCATCCGGAGCACCTCGTCGAGCCGGTCCCGCAGGGACGGGTGCGCGAAGACCGATCCGAATCCCGACGCCCGTCCACGCGAAACCCGAGGCGCAGGCGCGCCAGATCGCAGTGCCCGTAAAGGCCTCTGGATTGGTGGGGTGCCACTGGATTCGGTGAACACCACCCTCGACTGCTTCATGAGAATAATTCAATCAGCAGCCACCGACATCGGGCTTTTCGGTCGTCGACCGGGGATGGGCTCCAGGGCGCGAGCGGCGCGGGGCCCAGCCGAGGGCGATCGCCGCACCGGCGAGCGCGAGCTGGCCCACGTAGGGCAGGATCGCGGAGACCCCGGATCCGTCGCCTCCCGAAATCGCGAACGTATCGGCGATCGACATGCCGATACCGAAGTCGGAGAAGAAGCGGAAGAAGACGGCGCCGCCGACGAGGCCGAGCATCACGATCGCGAGCCGGCGGCGCGGCCGCCGAGGCCGAGCATCGCGATCGCGAGCCGGCGGCGCGGCCGCCGAAGCGCTAGCCGAGCCCGCCCGCGATCTCCCGCAGGGTGGCGAGGTGGCCTCTCCACGCCGCGCGGCCCTCGCGCGTGAGGGTGAGCGAGGTGCGCGGCATCTTCCCGGCGAACGATTTGCCGACCGCGAGGTATCCGGCCGTCTCGAGCGCCGACACTTGCTTGCTGAGCGCGGAGTCGGTGATCTCCACGGCGTCACGCACCTCTTTGAAGCTCAGGGTGGCCGCGCGGTCCAGCGCCGCCATGATCGAGAAGCGAACGGGGTTCTGGAGGAGGTCGTCGAGCCGGTGGCGGGGGTGGTGCTCGGTGGTCGTCATGAGCGGGCTTCCCGTGCGGCGCAGACGAAGGCCACGACGAGCACCAGGCCGGATGCGAGCCCCGCCAGGAGAACGGATCCGTGCGCCCAGATCACCACGGCGATGGCGGCGGCATAGCTGACGAACCAGCTGGCGATGTAGGTGGTCCAGCGGCGGCTCCGTGCGAAGGCGGATCGGCCCTGGATGCTGATCATGAAGAAGATCAGCAGGGCGAACATCACCGCCAGTGTGCCGGTGTAGGCGAGGCCGAAGGCGCTGCCCGTGGCCAGTGCCATGGCGAACGTGCCCATCGAGGTCGCGACGCCGAGCGCGAGGATGAACGTGATGTAGGGCCACCGGGTGGCGTTGTGGGCGGATCGGCTCAGGCGGTCTGCCCGATCCAGGAGCCGTTGCGCCTCGGGGGCGGAGATGGTGGGCGTGGTGTCCATGAGGTGTCCCTTCCTTGCCGTTCCTCCATCTTCGCAAGTACTTTCCAATATGGCAAGTGGGTGGCGGGGCGGCCATCATGGAGACCATGACCGACATCGACTGGACCGCGGGATCCTGGACGAACGAACCCGCCCGGGTCGCCCTGACCGACGACGGCCTGCGCGTCACCGCCGTCGAGACGAGCGACGCCTGGCGACTCACCTCCTACGGCTTCATCCACGACACCGAGCACGCCCTGCTCGCGCCGTTCGCGCAGGACAGCGCGATGGAGGTGTCGTTCCGGCTGGACTTCTCGGGCCAGTTCGACCAGGCCGGGATCTTCGTCAAGGTCGACGACCGCACCTGGATCAAGGCCGGGGTCGAACGCAGCGACGGAGAAGAGAGTCTCGGCGCCGTCGTCACCCGGGAGGTCTCCGACTGGTCGCTCTCCCCGGTTCCCGACTGGAGCGGGAGGGGCGTCACCATCCGCGCCAGCCGGTCGGGGAACGCCCTGACGGTGCGCGCCCGGGTCGACGACGAGCCGTGGCGCCTGGTGCGGGTGGCGCCGCTCGATCCCGACGTGGTCGTACAGGCGGGCCCGATGTGCTGCGCCCCGACGCGCGGCGACCTCACGGTGCACTTCACGTCGTGGCGCACCGAGCCCGCCGACCTGAGCCTGCATCCGCAGCACTGAGCCACCGCGGGCGGGAGTCCGCTTTCGTCGTCACGGCTCCGATCAGGCTTCAGCGCGGTGTCGTCTCAACACCGCGACTGCGAAGCCCGCCCAGAAGGCGAGTCCCGCGACGCCGAGTGCCACGGCAGCGGCCCCCGCGATCGCGCCACAGCCGACGACCACCGCGCCGTCAGGGCTGAAGGCGGTGCCGGAGAGGGGCGCGTAGGCGAACCATCCGAAGGTGGCGGTCTGCGGGGTCGCGACGATGATCCCGACTACGCCCGCCATCATCACCACGACGGAAGCGATCGGAAGGAGAAGCATCCTGCGGGAGCGCGTCGAGGCCATGCGTCCACGCTAACCGCGCACCGCCGCCGTAGGCCAGTCAGCCGTCGAAGACCTCGACGCTCGCGAACGCGGCGTCCTCCGTGAGATCGTCGACGAGGGGCGACGGGCACTCCGCCAGAGCGGTCCGTGCCGCGTGCGGTTCGGATGCTCCGTCGAACACGACCTCGACCGAGTAGCACGTGTACACCTCGCTGGGGCCTGGATGCTCCCGCCCGACACCTCCCGGACGAGCGCCCGAGGTGATGAAGACCGAGAAGCTCGCAACCGACGGTGTCGTGGCGACGTCGTAGAGGATCGCGCCGCCGTCGACGAGTCCGAGACCCGGAATCGACCTCACCGAGCCATCCCATCGCGTTCCCACCACTCCGGCCATGTATTCGGTGGCATCGGACACGGCAGGCGGGTAGAGATCCGGTGCCAGGCGGTGCTTGATCGCGATCGTCGCATCCAGGGGCCCGTAGATGCTCTGCGACAGCGGGTCTTTGTGCAACGCGATCCGGTCCCAGAACCATCCGTCGATCCCGCTGTCGTACCCGTGATATCCGGTGGTGCAGCCGGCTGCGGCCAGCGCGAGAATAGCGATCGACACGGCTCCCGAGGCGCGCTGCATCCCCCTCACTCAGGGCGCCTCAGGGTCGACCAGTGGAACCATCCGTACGACCACAGGCTGAATCCGGCTGCAGTCAGTGCCCAGGCGAGTACCGCAGCCGTCACCTCTCTACGCCTATCCGTCCGCACTCGTCCACTGTAGGGGCCGGGGAGAGTCGCGTTCCGACGGATGGATCCGGACGTGCGACTCGCCGGGCTCTCGGGCGGCATCCTCGCCCGCAGGCCCGCGGTCGCCGTCGCTCAGGTGGCGGCTCGCACCAGCACCACGAGCAGGCAGATCGCACCGGCGACGAGGAGGCAGACGGATGCCATGCGAGCGAGCAGGCCGTCGAACTCCGTCGGGCGCACGGCGCCGCGCCACTGCCGTGCCCTGAGCCGCGTGAAGAAGCGCGGGAAGATCAGCGTCAGCAGACCGGCGGCGAGGAGGCCCGCTCCGAGGACGACCAGAAGCGCGGGATTGTACGGTCGCGTCAGAGCTTCGATCGCCGGTGTCACCCCTGGAGCCTATCCGGCCGATCGGTGCCGCCTCGCGCGCCGGATTCGCGTTCCGGGTTCACTCGCCGGGCTCGCGTTCCGGGTTCACGTCCGAGTTCGCGTTCCGAGCGTGACTCCCCAGGCGGCGTGCGCTCCATCAGCCGCCAGGAACCGCCGGTCAGGGGCGTGAGCGTCACGAGGGTGTACAGGATCGCGATGAGCGCGAAGGTCGTGGGCAGCCCGAAGGCTTCGGCGCCGATGCCTCCGAGCAGCGCCCCGAAGGGCACGCCGGCCCAGGCGCCGGCATTGATCAGCCCGAAGACGCGGCCGCGCATCGGGGCGGGTACGCGCTCCAGCTCGACGGTGCCGAGGATGGGGTTGAGGGCGCCCGACGCGAGGCCCGACAGGGCCGTCACCGCCACCAGTACCGGGAACGGGGCGCCGAACGCGAACGCGGTGTTGGCGGCACCGCCCGCGAGGGCGAAGCACAGCACGAAGGTGATCCGTCGAGGCAGCCGATGCGCGACGAACCCGAAGGCGATGTTCCCGGCCAGCGCGCATCCGCCCATCACGGCGACCAGCACGCCGAGCGCCGCCGCCCCGCCGAGGCGGTCGTGCGCGTAGAGCGGGAGCAGGGTCGAGCCGCGGGCGGCATCGAAGAGATTGGTGATCAGCACCAGGCCGACGATCAGGCGCATCAGCGGATCGCGGACGACGAAGCGCAGACCGGCGCGCAGCTCGGCCCAGTAGGAGGAGCGCGGCTCGCCCGCATCCGGTGCCCCATCCGCACCGGCATCCGGTGTCGCGACGGGCGGGCGAACGGATGCGGCCGACACGAAGAGCCAGGTCACCAGCGCCGAGACGGCGAAGGTGGCCGCGTTGACGAAGAGGGCGGCCATCGGACCGATCAGGGCCACGAGCAGCCCCGCGATCGAGGCGCCGATCAGCTTGGCCAGCCGTTCCGAGCCGTCGAGCAGGCCCACGCTCTGTTCCAGCCGCACGCCCGCGCGGGCGGTGAGTTCCGGCAGCATCACGCGCCGGGCGGTCTGGCCCGGGGTGTCGAGCAGGCCGCTCGCGAACACGAGCAGCAGGAGCGCCCAGAACGGCAGTCCCACGCTGAGGGCGAGCACCGGGATGGCCAGCACGGTGATGCCGCTGATGATGTCGGCGGTGATGGCGGCGCGGCGATGGCCCACCCTGTCCACCAGCACGCCGCCGAACGCGCCGCCGATGATGATCGGCGCGGTTGCGAAGAACGCGGCGATGCCCACCTCCACGGCCGAACCGCCGAGGCCGAGAACGTAGAAGGGGATGGCGAAGGCCGTGACGACGTTGCCGGTCTGCGAGATGGCGTGGGCGGTCAGGAGAGCCGAGAGGGAGCCGAGCGCGCGGCGATCCCGCGGCGGGGCGGTGGGCGAGGACTGGGGCTCGGATGCCGTCGGCCGGGTCATGGCCGGCGGTAGGCCTGGTAGACGACGGCCACGCGCTCGGCGAGGTCGTGCCGTGTGGTGCCCGTGGTGCCCGTGGTGCCCTGCCCGGCGCCGTGGCCGGGATCGGAGTCGGCCTGCCCGGCGTCGTCCAATCCGGCGTCATCCTGGCCGGCGCCGTCGTGACGTGCGCTGGTCTCGACCCAGCGGCCCACGAGCTCCTCGAGCTCGGAACGCATCTGCGCCAGCTCGGCGACCGTGAGGCGCAGCATCCGATCGCCGCTCGCCCCCGCGGCGACCCATTCCACCGGGAGTTCGGGCATCGCGTCGATGTAGTCGCTGTAGCGGGCGGCGTAGGCCTGGGCGATCGATTTCTGCAGAACGGATGACGCGGCGAGCTGTGCAGGGTCGGCCAAGAGCTCGGCGGGCTCCCAACTGGTCAGCTCGGCCGTCGCCTTCCACCATCGCTCGCGCTGGTCGCTGCTCTGCGCATCCGCGGGCTCGATCAGGTCGATGGAGGCCAACTTGCCCAGGTGATAGCTGATGGTGCCCGGGGCCTCGTCCACCACATCGCCGAGCAGCGCCGCCGTCTGCGGGCCGCGCTCCCGGAGCAGGCCGAGCAGCCGCAGCCTCGTCGGGTGGGCGAGCACCCGCATGGAGGCGGCGGTCGTGAGCGTGGAGCGGGTGGTCTCGTCGGCGGCCATGACCTCAGGATATGTGCACAACGAACATTGCGCAATAAGTGTTGTGCGTTCGCGATCAGGCCCGGTGCCGACCGTGCAGAGATAATGGCCCCATGGGGTGGGTGTGAGGGCGGGGCGGGCGCTGTACGTGGAGACCGTCATCCGAGCCGACCTCGAGACGGTCTGGCGGCTCACGCAAGACCCCTCGCTGCACCCCCGCTGGGATCTGCGGTTCAGCGCCATCATCCCCACGGGCACGGATGCTCGGGGCCGGATGCGGTTCCGGTACGAGCGCTCGCTGCCGTTTCACCGCATCCACGGCAGCGGTGTGTCGTTGGGTGAGCGCAGCCGGCCCGACGGGACCCGCACCTCCGCCCTCTCCTTCGAGACCGACGACCGGCTGTCGCCCCTGCGCAGCGGACGAGGCTACTGGCGGTACGTGCCCACGCCGGACGGGGTGCGCTTCATCACCGGTTACGACTACGTCCCGGGCTTCGGCCGACTGCCCGATCTGCTGCTGCGTCCGATCGTGCGGTGGATGACCGCGTGGAGCTTCGACCGGCTGCGCATCTGGGCGGAGACGGGCACGCCGCCCGAGCGGTGGGGGCTTCGGAGCGTGCCGGCCTGGTGGCGGGCCGAGCGGCCGCGCGCGGCCCGGTGCCGCATCCGCCCGCCCCGCGGCGGAGCGATGGCCGGTGCACCGGCGACGCTCGGAGAGCTGTCGTGAGCGCGCCCGACGTGCGCACGGCGTCCATCTTCCGGACCGCGCTGGGCGAGGAGCGCTTCGCCCGGCTGCACCCGATGCTGCAGCGCCGCTTCGGCGTCTCGCTCGAGGCCGGCTACGCGTGCGTGGGGCACGGCACGATGCAGAGCATCCGGCGCGGGCCTTGGTGGACGGTGCCGTTCCTGCTGATCGGGCGGCTGCGCCACATCCTCGTCGCCGACACGGGGAACCAGGTGCCGTTCACCATCGAGAACTACCCCTACCTCGACCCGTTCGGGCGCGAGACGATCACCTTCGTGCGCGAGTACCGGGTGCGCCGCCGCCCGGCCCGCTTCGACGCGACGATGGTGCTGGATGCTCGGCGCGGCACCGTCGTCGACTACCTGGGCACCCACCAGCACCTCGCCGTCGACCTCGATCTCGACGTGGACGAGCGCGGCGGGCTGGTGCTGCGCTCCACCGAGCAGCGCTTCTACGAGGGGCCGTTCGGCTTCCGCTTCCCGCTGGTGTTCTCCGGCTCGGCAGAGTTGCACGAGAGCTGGGACGAGGAGCGGGGCCAGTTCCACGTCGCGCTCGAGGTGCGCAACCGGCTGCTCGGTTTCCTGTTCGGCTACGAAGGCTGGTTCACCTGCGACTTCCCGCCGGCCACCGATGCGCCCGCCCGGCTCAAGCCCGTCCACCACGAGAAGCGCCTCTGAGACGGGATGCCGGGGCGACTCGCCGGGCCGAGGTTCGGGGAGGGGAGGGGAGTCAGAGCTTCTGGTCGTCGGTGCCGTCGGCGATGAGCAGGTCGATCCGGAGTTCTTGCACGCGCCGGTAGCTCTGCAAGGCCTTGGTCGCCACCACCATCAGTCGGCCCAGGAGGACCAGCAACACCACGGTGCCGAGGAGGAGGGCGATCATGAGAACGGTGTACGGAATGGTGGTCCAGTCGTTGTAATACATCTGTAGACGCTAACCCGCGGGCCGCCGGGACTTCCAGTCTCAACGCGGGACTTGAGAGGATGGAACGATGATCGAGGTCGAGCGGGTGGACGTCGTCTCCGCCGAGGTGACGCTCCTGCATCCTGTCTCCGTGACGCTCCGGGCAGGCGAGGTGCTGGCCGTGCGGGGCCGGAACGGCACGGGCAAGTCGACGCTGCTGCGCGTGCTGGCCGGTGCCCGGAAGCCGTCGCACGGTACGGCGCGGATCGGCGGCGAGATCGTCGACAGCCGGGACCGCCGGTTCCGGCGACGGGTGGCCGCGATGATCGGACTGCCGCCGACGGCTCCCGACCTGACGGTTCTGGAGCACGTCAGGCTGGTCGCGGCGACCTGGACCCCGGGTGAAGGCGAACGGCCGGTGTCCGAACGCGCGCTGCTCGGCGAGCTGGGGCTGGACGCGCTGGCCGATCGCTTCCCGCACGAACTCTCGTCGGGGCAGACGCAGCTCTTCGGTCTCGCCCTGGTGCTCGCGCGGCCCTTCGACGTGCTCCTGCTCGACGAGCCGGAGCAGCGTCTCGATCCCGACCACCTCGCGATGGTGGCCCGTGTGCTTCGCGCACGCCGCGATGCGGGCGCGACCGTGGTGCTGGCCACCCACAGCACGGTGCTCGCCGATGCGGTGGCCGATCGCACGCTCGAGCTGCAGGGGGCGGCGTGAGCACCCGGGTGCGGGCGGCGATCGCCATCTGGAACTCCCGCGCGGCCGGGACGCGCGGGGACCGCCCTTTCGTCGTCTACCTGGGGCTGATGATCGCGCTGGTCGCGATCGCCCCGGTGGGCCGAGCCGTGTGGCTGAGTGCGTCGAGCGCGGAGGGTGTCGCCGTCCTCTCCGCGGCCCCGGCGCCGACGGTCGCGATCGTGGTGACGGTCTGCCTGTGGGCGGGTGCCTTGCTTCTCGGCCGGGAACGCGGACCGGCGCTCCGGCCCCCGTTCCTCGCCCACGCGCTCGCGACGAGCGACGTCCCGGTCGCCGAGGCCTTCCGCCGGCCATTCCTGCGTTCCGGAGCCGTGGTGGCGGCGGTCTGTGCGAGCGTGGCGGGACTCGTCGGCGCGAGTCTCGTGAGCGCCGGGCTGACGCAGGCGCCCGGGGCCGTCGCCTTCGCCGCGGTCGGGCTGGTCGTCGGCGTCGTCACGACGGTGGGCTGGCTGGCGGGCCAGGCGGTGCCGCGCGCCTCGGTGCTCATCGCACTCGTGGTGGCCGTGCTCGGGGCGGCGACGGTCGCGTCGCCCTCGCTGCGGGCGGTCACGCCGTGGGGGTGGGTCGGGCTCGCGTACCCTCTGCACGGTATCGCCGCCGCGCCGATCGTGCCCGTCGCATCCGTTCCCGTCGCATCCGTTCCCGTCGCATCCGTGGTGCCCGTCGCATCCGTGGCCCTGGTCGCCCTGACGGCCCTGGCGATCGCGCTCGTCGCGGCCGTGCCGTCGCTGATGAACCGGATCGACGTCACCGAGCTCGTCGCGCAGGCCTCGCGGTGGAGTTCGGCGACGTCGCTCGCGACCGGGATGGACTTCGACGCCGCCGCCCGCACCTATCAGGCGCACCCGCAGGTGGGCCGTCGCCTCCAGGCCGTCGGGCCCGTCCGTGCCACCCGATCCGTCCGTGCCGCCAGTCCCGTCCGTGCCGCCAGTCCCGACCGTGCCGCCCGATCCGTCCGGCCCGGGGCGGGTCTCGCTCGGACGTTCCTCGTGCGCGATGCCGTCGGAGCGCTGCGGACACCCGGCCGGTTCATCGCCGGAGTCCTGGCGCTCGCCCTCGCCGCCGTGCTCGTCGCGGTCGCCGCTGCCCCCGCGGCTCCGGGCTGGATGCTCGGGGCGGCCGCCGGGATCGTCGCCTTCGCCGCCCTCGGCCCGCTCACCGACGGCATCCGGCACGCCGCGAGCGTCGCCGCCGACTTCCCCCTGTACGGCATCAGCGACGAACGGCTGCTCGCCCAGCACGCTCTCTTCCCGCTCGCCGTTGCCCTGATCGTCATCGCCGTCGTGATCGCCGTGATCGGGCTCGTCACCGGCGCCTTGCCCGGCTCCGCGGCGGCGAGCGCTCTCGTGCTCGTGACCCTCGCGGTGGCGAACCGCATCGGCACCGCGCTGAAAGGCCCGCTCCCACCCGTGCTGCTCACTCCCCTTCCGACCGCGATGGGCGACCCGATGGCCGCCGTGCGTCTGGCGTGGGCACTGGACGGGGTCATCCTCGCGGGCCTCGCCGGAACGGCCGCTGCGCTGGCGCCGACGGCGCCGCTCCTCGCCACGGGTGTCGCCGTGGTCATCGTGGGCGCCGGGATCCACCGCTGGCGCCACCGGCGCTGAGAGCCGGGCCGCCCGTCGCACGGGCGCCCCGCCCGAAGGCGATCCGTCGGCGACCGCAGCCCCGCACCCCGCTGCTCGAGGCTCCGGTCAGCGGAAGGAGCCGAGCTGGCGCTCGACCGGTACGGTCCCCTCGACGATGACGTCGCCCGTGTGGGCGGTCGTCACCGTCTCGATCAACACGATCTCCACCTCCTCGTCGGCGATCGGGTTGTGCTGCGTCCCGCGGGGCACGACGTAGAACTGTCCCGGCGTCAGCACGACCTCCTCGTCGTCGGGGAGCTGGATGCGGAGCCGGCCCGAGACGACGAGGAACATCTCGTCCTCGGCGTCGTGGGCGTGCCAGACCAGTTCGCCCAGCAGTTTCGCGACCTTGACGTACTGGTCGTTCACCCGCCCGACCACGCGCGGAGTCCAGTGCGCCTCGACCTGTCGGAGTTCGGCCGCGACGTCGATCCCGTGAAGAGCGCTCATGACACCATCGTCGCCCACCGGAGGCGCAGGCGGCCAATCGGCGCGGGCCCGCCCGATTCACCCGCCGACGAGGCACCCGTGCAAGCGCTCGGCCGTGGTCCTGTTCGAGCATCCGTCGGGGGTCCGGTCGAAGACTCCCTGCGGGGCGGATGCGCGTACCGCCGCCCCCGCGACGCCGAGCGAGTCGGCGGGTTGACGACCCAGCAGCCGGGCGAGGTCCTCGCCGGTGCGGGAGAGGAATCCGTGCCGCACCGCGGTGTGGATCGACATCAGCATGGCCGGCTGGAAGGGCTTCAGCCCCGCGTGATCCAGCTGCGTGCGTCGCTCGTGCAGCGGGATGTCGACCGGCGACACTCCAACTCGCGCGGCGACCTGGCGGGCCGTGATCGGGGTGCCGACGAGCTCGTAGGTGCGCCCGGCGTGCGCGCGCGGTGCCGTCGCGACCACGGCGGCGGCCTCGGCGAGGTCGTCCCGCGTCACTGCGGCCAGGGCTCCCTCGCCGAACGCCGAGGTCAGCTGCGACCCCGACCATTGCAGGAGCGAGCCGAACAGCTCGGCGTACAACCCGTTCCGGAGGATCGTCCACGACACCGCGCTCCGCCGCAGCCGCCGCTCCGTCCACCGGTGCGCCAGCGCGAACGCCAGATGATCGCCCTCGCCCGCCAGGCTGGTGTAGACCACATGAGCGACCCCGTCGCGCTCGGCCGCCGCGATCACCGCCTCGTGGCGGCCGATCACCACGTCGTCCTCCGCCTCGCCGGCGGACACGAGCACCAGGGTGTCGACGCCCTCCAGCGAGAGGGTCACGGGCCGGTCGAAGTCGAGCACGCGGGACGCCTCGGCGCCGCTGCGGCTGCTGCCCGTGGCGGAGGCGCCGCGCTCGCGGAGATGGGTCAGGATGCCGTGGCCGAGCTGGCCGGTGCTGCCGGTGACGAGGATCAACTGATCGCCTTTCGTGGTTCTGTTCGGTAACTAGGCTGATCCTGTTCTGCCAGCCCCGACCGTCACAAGAAGGCACTCTCATGTCACTCACGCACACGGAAGTAACCGCAGGCCTCGAGTCGTGCGGAAAGGCCGAGCATCCGGATTGCGGCATCCGCGACGTGCTCGACCGGGTGGGCGACAAGTGGTCGGTGCTCGTCGTGGTCGAACTCGCCTCCGGCACCCGGCGATTCCGCGAGCTCCAGCGGGCGATCGACGGCATCTCTCAACGGATGCTCACCCTCACCCTCCGCCGGCTGGAACGAGATGGCCTCGTGGAGCGCACCGTGTACCCGACGGTCCCGCCGCAGGTGTCCTACGCGCTGACCGAATCGGGCCGCAGTCTGACCCACCTCGTGAAGGCGCTGGCCGACTGGTCGATAGAGCATCGGCCCGTGATCGCTGCAGCGCGGCAGGACTACGACTCCGCGAACCCCGGACACCCCATCCGCTGACGCTGCCGCCGCCGGGGCATCGATGCCCGCTGCTCGCTCAGCGCCTCCGGAGGGCGACGAGATAGCGGCACGGCTCGCCCGTGGGGTTGGCGAACTCGCACGGCTGCGGTGCGCCGAGCTGAAGACAGTCGCCCTCGGCGAGCTCGTGCACCTCCGTCCCCTCGGTGAAGCGCAGCATGCCCGACAACACCCAGATCTGCTGATCGATCGCCAGATAGCTCTCGACCGGCATCGGCACCCGCGCCCCCGGCGGCAGCTCGACCTCGATCAGCTGCAGCTCGACCCCCGCGGGAGGCGAGATCGCACGGCGTCGGTAACCGGTCGCGGGGTCGATCCACACCGGCTGCGCGGCGGCCCGGGCGACCCGCTCGGTGCGCTCCTCCGCTCGCGCGATCAGCTCCGAGAGGGTGACGTCGAGTGCGCCGGCGAGCCGGGCCAGGAGCGCCGCGGTCGGTTGCGCCTCGCCCTGCTCGATCTTCGCGATCATGGCGCGGGAGACGCCGGAGGCCGCGGAGAGGGCGCTGACCGTGAGCCCGCGCGCGAGCCGGATCGACTGCAGCGATTCCGCGAGGGAGAGGGTGAGTGCATCCGTCATGGTGTCGCATCCGCCGTCCGAGTCGTCTCCATCATGGGTGTCATCATAGTGGCTATTGCGCTACTATCGGCGCATGATGTCCTCCTTGCTCATCCGCTCGGCCGGCGCCGACGACGCCGCTGCCTGCGCCGAGGTCTACGGCCCGTACGTCGACGGGTCGGTCATCACCTTCGAGACGGTGCGGCCGAGCGCCACCCAGATGGCGGAGCGCATCGCCGACGCGCAGCAGAAGCACGCGTGGCTGGTGGCCGAGAGCGATGGCGGAGTGCTCGGCTACGCCTACGCCCACCGCTTCAACGGGCGTGCCGCCTACGACTGGTCGTGCGAGACGAGCATCTACCTCGCCCCCACGGCTCGTGGGCACGGGGTGGGGCGGATGCTCTACGGCGCCCTTCTCGACCGCCTCGTCGAGCGCGGCCTCCGCCGGGCGTTCGCCGGCGTCACCCTCCCGAACGACGCCAGTCTCGGGCTCCACCGCGCCTTCGGTTTCACCGACGCGGGACTCTACCGCGCCGTGGGCTGGAAGGACGGGCGCTGGCTCGACGTGGCCTGGCTGCAGCGCGACCTGGGGCACCCGGGCGCCGACCCGCTCGCCCCGCCGGTGCGCACTCGCTGACGGGCGAGCCGCAGCGACGAGCCCCGGGGAGTCCGGTGAACCCGGAGAGCCCGGGGAACCCGGAAAGCCCGAAGAGTCCGGACGACGCAACATCCTTCTTCCGTGAAGAAAAATGACCCGCTGTAATACGCCCGAAACGCGACAGCGCGATACTGGTGGGGCAACGTAAGCCGTTGCGGGCCCACCGGGCCACAAAATCTCGGTGGTGTGTGAGAGATGTCGGAGTCTCCGCCCTGGCCTGCGTGCGCACGGCCGTTCCGGGTGATTCCCCGCCATCCCTCATTTCCTGACAACCGGTATGAAGTGAGAAGCAGTATGGCACTCAAAGTGACGATCGTCGTGGGCAATCCCAAGCCCAGGTCCCGCACCCTCAAGGTGGCTGAAACCCTCGTGGAGAAGCTGCTGGCCGAGGGCTCCTACGAGCTCGAGGTGATCGATCTGGCCGAGCACACGGCCGAGATCTTCGCCTGGCCCTCGGAGCAGATGGCGGCCCTGAACGCCCGGGTCGCCGACAGCGACCTGGCCGTGTTCGCCTCGCCCACCTACAAGGCGACCTACACCGGCCTGCTCAAGGCGTTCCTGGACCGCTACCCGGCCAACGGGCTCGCGGGGGTGACGGCCATCCCGGTGCTGACCGGGGCCGACCTCACCCACTCGATGGGACCCACCGTGAACCTCGCACCGCTGCTCGTCGAGCTCGGTGCGGTCGTTCCCGGCCGCGGGTTCTACTTCGTCGCCGGGCAGATGGACCACCTCGAGGAGATCGTGGAGTCCGCCGCCCAGGAGTACGGCGCGAACCTCGGCCGCCTGGCCGCCGTCGCCGCCTCCACCCGCCCTGCGCTCGCCGCCTCGCCGGTTGCATAACCGCAATAGGAGCTGAAGATGACAATCGAAACGCCGTCCGCATCCGGATCACCCGACATCGCCACGGGCCCCGCGTTCGACCCCCGGGTCTTCCGCGACACGCTGGGGCACTACGCATCCGGGATCACCATCATCAGCGGCATCGACGAGGAGGGCCCGATCGGGTTCACCTGCCAGTCGTTCTACTCGGTCTCGACCGAGCCGCCGCTGGTGTCGTTCTCGGTGATGACCAACTCCACCACCTACCCGCGCGTTCGCGAGACGGGGAAGTTCGTGGTGAACGTGCTCGCGCACGACCAGGACTCCATCTCCAACCAGTTCGCCCGCAAGGGAACGGACAAGTGGGCCGGCATCGACTGGACGCCGACGGCCGCGGGCAACCCGGTGATCGACGGCACCCTGATGTGGCTGGACTGCGACATCTGGGCCGAGCACGAGGCCGGCGACCACTACATCGTCATCGGCAAGGTCAACGAGATGAGCCCCGCCTCCTGGCACAAGGAGGAGCCGCTGCTCTACTTCAAGGGCAAGTACCGCCACCTGCGCGACCTCGCCTCCTGAGGCGGGGCCTCCTGCGGCGGGGCTTTCTGCGGCGACGCATCCTGGGGCGCCGCATCCTGGGGCGCCGCATCCGTGCCCTCGTCAGGCGAGGAGGGCGCGGATGTCGTCGGCCGTGAACGCGCGGGCGAAGGCGGCGTCGTCGAAGACCGCGTCGAAGAGCCGGGCCTTGTGCTCCTTGAGCTGCATGACCTTCTCCTCGATGGTGTTCGTGGCGACCAGCCGGTAGACGTTCACCGGACGCGTCTGGCCGATCCGGTGCGTGCGGTCGATCGCCTGCGCCTCGCTCGCCGGGTTCCACCACGGGTCGAGCAGGTAGACGTAGTCGGCCTCGGTGAGGGTGAGCCCGAACCCGCCGGCCTTGAGGCTGATCAGGAACACCGGGGCCTCGCCCGCCTTGAACCGCTCGATCACCTCGGGACGCCGGCGGGTGGATCCGTCGAGGTACTCGTACGCGATGCCCTCGGCGTCGAGCCGGGCGGCCACCAGGGCCAGGTAGCTCGTGAACTGACTGAACACGAGCGAGCGGTGACCCTCGGCCACGACCTCCTCGAGGTGCTCGACCAGCACGTCGAGCTTCGACGACGGGATGTTCTCGTGCGCCTCGTCGATGAGCGTCGCGTCCAGGCTCAGCATGCGCAGCAGGGTGAGTGACCGGAACACGATGAACCGGTTGCGGTCGAGGTCTTCGATCAGGCCGAAGAGCTTCTGCCGCTCGCGCTGCAGCACGGTGTCGTAGAGGTGCCGGTGCGCCGGGGCGAGCTCGACCTGCAGCACCTGTTCCTGCTTCTCGGGCAGTTCGGGCGCCACCGCCTCCTTCGTGCGGCGCAGCAGGAAGGGATGGATGCGACGCCGCAGCCGGGGCAGCAGGCTCGGGTCGAGCCCGCGCTCGATCGGCCGCTGGTACTGCTCGGCGAAACGCCGGGCGCTCGGAAAGAGGCCGGGCGCCACGATGTCGAACAGCGCCCACAGTTCCATCAGCGTGTTCTCCAGCGGGGTGCCCGTGATGGCCAGCCGGAAGTCGACGTCGAGCTCGCGCGCGCAGGCGTGCAGGCGCGAGGTGTGGTTCTTCACGAACTGGGCCTCGTCGAGCACCAGGCCGGCCCAGCGGATGCTCTGGTAGGCCTCGGCGTCGAGCCGGAAGAGGGCGTAGCTGGTGACCACCACATCCGCTCCCCGGGCGAGTTCGGCGAGTGATCCAGCGCTCGTGCTGCGGCCCTTGGCCTGGGTGGCGGTGACCGTGCGCATCCGCAGCCCCGGCGTGAAGCGGGCACCTTCGTCGGCCCAGTTGGCGACGACCGACGTGGGAGCCACCACGAGGAAGGGGCGCGTCTCGCCGGAGTTCCGGGCGTGGGTGAACAGGGCGAGGGTCTGCAGGGTCTTGCCGAGGCCCATGTCGTCGGCCAGCACACCGCCGAGCCGGTGCTGCCAGAGCAGGGCGAGCCAGTCGAAACCGGACTTCTGGTACGGGCGGAGGGTGGCGTCGACGCCGTCGGGGAGGGGGACCGGTGGCACCGTGCCGCCCTCTACTCCCTCGAGTTGCCGGTCGCGGAGGCCGCGGACCGCCTCGCGCCAGCTCTCGGCCTCGACGCTCTGGTCGGCGAGGTCGTCGAAGTCGGCCCAGAGGCTCACCTGGTGGCGCGAGATGCGCGGCCCCGTCTCCCACTCGTCGAGCGTGCCGGCCTCCTCCAGCAGCTCGCGCAGGCGGTCGAAGGCGGGGTGGTCGAGCGAGAGGTAGGTCTTGTCGACCATCAACAGCTTCTTGCGGCCCTGCGCCAGGGCCTTGAACAGGGGGCCGAACGGAACGCGGTAGCCGTTGATGTTGATCACGAATCCGAGGTCGAACCAGTCCCGTTTGAGGGTCTCGACGGTGGTGATCGTGATGTCGGGATGCCCGGTGAGCTCGCGGTAGGCGGGCTTCGGGCCGATCACCTCGACGCGCACGTCGGGCGAGGCCTCGAGCATCGGGAGGGCCTTCTCGGCGAAGGCGGCCGCGTCGATGCCGCGCAGCACGGTGCCGGGGGCCAGCGGATCGACCGTGGGCGGGAACCGCGTGAGCACCGCGTCGAGTTCGGCGGCGACCTCGCCCAGGATGCGGCGCTCGGCGTCGGGGTCGCGGTGGCCGAGCCAGTCCCAGTCGAGGTGCAGCACGTCGTCGGCGCGGAAGCGCGCGGTGAGCGAGAGGGTGGGCGGCGGCACGTCGGGCAGCTCCACCGAGGCGTCGGCGCTCGTGATCTCGACGCCGCGGCGCAGCGTGGGGTAGTACTCGTGGAAGAACTGCTCGGTCTCGTCGCGGGGCACGGTGGTGGCGGGGGAGCCGAGCAGGTGCTGTTGCTCGGGGGAGAGCGGATGCTGTACCGGGGCGAGCACGATGGCGCCGCCGTGGGCCTTCGTGCCCTTGCCGGTGCCGGCGCCGGTGCCGAGGCGGTAGGCGTACACGCCGTGGGTGCCGATGGCGCCAGCATCGTGAGCGGGCCAGGCGGGGGAGGCCGTCGCATCCGTCGCCGGAGGCTCACCCGTGTTTGTGCCCGTGCCCGTGCCCGCCGGCGCTTCCGCCGTGAAGGCGACCAAGGGCGTGATCGTGAGCGCACCGCCGCGCGCCCGTTGCGCGTCGAGCGTGACGGCGGCGCTCGCCGCCACCGCGACCGATCCGCCGCGTGCCGAGGAGGTGAGCTCGATGCCGATGCGCGCGGCCTCGGACAGCAGGGGCCAGAGAAGGGGGCTGGTGAACTCGTCGAGCGTGAGCCAGTCGGTCTCGGGTGCCGCGGTGGTGGGGCGGCCGGCACGGTGCAGCGCGGCGAACTGGGCGAACCAGCGATGGTGCTCGGGGTCGAGGTTGAGGCGGTTCACCTGGTGCGTGAACGAGCCCCAGGTGACGTTGGCCTTCACGAAGGCGCCGGTCGAAGCGCGGATGACCGGCCGCACGGCGAGCCGGCGGGCCGGCCGCTCGGCGGTGTTGCCGGAGTGGTCGAGCCGGTCGGCGGTGTCGGGCTCGCCGGATTCGTCGGCGTCGGCTCGATCGACGGCGGTCACCGAGGTCGGCCCCCGCCAGCGGTCGTGGGTGCGTGGAGCGAGTTCACGCACCTCGAACTGCAGCCCCATGGAGGTGCTCGCCGAGCCCGCTTCGGCTTCGGCGCGCGCGGGAACCCCCACGATCGCGCGCCAGCCGCGTTCGGCGGAGGGGCGGGAAGGGGGCATGTCCCCATCGTCTCATCCGGCTCCGACACTGCGGCATCGCCCCCGCGACGCCGCCGACTTGGACGACCCGAAACCACATGCTAGGCTCTGATACTCGTGCGGTGATGTGATCCGCATGATGCGCCCTTAGCTCAGCTGGATAGAGCGTCTGACTACGGATCAGAAGGCCAGGGGTTCGAATCCCTTAGGGCGCACAGGACAAAAGAACAGGTGGACCCGAAATAGGACCCGCCAGCGTTGCAAGCGCTATAGCATCTCGAGAGCATTCGATAGGCTTTCACCCTCGACAGTCAGGGGAAATGTTGTGGATGCTGGTGGGGTTGTTCTTTCCATCGTTCTGTTCGTCATCGGGTTGGCGGTGCTTGCATTCGTAATCCGGGCAGGCGTCAGGTCGGCGATTCGTGATCAATACACCGATCCGGAGCTTGAGAAGTTCGTGCTCCGCATGGTCGCGAAGGCACGCACGAACGACGAAACCGCCCCGCCCAAGACTCAGTAAGTCTCAGACGGGGCGTTGGTTTTTCAGTAGTTTTGCGTGACCCTTAGAGGGTCAGGCGTGGCGGGCGCTCGAGCCGGTGTTCGCGAGAGCGAGGCCGCCGATGGGGATGGCGAGGTAGGCGATGACTGCCTGTGCGCCAGTGACACCCTCGGGGATGACGGAGCCGATGCCGAGGAAGTAGGCGGCGATACCACCGACGACAACGGCGGAACCGGCATAGACGCCATATATGGTCTGGCGGATGATGCCGCTCGGGATGACGTTGCCGAGGTTGGGTGGGGTGCTGGTCATGGTGCTCCTATCGGGTGAGGCCTTCCGGCCATGGGGGAGGGGGCGGGGGTTTGCGCATGTCGATGTGGTCGCGGAGCTCGTATATGTAGTCGTCGCGGATGCGTTCGCGTTTGCGGGCGGCAGCGTCTCGGTCGTCTACTTTCTTCTCGAGCGCTTCGATTTTCGCGTCGGAACGGGCCTGTTGTTCCTGTAGTTGGTCGATGAAGGTGTTCTCTTGCGTTCCCCGCTTGTTGATCTTGGTGGTGATGTACGCGGCAGAACCGCCGATCACTGAGACGATCAGTGGTACGAGGAGGGGGAGCCAGTCCTGCATGGGCTACTCCTGAGGCTCGGTCGGCTTCCCTCGGCTGCGGGTGCGTGCGGAGAGGATCATGATGATGACTGCCGGGAGCAGGTATGTGGATGCGCTGAGCCATTGGCGGGAGGGTTCGCCTGCGGCGATGTCGAAGAACCATCCGATCGTGTAGGCGGCACCCCAGGCGGTCATCATGCCGGTGAGCATGCCCCAGGCGAGCGCGTCGGCTTTCGAGAATGCTCGCAGGATGCAGCCGATGCCGACGATGATCCAGATGCCCGCCCAGACCTCGATGGAGGCGAAGGAGGAGATGAGGGCGAGCCCCCCGGGGAGTTCGCCTGGGGGGCCGCCGAGGGGCGTGTAGGCGATGCCGCGCACAAAGCAGTACGCGCCGCCTACTAGGAGGGCGACGCCGCGCCCTCCGTTGATTTGTGGCAGGTTCATGCCGTCCCCTCTCAGGGTTGAGAGGGTCAGCTGCGCCACTCGGCGCCAGGCTTGGCCGCGCGGAGGTCGGCCGCAGTCACGCCAATGCCGTTGTTGGAGAAGGTGATCACCATCTCCTCGGTGGTCGAGGAGATCGCCATCTCGTCGATGGTGCCGGTGTCGCGGAGGGCAACGTTGATACGCGCCTCATCCACGATGTGCTTCGCGAAGCGCGGTGACACGAGGTACACCTTGCTCTGCTCCTTGTCCCAGTAGAGGACGCCGGCCCCGCGGCCGACCTCACGGGCGATGAACTTCTTCAGGTCTTCGGCGATGGTCATGAATTCTCTCTCTTCCAGCATTGCGAGGGTGATCGGGGTGGGTGCGCCGTTGTTCAGCGCCTCTTCGAGGGACGGGAGCGGGTGCGTCTCGTCGCCCCAGTTGGTGGCGTGCCACGACTCGTTGGCGATGTCGTGGTGGAGGCCGTAGCGGAGCGCGATGTTGCGGCGGGCCGGTATCCACGCATCCGGGCAAGCCCAGTCAACGGCGCCCACCTCGTCGTCTCCGTGCTTGGAGCCGCCCGGCGTTGCTGCGTTGCCTGGCTGGCCGAGATCGGTCCAACGCTGCTTCTCTTCGATCTGCCGCTCGTAGGTGCGGTAGATCTCGTTGACGATCAGCTTCGCGGGCGTCTCGAGCTCGAAGTCTCGCTTGGTGGCGTAGACGCGCTGGGCCATGTCGGGCATGGCGATGCAGCCGAAGATCTCGACCAGCGGCGGGGACGGCGCGCGGCCGTTGGGGTACGAGCCCATAAGTTCTCCCTAGAACGACGAAAGGCCCGCCGAATGGCGAGCCAGGTGATGGGTGGGGGTGCTGCCTAGGTCAGCAGCCCGGAGCGCAGCATGAGATCAGCGATCACGTTAGTGAGCGCCTGGTCGTTGTTGGTCAGCACGACGGCTCCCACGAGCCCGAGGTGTCCTCGGGTGATGGTCGTCGTGTAGTGACCGCCGATCTGAAGGCGGTTCGGGGCGGTACCGGCGCGGGTGATGGTGCCGGACCCGATCTGGACGCCCTTGTTGGAGATCTTCACGCTCGACCCGTCGTCGCGGAACGACTGCACAGCAGGAACCCCAGCGAGGGCGGCGCCAGCAACGGTCACGAGAGTCACCGAACCGGTGGACGGGGAGTAGTTGAACTGCTGCGACTGGTTCGCCGGGTTGTGACGGAACGGGTCGTAGTGCGGCGTCGAGGCGTGACCCCAGGACACCACGTAGAGGTCGGAGGTTCCGGCGTCTGCAACGGGCTGCTGCAAGAGCACACCCGATGCGGCCGTGGGGAAGGCGACGGATGCGCGCTGAAGGATATCGGTTCCGCGGAAACGGACGGCGGGTCGGCCGTTGATCTTCTCCACCGCGCCTGCGGTAACGATGCGCGGCTGAATCGACCCATCCGTGATCGACAGTGACGCAGCAATTGTGTCGTCGCTGATGTCCTGAGCGTTCCCGGACTGGTCGTACCAGACGTTCACCGATCCATCGCCGGACCCGCAGTGCGCCAGGAGCGCCGTCTGGTCGAGCTCGCCATTGGTGGTGAACCCAATATCTAGCAGAGCGCCGGAGGAGTTCCGGACCTTCATCGCTTTGCCGGCGTACCCCTTGCGAAGCCGGTGAGGGGCGAACGCCGCGAAGAGGCTCGTCACGGAGTCGAGAGAGTACCCGACAGACGGGAGCAGCGCCCCCGCGGGCTGGGAGCCGGGAACGGGCATGAAGCTGGGCATTGTGCGTCCTTTCTCAGACGACGTAGGTGTTGGAGAGGGACGTGCCGGCCGCGTTGACGGCCCGCACCCGCACGGTGATCGCCCCGCCAACAGGCGAAGCAACCGGGGCAGTGATGGTTGCTGCGACATCGAGGGCCGTGATCTGAGTGACACCTGTGGTCACCCATCCGGACGTAGCGTCGGTCGCGGTCGCGGACGGGTTCCAGTCGATGGAGTACGACTCCACCCGACCAATCGGCGCCTCCCAGGACACGAGCACGTTGGCGCCGACCCGGCGCGCGCCGAGGCGAAGCACCTGCTCCGGGGACTGCCCGGTCACGTTGCGGATGGCCCGCGAGTACGCGGCCACGTAGGAGCGCGCGAGACGGTCGTAGCCGGCCCGGTTGAAGTGAATGCCGTCAGGCCCCACCCACCCGTACTCGGAGGGCGCGAACGCGGTGCGGGTCTTTCGTCGCGGAAGGTCGATCAGAGCCGTGTTTCCGGTCTTCTCAGTCCACGTGTCGATGTACTCGCGGGCAGGCTGCCCGGCAATGAACGGGATGGTCTGGTCTCCGAGGTAGCCGCGCACACCGTCTACCAGCGGGTCGAGCATCGCGACGATCTCCGCGTACGGGTGCGAGCGGTCCGCCTCGAGCTGGTGCCACAGGATGCCGTCGATAACAACGGACTGGTACTTCGCGGCGGCCTGCACGAGAGTGAGGCCGATTTTGTTCAGCCACCCGTTGTACAGGTTCCCGCCAGCGGTCGGGTTCCACCGCTGCGCCGGGGTGGCGTCAGGGTGATAGAAGCCGGTGCCGCCGAGGGCGTAGAGGCAGAGGATGATGTCGTCGTTCGGGTACTTCTCCGCCATCAGCCGGCCGAACTCGAACACGAACCCCTTGCGCGCCACGGAGTCGGCCGAGATGATCGGGTCCGCGGCGGGCACAATCTTGCCCGTCGCGTCGGCCATGAACACGCGCGAGTTCGGCGGGTCGAGGTAAATGTTGGCCTCGTCTGCCTTGCCGACCGCGTTGGACTGGCCGCCGATTGCGAAGAACCGCGCCTGGCGGGGGCTCGCCGTCCCGAACCCAAACCGGGTGCCGTCCTTCATGACGCCCATCAGTACGGTGCCGGAGTCCTGGTAGTAGAGGGCCCACGCCCACACGGGCGAGTCGAGAACCACGACGCCGATCAGGTTCTCTGCGATGTAGCGGGGCACGCCTCCGTCAGCGCGGGACAGCAGCCAGGTCCCGGTGCCATCCCCGAAGGTGAGACCGAGCTCGGCGTCATACAACACCGCACCACCAGAACCGCCAACAGTGATCGGTACGCCGGCCTGGGTGATGGCAGCGTTCACGGCAGGAGGCACGGCAGCTGCCGTGGCGGTGGTAGCGGCAGCGGCCGCGGCTGCCACCACAGTTGCCGAGCCCGCTAGGCGCGCATCCACCCGTGTCTCGACCGCTGTGCGGCTGAGCGAACCATCAGCGTTGATGGCACCCGCGGTAGTGATGTCATCCGCGATCGAAAGTTCGCTTTCGGTGATCCAAGTGACCATCAGGCAATCGCTCTCTTGATAAGGGGCTTGCCGCCCTGGGCGATGGGGGATGTGTCGATCCACCGTTGGGTTGGAGTGGCGTTTGGAGGCGGCGTTGTTCCCACGTACAGAAGCGCCGGTGTACCGGGCGCCTGGATGAGGTCAGTGATCACGGCGTCGGTGTTGTAGACGCGCATCTTGGCGATGAACTGACTGAACCCAGAGTTGGGGTCAGAGGAGTCCTCGAGCCAGTCCGCGTAGACGTTGATCCACACGTCGGAGAGAGTTGGGTCGCCCGGCCGGAGGTTGTCTGTGCGTGTGAGGACTACAGAGAACGCTCCCGTTGTCGGGTTTGGCGTGACGTACTTCGGGGTGGTGAACATGATCACCCCTGCCGGGGAGATGGCTGCTGAGGAAAGCCGGAAGGCGAGGCGGGGGGCGTAGATGCTATCTACGACTTGAAGCCCGAGGTCCTTCCATGAGCCGGTGACTGTGGGCATGGGGCCTCCGTGAGGGGTTTTAAATAGGGCGCGGAAGCGTTACGCTTCGGGGCATGAAGAAGATGGGGCTTATCGCGGTCACGGCTTTGGCTTTGATGCTTGGCGGGTGCGCCGGTCAGACCGCCGTGGCGGGTAGCGAAACGCCTGTGACGGCGGCGCCCACCGCGGCACCCATCACCCAGGCGCCGGCCGAAGTCACCGAGACGGCATCGCCCTATGGCGACTACACGCAGGACGAGTTCTTCGTGAAAAGCGTCCAAGCGTTTTGGCGAGGGACCGTGCCGAGTGACGCTGAATTGATTGGTGCCGGCGTTGAGGCGTGCTCGCAGTTGAAAGCCGGAGCCGCCCGGGACGCCGTTGTGGCGGTGCAGGGCGATGGCGAGGATGCCGCGTTCAATAACAAGCGCGTGACTATCTCAGCGATTCAGGCATACTGCCCGGAGTATGATTCCTAGATCACGACTTTGAATTTGCTGTCGGCTGGGTCGTAGTAGACGTTCGCCGCGACGCCACTCTTCGACTGAATGCCTTCGTTGACGATCTGGCCGCCCACCACTACGTCGTCATTGGCAATCAGGTCTCCGAATGCCGTCACATCGCCGATCGAGTTGATGTCGCCGGATGCGTAGATGTTCTTGCCCGTGAAGTCGCCGGCAGACACCACGTTGACGGCGTTCAGGTAGAGGACGCCTACCCCGCCTACGTCGATCTGTCCGCCGAACCCTCCACCCGGGGTGAGCGTCAAGTTTCCGACCTCAATTTTGCCGCCGCCGCGAACGACGATCGGTCCGTCTTCCACGGTGATCGAACCGCCCGGCGCCACGAGCAGGTTGTTGAGCAGCCGCGTCAACCCAACGATGTCCACACCGCCAACAAGGCGGGTCGGTCCGTTCTGCTCGAGCTCGCCCGAGTTGGTGAATTTGCCAGAGTTCGAGAACGGCCCGGAGTTGGTGAACGGGCCCGTATTCGAGAATGGGCCCGAAGTTGTGACCGACCCGGTAAACAGAATGGTTCCGATCCATTCGAGCACCGCGCCGGCCATGCCCAACAGCTTGCCGCCGTAGAACTGGAAGAGCCCCTGCGTCACCGACGAGTTACGGGTGGGCGCGTTCCGCTCGAGCGCTTTCACCCGGTCAAACAGTTCTGCAATCGGGTCGTCGGTATCGAGGTCATGGATGATGCCCAACTCAGATCACCTGCACTCTCAGATCCATCTTGTTCTTCGTGGTGTGGGTGGAGCCGATCACGCGGAGACTGATCCAGCCGGGGTCGATCATCTCGTCGCCCATCGAATAGACCCTCACTGGGGAACCGTTTTGAAGCTGCGGCATCACCTTCTTGGCGAGAACCGAGATGGTGTACTGCGTGGTCGGCGCCTTGAATGCGGCAACCTCTGCGGACGCGAGAACGTTGAGTTCGTCAACGGACTCGATCTTGGAGAATGCCTTCGCGATGTCACGGGAAGGGATTCCTCCGGCTACCGCTACAGTCGCGGCCTCACCATGCGGGCGGTTGACCTCAGCACCGTCACCTGGGGTGAACGAGCCGGTCTGGATTCGACCTCCCGACCATTTCTTCCGCAGACCGATAGCTGACGGCGCCAAAGCCGCTTTCGTGAGCTCAATGGCGTTGCCCCAGAGTTTCGGTGCCCAGTCCGGAGCAATCCGCACCTCGAACTCGAGGGTGCCTGCCGAAGACCATCGCGGCTGGAAGTCCACGTCACCGGCAACGTTCTGGTGTTCGGTGATGGCCGTTTCTATGTCGTAGAACTTGTAGTTCGGGAACTCGACCGTATGGGGGCCTGCCTCGGACGCGGCGGGTAGGTACACGGGCAGATCCCAGACGGGGGATAGGTTGCCTCGGGTGCCGCGGTTGATGAGTTGGTACATGATGCCGCGCCGTGACTGGCCCACACAGGTGAGGGTCCCGCCCGCGTACGTACCAATCCCGAAAGGCATGCGCGCCGCGAGCATTGCCCGGAACTCGACGGTATCGACATCAACTATTCCGGTATCGCCTCGCCACTCTGCATCAGTGATGTAGCCGGCGTATTTCGGAACACCATCCCAGCACTTCACCACCAGGCGGCGCCAATCGGCCGCGAACAGGTCTTGGTTCTGCGCCCGGCTGGTCTTTGCCCCTCGGAGAAGGAACGAGTGTGACCCGTCACCTACCCCGTTGAGTTTGGGCGATGAACGGTCGGCCACGCACCGAGCCCGGTACAGCTTCCGCCCCGAGGAACCATCAACTATCCACCATGACCACATCAGATCCACGTGTTTCGGTTCAGGACCGTCATGACGGCGTTGTTGCCATTCGGGTCAATTGTGTGGCGGGTACGCACGCCGGGCGGACATACCCAGGAATCTGCCTCAGGGGTCTGACCGATGAAGAGCACGTTGTCGATGATCAACTCACCGGTCTCAATGTTCAGATAGTGAGGGTGTCCGCTAACGAGGTCCTGTTCGACCAGCCAACGGCGGCCACTGGGGCCGTAGACGCCGTACGTGTTCGTCCCGGCACCAGAGACCTTGATCACTGGCGAGGAGGGGAACGAGCCCCGGTTGATGACATCTACAATGCCGCCCGTGTACTCCTCCAAGTCCCCGAAGATGCGGGGGTCCGGTGCGCGAAGAGCAAGCTCCCAATCGGCGCGGGCCGGGTACGTGTCCTCAAACGAGGCGGACTGTAGGCGGACGCGCGCCCACCGCCGCTCGCCCTCGTCTTCGATCGTTACTCGGCCCAGCGACCCATCCGCGAGAACACCAGAGAAGCGGTCGCTCATCCGGTTGCGTTCGGCATTATTCGCCGCCACCACATATCCGGAGGATTCGATGATGCGGCGTCCACGGTACACGGGAAGGTCGTATTCCCCGTGTCCCTCTTCTACTTCGATGGACTCGCCTCGCACCCCGACCGAGCCGGGCTTCCACCCGGCCAACCGCTCGAGGTTGAATCCGCGCGAGAATGCTGGCTGGGACACCGCCTTCCAGCGGTTGTTCACAGACTGAGTGACGGTCATGCTTTCTTGCCCCTCAGTCGCTTAGCTGTCTGCCTGCCGGTCTCGTACCCGATCTCGTACGGGTCTGCGTTGCCGTCCACCTTTACTTCGACGTTCACGTTGGTGTCTCCACCAACGGTCGAGATGGTGTCCCCAGCACGCCCACCATCGGCGAACGACTGAGCCCCGGCCGGCGCGAGCCCGTAACCCATCTCCGCAGCCGCAGCCGCAAGAATCTGGGTGGAACGGCCACGCTTCGAAGGGGCCATGGGGATGTAGTACTCCCCGCCCGTTTCTGGTTCCGCCCACACCCGCATGGTGCCGGCGCGAGCGAACTGGGCGATGTGGTTTTCACGGCCGCCGTTGGCGTAGAAGTTGACCTTCCCGCCATCAGCCTGCGCCAGCTGGGCGTACGCCTGACCGGTGTACCTGGCCGCCGAAGCAGCCAACCCCTTGTCGCCCCCGGACGAATCCAGAAATAGGTCAGCAGTGATCTTGATGCCGTTGTATTTCGCCACGAACTGATCGATCGCCGCCGAAGCCGCCGCCGTCGAGGCCAGCAGTTCCACCTGCTTCGCGTCCGGGATGCCGTACACCTTGTCGGTCAGCAGTTGCGCAGCATCCGCGCTCCCAGTGAGGGCAAGGATCTGGTCGTACAACTCCTGGCGGCCGGTCTGCAACGCACCGATGTACTTATCGGTGGCATCCTTCGAGGACATCGTTTTCTGGTCGAGCACGAACTGCGCCTCGGCTGCCGCCTGAGAATCAGCAGCCAGCCCGCGGAACATGTCCGCGTTGGCGGCACCCGCAGCAGTGGACTCATCCACCGATGTGGAGTAGCCCTCCGCCCCAGCCTGAGCCTCGGCAATGGTCTTCTGCACATCCTCAAGAGACGACCGGTACGCGGCATTCGAGGACACGGCGTCCTGGCCGACATCATTCGACTTGTTCACCACGTCGAGCAACTGCTGCAACTGATCCTGAAGCGAGCTCGACGCATCAGCGGCAGCCAGGTAGGCGGCAGCAGCCGTGTCGGTTGAGACCGCGTTCTGCTCGGTCGCCTCGGTGTCGTCCTTGGTGACCTTCGCCTTGTCGGCGTGCAGAGTCGTCGCTTCCTCAACCGCGACGCCCTCGGCCTCGAGACCGTTGCGGAGGTCCCGGTTCACTTGGATGTACTCCGACATGGTGAGGCCCGAAGCCTTCAGCTTTGCGTCGAAGTCGCCCCTATCCACGTTCGTGGAGGACGGGTCGTAGGTGACCTTACGAACCTCTTCGAGGGCCTTCTTGTTTCCAAGAGCAGCCTCGGTCACAACATCGAGGGACAGGCCGAGCTTCTTCGCAGCGGATGCAGCGGAGTCGGTGTTCTCGAAGATCCACCAGCCGCCCTTCGCCTGAAGGTTGTCCGCGGCCATAGCCCGGGTCGTGTTGGTGATCGCACCCGTCACGTCATCAAGCGACGACTCGTACGTCTTCGCCTTCGCCGTTGCCTCCGCCTGGGATGCGGCGAACGCGCCAACCACCAGAATGGCGGCAGTGAACGCAACCGTCGCCACACCCAAGCCGACAGCGATTCGGCGGGTCACAGCGGCCGTGCGAGGTGCGGTCTCGTTCAGGACATCGAGTTGCTTGCGAACGTCCATGACCTTCGGGAACAGCACGAGGAACGCGCCGGCCATCAGTGTCAGACCGGCTGCGCCGAGGCCCACCCAAAGGGTGGTTTCCTGCAACGGCTGAGGCAGTTGGCCGAAGAAGTCAACCGCGCCCGTGACCAGCTGAACCATGTCGCGGAGCACCTCGTTGGCGCCAGACCCGGACTGGATCAGCACCGAATCGAAAGCACCACCGAGACGCTCAATGTCACCAGTCAGGTTGTCGGTCATCCGCCAGGCCTGCTCAGCGGCGTACCCCTGATCGGACACCTTCTGCGTCCACTCGGCGACGCCCTTCGAGCCTGAGGCGTACAGCACTCCGGCCGCATTAGCCGACTCAGCACCGAAGATGGCGCCGAGAGCGGCGGAACGGGTCTCCTCGTCCAGCCCGCCGAGGGCTGACTGAAGCTGACCGGCTACCCCCTGCATGCCGATGAACTTGCCCTGAGCATCAAACACGTTGATGCCGTACTGCTTCATCGTCTCCGACGCCTTAGCAGTCGGGGCGGTGATCGAGGAGATAACCCCTCGGAGGCCGGTACCGGCCTTCTCGCCGAGGATGCCATTCGAGGCAAACAGGGCAAGGGTGCCCACAGTCTGGTCGAGTGGCACATTGAGGCGCGCGAAGGTCGGACCAACGTACTCGAGCGCAAGCGCGAGGTCATCGACGGAGCCCTGCGCTTTGCCCGCACCAGCGGCGAGAAGGTCAGAGACCTTGCCCGCGTCTTCACCCTTGAGCTTGAACACGGTCAGGGTGGTGGCCGCGATCTCGGCGGCACGAGCAATGTCGAGCTCGCCGGCAGCTGCCAAAGCCAGAGAGGCGGTCAGCCCGCCGCTGAGGATGTCATCGACCGAGACACCCGCCTTAGCGAGCTCGGTCTGCGCGTCAGCGGCCTCACGTGCGGAGAACACCGAATCGGCGCCGGCCTGTACGGCGGATTCGCCGAGGGCCTTCTGCTGTTCCGCTGTCGCCATGGTTGCCGCAGCAACACGAGACATGCCCTGCTCGAAGTTCGCGTACGAGCCGATCGCCATGCCGCCAACGAGGGCGATAGCTGCGCCGATCCCGAGGAGGCCAACACCGATCGACTTCGCCGCATCCGTGGCAGAGACGGCGGTCTTGGTGCCATCGTCCCCGAGGGAACGAATCTCTTCGCGGAGCGATTTGACCTTCGGCTTGGTCTCGTCTGCCTTCTTACCAATGGCCTCTTCGGACTTGGCCGTGGCGTCGAGGGGAGCCTTCGACTCCTTGGCCTTCTTACCTAGCTGGTCAACCTCGTCACCAGCCTTGGAGACCTTCTCGGAGGACTCCTTGGCTTTGGTGCCGAGCTTCTCAACTGCCTGCTCGGCGTCAGCGGTGTCCTTCTTGAAGACCGCCGCGCCCTGCATCAGAATTTGGTAGACGATCGCGCCTGTGTTCAACCGCCATCACCTCTTTCCGCAACCAAGTGCCATCGAGTGAGAGAAGTCGCCGGATGGCGGAGCGGATGTAGTGCCATGTGTGAGTGTCGAGTGCCTGCGCGAGGTCGCGAATGAGGCCCGTTTGCGAGAGGTCGAGTTCGACTTCGCCGTGTAGCTCGCCCATGATGAGCGGCCACACGTCGTGGACTTCGGGTCCTACCGGCCCTTTTTGGGCTTCCGGGACTGCTTGTTTGAGGGCAGCCTCGCGACTGTCGGCCCATCCTGGGGGGAACTTGTAGGCGACGTATTCGCCTGTTTCAGGGTCAGGGTCACCGATTCCGTACTGGGCGATGTCACGAGTGGTGAGAGCCCCAAAGTCTGCACCAGTGACCCCAGTGCTTTTAGGCCGCCTTCGTAGCCACCTCCGGCGCCGATGTAAATGTTCACGGCGTCGATCTCGAGGACGGTCTGCCAGAAGAACGCCGGGTGCAGGACATCCTGCGCGGCCCTAGTGGACAGTTCCCGCTCGAGGCGGGCGTAGTTCGTGCGCTGCTCGGGCGGGAGCGGCACAAGCCGTTCCTCGTCGCCATCGCCTTCCCACCGGCCGCCATCTACGGAGATCATCAGAATCTCTTCCATGCGCGTAGCGGGAAGGTCGCGGTTGAGCGTTCGGATGTATTCGAGGGTCAACTGCTTACCCATGCGCCCAGGGAGGGCGGGGATGACATACGGCTGTAGGTCATCCCGCCCTTCGATGGTGATCGCTAGGTCGCACCCCTGCCGTGCTACCGAAATCATGCGGATCAGGCCGCCGCGTAGTTGAAGGCGGTCGAAGCGCCGGCCGCGTTCGTGATCACGATCGGCGCCGCACCAGTGACACCCGTGGGGATGATCGCCGTGAGGGTGCGGGCGTCGATGACCTGGAACTTCGGGGTCGCCTGCCCGTCGATCGTGAGAGACACGGTGCCGCCGAACTTGTACCCGCGGATCACGATCACGTCACCCACCGTCTTACCGGCCGGGGTGAGAACCGACTCGATCAGGGGAACGCCGGTGCCTGCGATGGGCGACACGATGTCGGCCACGACACCATCGGAGGTGAGGGTGAAGGTGGAGCCGAGCTTCTCGTTGTAGGCGTTGAACTGGTCAACGGCGGTCACGGAGAAGGTGCCCTCGTGGGCGGGGAGCGCGGAGTCGTAGGCGTCGAACCAACGGAAGTCGGCCTTGTTGCCTGCACCGTTTGAGTTGGCGATGTTGAGGAGCTCCACGTACCACTGCATGGCCGCGGCAACAGCCTTCGTGACGGGGTTGCGGACAACCTCCACGTTGAAGGACACCACCCAGGAGTCGCCGATCTTCTCGACGGCGGGGAGGCCCTTGTTGCCGTAGTTCTCGCGGGTCTGCGTGACGGGGGTGGGGACGGGGTTGAAGTTGTTGGCGTCACCGAGGATGGTCTCGTAGACGCCGTTGCGCTTCATCTGAAGGATGCGCTCGAAAGCGTTACCGAGGGTGCCATCGGTAGGCACCATCGCATCAATGATGGTGGTATCCGGCATCATTTCTTCTTTCTGTGATGGTTGGTGCCCGCGACGGGGCGTGGGTTATCCCAGGCTTGGGAGGTTCTTAGGGGACGATGTGTCGGCCGTGGAAGTGGAAGGTGAGGAAGTAGCCGGTGCGGCCCTGGGTGTCGGCGCTGATGAACAGGGACGAGTTGAGGAGCACCTTCTGGAATGACAGCCCGCCGAGGATGACGTTGTGGCGGTCGTGATAGTGGTTCCGGAGTTCCTCGAACTGGTTCTCAGCGTCCGTGCGCCCACCCTTGAGGCGGGTGGTGAACTGCACGGGGGTGACCCGGTTTCCGCGGCCCTCATCGAAGGGGGTGAGGGTCGTCAGCACAATGCACCGGTCGAAGGTGGTCGGCAGTTCGGGCCCAGCGGTCACCACGCCCGGCAGGGCGGCCGTAGAGGCGTTGGTGTACGCCGCGGTCGGCTGGTAGATTCCCAGGCCGTTAGCGTCCAGATCGGCGGCTATCGCTTTCTTCAGCAGCACCGGGTACGAGTCAGCCACCGCGGCCTTCCTTTCGGATGATGCCCACGAGCTCGTCTTTGTTCTGCTCGGCGGGTTCGGAGAGGTAGTGGGAGGAGCGGCCGTTCTGGAAGTTGCTGTTGCCCTTGTACTTGCGGCCGAGGGAGTCGATCAGTGGTTGGTCCTCATGCCAGCGGGCGGCTTTCACATCGTCGTAGACGACATCTGCGGACTCGTCCGCGTCCGTAGCGGGATCGACGTGACCCGAGTTGCTGAGATCGCCGTCCTGGAAGGGGACCTTCGCGGAGGACAAGGCCAGCAGCCGTTCGGCGGCCTTGTTCTGCCCGACCACGAGCCTGACGAGGATGTCGTCAGCTACCTGCCCGATGGAGACCGTTTGCTGCACTCGCGCCCGGTATCCCATGGGGTCTCCTATTCGAGACGCAACTCCACGTGAGACGGGGTGCGGCGGTAGTCGTAGAAGTCGGAGGCGATGACCTCGGAGGTGCGCTCACGGGGCGTCCCCGGCCACACAGTCACGAGGGAGCCGGGCGCGGTGTCATCACCGGGGAGCAGCACCACGAACGTGCTCGAGGTGACTTCCTGACCGGAGGTACCAGACGTTGCGCGGCGGTCCACGACGAGCTTCGCTTTCTGCTCGACATATGCCGGGACGGCTATATCCGGGTCGGAGTAGGTGGGTCCTTCAGCACCCTCGCCGGCTAGGCGGGTGATGTTGACGCGGTGTGGGAGGTGCCGTTTCTGAAGGCGTGGCATCAGTACCCCAGACTGTTGGACAACCCTGCGTTACGCAGGATCGTGAGCGCCTTCCGGCCGGTGCGTGAAGCAGTCTCGTCACCGGATGCGACCCTGGACGAGGTTGTGCCGAGAGACACGGAACCGATTGACACGGCGCCCGCGTTCGCGTCCACGCCCATCGAGTCGCCTGTGCCCTCCCAGTACTCGGCCACGGCCACGGTCGCCTCTGTGAAGGCGTCCGAAATGTCGGGGTCGGTGGGGTAGCCGTCGTCATCGGTGGCGTACAGGGCGAGGCGGGTCAGGGACTCTATCTCGATGGACGCCGACCGGAGCCGCTTGTTGAGACGCGCATCGTTCTCGCCCGGGTCCTGGAATGGTTCCTCGGCGAGGTCCTCGTAGTCGCTCGCGGTCGCGTACACACGCTGCGCCATGCTCAGCCCTCGATCTTCAGGATGCCCTCAGCGGGCACCACGACAGCCTTCGACTTGTGCGGCTTCGATTCCTCGATACCGAACTCGTGCTTCTCGTAGTAGTCCCGCAGGACCGGCTTGCCGTGAAGGTTCACCTCGGCCACACCATCAACGAACACGACACCCCCCACCTGCGGGCGGGTCTTCCCGGGCTGCGGGTTCGGGTGGGTGATGCGCGCCATGATGTGCCTCCTGAGAGTCGTTTAGGGTTTGCTGCTCCCGCAGGATTCGAACCTGCGACCGACCGCTTAACAGGCGGTTGCTCTGCCGCTGAGCTAGAGAGCATTGGTGGGCCAGCCCGCCTTGTGGGAAGGCTGGCCCGGATGGTGTTAGCGGGCGTTCGGGGGAAGGTCCGTCTGGTCCTTCACCTCGCCGTCCTTCGGGTCGGTGCTGTCATTGACGAGCGCCTCACCCTCAGGGGTGGTCACACCCTTGTAGGGGGTGCCTCCCGGCTTGATCGCGTTCCAGATCTCGTCCTTGCCCTTCGCCTTGCCGAGATCGATCTTGCGATCAGCCGCGTACGCGGTGAGCTCCTTGACGGTCCACTTGTCGGACGGATCGCCCAGCGGGTAGTCCCGCTTCACGTCCTCATCGACCACACCGGCCACCTTGTAGCCCTGACGATCGAAGTAGCTCAGCGCCGCCTCGTCATCGGTGTGGCCGACACCATCGGTGAACTGCACGCCGACGACGGAACCGTTGAACCCCTCTACGGGGGACTCGATCTTCTGCTTCCCCATGGTCAGTTCACCTTCACGTTCCGCAGCACGGCGGCTGCCTTGGTTGCCTTGAGCGCCACGGCTACGGGGCCCATCTCGACCTCACCCTTCTTGACCGCCCCGGCGACGGAGAAGTCAGGAAGCCAGGTCTGGATGATCTGCCCACCCACGATGGAGACACCGTGGAAGCCATCGATGCCGACACGGTAGGCGTACAGGTCGGTGAGGCCCGTGGCTGCGGAGCCGCCGACCGTCGCCGAACGAATCGGGATGATCGGGTTGTTGGTTCCGGGCTTGTTGCCCGGGTCGGCGAAGATCACGCCACCGTAGGTCTCGCGCTCCACCGGGCGACCGTTGTCGCCGATCAGGTCTTCCACCGGGTTCTTGGTGTACTGGCCTGCGCGGCGGGCTGCGGCACGAACGCGGGCAAGTGCACGCGAGTTGCCGAGGATCACCGTGGGGGTGCCGTCGAGGAGCGACAGGAACTCATCGATCTTGTCGAGGGCCTTGTGCTCCGCACGCGGGTTGGTGTCGAAGTCCGACCAGTCGGTCACAGCCCCGGTACCGATCTCGGTGGTGGAGCCGGTGAGGGCCTTGTCGAGGCCGTCGAAGCCGTTCGCGTCAGTCGCCACGTCGCCGTTGATCACGGCGTCCTGGAACTTGGTCCGCGTGGACTTGATGGTCTGCGACAGGTTCAGAGTGACCGCGCCGGAAGCGGAGGGGCCAATCTTCGCGATCACACGGTCCACCTCGAACGAACCACCCAGAGGGGTCAGGTTGACCGTCTTCTGCTCAGTGGTGACGTGCTCGGGCGTGTACTCGGTGTTCAGCGCACGGAACGATGCGTTGCGCTGCGTGAGCAGGCGACGGTAGCCATACGTGAGCGTGGCACCTCCACCCGCGGGGTTCACGGCGTCATCGAAGATCAGCGAATCGATGATCGCCGACTCCTTGCGGAACTCGTCAATGACGGTCAGGTCCAGATCGGTAGTCGAGTTGGACTTACCTTCTGCGATAGTTACGGGCATTTCATCTCCTTAGGGAGCTAGCTGGCGAGAGCCGCTTTTACGGCCCCGTCGAGGGTGAGTTTGGGTCGTGCTGCCTGGCCGCCCTGATGCCCACCACCGCTTGTGGAAGGAATTGCTGGTGCTGCCTTGAACGCCGAGTTCTTCTCGAGCGCTTTCTCGATCGCCTCTTTGACGGCTTCCTCTTTCGAGAGGTCAACGTCGGCGAAAGTCTTCATGAAGCTGGTGGAGTCCAGCAGGAGGTCCGCGTTGGCGCCGTATTTGGAGGCGTTGCGGAGTAGGTGGTTCTCGCGTTCGAGCGAGGTGGAGCGGCCTGCGAGAGTGTCGCGCTCGGCCTGGGCTTCTGCTGCTGTTTTCTCGGCGGCTTCGCGGGCTTCTCGGGCGGTCTTGTTCTCGGCGCGGAGCTCGCGAACGTACTCGTCGGGGTCGCCCTTGTAGTTGATGGGGGCGGGCGCGGCAGGAGCAGGTGCGGCGGGAGCCGCGGGTGCAGCCGGCGCGGGTGCAGCCGGCGCTGCGGGTGCGGCAGGTGCCGCTGGGGCGTTGCCGTTCTCTCCGTCTTCGAAGCGGATGCCTCGGAGGTCGTGGAGGGTGCGGCCGATGGTCGCGAACCCGTCAGCGTCACGGCGTGCCGGGTGGATGGTGTGGTTCTTCAAGTGAGCCTCCTGCTCGTGTGCCCCCACCCCTGCGGTGGGAAGTGTTGGGTCCCACGCCACGGGGGTTGCAGGGCCCGCCCATGACGTGAGAGAAGTTGGGCACTAGAAGCGGGGCCGGACGGCATCTCACCGTCGATGCTGGGCCAACTGAATGGCTCTACTCCTGGCCCCGCTCTAGGCGGGCGCAGCCATGGGCCGCGCGTTTGAACGCTCGTTGTCGTCTCTTCGGGTGAGCTACCCGGCAATGGGGGAAGAGTGCCCCTGGACGTTTGGTGAAGGTGCCGCCGGCAGTGAGGCGAGCGGCACCTGTCAGATATGTGGCGCCGCGATGGGCGCCGAGTTGCCCCACGCGGGCGTGGTGGCTATCCGTCAGCGAAGCTCAATTGCTCCCTGGCGGAATTCCGTTTCCGCCCCGTGGCCGAGAGATGGTCACGCATGCGGGTTTGCAGTTCCTTGATGTCGCGGCGTGCACGCTGTGCCGTCACCGGGTCACCCGCAGTGGATAGGCGCCGTTTCGCGGCCCGAATCTCGCGCTCAATCTCTCGTTGCCGTTCCCGCGCCTCTTCGGCCTTCGGGTCGTACTTGAAATCGGCCTGGGGGTTCCGCAGGCCGGGCAGAACGGCGACGAGCTTGTGGGTGCAGTTCGGGTGACCGAACCCGGCGTTACGCGCCTGCTGTACCGTCCCCGCAATGACCAGAGTGACCTGGCGGTCGTCCGTGGCGTGCGGGAGCGTCACAACGCCCGTGGTGCCGTCCGTGGACAGGTTCTTACCCACCCACGGGGCGCACAGTTTGCACGACGACACCGCACCCACAGGGGTGACAATGTTCAGGCCGGACTGTTGCATCCGCCAGGTGCCCGCATCGTTGAACGCGCGAGCCACTGAGGTGCGGCCGGCCATCTCCGCGTACGTACCGATCCGCCAACGGCGACCCTTCGCGTCCACGAACCCGTCAATACCCTCAGTCAGGAACGACTGCACGGCCTGGCGTTGCGCCAACTGCCTGGTCTGGGCGCCCAGCAGCACGTTGGTGGAGGTCATCGATACGATGCGCTGGTAGGCGTCCTGCGGGAACCGGGTGATGCGCGCGTTCAACACCTCGAGCCGGGATTGCAGCGAGAGGGTGACCTGCGCGACGGCCTGCGAAGACGTGCCCGTGAGCGTGGTGGTCTTTGGCAGTTTGCGGGCCGTCGCGAGCCTGTGTGCGGCTTCCGCTTCGCCCTGCTGGGCGGCCACGTCGATCACCTGTTGTGCGAGGCGTTCTTCGCGGATGCGGGCCACGGTCTGTTGAGCGAGATAGTTGAGGTCGCGGATGGATTGGGCGCGGTGTGCGGCTAGCTCGGCCAACTCCCGGTTGCGGTTGATGGCGTAGCGAAGGCCTGCACGGTCGGCGTCCTCAGCACGGGCCAGCTTGGCCTGCAACTCGATATCACGGTAGGCGCGCTGCGCGATCTCTTGAATGAGAGCGTCTTCGGCGTTCACGTACCGTTCGGAAAGCATGAACCCGAGATCATCGATGAGGTCTTCGGAGGTGATGTCAGGGTCGGGTACGTAGAACGCCACGCCAACCCCTCACTCAGTCTGTTTGCGGGCCCGACCTGCACAGGCACGGGTCACAGATGCGGCACTCAATCGCGTCAGCGGCAGCAGTCACAGCGGCGACATCAGCGTTGATGGCACCCTTCGGAGTCTCCCAGTCGGGGCGGTGCGGGTTCTGCTCCCTATGACCCGACCACAGCGCGTCAGCCATGAGCTCGCACGAATCGGACTAGCTCAACGAGGTCGCCATGCCCATCCACACAGGCGTCCGTGAGGTCGTCGTCCTTGATCACGAAAAAGTCGAAAGGCCCGCCGTGCACGTAATCGTGGGCCATGCGATCGTGGAGAGCACGAGCCACCTCTTCGTCGGAGGGCTTACTCATCGTCTTCTCCCACGTGGTCGTCGGTGGGCAACTGCCACTCGCCTTCGCCATCCCAGGGACGCTGCATGATGTGTGCCTCATTACGGGCAACATTCTGCCCATCGAAGGGTGGAACGGATAAGCCGAGCACTAATACTCAGCGATATGAAGCGGTGAGCTTATGCCAGAGCAGGAGCCACCAAGGGGCGTGATCTACGACGGGTTGATGACACACCCGGCATCGCCAGTCCCAGTACGACGGGCCCGGCCAGGCGGCGTGCATGATCGGGCGATCCACATATACGCGGTCTCGATCGTCACACCACACGGAGGTCGTCCCACTCGTTATCGGCCGTGGTGAACATCAGCATCCCCGACTGCGCCTGCTCACCCCGCAGGTTCGTGAACCACGAGGACCCACGATCCGAGGCAGGCCCCACGAACACATGCCGCGAGTCACCCGACTGGTAGTAGCGGAGGGAGTGGAAGTGGCCGGCGAGGAGGATGCGGGCCTCGGCAACAGGCATGCGCCCGTGCGACTGACCCTTCCACCATTCCCCGAGCTTGTCTGCGCTACCGGCCTGATGACCGTGGACAACACCGATTCGCGACCCGGAGGTTTCGAAGTACAGCGACTCCATGAACGGTTCCGGCGTCTGCACCTCCACGTGCCCGAACGCGGCCGGGTTCAACTGCAACGCCCTACGGATCATCTTGGCGATACCAAGGCCGTAGTCGGCGTGAGCATCACCAGCTGGTGCTTTCGGACCGAGACGCTGCGCCCCATGGTTGCTTGAGACCGCCGCGTACCGGACCTTGGGGGCCAACGGTGACAGAATTTCGAGACCCGTGAGGAAGATGTGATGCGCAACCTCCACCTGGGCGGGAAGGTCACGATCGTTCGTCCCCAGTTGGGAGGACGTGTTGTAGATGTTCTCGATCGGGTCGCCGGCATCCACAATGCAGATCTCGGCAGGCCGGAACTCGCGGGCGAACTCAGCCGCACGGGCGAAGGACTCGAGCGCTTGCACGCTGGTCTCCGCGGTGCCGCCGTTCCAATCGACCTTGCCTACCTGAAGATCAGACGGCATCACGACCAGCGACGCGGCCTGTACGGCTTTCACTGAGGGCTTGAACTCGAAGGTGCGGATACGGTCCAACACGGTCGCGAACTCTTGCGCGTCCTGGGTGCGGCGCCGGAACCGGGCCCGGTACGAGAACAGTTGCACCGTGTCCCGGTCACCGTTCTCGAGCCGCTTCGACTGCTCCCACGTGGACATCCGCACAGTGTCATCGATGATCTCGAACACGGCCGGGTCGAGGTTGAACCGTTCGAAGATCCCGGTCCAGTCCGTGACCGGCTTATCGGTCTGCACATCGGTGAACTCGCCACCATCAGAACCGACCTCGGCACGCCCCGTGAGCGTGTCTGACACGTTTTCAGGTGCGGCGGCAGGCTTCCGCTTGCCCACCTTCCCCACACGCCAGTCATGGGCCGTGGAACGAGCAACCCCGAACTCCGCCGCGATGTCCCGCTCCGACTTGGTGAGATCCGCTACAGCTTCAGCCCACGCCTGATTACCAGCCAGAGACACCAAAACGGCCTGCTTCCATGTGTGGACGAACGGTTACATCCGCTGATGTGAGCGAACGGTCACACGAGGATCAGACGGCGAAGCCGCCCAAACCAGACATGCGAGCAATGTCACGAGGATGAGACACCTCACGGCACCACAACCTCGTCATCATCAGCGGCCTCGTCAACACCGGTGAACGTGGACGGGTCAGGACTCATCGAGCCACGCTCCTCCTTGATCAGAGCAACCTCATCGGCCACCTGCTTCTCATCCCAATCCGGGTTCGCCAACTCAACCTTTCGCTGAATCGACGCAGCCGCAGCCGCATCCAACAGCTGAATCGTGCGGGCGTTCTTCTCCGGGTCAACCTGCGACACATCCGGGAAGATCACCATGGGGAGATCGAACCGGCCGCCACCCTTGCCCGGGAAGAGCTTCCCGTCGAGCTCGAGCGCTACCGACGACTGCTCAGCGATGGCCTGCTTGTCGTAGAGGATCTTCTTGTTCCGGGTGATCTCTTCACGCTTGTCACGCGCGAGCTCACCCGTAGCGGTCACGTCGCCGGCCTCATCGTTGCCGATACCGCGGACGCCTTGACCGGCTGACCGGAAGATCTTCTTCAGGAGGTAGTTCGCGGTCCGTTCGTGGTCATCCACACGGATCTCGAACTGCACCTTCTCCATCTTCGTGAGGCCATCACTCGTCGTGCCAGGAAGACCCGGCATTCCGAGGAACGCTTCACGACCGAAGTCGAACGAACCACCCTCACCCGCAGCACCAGAGTCGATGAACGCCTGGGGCATGATCACGCGCCCGCCACCGAGCTTCAGGTCACGCATCCACGACGACATGGTTTCATCCAGCGCGTCGAACAGCGGATGCATGCCGGCGAAGTCGGAACGGCCCGCATACGCGAGCTCGCCTTTCTTCCTCCACGCCCTCGTGGGCGCGTTCAGGTTGTACGAGACCGTCAACCGGTCAATGCCTGTGAGGATGCGTGACTCAGCGTTCACGACACCTGCGAGGTACGCCGTCTCCGGACGGTCCTGCAACGGCACCAGGCGGCCCAGCTTGTCAGCAGACCCCTGGTACAAGGCGTGTTCGATCATGCCCGGCTCGTGACGCTCAAGGTGACGCCAGTACACGCTCCCATCGCGGTACTCAGTCCACATGGTGGCCGCGACCAGCTTGCCCTTACGGAACTCGGGGATCACAATGTCCACCCCGTAGGTGGACAGCCACACGTTGTCCGCGATCGCGGTGTCCCACTCGGACACGATGACTGTGGCGCCGAACACGGACTTCAGTTCACCCATGGTGTTGAACATGGCGTGAGCGGCGTCAGAGTTCGCGATCAGGTCAAGGCGCGCCTGCGCTTCCTTGGGGATCTTCGTGTCCACGAGCAGCTGCACTTCGGGCGGGTCCGAGAACACCGCATCCGACGCGATCGACGCGAGATCGGCCGCGGCAGGCACGTGCAGGCGGGTGCGATTCTCACCATCCGGGACAGGTCGCCCCCAGAAGAACCGCGACATGGCACCAACCACACCACCAGCACGCGGCTGGCCCTTCACCTGATGGGAAGGGCGCACGGCCTGCGAGTTGCCGTACAGCGACTCGAGGGTCTTCACGTCGCCGAGGTACCATGCTTCGTTCTCACGGTAGGCCTGGTAGGCGGTGTCCCATGGTGCGGGCGGCCAGGCGGTGTTGGGCGAAGGAAGCGGCACGGTGCCTCCTATGCGGCTAGTGAGTAGCGAAGCTGGTGTTCCCAGATGTGCTTGGTGGAGTGGGCGATGTACCGGCCGGCGTCAAGGTAGTGGTCGTCTTCTTTGACCACTTCGTCAACACCCTTGTCGGTGGCTTTCTCGGACCACTGGTACTCGGTGACTTCCGACTGCCAGCCCTTGCACCGGTCGGTGACGAGCAGCTTGTCGTTGTCGAGAAGGTTCGCGATCGTCGCAATACCAGGCAGGACCTCATGGTTCGCATGCCACGGCGCAAGACCGGTACCGGCAAGGTCCGCGTACAACTGCTCGTGGAACGAGGCAGCGGCAGGGTCGAGCATGATGAACCGCGGGTTCACGACCATCGGGTATGGGGTGTGCTCGAGCGGCAACCACTTCCGGAAACGCTTCGACAGTTCAGCGTCCGTCAGGCGGATGCCGTTCTCCTTCGAGTCGTAACCCCACTCATCCATCAGGATCATCCGCGGCGTTTCCTCCGCAGTGATCCCCAGCATGAGCGCCGTCGTGGCGTTGGTGGTTCCGTAGTCCATGCCGATACCCAGCACGTCGTGCAGGCGCGGCATCTGGTCGAACGGGATCACATGTTTGGCGGGGTCCCACATGGGGTACACGGCGCCGGCCGCGTTCGTCCACTCGCCCTTGATCATCCGGTTGAAGAACACGCCCGAGTAGGAGCGCTTCATGCGTTCGATGTACTCGGGTTCGAGGCCGGGGTTGTCGGCCATCGTGAAGTGGAAGTGGATGACCGATTTCTCGGCGGCCTGCATGATCCACTTCTTGCGAATCCAGTGGTTCAGCGAGGCAGGGTTCATGGTCGCCATCAGGCGGGCACCCTTGACGCGAAGACGCGACACGAGCATGTTCCAGAACTCTTCAGGGAGGAGGGCCGCTTCATCCACGTAGGCGAGGCCCACAGTGGCGCCCTGAATGCGTCCCACAGCCTCGGCGTTGTGCGCACCGATGACCATGACCTCGCGGCCCAACACGATCGCTGACGAGGCGCCAGGCGTGTAGAAGATCTGCGACGTGATGCGCGACCCGAACAGCCCCGCATCCTGCAAGGGCACGAAAATGTTCTGGTACACCGTGTTCATGGTGCGACCCACAACAACGATCAGACCGTTACGCGGCGCCACCCGAACGGCCAGCAGGAACGCAAACAGCGAAGCAATCGTCTTACCCGCCGACACCGCACCCGACCAGAGCGCGATCGTAGCCTTCGCCGAATCCACAATGGAGAGGATCTGGTTACGGGAAACGATCCGCTCAACATCAGACAGGTTCAACGGGCATCTCCGGGGTCCGGTACTGCTCAGCGGCAGCCTTGAACCCCTCAGCCAGCTTGTCCAGAACACCCTCAGCCGTCTCGAGCCCACCATTGGACTTCTCGAGAATGCGTGTGGCCTTATCGAAGGCGATAGCCGCCGTCGTCACCATCGACCGTTGAGCGTCAGGTGTGGGGCGCGGGAGAAGGTGCTCACGGTACGTGTTCGACTTGCCGCCGAAGTTGAAGACAATGAACGGCTTATCCACCGTGTCGAGAAGCTCGTGACCAACCACCAGCATCTTCTGCGCCAACAGGGTGCGCTGCTCAGCTAGGTCAATGACCCGCGCCCGTGTAGCAAGGTCCGTCTGCGACCGATCAAAGTCCAGTTGCAGCGCCTTCGCATGCTTCGAGATCGTCGCCGGCGAGAACCCCAACGCGGTAGCAATCTCCCGACAAGACTTGCCCTCACCATGAAGCGCCACAAGCCGTGCGCGATTTTCTTCGGTGAACGTTTGAGTCGCCATGTGCTGTTCACCTCTTCGGGCCTCTTGCCCTGTGAGTTGAGGCGTTGGCCTCGTGGGTTAAATGCGAAAGGGCCCCTACCGAAGTAGAGGCCCTTTCTGAAGTGTTTGGTCTTCCCGGAAGTTGACAGACTCCTGGAAAGCTCTCTCACCTTATCACGAGAATTACGCGGGTGTCATTCGTTTCCCTATCTGAGTTTGGCGGCACAAGCACGAAGCAGGTCGAGGATTTCGTCACCGCTGAACTCTGATTCCACGGATTCTTGGGCGGCCTGCTCGAGTGATGCGGCTCCCGCTTCCCTCTTGACCCTGGCAAACCAGTCAGAAGCGAGGACCGCATCCGCTATCTGGAGGTCTTCTTCGTCAACGTCGGGGTCGAACAGGCCGAAGAAGCCAGTGCGGATCACGCGCGCGAGGTCGTCTCGGACACTGCTCATGGTCGTTCCTCTCTCGATCTGCGCGCACCCCAGCGATGGCCTGCACTATCTTCATGTCAGCGGTCTGCAAAGGGACCGATGGCTTCGCATGCCAGCCAGATCGGCCCTCAACTCGGAGCAGAGCGTTCGCTTCAGCTTCCGACAGGCGCAGGGTGATGGTGACGCTCACTGGTTGGCTCCTGCCCGGTAGCGAGACTTCCAGCAGTCGCAGTCCTCGCCGGCGAATGTCGCGCAATACGTTTCATCCGAATACATGGCGTGTGGCGCTTCCGTGATGACGGCTTCCGCTTCTGCCGCCCTGACCTCAGCAGCGGCAAGGTCAACTTCGAGACCACGCACGCGAGCGATGAGGTGTTCAGCCCCATTGGCAAGGCGCACTTCGAGAGCCGGCTCCATTCCCGCGCCGAGAGTCCAAGTCACCGACCGCGCTTCGGCTAAGTCGGCTTCGATCTTGATAAGGGCCCGCCGGAACAGCTCCCGCTCGATCTCGTTCTCGGCGGTCATGCGGACACCCCCTCAGCGAAGATGCCGTCGCAGTAGTGCGGCACGCGGAGGGGAGTCTGGCCTTCGCGGTACTCGTTCCAATGGTGCGGGCTGTGTTCGAAGCTCTCGGTGTTCGGACATGACACGCTTACCCAGTCAGCCGGGTTGGTTTCGCCCACAGCGACCGCTATAGCCTGCGTGAAGTCGATCATCCGGAACTCCACAAGCGGCTCCTTCGCCGAGGAGGCAGACACGATCGGCATCTCCTTCAACAGGCGAACAACCTCCGCAAGACGGCGCTGGCTCTCTTCGTTCTCGTTCATGCTTCGTTCCAATCCACGGGCTCAGTGCTTGAGCGTGTTGAATGCGGCGTCGAGGGTAGCGACCAAATCGCTGGCAGCCTCGAGCTCGGGCATCGTGTAGGTGATGGGCTGTTCGTTGCTGGTCATAATGGGTTCTTTCGTTTGGTCGGGCCACCCGTTACAGAAGCGACACCGGATTAGTGAGTTGGCTCGTGCGTGTTCGATTGCGTGGACTCGGTGATACTCGGCAACCAGCCTTTGTCGTTGCTCCGTCTTCTCGCGTGTCCACGGCCGCAGGTATTTCGTGTGCCAGTGGGCTGGGGTTGGATCTCTCCACCGTTCTGCGTCGTCGGTATACATCAGGGCGCGACTTCTTCAAGCTCCTTGCCGAGCTCCTCGATCGCGGCGAACGAACCCCACTCCGCATCACACGCCCGACACGTCGCCTTCGGATAGATCTTCGCCCCATCCTTCGGAACCTTGTACTCCACCAGAATCGGGTGAGTGAACGTGGCGCCGGCCTCATCCGTCCACGTGGTCGACTTGCACACCGGGCACAAGCTCACCTCGAACCTTTTTGGTTTGTCGAGGATCGCTTCGATGACATGACGCCACCTCCGCAGGGTGCTCACATACCAGTCGGGGTCTGAGTCGGTGTGCTTGTAGGCGTCGAACCACGCCTTCAAGTCCGGGGCCGGGTGCCGGGTCGGCCGCACGAACACCATGCGGCACCAGTCGCCGATCTGAGACGCCATCTTCGCGTGCTCAAACAGGGCGTCACCGTCGATCAGGTTGCGGGTCGACGCCAACGATGTTGACCCCGCCGCCGTCTCCGCCCCCGGTGCTACAGCTGCGTACAACTGGTCGAACAGGCACGGCAGTTCAGCCGAATGCAACTTGATCAGCTTCCCGTCATCGGCGGTCTGCTGGAAGTGTTCGACCACGGGTCGGGTGAGGGCGGTGACCGCATCCTCAAGGTCTCTCATCTGGTCTCCTTCGTGTGACACGGGCAGTTCTCGTTGCGGCATCCGTACGGGGTCCAGCACGCCTTCCGGCAGCACCGGGAATGGGAAACGCCCCGATCCGCTGTTGGGTTCGGGGCGCTCACACGCGGGGCAAGAGGATGCTTCATCCGGCCTCACCTGCCGTGATGGCCGCTTTGATGTCGCGGACGGCCGCGTTCAACGCGCGGATGGCAGGCTGTTTCGGTTCGTCGCGGTCGGCGTAAGTCGTCCGAATCGGCACCACCTTTGTGACCTCGTAGGTGCTGGCGCCTACGGTCACTTCGATCTTCACGCTTGCCATCAGTCGTCCTTCTTGCTGATGGGGATGATCCACAACCCCCGGGTCTTCTGAAACGTTGGGGCGCCAACCTGTAGCGGGCTGATACCCAGGCCGGTCAGGTAGGAGACCATGCCGGCCTGGCCGAGCTCCGCCGCAGCATCCGCAGACACACGCAACTCGGCCCCACCGCCCACCTTCGACACCAGGCGGATACGCGAATCCGTCATGCTGTCTCCGCCTCAATGATCTGCTCGAGCACGCGCACACCCTGAGGGGTGATGTCGCCCGAACCCATGAGTAGGCGGAGGCCGGCGCGGAGCCGTTCGGCCGCGGAGCCGTTCATGCTGGCACCGCCTGACGCACATGCTCAAGAAGCCGGGCGCCGATGTGCTCCGTGTAAGCCGGGGGGATGGCCTCGGCTAGCTCGTGGCGGTCATCGGTCCAGTCGATGCCCATTGCGTCCTGCCACTGCTTCACCGAACCTTTACCCCCACCATTGCCGTACGGGGCGACATATGGGCCGTCGTAGTAGACGCCGTGACGCCACCCAGCCACACGACCGCGATGCGGAACATGCTCAGGTGGTTCCATCGACCAGCCACCGAGCTCGAAGTAGCGGTGCCGTATTACACCCAGACCAAACATTTCCCCGCACAACGTGAGGTCGCGCCTGATGGGAGCCCCCTGCACGTTCTCGATCACGAACGGGAGGCCGGCCTGCTCAAGTAGTTCACGCACCGGCTGGATCAACAGCGGCCACTTGCTCTTGTCGTGGTTATTCAGGTTCGTGTACCCCTGGCACGGAGGCGAAGCGTGAATGGCAGCGAAGTCGGAGAGGCTTAAGTATTCCCAGTGCTGCACAGTACCCAACTCTTGGTCGTCGTAATTAGAGTGAAAGTTCCATTGGCCCCCTTCCACAAGGCGAGTCATCACCTCGAGGGCGTTGCCCTGATGGAATGGGAACGGGTTGTTGGGCTGCGGGTCGATGTCCACGCAGTACACATCAAACCCCGCGCGGTGGTATCCCATGGCAGAACCTCCCGCACATGAGAACAACTCGAGCATCTTGGGCTTCATGGTTTCACCCCAGTTCCTTGGCACCCACCGCAGGTGAAACACTGCTCGAAGTCAGGGCGGATCAAGTGATAGATGCCGCTCCCTCCACAGGTCGCGCATTTGACCGGCCTGTCGGCCTCGACTTTCTTACGGCGGCCGATCACGCGGCCACCAAAGAGTCGATGCGGCCGGGGTTGAACCCGGACCAGTGCACCTCATTGCCGGGCACCCCGTCGAGGGAGGCGATGACGACGGGTGCTTCCTGGTAGCCGAGGGCTTTCACGGCGGCCATGTCACCGGGGGACTGCTCGAGGTCCACTTCGGCGTAGGTGAGGGCGTTGCGTCCGAAGTATCTCTTCGTGGCCTCGCACTGGCGGCAGTTGGACTTGGTGTACACGGTGATGGTGGGTGCTGTCATGGTGTCCTGTTCTCTGTGGAGTTGTTTGGGGTGGGGTTCGCTCGGCCCGGGAAAGGCTCGCCGGGGTGGCGTACGCGCCAGTTGTTGCGGGCGTAGCGTTCGGATCGGCAGATGCGGCATTCCTTCGACATGCGGCCGTTCCGCGGATACTCGCGGAGCTCGCTCGAAGGGTGGCCGCGCTTGCAGTAGCCCAACGCCCAGTCCTCGCCGAATACGCGGCGCGCGTTCTCGTAGTTGGGGAGCAGGCGCAGGTGTAGCGGGTTGACGCATCGTCTCGTCTTGCACGTGTGATCGATCGTCATCCCAAGCGGGACCTGACCGAAGGCGAAAGTCCAAGCGGCGCGATGACCGAGGACCATGTGCGTCTTCCCGCCTTCCTGCCATCCGATCTGCGAGTAGCCGTGCGAGCCCGTGGAATAGCGGCTGATCCAGCAGCCCTCGGGCGACTCGTCAACCTTGCTCACTGCTCGGTACGCGACGCGTTCCGGGACGGGGACCGAGTTCCATCGCTCGGGCGTTCGGAAGTCCGTAGTCGTCAGAACGGAACCTCTCCCGACCCCGGCTCGGCCGCCGCCCACGGCTCTTCAGCGGCCTGCTGCTGCGGCCGGCCACCACCTGACGAGGTGCGGGTCACCTGCGCGGTCGCGTACCGGAGCGAAGGGCCGATCTCGTCAACCTCGAGCTCGATCGAGGTGCGCTTCTGCCCTTCCTTGTCTTCGTAGCTACGCTGCTTCAGGGCCCCGGTGACGACTACGCGCATGCCCTTGGTCAGCGAACCGGCCACGTGCTCGGCGAATTCACGCCACACGCTCGCGCGGAGGAACAGCGCCTCGCCGTCTTTCCAGTCGTTCGACGCGCGGTCAAACGTACGGGGGGTCGATGCGATCGTGAAGTTCGCGACCGCCAGCCCGTTCTGCGTGTACCTCAGTTCTGGCTCTGCGGTGAGGTTGCCTACGACGGTGATGTTGGTTTCGCCTGCCATTACGCGGCCTTTCTGTTCAGGTGGTTGGGGATTCGGTTGAATTCGATTTGCATGCGCCGATGCTCGTCAGCCTCATCCCGGGAAAGCGCTCGGCCCGGGAAGTACTTGCGGAGGGTGTGGAGGCTGATGTTGAGGGTGCGGCTGATCTCGTTGAACGAGGCGCCGTCCTCGAGAAGGGTTTGTGCTTGGGCGAGACGCACCCGGTCGATGGGTTCGCTCTGGTGGGGTCGGAGCGGGCTGCTGGTTCCGGTCTCGACTCGGATGCGGGCCACGGTGCGGGCGCTGCACCGGCAGATGACAGCGATTTGTTGGGCGGAAAACCCGGCCCGGGTGAGGCGCGCCACCTCATCCCAGTCCACCCGCGGTTCGCTCAATCGTCTTCCCAGCGGTAGGACCAGCCGGGGAACAGTTGCCCGTCATGTTGATGGCAGTTCCCGCACTTGCTGAATGCTGAAGGACCCCACATGGCGGCGTAGAGGCTGTCCGGGTCATCGAGATTGATGACGGGTGTCATCACGACCCAGACGAACTCGGCGCGCTTGCGGCACTTGAAGCACCACCGTTCACCCATCGAATCGCGAACCCGCTCCTCCATCGCCGGACCGCGGCAGATCGTCACCACCGGCGATAGCTCTTCAATCAGGGCTGTCATCACCGTCTCCTTTCGTTGAGGTGCACTTCCGGGAACCCCGCAGCACGCAACTGGTCGTTGTAGATCGCGACCTCTGCCGCGAACCGAACCGGGTCGCCGGCCGCAGCAGCCATCGCTTCGTAGTTGTCCGGGCGCGGGTGGGCTTCGTACTCCCGTTGAGGGGGCAGGGATGCCGGGTGCCGTTGCTCCCGCACCCTGCGGGCGTTACCTGCAATGTGTGCGGGGAGCAGGTACACGGTGGACTCACCGAAGTGCATCTCCATCGCTGCTAGGGCGGTGTCGTAGTCGAGGTGCCCGATGACCCTGTGCCACGCCGTGACCGTCTCGGGCTCCACAATTCGGTTGTCGATCATCGAGACCACCGTCAGGAACTCCGCGACCTGCACTTCATCCATCACTGGTCTAGCTCCAATCTCTTCTTCTCCTGGAAGTGCGCGACGGTGCCGAGGTTGCGGCGGGCCGCCGTCTGCCGGGGAGCAGCTGAAGCGGTCTTGCTTGCGGCCTCAGCCATGGCGCGGGTCTTGAGTTGGTCGAACTTCTCGCGCAGCTTCGGCATCGACAGCACATTGCCCTGCCAGAACTCGTTCGCTTGGGACCACCGCATCACCCACTCGACCTGCTGCGGGGTGTAGCCATCGATCCGAACGAGTCGGTCGCATGCGGTCCACCAGACCTTGCCGACCGTCCCGACCTTGTTGCCATTGAGGCGGATCAGGTCGGCGAGCAGGTCGCAGAGTCGATGGACATCAGCAGAGAATCCCGAGTCGGAACCGTCAGGTTCGGACAAAGAAGGATCTCCTTCGTTAGAAGGAGATCTCTTTGTCTCTAACTCTGTCTCTGACTCTGACTCTGCCCAGCTTTGCCCGGGCACTTGCCCGGACTCTTGCCCGGCAGGTGTCTGCCCTTTGCCCGCCAATTGCTTGGCGCGACCCGCTCTACCCGCTTCAGAACGGGCCTGCGACAACTTCTCGCGAGCATCCGTCGTCTGCTGATGCTGGGCGTAGTCACGGATCACATAGGCGCCATCCGAGACCACCACCAGCGGCTTCTCTGGGTGCGAGCTCACGAGGAGCGCGAGCGTTGCCGGGTCCCACAGGCGGTGAGCCATGACCTCCGGTATGCGCCCGTCGAGGTCCTGCATGCGCGAATACCCGTTCATTTCCACGAACGCCCACTTCGCCTCAACGGAGAGCGGGGCAACTTTCGGGTGCATCCAGAAGTCGTTCGGGAACGTCATGTACAGGCGTTGATCTCTCGGCATGAATCACCTCCCCGGTGTCTTTGAGTAGGACCGCCCCGTGAACCTCATGCCGGATCGCGACGGCTTCGGGGTCGGCGTGGAGGCTGATCTTGATACCCCGCAGCATGGCTTCCGCCTGCCACCCAGAGTCCGACTCGATCAGCCCGTTGATACTCGACTCCAACCACACCAGATTCGACAGGCGGTGCTTCCCGCGCCGGCCACCCGCCCCACCCTGACGGTGCTGCGGAACGAGCTCGGGAACATCCCGGCCCGTCCATGCACTCACGTGGCCGTCGCGGTTCGTGAGTGCTGCGAGAGCCGCGGGTGGGACGTGGCGGGCCTGGCGCGGTCTCCTCGGGGTGGTCTCGTACTTCGGTCTGATGGTCACTCGTTGCCGTCCTCGCATCCGTGGAGGCAGATGGGCACCACCGGGTCGGTGAACAGGACGTACAGGGGGTGGTTGCAGGTTCGGCAAATCACGGGCGGGCCTCCGTCTGCACGCCCCAAACGGCCGCCAGGAGTTCTCTGACCGTGGCTGTCACGTACTGGTCTTGGAACTGGCCCTTACCGCGCCGTTTGTGCACAACGAACCCGGCCAGGGCGTCCGCGTTGCCCGCCTCGGCCTGCGCTTCACCCACCCACTCGGCGAGGGCCTGACGCTTCACGTTCTTCGCCTCGATGATGATCAGCCCGTGGGGGGATCGAATAGGGGTGAGGTCGCCGCGGTCGGCCGAGCCACGCATGACGGCACGGTCGATCCGGTCGTCATCGAGTGCGGCAGCGAAGCCATCTGCGAGCAGCCTCTCGAAAGCCGTGCCTCTCGCCTTGGAGCGGCTCATGCGGACACCTCATATGGGTTCGCGATCTCGAGCGACAGGCCGGGTTCGTCCGACATCTTGCGCATGGCCCGGCTCATCCCCGAACGCATGCCCTGGTCCCAGGCGCGCGCAACGAGGCCCGCGAGCCAGAGAACGGTGTCGGCGTGGTCATTTTCGGTCGAACCATCCCAGGCCAGCATGTCGGCGAACATCTCGGGATGGCGCACGCCTAGGCCTCCCACCCCCTCGTCGTAGACGAGCATCTGGGCATAGGCGGCGCTGTGTGCGGTTGCCAGCGCAATAGTCGCCTCGAGGCGGTCTGTGTCCTCGATCAATTCGGTCATGCTGCGTTCTCCTGCTCTGCCGCCGTGGCGGCCTTCTCTTTGGCGTTGACCTCACGCCACGCTTTCGAGATCGGTTCGATGACCTTCTCCGGGTCCGCGTGTGCAGCCTTCGCTGCCAGACCGAGCGCGGCGATAGCACTAGTGCCGATCGGGATTGCCTCTTTGAGCTCGGCCATCCAGTCGCGCCCAGACGTGTCTGACGGGGCATCGTCCGGGTCAGGAACAGTCCCCCCGTATGTGCGTGCGTCGGCGCCGTCTGCGAGGCCCAGAACGCCCCACAGCCAATCCATGGTGAAGTCCGGTTTCGGGGTCTTCTTCGTGAGCGTGAACCGGGTGGACTTCACCTTGCGGATCAGGTACTCACCCCGCTCGGGCATTTCCACGATCACCTGCGCGTCGTACGGGAGGGTCTTGTACCCCTGGATCTTCCATTCCCTCTCCGTCGTCGGACGGTGCCCGTCCATCACAACTACCTGCTCAAGGCGGGAGGTGAGGATCACGGGCCCGTTGTGGCGGCGCAGCTTGTCGTAGAACTGCTTCCACTGCTTCGCGGCTTCGTTCCACAGTTCGACGGACACAGGGGAGTCGTCGGTGCGGTTCGAGTTCTGCTTCTTCGAGTTCGCCTTCGTCTGCGCGTTGGTGGAGAGAAGGTCCCAGAAGCGGCCGCCCGAGTCGATGACCCACAGGGTGGGGAGCCCGCCCACATCGGGTTCCTTCTCCATCTCATCCAGAGTGGCAATGATGCCGCGGGCGGTGCCGTCGTGGTCCACGATCTCGAAGTCAGCGCCGGGGATGGCGCCGTACTCGTCTGGCTGGTCTTCATCGATCGTCATGGCGAGAGTGCGGCCGACGAGGGGAGAGGCGGAGGCGGAGAGCGCCGCCCAGGTCTTGCCCGCGCCTTCTCGGCCGGCGAGCACCGTGAGGGGCCAGGATGGTCTGCCTGTCGGTTTGCGTGTCTTCAGAGTCATTGCAGTAGCTCCTGGTTGCCGTAGATGTGCCACAAGGGCGGTTGAAGGGGGAGGGGTTCGGGTTCGTACCCGCCCCAGATGCCGGTTTCAGAACCGGCCTTGAACCTGCGTCTCGCTTCGCGTGCTCGTGCGGCGCCGATCTCGGCGAACTCGTTCGACAGTTCGTGGACTTGCACAAGGTGTGGGGGTTCGGTTTCCACGACGATGAAGCGCATTCCGGTGGAGAAGTCCCCGGTCGCGCACCCGAGGGTGTGCAGGTAGTGGGATTCCTGAACGTCGTAGCCCATGGTCGCCACCTGCTTGGAGAAGTTCTCGCTGTCAGCGGTGGTGCCAATGGACTTGAGGTCCACGGCGGTGTCGGCGAGGTAGTCGAACCTGGCCCGCATCCGCACACCGGTCTCGGGATCGGTGGCGAACACGGACACCTCGGCCCGCCCGAACTCGACTAGACGCCGAGCCGTCTTGTGCGCCACGACGGCTTCGGCCATTGCGTTCACGTTGTCGGCTATGTCCTGCTTCACGGGGATCAGACCGGCCGAGCGAGCATCCGCGATAAATGCCTTCGCCGCCGTCGTTGAAGTTGCCCCGTTGACGGCAAGGTACTCGGTGGGGATGACCTCAATCTGTGCGCCAACCCCCAGCACCTTCGAGTGGACAGCTGTTCCGAGATCGAACTCGGGCTTCGCCTTCCGTGGATGTGACTGGTGGTAGTGGAAGGTGGCGGGGGAACGGAGCAACAGTTTGGCCCCGGTTGAAGACAACTCGGGGCCAACGTGGTACTCCGCTTCCGGCAGATCGTGAACTACACCATCCCTCGTTCTGAGGGCTGAGGTCACGCCTCGACCACCTGGCCGCCTCGCAGCGCGTAAAAGGTGTCAGCCTTGATCGTCTCGCCATCGACCTTCCGCGACTGGATGTCCAGAACGTTCCAGTCGTAGTCGCGTTCGGTGAGGACGATCCAGTTGCCGAGGGTGGCCTTTGCCTTGCCGCCCCAGCCTGTGACGACGGCGACTGTCTTCGGCCCGGAGGCGGTGGCCGCACCGTAGCGCCCGG